>NZ_JBIADZ010000020.1:179079-205547 GCF_042868035.1 Streptomyces sp. NPDC007875 | reverse complement strand
CTGTCCGACGACCGGTGGGGACAGGCCGCCACCGCGTTCTTCGTTCCCGCCAAAGACATGACCCCCGACCAGGCGTTGGCGGTACTTAACTCCTATGTGCGCGAGCGCTCCGGACTGCCCTCCCTCAAACGCCCCAAACGACTCATCGCAGTGGACGAGCTCCCCAAGTCGGGAGCGGCCAAGATCCAGCGCCGCCGACTGAGCTCCGGTGACTATCACGCGCTGGCCGACAGCGCCGCCGCGGCAGACAGGTGACGCACCCTGGCTCGGTGCGAAGGGCTGCGGTGAAGGCAGCAGCATGAGCCTTCCCGTCGCGATCGCCAACGCTCTCGCCGACGCTCTCGCCCCGGCCGGCGTGGACATCACCCCCTCCCCTTGCACGGCGATGTGCTCAACGAACTCCTGGGCGAGAGCGACAACGAAAGGGAACCTTGACCATGGCACTCACCGGAGGTGAGATCAGGCTGGAGCGCGGCCACAACGGACGCGTCGCCTACCTGACCCTCGATCACGGCAACTACAACATCATCACCATGGACACCCGCCAGGTGATGGCCGACCACTTCGCCGAGATCGACGCCGACAAGGACGTCCAGGTGGTGGTCATCAAGGGCGACGGCGACCACTTCTCCTCGGGCGGGGATATCCCGGGGTTCATGGAGGTTGAGCCGATCGACTTCACCGACCTGGGGCAGAACGTCACGGCTCCCTCGCGCAGCCCCAAGCCGGTCATCACGGCCGTCGACGGCTACTGCTTCGGCGTGGGCTTCGAACTCGCACTGTCCACCGACATTCGCATCGCCACCAAGCGCAGCGAGTTCGCGCTGCCGGAGATGCGGCTGGGCATGATCCCCGGATCCGGCGGCACCCAGCGCCTCGCCCGGCTGATCGGCCTCTCCCGCGCCAAGTACCACGTCCTGACCGCGTCCCGGATCAAAGCTCAGCAGGCCGGCGACTGGGGCCTGGTCTCGGCCGTGGTGCAGGACCGCGCGGCGCTGGATGAGGAGGTCGAGTGCGTGGTGAAGACGCTGCTCGGCTATTCGCCGCTGGCGCTCCGTACCGCCAAGGAAGTGCTGGACAAGGGCGTTGACGGCCCGCTGTACTCCGGCATCGAGCTGGAACGCAAAGCCTATGCGATGTTGCGCTCCAGCCACGACTTCGCTGAGGGCGTCGACGCGTTCACCAACAAGCGCACCCCGAAGTTCCAGGGCAGGTGAGCTGATCCATGAAGGCCGCACCCTTCGCCTACGTGCGTCCGTCGAAGCTCTCCGACGCGGTCGCCGAACTGGCGGGAACCAGCGGGGGTGGCAAGGTCATCGCGGGTGGGCAGTCGCTGGCGCCTGTGCTGGCCATGCGACTCGCCCGCCCCGACACGCTGGCCGACATCAACTCCGTCGAAGAGCTTGACGAGTTCGCCCTCTCCGGCGAGGCCCTGCACATCGGCGCCACCGTACGGCAGCGCCGCGTCGAGCGGGACCCGCTCAGCAGAAGCGTTCCGCTGCTGCGCCTGGCCCTGCCCTGGGTCGGCCACCGCGAACTGCGGAGTCGGGGCACCGTCTGCGGCAGCCTTGCCCATGCTGACCCGGCGGCCGAGCTCCCGGCCGTGGCCTGTTGCCTCGACGCCGAGTTGTCGCTGTCCGGACCGGGTCCCGGCAGGTGGCGGCCCGGCAGTTCTTCGGCGGGGCGATGACCACCGCGCTGGGTCCCCGACGAGATCCTCACCTCCGTGCGGCTGCCGGTCGCCGCCGCGGAGGAGGGCTTCGGATTCGCCGAGATCGCACGCCGGCACGGCGACTTCGCCCTTGCGGGCGTCGCCACGCGGGTACGCCTGCGCGGCGACGGCCCGGAGGCGGTGATCACGGGATTCGGCGTGTCCGACAGGGCAGTCACTCGTGACGTCAGCGAGCAGCTCACCGCGGCGGTCACCGGTACGGGCAGCGCGCCCGCGGACCGGCTCAAGGGGGCACTCTCCGCCGTCGTCGAGGAGATGGTCGACACAGACGGCGACGCCCACGCGTCCAGGAACTACAGGCGCCGGCTGCTCCGCACACTGGCGGCCCGCGAACTGTCCAAGGCGTACGAACGCGCCCACAAGGGCGTAGACGAGGTGGCCATATGACGCTCAACGAAGCAGAAACGCCCGTGAAAGCGGCCGGAACCGCCAAGCCGAGGCCGGTGAAGGCGGCCACGGACGAGACGGTGGAGGTACGGATGACCGTCAACGGCACGCCCACCGTGCTCAACCTCCCGGCGCGGGTCACGCTCGCCGACGCGCTACGCGACCACCTGGGCCTCACCGGCACACACCTCGGCTGCGAACACGGCGTGTGCGGCATGCGCACCGTTCTCGTCGACGGCGAGGCCGCCCGAGCCTGTCTGCTGTTCGCTGTACAGCTCGACGGGGCGGACATCGTCACCGTCGAGGGGCTCGGGCGGTCCGACGACCTGCACCCTCTGCAGGAGGCTTTCGGTCGCAACCACGCGCTCCAGTGCGGCTTCTGCACACCGGGCTTCCTGATGAGCTCCTACGACCTGCTGACCCACAAGCCGGACGTCACCGAAGAGGAGCTGCCCCAGGAGCTCTCCGGTGTCATCTGCCGGTGCACCGGATACCGCAACATCCTCACCGCGGTCGGCGAAACCCACCGGGCACATCCCGAGGGAATCCCCGAACCGGGCAACTGCGGTCAGCGGGCGCTCGTCGGCCGTTCCGGGCAAGGCGGGCACGTCTCCGACGGGCAGGAGGACACCGATGGGGCGGAGTCGCTGAGCAGGCAGGAAATTGTGTTGCCCAGCGGCGACCCCACCATCGCCGTCGAGATCACCACCGAGATCGACCTGCCAGAGGAGAAGGTTTGGCGCGTTCTCGACGACATCCAGCTGCTGGCGCGCTGCCTGCCCGGGGCGGCGCTCACCGATGACCTCGGCAATGACCACTATGCGGGTCGTGCCCGGGCGCCGGTCGGGTCGGTGAAGCTGGCGTTCAAGGGGCTCGCGCACCTCGTGGAACACGACCGCGCGGGCGGCCGGCCGCGCGTCGTCGCCCAAGGGCAGGACACCGGCGGGGCCCAGACGCAAGGGGACATCACTTTGCGTACGGAAGCCACGGAGACCGGCACGGCGATGCACGCCGATGCCGAGGTCTGTCTCACCGGCCGCATCGCCCAGTTCGGCCGAGCTCTGGCGGGTGACGTCAGCCGCCGCATGTTCGAGCAGTTCACGGACGCCGTCGCCGAAGCCGCCAGGTCGGGGCAAGCGCCGTCCGGACCGGTGAAGGCTCCCAGTGCCATGAGCCTCGTCCTCGCACCGCTACTCGACCGCATCAAGCACCTGCTGCGCGGCAGTGGACTCGGGCGCGGCTGCCGCGCATAGGAAGCCAGAGGAGGGACCGTCATGCGTGACGTGTTGCCACAGCTGCACCGCTGGCTGGCCGAAGGTACGGCCTTCGGCCTGGCCACGGTGATCGGCGCGCGGGGAAGTGCCCCGCGCGGTCCCGGAGCGGTGATGGCGGTCAGCGCTGCCGGTGAGGTGGTGGGCAGCGTGTCGGGCGGCTGCGTCGAGGGCGCGGTGTACGACGTGGCCACCAAGGTGCTCGCCACCGGAGAGACCCGGCGGGAGACCTACGGCGTCAGTGATGAGGAGGCGTTCTCCGTCGGCCTGACCTGCGGCGGGACCATCGATGTGCTGGTCCGCCCCGTGACCTCCGCCTCCTCGCTGGGTCAGGTGCTCGACTCACTCGAGGAGGCCGAGCCGGTTGCCGTTGCCACCGTCGTCGGCGGCACGGCGCCCCTGGGCGAGCAACTCGACATCTGGCAGGACCGGGTGCAGGGTTCGTTGGGCGACAGCGGCCTCGATGCCGCGGTGACGACGGACGCGCGCGGCCTGCTCGCCCAGGGGATGACCGGCACCGAACTTTACGGGCCCCACGGGCAGCGGTGCATGGCCGACGTCTCGGTGTTCGTCCAGTCCTTCGTACCACCGCCGAGGACGCTGATCTTCGGGGCCAACGACTTCGCAATGGCGCTGAGTGCCACCGGGGCGCAGCTGGGCTACCGCGTGACCGTGTGTGACGCGCGCCCGGTGTTCGCCACCCCCCACCGGTTCCCGCACGTGCACGAGGTCGTGTGCGAGTGGCCGCACGACTATCTGGCCCGGACCGCAGTGGACGCGCGGACCGTGATCTGCGTGCTCACCCACGACCCCAAGTTCGACGTCCCCGTCCTGACGTCCGCGCTGCGCACCCCGGCGGCGTACATCGGTGTCATGGGCAGTCGCCGCACCCGCAGCGACCGCACCACGCGACTGCAGGAGCAGGGCGTCACCGACGCCGAACTCGCCCGCCTCGCGTCCCCCATCGGCCTCGACCTCGGTGCCCGGACACCCGAGGAAACGGCCGTGTCCATAGCCGCGGAGATCATCCAGCGGCGCTGGGGCGGCACCGGCTTTCCGCTCAGCGGCCTCACGGGAGACATCCACCGGCACGAGATCCCACAGACGGCGGCGCCGCCACGGCCTCGGGTTTCCCGGCCGGTCGAGGCCGCCCACCACAACCGATGACCGTCAGGCGCTGAACATGGAGTTGCACCAGCTTCGTTACGTACTCACCATCGCCAAAGCGGGCAGCTTCACCCGCGCGGCCGAAGAGCTCTTCCTCGCCCAACCCTCGCTGTCGGTCCAGGTACGCAAGCTGGAGAAGGAACTCGGCGTCGCCCTGTTCCAGCGACTCGGTCGGCGTGTTGAACTGACGGCAGCCGGTGAGGCTTTCCTGGAGCACGTCGAGCCCGCGCTTTTCCATCTCGAACAGGCCCGTGCCCAGGCGGCCACGATACGGTCCCTCGACCGCGGCCGCGTCACGATCGGCGTACTGCCCAGCGTCGGCGCCACGCTGCTCCCCGACCTGCTGGCCGAATACCGTGCCGCGCACCCCCGCATCGAAGTTCTGCTCACCGAGCACAATGTGTCCGGCGAGTTCGAACGCATGGTGCACACAGGGATGCTGGACCTGGCGATAAGCCGCGCTCCCCTGGCACGGCCTGGTGTCACGGGGCGCATCCTGGTGCGCGAGCCGATGGTCGCGATGCTGCCTCCGGAGCACCGTCTCGCAGACCGGCCCACCCTCGACCTCGCACAGCTGGCGGGGGACGACTACGTCGGCATGCACCGCGGGTATGGGCTGCGCGAGCTGATGGACACGGTCTGCCTGCGGGCGGGCTTCAGCCCCCGGGTGACCGTCGAGACCAGCCAGCTCTCCGTCCTGTGCGGAATGGTGCGCAGCGGGGTGGGTGTGTCCGTGGTGCCGCGTCTCGCCTCCGCAGGCTACGCCGCGGCGATACCCCTCGACGATCCTTTGGCCCGGCGGGAGCTGGGCGTGATCTGGCGGAAGGGCAGCCCTCTCACCCCCGCCGCGAGTGCGTTCCTCGATCTTCTCGTCGCTGCGTTCGACAGTGACCGCGACAGCGGTGATGAAGCCTGAAGGCCGGGCGTCACCTGCCCGTATAGGCGCTGACTACCGCATGACTAGGCAGTTGCGCATCGCTCATCGCGCGAACCGGCCCCTTAATAGCAAGTACTGAGCCTCACAAGGAGGTGGGCAATGTCCACACCCCGCATCACCGAACCTTCTCGGAGAGCCACCTTCTACGCCGCCTTTGCCTCTGTCGCCGGCTGGGCGTTCGATCTCTTCGATCTTTTCATCCTTCTCTTCGTCGCCGGCACCGTCGGTGACCTCCTCTTCCCCTCCTCAAGCCCGACGTTGAGCCTGGCCGCCGTGTACGCCTCGTTCGCCGTCAGCGTGCTGCTGCGTCCCGCCGGGGCGGCGATCTTCGGCGGGATCGCCGACCGCCACGGCCGCAAGAAGACGATGGTGACTGTCCTCGCCGGCGTGGGCCTGTGCACCGCGGCCATGGGCGCGGTGCCCACCTACGCCACCGCCGGGGTCGTGGCGCCTGTCGTGTTCCTCATCCTCCGGTTCCTTCAGGGAATCTTCGTCGGGGGCGTGGTCGCCGCGACCCACACCCTAGGCACGGAGAGCGTCGGCCCGCGTTGGCGCGGTTTGATGTCCGGCCTGATCGGCGGCGGCGGAGCAGGCCTCGGCGCCGCGATGGCAAGCGGGTTGTTCATCGTTGTCAGCCAGATCTTCCCCGGCGAGCGGTTCGACGTCTGGGGCTGGCGCGTCATGTTCTTCGCCGGCCTGGCCGCCGCGTTCCTTTCCTACTTCGTGCTGCGCGGCGTCGAGGAATCGCCGCTGTGGAAGGCGCAGCAGCAGGCGCAGGAGGAGGCTGGGCCGCAGTCCCAGCCGCGGATGAGCGACCTCGTGCGGGACGGCCGGGGCGGGCTGCTCGCCCTGAACATCCTGCTCGTCGCCGGTGCCGGATCGCAGTACTACCTGACCTCCGGATACCTGCCGACCCTGCTCGATCAGGTCACCGGCGTGCAGAAGAGCTCCCAGGGCGTGATCCTGCTCGTCTCCAGCCTCGGCGTGATCGTCGCGACCATCGCCGCCGGCGAACTGAGTGAGCGCATCGGCCGCCGCCGCTCGATGCTGCTGATGGGTGGCTTCAACCTCGTCGCCCTCCCGCTGCTCGTCTGGCTCGTGACCAGCACCGATCCGGCGAAGACCGGGCTGATCACGGTGTACGCGACGGCGCTGGCAATGTTCGCCAACGCGGCGTTCGCACCGGTTCTGGTGTTCCTCAACGAGCGCTACCCCACGGCGCTGCGCTCGCGCGGCACGGCCGTCTGCTGGAACACCGGGTTCATGATCGGCGGACTGATGCCGACCTTCGTGAACCTGGCCAGCCCCGGCCTTGCCGATGTGCCCGGCCGGCTCATGGTCTTCCTGCTGGTTGTCGTGGCCGTGTTCCTCATCGCCAACGCGATCAGCCCGGAGACCCGCGGAGCCATGGAACGCGAGCAGCCCCCGCAACCGATGACGGAGCCCGCGAAGGCCTGACGACAGGAGTGCACCATGACAGAGCAGACCGACCCGCATGGCCCGATCTACGACCCCCACGCCCGCGACCTCTCGCCCGAGCGCGCGTATGAACGGTACGAGGGCCTGCGCTCGCAGTGCCCTGTCGCCCGCGGCGAGAAGTACGGCGGCTACTGGACGCTCTCCCGCTACGAGGACGTGCGCGCGGCCGCCATGGACCACGGTACCTACTCCTCCACCGGCGGCGTCTACGTCCCCGCCGTGTCGGACAACCGGTTCCCACCCATCGACTACGACCCGCCGGAGCACGAGAAGTTTCGGAAGCTGATCGCCCCGCTCACCAGCGCGGCCGCGGCCAAGCGGATGGAGCCGCAGATCCAGGCCACGGCGGACCGGCTCATCGGGGCGTTCCATGGCTCCGGCGAGGCCGAGTTGGTCGAGGGCCTGGCCATCCCGCTGCCGCTCGACGTGATCACGCAGCTCTACGACCTCGGCCCGGAACAGGCGGACGAGATCCGTGAGTACTCCCTGGACTTCCTGGAGCATGCGTCCGACGAACAGGGCCGGAAGGTCATCGACCGGGTGTGCGCCTACTGGGTCCGACTCTTCGAGCAGCGCCGCAAGGAACCGGGCGACGACTTCATCTCGCAGCTGCTGACCATCAACGACGAGCTCGGCGTGAACGACGGGACGCTCGCCAACATGATGTT
Organism: Streptomyces sp. NPDC007875; assembly: GCF_042868035.1. Classification (NCBI taxonomy): domain Bacteria; kingdom Bacillati; phylum Actinomycetota; class Actinomycetes; order Kitasatosporales; family Streptomycetaceae; genus Streptomyces; species Streptomyces sp. NPDC007875. The sequence goes on along the minus strand of NZ_JBIADZ010000020.1, from coordinate 197,906 downwards.
CATCCTGACCTATGCCGGGCATGATTCGACGGCGCTCGGGCTGAGCAACGTGCTGCTCTACCTCGCCGAGCACCCAGAGGCCCAGCAGCGTCTCATCGACGAACCCAAGCTCATTCCCACGGCGATCGACGAGATCCTGCGCTACGAGACCCCGTTGCACTGGTTCCCCCGGCAGCTGACGGGACAGGCGTGCCTGGCCGGGCAGCAGATGTCCGCGGGCGACCGCGTGATCCTGCTGTTCGCCTCGGCCAACCGCGACGCGACGGTCTTCGAGAACCCGGACGAGGTGGTCATCGACCGCAAGCCCAATAAGCACCTCGCCTTCGGCGCCGGCATCCACAGCTGCCCGGGCATGCCGCTGGCGAAGGCCGAGATCCGCATCGCGGTCCGGACGCTGCTCGAGCGGATCCCTGGATTCCGGATCAACGGCGAAGTCGAGCGCACGAATCCACTGGAGGGCGGCGGCCGGCACCTCGGCGTCCGACGGCTCCCAGTGACCTGGTGACAGGTGCCGCGAGGAGTGGGTGACGTGATGACAGGTGACGTAGCGATGGATGACGTGGCGACGAAGGGAAGCCAAGCCATGAAGATCACGGTGGACACCGACAAGTGCTGTGGGTACGGCGACTGCGAACTGGCCGCCCCAGAGCTGCTCGAACTGGGCGAGGACGGGATCGCACGGGTGATATCCGGAGCCGAGCCCGGCGAGGCACGGGCGCGCGAAGCCGCCGGCGCGTGCCCGGTAGCCGCCATCGACGTCGAGCCGGCGTCGTGAAGCGCGTCCTGGTCGTCGGTGCGTCGCTGGCCGGCCTGTGCACCGCGGAAGCGCTGCGCAGGAACGGCTACGACGGCTCCCTCACCCTCGTCGGGGACGAAAAGGCCATGCCCTACGACCGCCCGCCGCTGTCCAAGCAGCTGCTGAGCGGGGACTGGGCGCCGGAGCGGACCGCGTTGCGCAGTGACGAGGCACTGGCCGCACTCGAGGTGGAGTTCCGCCTCGGCGAGCGGGCCCGCGCCGTGGACCCCGTGGCGAAGACGGTCGAGCTGTCCGGGGGATCACGTCTGCCGTACGACGCACTCGTTGTCGCGACGGGCGCGACGCCCCGCTCTCTGCCCGGTCGGCACGAGCTCGAGGGCATTCACACCCTGCGCACGCTCGAGGACGCGCTCGCCATCCGTGACGCGCTCGCGAAGCGGCCGCGCGTGGTCATCGTCGGCGGCGGCTTCGTGGGCGCCGAGGTGGCCGCGGAGGCACGTCGGCGCGATCTGCCGGTCACCCTCATCGAGGCGTTGCCGGCGCCGTTGTCCCGGGGGCTCGGCGAGCGGATGGGCGAGGCGTGCGCGCGGCTGCACGTCCGCAACGGCGTCCGCGTCCTGTGCGGACGCGCCGTGGCCGGTCTTGACGGGGATATCGCCGTCGAGCGGGTGCGGCTGGACGACGGCAGCACCATCGACGCCGACCTGGTCGTGGTGGGCATCGGCGCGACACCCGCCGTCGGATGGCTGGCCGATTCCGGAATCCGCTTGGACGACGGCGTGCTGTGTGACGCGTACTGCCGGGCATCGGCGCCGGACATGTACGCAGCGGGCGACGCTGCGCGCTGGTTCCACCCCGGCTACGGCCGGCATGTCCGGCTGGAGCACTGGACCAACGCCAGGGAACAGGCCGCGGTGGTGGCCCGTAACATGCTCGACCCCGGGTTCCCGGTGGAGTACGCGCCCGTGCCGTACGTCTGGTCCGACCAGTACGGGACACGCATCCAGATGGCCGGACGCAGCAGTGGCGACGTCCGCATCGTGCACGAAGGGGACGACGGCGAGACCCTGCTCGCCCTGTATCGCGACGGCGACCGCTTCGAAGGCGCCCTCGCGATCAACGCCGCACGGCGGCTCCTGGACTACCGCCGCCTTCTCGCCCGCGGTGCCGACTGGCACGAGGCGCTCGCCGCCGCCGCGTGACGGACCTCGCTCTCCGTATCCAGGAGTCTGAACCGCCCCGACAGAGCGACCGAAACGACTTACTCAAGGATCAGGAACTTCCATGACTTCAGCGACTCTGCAGGATCGTGTCGTACTGCTGACCGGCGCGACGGGCGACATCGGTGCCGCCTACACGTGCGCGCTCACCGCGGCGGGGGCCAACGTGATCGCCGCAGACCTGCCCCAGATGGCCGAGGACGGCAAGCGGCTCGCCGAGAAGGCCACCGCACAAGGGCCGGGCACCGCGGTCTTCACGCCGTGCGACATCACCGACGACCACGACGTGAACACGGTCGTGGGGCAGGCGACCGACCGGTTCGGCGGCCTGGACGCGGTGGTGAACAACGCCGCCATCTACCGGACGCTCGGCCCCAAGCGCCCCCTTACGGAGCTCACCGCACAGGACTGGGACACCGTGCTGCGGGTCAACGTACGCGGCACCTGGCAGGTCATCCGGGCTGCCGTCCCCGCCCTGCGGGAGCGCGGTGGCGGCCGGATCGTCAACATCGCCTCGGTGGTCACGCGCACCGGCGCGGCCGGCTTCGCCCACTATGTCGCGTCGAAGGCGGCCGTGGAGGGACTGACCAGGGCCGCGGCCAGGGAGCTCGGGCAGTATGGCATCGGCGTCAATGCCGTCTCGCCGGGGCTCGTCGACGACGCCGCCTCCCGCGCCATCAACGACCCCGACTACCTCGGCAGGATGGAGCAAACCCGGTGCCTGGCACGCGAGATGGCGCCGGACGACCTGGTCGGCGCGGTGCTGTGGCTGGCGAGCACCGCCAGCGGTTTCGTCAGCGGGCAGACGGTGGTCGTCGACGGCGGCGGAGTGTTCGTATGACGGCCACGGCAGAACTCCGCACCTGGGACGTCCCGCAGGACGCCCGCCCGGCCGACCCGACTACCCTGCGGCCACTGGAGGAGACCCCTGCGACCACACCCGACCGGCTCGCCGAGGCCGCCGAGGCCGCCGCGGCGGCCCAGCGCGGGATCTGGCCCGTGGACGCCCGCCGACGCCAGGCGCTGCTTTGGCGGTGGGCGGACGTGCTCGGCGAGCACACCGAGGAGCTCGTCCAGGCGCTCGTGACGGAGAGCGGCAAGCCGGTCCGGGAGGCCCGCCTCGAAGTGGCCGGAGCGGTCGAAGCACTCCGCTACAACGCCGGGCTCGCCCGTTCGATCGGTGGTCGGGCCGGCACCCTGCCCGACGGGTCCGAAGCCCACCTGGTGCGCGAACCGGTCGGCGTGACCGTGTTCATCGTGCCGTGGAACTGGCCGCTGCTGCTGCTTTTCCGCGATTTGGCCCCGGCGCTCGCCGCGGGCGTGACCGCGCTGGTGAAGCCCGCCCCGCAGACCGCGCTGGTCACCCGGCGGGCGCTGGAACTGGGCCGCAAGGCGGGAATCGGCGACGAGGTCGTGCAGCTTGTGGTGGGCGACGGCCTCGTCGGGGACGCCCTGGTCACCCATCCGCTGGTCCGAGCCGTCGCCTTCACCGGCTCCACCGAGGTCGGGGCCGCGATCCGCAGCGCGGCGGCCCCGGACATGACCCGCACCCTGCTGGAACTGGGCGGCAAGGCGAGCATGGTGGTGTTCGCCGACGCCGACGTCGAGAAGGCGGCGGAGACCGCGGCCCGGGCATCAGTGATCACCAGCGGACAGATGTGCATGGCGTGCACCCGACTCCTTGTACAGCGCCCGGTCTTCGAGCGTGCGCGCGACCGGGTGGTCGACGTCCTGCGCTCGCTGCGACTCGGCGATCCCGCCGCCGAGGAGACGGACCTGGGCCCGCTCATCTCCGCTCGCGCGCTCGACCGCTTCACCGGTTACGTGGACCTCGCACGGTCCACCGCGACCCTGCTGACCGGAGGGGAGCGCACCAGCCCCGACGGGCTCCCGGGACACTTCGTGACCCCCGCCGCGGTGACCGGCGTCGCGGTGGACTCGCCTCTCGTAAGGGAGGACATCTTCGGCCCTTTGATCACCCTCGAACCGTTCGACGACGAGGACGGCGCGATCGAAGCGGCCAACGCCACCCCGTACGGGCTCGCCGCCTCGGTGTGGACCGGCGACGGCTCACGCGCCTGGCGCGTCGCGCGGTCGCTGCAGGCGGGGACGGTCTGGGTGGGCGGCTACAACCGCTCGTACCCGGAGATGCCCAGTGGCGGCTACGGTTCCTCCGGCCTCGGCCGGACCCGTGGGCTCGAAGGGCTGGAACAGTTCACCGAGCTCAAGCACGTCCACTTCTCACCGCCCGAGGGGGAGTGATGGGCACGACCTGGCCGAAACTGCCCGATCTGCGGGGCTGGCTGGCGCTGCTGGAGGAACGCGGCGAGCTGCGGAGGGTGAGCAGTGAGATCGACGCCGACCAGGACGTGGCCGCCGTACTGGAGCATGCCGACGGCCGCTACGCGGTGGCCTTCGACGCGGTGCGCGGCGCGACGTTCCCGCTCGTCGGCAACACGGTGCCCTCACGCGGGCACTTCGCCCTGGCGCTGGACTGCCCGGAGTCGGAGGTGGTCGACCGGCTCGCGGCAGCGGTGCGTGCCCCGCGGCCGTGTTCGGTGGTCGACCCCGCCGAGGCTCCGGTGCTGGGCCGGCACGATACGGAAGGCGACCTGCTCGGCGGCCTTCCGCTGCCGGTGCAGCACGAGCGCGACGCCGGCCGTTACCTCACCTCGGCGCTGATCGTGGTGCGCGATCCGCGCACCGGCAAGGCGAACCTGTCGATCAACCGGCTGCAGGTCGCCGGGCCCCGCGAGGTGCGCGCCCTCATGCTGCCGGGCAGGCTCCGGTCGATCTTCGCCGAGCACGAGGCGGCGGGGGAGGACCTGCCCGTCGCGCTCTGCGTGGGCGTCGACCCGCTGCTGACGCTGGCCTCGCAGTCGCCCGCGGCGGCCGACCTCGACGACCTGGAGGTCGCCAGCGCCCTGCACCCCGAGCCGCTGGACGTCACCTACGCGGAGGGGCTGGAGGTACCGGTGCCCGCCCGCGCGGAGATGGTGCTCGTCGGCACTTTCCGTGCGGGCCGGCGCGCGGACGAAGGGCCGTTCGGGGAGTACCCGCGCACCTACGGTCCGGGCGGGCCCGCCCCGGTGCTGGAGCTTTCCTCGCGCTGGTCACGAAAGAACGCTTCCCTGCAGACGATTCTCTCCGGCGGCCGGGAGCACTTCTGGCTGGGCGGACTGCCACGCGAGGCGCGCCTGTTGCGGGCACTGCGGGCCGCGGGGATCGATGTGGCGGCCGTGCGGCTCACCGAGGGCGGGTCGTGCCGGATGCACGCGGTGATCTCCCTGCGCTCCCGCGGAGAGGGCACGGCGCGGCATGCCGCGATGGCGGCGTTCACGGCGGTGACGACCGTGAAGCTCGCGGTGATCGTCGACGACGACGTGGACGTGTTCGACGACGAGCAGGTCGAGTGGGCGATCGCGACCCGGATGCAGGCCGACCGCGACCTGTTCGTGGTGGAGCGCACCACCGGCAGCAGCCTGGATCCCTCGGCGGACGGCGGGACGACGGCGAAGCTCGGGATGGACGCGACCGTACCGGCCGGGGACCGCGAGAAGTTCGCCCGCATCCGCTCCAAGTCCTCTTCCTTGCACCCCTACCTCGCCGAACTGGAGGGCTGGCCATGGACCGGGACGGTTTCCCACCACGGGTGATCGTGGGGATCTCCGGAGCGTCCGGAGCGATGTATGCGGTCCGCGCTCTGGAGCTGCTCTCCCAACTGGGTGTGGAGACCCATCTGGTCCTCACCAAGGCGGCCAAGGCGACGCTGACCCAGGAGACCGACCTGACGGTGGCCGACGTGCGGGCGCGTGCCGACCACCTGCATGCCGATCATGACCTGGGCGCGGCGATTTCGAGCGGCTCGTTCCCGATGGACGGGATGCTGGTGGCGCCGTGCAGCATGAAGACGCTGTCCGGCATAGCCAACAGCTACGACGACAACCTGCTGGTGCGCGCCGCCGACGTCACTTTGAAGGAACGCCGCCCGCTCGTCCTGCTGTTGCGCGAGACCCCCCTGCACGCCGGGCACCTTCGGCTGATGACGCAGGCGACGGAGGCGGGCGCGACCATCATGCCGCCGGTGCCCGCCTTCTACACCCGCCCCACCTCACTCGACGAAGTGGTCACCCAGACGGTCGGCCGGGCACTGGACCATCTGCGCCTGCCGCACCCGGTGACGGCGCGGTGGGGCCGGGAGCAGAGGAGCCGGAATGTCTCTGAGGTTCGGCGCGAGCGCCTTCGCTGATCACGCGGCCTCCGGCCATACGGGTGGTGACCGGCGCACACGGTGGGCGGTACATGGTGACCTTCGTGTGCGCTGTGGCTCTGTCAGCGGATGGGCTTGCCCAGCCAGGGGGTGAGGGCGTGGCGCAGCATGACCTCCTTGTAGGTACAGTCGTCGGGCAGCGGGGCAGCGGGGCAGCGGGGCAGCGGGGCAGCGGGGCAGCGGGGCAGCGGGGCAGCGGGGCAGCGGGGCAGCGGGGCCACGAGCCGCCAGCCGGGCGGCACGACGCGTCCCTTGAGAAGGCCGTGCGGTCGGAGACGGAGGCCAGGAAGTCGGGAATGTCATCCCACGGGACGTCTGTGAAGGTCACCGTGTCAACGGTGATGTGGGCATCGCTCTCGGAGTAGCCCTCCAACTCGATCTGCGGGGTGCCGTGCATCTCGACCTGAGTCTCGTGGCGGAGTGAGCCGTCGTCGGTGGTGGTGAACGCCCCGGCAGGGTTGCGCCGGGAAGAGCGGTTTGCGCAACCGCTTGGCTGTGGCGCGGACACCGATGTCGGGGACGCGCTCCCGTCCGGTTCGCCGGGCGTTGCGCCGCGGCCGACCGGCGCTTGGCTCACCCTGCGGAAGCCGTGCGAGACCAACGGCTTCGTCAATGGCCTCCCTATGGCCCACCACCGCTGGCTGCCCTCGATCGAGAACGGCAAGGGCTTGGCCCTCGATGAGCTGATCGTATCTGGCGCTGCCTCCTTCGAGGGCGGGCAGCCGTGGGTCGGCGACGTCGAGTTGGAGTTGTTCGATGCGCCCACCGAGGAGCTGGCCCGGCTGGAGATCCGCGAGCCGATCGCCGCGTACTACCGCCAGGTCGGCGTGGTCTGGGACGGCGGCCGGCTGCTGGAGTCCGGCATCTCAGGGGCCCGGTAGAAGCACACGGAGGGGCACATGTTCGATGTCGCCCATGAGTGGATAGTCTCACTTCGATGTCCGACCTGATCTCATTTTGGTGTCCCTCGGACTTGTTGCTGCTGCACCCCTTCCCACGTGCCGTTTTACCTGAAGGGTGTCAATATCCCAATCAGGCCGCTGAGCTGGGCACGGATGAGAAACCGGAAGCACCCAGCCCTGTCGCCGAGGTCCATGAGCAGGTTGCGGGCGAGTTGGGTGACCCATGCGCCGGTGGGATGGGCGGTGACGCCCAGGACATGGACGCGCCGGGTCTTGATCTCCATGACGAAGAAGACGTAGAGACGTTTGAGGAAGACGGTCTCCACGTGCATGAAGTCGCAGGCGAGCAGCGTGTGGGCCTGGGAACGGAGGAAAGTACGCCAGGTCTGCTGGGAAGCGCGCCGCGGTGTTGGCGGCAGACCGGAGCGGTGCAGGACGCGCCGGATCGTGGCGGCGGCGACCCGATGGCCAATCCGTCGGAGTTCGCCTTGGATTCTGACGTATCCCCAGGTCGGGTTCTCTCTTGCCAGGCGCTGGATGAGCGCAACTGTCCCTTCCGGCAATGGTGGACGACCGGATCTGACCGCCGTCTGGCGCCACTTCCAGCGCACCAGACGACGGTGCCAGTTCAGCAGGGTGCCCGGAGTGACCAGCCGGTGGCGGCGTAAGACGGGTGGCAGGTGCCGTGCGAGAGCGGAGAGCACGGCACGGTCACCCTGACGTGGAAGGAGTCGATCAGCGCCCGCGACGGTCGAGCTTCTTCAACCGCAGCCCCTTCCGGAACACCGCAGGCAGCCGGTCGGGCCTGGCCGACCCTGAGGCCGTGCGATCGCGTGCGTTCGGCCCGACCTCATACTCACCTCGGCTCCGTTCACGCAAAGCGGTCGGGCAGGAATGGTTCGACCTCCGGAGGAACGGTTCCGTCCAGCAGCATCCGCTGGACGAGGTGTCCGGTGACAGGAGCGAGGGTGATGCCGAGCATGGCGTGTCCAGCGGCCACGAGGACGTTGTCGTAGCCGGGCACCGGTCCGATGGCCGGCAGGCCGTCGGGGGTCATCGGGCGCAGGCCCGCCCACGCCCGGGGCCGGGCCGCGGTGGTGTCCCAGGTGCGGAAGTAGCGGCCGGCGGAGTCGGCGATGGCGCCGGCGCGGACGGTGTCCACGTTTTCGTCCAGGCCGGTGAACTCCATGGTGCCCGCCAGCCGGATGCCGGAGGTCAGGGGGGTGACGGCGACCTTCGCCTCGGAGAGATAGGTCGCGGTGCGCAGCCGGACGGGTGCGGGGCGGAAGTCGAAGCCGTAGCCCTTGCCGGCCTGGAGCGGCAGGCGGAAGCCCAGAGGACCGGTGAGCCGGGGCGTCCATGCTCCCCCGGCGATCACGAAGGCGTCGGCCCTGAGTGCCGTGTCACCGGGACCGGTCGCCGCGCCGATGCGTGTGCCGTCACGCTCGTGCAAGTCGGTGACCTCTTCGCGGACGAAGGTGACACCCCGGTCGCGGCAGGCTGCGGCGAGTTGGTCGACGAACGAGTCCGGGTCGAGGTGCTGCTCCCCCGGGCAGCGGATGGCGCCGACGATCGCGTCCGACAGTGCCGGTTCCGTGTGTCGGGCCTCCCCGGCGGACAGTACCTCCGGCGCGGGAGTGCCGTAGCGGGTGAGTCCGGCGAGTTCTTCGGCGTGCTGGTGCAGGGATTTCTCGGTGAGGAAGGCCAGCAGCAGACCGGTGCGGTGGTGCTCGAAATCGACGCCGTCCGCGCGCAGAAGGTCGAACAGCTCGAGGGTCCTGCGGTTCAGCTCGGCGGTGACGTGCAGTCCGTGTGCGTAGTCGGCGCGGTTGCAGCGCCTGAGCATCGCGGTCATGAACCGTGCGAAGGCGCGGTCCAGTGACGGACGGATGTGCACCGGGCTGTCACGACGGAGAGTCCAGCGCAGTGACTTGACCACGGTGCCGGGTGCCGGGACCGGTGCGGACATCGAGGGGACCACCCAGCCGGCGTTGCGCCGCGAGGCCCCGCCGCCGGGGCCCCGGGGGTCGGCCACGGTCACGGTGGCGCCCCGTCTGGCCAGGAAGTAGGCGCAGGACAGGCCGATGGCGCCCGCGCCGATGACCAGGACACGCATGCTGTCTCCTCTGCGGATCGGGGAGTCTTCCCGATCTGTGGGTCCTCGGATCGGGAAGACGTCGGTTCGGTGAGTTCTCAGACCAGCGAGATGCGGCTTCCCGCTCCGCGCGGCCGGGCGCGGGCGAGCACCAGTTCGGCCAGTGCCGCGTCCTGCACGCCGACGCCCACGCTGTTGTAGAAGACGATGTCGTCGTCGTCCGTGCGCGGGCGGGCCCGGCCGAGGACGACCTCGCCGAGTCCGACCAGGTCCTCCTCGCGCAGGATGCCGTTGCGCAGGGCACGCACCACGGGCCCCGCCTGTCGCGCGGCGGTCGGCGGGTCGTCGACCACCACGGCACTGGCCCGCCTCAGCAGTGCGTCGTCCACCTCGCACCGGTCGGGTGCGAAGGAGCCGACGCCGAGTACGGTCGCGCCGGGCGCGAGCCAGGCCTCGTCCAGGACCGGGGTCCGGCTGGTCGTACAGGTGATCACGATGTCGGCGCCGGTGACCGCGGCCTCGGCGGTGTCCGCCGCCACGACGGGGCGCCGCAGTTCGTCCGACAGCCGAGCGGCCGCGTCCGTGCGGTTCTTCTGCCGTGGCGACCAGATCCGCAACTCCGTGAGCCGCCGGCCCAGGTGGCTGGTCAGGGCGCGGAGGTGGGCGCGGCCCTGGACGCCGGAGCCCAGGACCGCGAGGCGGGTGGCGTCGGGGCGGGCCAGTTCTCCCGCGGCCAGAGCGGTGGCGGCGGCGGTCCGGGCGGTGGTGATCGCCTCGCCGTCGAGCAGCGCCAGCGGTGTGCCAGAGGCGGGGTCCAGGACCAGCACGGTCGCGGACACGCTGGGCGCGCCGGTGGCGGCGTTGCCGGGATTGACACTGCCGAACTTGCACACCGCCCCACTGTCGGGGGACAGCCTGGACGCGTAGCAGAACGCGACGGACGCGTCCGGTCCGGGCAGCAGCAGGCGGGGAGCGAGATCCGCCGTGCCGCCGGCGAGGCGTGCGAACGCCGTGCGCTGGCTCTCCAGCGAAGCGGCCGGGTCGAGCAGGCCGGTGATCTGTGTGCGCGACAGCACGAGAAGCGAGTGGTCAACCGTCATGGACAGGCAGCCTGCCGACCGCTCCCCGCACACATCTGTGCCTGCCGCACATCTGTAGAGGCTTTGTTGGGCACCGAGCACACCGGGAGCGGGCGGGCCGGTCATAGCTTCACGGCAATGCAGCGCCGGCCCCGGCGGGACCCATCCGGCGGTGGGGAGTGCGGCGCCGGCTCGGGAGGAGGATCGGATGCGGCTGCTGACGATTGAGGACATGGACGAGCTGGCCCTGGGGGCCACGCTGTTGGGCACCGGCGGCGGCGGAGACCCGTACATCGCGCGGTTGATGGCCCGGCAGGCGATCGAGGACCACGGCCCCGTGAAGGTGCTCGATGCGGACGAACTGCCACGTGACGGACGGGTGTTGACCGTTGCCGTGATCGGCGCGCCGACGGTCATTCTGGAGAAGGTGCCTGCGGGGACGGAGTTCACGGGCGCGGTGCGTGCCCTGTCGAACTATCTGGGCGAAAAGCCGGTCGCGATCATGCCGATCGAGGTCGGCGGCATGAACACGCTGATCCCGGTGGCCGTGGCCGCCGAGCTGGGTCTGCCGCTGGTGGACGCTGACTCCATGCGCCGGGCCTTCCCCCAGCTGGAGATGACCGTGTTCACGCTCGCCGGAGTGCCGGCGGCACCGATGAGCATGGCCGACGAGAAGGGCAACGTGGTCGTGCTGGCGACCACGACCAACCAGTTGGCGGAGAAACTGGCCCGCGGCACGGCGATCAATCTGGGCCTGGCCAATGCCATCTCCTGCTATCCCATGACAGCCGGGCAGGTGGCCGAGCACGGCATCCGCGGCTCCCTGACCTACTGCACCGAGCTGGGGCGCCGGCTGGCGGCGGTGCAGCGGGGCGAGGCCGGGGCCTACGACGCCTTCCTCGACTTCGCCGGGGCCCGGAAGTTCTTCTCCGGCAAGATCGTCGATCTGGACCGGCAGACCACCGACGGCTTCGCCCGCGGCACCGTCCTGATCGAGCACTTCGACGAGCCGGGCCGCCGGATCCGGGTGGAGATCCAGAACGAGTACCTGATCGCGTTCGAGGACGACCGTCCGGTGATCACGTCTCCGGACCTGATCTGCCTGCTCGATCACGAGAACGCCCAGCCGATCACCACCGAGACGCTGGCCTACGGCCGCCGCGTCGACGTGATCGGCCTGCCCTGCGCACCCGAGTGGCACCGCGAAGGCTTCCTGGACGTCGTGGGGCCCAAGGCCTTCGGCTACGACGTCGACTACGTACCCCTGGGAGGTGACCGGCCGTGAACCGTCCGGCGAGCAGTCAAGTAAGCGGCGGCGTACCGAAGCTGCAGTGCGCACCCCGGCTGCGGATCGGCATCGACGTCGGCGGCACCAACACCGACGCCGTGGTGGTGGACGAGCACGGCGGCGTGGTCGCCTCCGTCAAGTCCCCGACCACGCCGGACCCCTTCGACGGCATCCACGCGGCCCTGGCCCAGGTGATCGTTGGCGTCGACACCGTCCACGTCACCCAGGCCATGCTGGGCACCACCCACCCGGCCAACGCCATCATCCAGCGGCGAGAACTGGGCCGGGTCGGCGTACTGCGCCTGGCGGCGCCGTCCTCGCTGGCCGTGCGGCCGGGTGCCGCCTGGCCGCCCGACCTGCACGCGACGGCCATCGGGCCGACCGCCGTCGTCGGCGGCGGATTCGAGTACGACGGAACGGAGATCGCGCCGCTGGAGACCGACGCGATCCGGGCCTTCGCCGGCCGGTGCGCCGCCGAGGGCGTCACGGCGATCGCGGTCTCCTGCCCGTTCGCGCCCGCCTCCTACGACCACGAGCTGGAAGCGGCGCGGATCCTCGCCGAGGAACTGGGTGAGGAGATGCCGGTGTCGCTCAGTCACCAGGTCGGCGCGCTCGGCCTGCTGGAGCGGGAGAACGCCACCATCCTCAACGCCTCCCTGCTGGGCGTCGCCCGGCACGTCGTGACCGGCTTCCATGCGGCGCTCGCCCGGCACGGCATCGAGGTGGCCTCGTACTTGACGCAGAACGACGGCACACTGATGACCGCCGAGGAGGCCGTGCGCTTCCCCATCCTCACCGTCGGTTCCGGGCCCACCAACTCCATGCGCGGCGCCTGCGCGCTGGCCGGGCTGTCCGACGCCCTGGTGATCGACGTGGGCGGCACCTCGGCCGATGTGGGCATCCTCATCGACGGCTTCCCCCGGGAGTCGTCGGCGGCCGTCGAGGTGGGCGGGGTGCGCACCAACTTCCGTATGCCCGACCTGATCTCGATCGGTCTCGGCGGCGGCACCGTCGTCCAGGGACGGGGTGAGGAGGTCCGCGTTGGCCCCGACTCGGTGGGCTACCGGGTGGTCGACGAGGCGCTGGTGCGCGGCGGTGCGACCCTCACGCTGTCCGACACCGCGGTCAAGGCGGGGCGGCTGTCGGGATTCGGTGATCCGGCGCTGCTGGAGGATCTGGACGACGCGACCGTGGACGCCGCGCTGGCCTGGGTCGACGACCGGATCCGGGTCATGGCCGAGCGGATGAAGGCGGCCCGCACGGCCATGCCGCTGATCGCCGTCGGCGGCGGCTCCCACCTGGTGCCCGAGAAGGTGCCGGGCGTCTCCGAGGTGGTACGGCCGGACCACCACGCCGTGGCCAACGCGTTCGGCGCCGCCATCGCGGACGCCTCCGGAGCCGTCGACCGGGTCTACCGCTACGAGCCCAGCGGGCGCGAGAGCTGCCTCGACGAGGCCCGCCAACTGGCCACCGACGCCGCCGTCCGGGCGGGCGCCGACCCCGCCCGGGTGCGCATCACCGCGGTGACCGAGGTACCGCTGTCCTATCTGCCCGGCCAGGCCTGCCGCGTACAGGTCAAGGCCGCCGGCCCCTTGGAGGTACGTGCATGACACCCACCGAAGGCTCCGCGCGCCCGGTCGGCGACGACCCCGCGGCCGTCTACCGCGCCTACAACGACGCCGAGAACCGGCAGGACACCGAGGCTGCCGCCGCTCTGGTCTCACCGGACCTGAGCGTCGAGGTCAACGGCCGTGCGGCGCTGTCCTCGGCCGAGGAGGACCGGGCCGCCAACGCCGAACTGCTGCGCCGCTACCCGGACTACCGCCGCGAAATCCTGGACGTGGTGGTCGCCGGCGACCGCGCCGTCGTGCGCTGGCGGATGCTCGGCACGCCCGCCGTGCCCGGTGTCGAGGCCCTGGACGTCCACGGCTGCTCGGTCGTGACCGTACGGGAGGGACGCATCACCGACGCCTTCCTGTACTACGACGGCGCGGCGCTCGACGCGGCACTGGAGGCGGGCTCGTGAACGTCCCGGCAGACCGTCACCACGGCATCCCGATGGCGGACTGCCACGACGACCTGCTCATGGCGGTCAGGCATCTCAGAGAGCGCGGCCATCGCGACCCGTTCGGCGACTTCTGGCTGCCGCAGCTGCGCGAGGGCGGTGTGGTGCTGCAGGTGCTGCCCGTCTACACCGAGGAGCAGTTCGTCGGGGAGGGCGCCCTGCGGCGGGCGCTGATCCTGCTGGAGGAGGCCCGCCACCTGGCCGGCGTACACGCGGCGGACGTGGCCGTGGTGGAGAGCGCCGAGGAGCTGGACCGCGCCCTTCAGGCGGGCAGGATCGCGCTGGTCCTGGCGATCGAGGGAGCCGAACCGGTCGGCAGCGACCTCGCCATGCTGGACGTCTTCCACCGGGCCGGGGTACGGATGGCGTCGCTGACCTGGAACCGGCGGACCATGCTGGCCGACGGCGTCGGCGAGCAGGACACCGGCGGACGGCTGACTGGCCTCGGCGTCGAGGCAATCGCCGAGATGGAGCGCCTCGGGATCGTCGTGGACGTCAGCCACCTGTCCGAAGGCGGGTTCTGGCACCTCGCCGAGGCGGCCCGGCGGCCGTTCGTCGCTTCGCACTCCTCCTGCCGTCAACTGCACGACCATTCGCGCAACCTGACGGACGAACAGATCCGTGCGGTCGCCGGGTCGGGCGGGTTCGTCGCGATGAACGCCTTCGGTGGCTTCCTGCATCCGAAGCCCGAACGGCACCACTACGTGGACCACATCGCGCACGCCGTCGCTCTGGTGGGTGCCGAACACGTCGCCCTGGGACCGGACTTCATGGACGACGTCGCCTCAACCGTCGATCCGATCCTCGGCGGAATCCTTCTCGACCAGTCCGAGCTGCCCGTCGTGGACGGCCTGCGCCGGCCCGCCGACCTGCGCGGCCTCGGCCCGGCCCTGGTGGACCGGCTCGGCGAAGCCGACGCGCGGGCGGTGGCCGCGGGGACGCTGACCGCTTTCCTGCGGCGCGCCCTGGCCGGTCCGGCCGCAGCGCCCACCGGCTGACGCGCGGGCACCGGCCACCGGAACTCCGACCGCTGCCGCCTCCTCCCGGCGCCCACCGCTCCGGCAGCGGCCCACCGTTTGACGGCCCCTCACCCGCTCGCGTACGGGGCCCGCCGCCCCGCACCCGGCCCGCGGGCGCCGTGCACACGCACGGACCGCGCACACCGGCCGGCGGCACAGCGATCCCGCGTGCCGTCGACGTCTCGCAGAAAGGAGCTCACTCACATGAGCCCGTACCGCGTCTCGATGGACATCGGGGGCACCTTCACCGATATCGTCGCCTACGACGAATCCAGCGGCGTCTTCCACGCCGGCAAGTCCTCCACCACGCCCCAGGACCTGACCGAGGGCGTGCTCGCCGCCCTCGGCTCGCTCGTTCAGTCGCCCGCAGACATCGCCTTCATGGTCCACGGCACCACCCAGGGGCTCAACGCCCTGCTGGAGCGCCGCGGCGTGAAGGTCCTGCTGCTGGCCTCGCAGGGCGCGGGCGACACCTACCACGTCGCCCGCGGCCCCCGCACCCGGCTGTACGACCTGCACTTCCGCAAGCCCGAGCCGCTGCTGCCGCTGCGGGACATCGTGGAGGTGGGCGGCCGATTCACTGCCGAGGGGGTGGAGCTACGGGCCCTGGACGAGGCCGCCGTCCGGGCGGCCGCCCGGCGGGCGAAGGAGGAGGGCTTCGGCGCCGTCGCCGTCGGCTACCTTTTCAGCTACAAGAACCCGGCGCACGAGCTGCGCACCCGCGAGATCCTCCGCGAGGAGCTCGGCGAGGACTTCACCATCTCGCTGTCGCACGAGGCGGCCAAGGAATGGCGGGAGTACGAGCGCACCTCCTCCGCCGTCATCGAGGCCTACACCGGCCCGGTCGTACGCCGCTACCTCAGCCGTCTGGAGGCGAGCCTGGAAGAGCAGGGCCTGACCGTACCCCTGCACGTGATGCAGTCCTCCGGCGGCATCCTCAGCGCGGAGTCGGCCCAGCGGCGCCCGCTGCAGACCCTGCTTTCCGGCCCCGTCGGCGGCACCATGGGCGGCGCCGAGCTGGCCAAGGCCCTCGGCCGGCCCAACCTCATCTGCGTCGACATGGGGGGCACCTCCTTCGACGTCTCTCTGGTGGTGGACGGCGAGCCCGTCGTGTCTCCCGAGGCCACGCTCGAAGGCCTGCCGATGCTGATGAGCGTCGTCGACATCCACACCATCGGCGCCGGCGGCGGGTCCATCGCCTGGATCGAGGCCGGCGGCCTGCGGGTCGGACCGCAGTCGGCGGGCGCCGACCCGGGTCCCGCCTGCTATGGCCGCGGCGGCGCGCAGCCGACCGTCACCGACGCCAACCTGGTGCTCGGCCGCGTGGACGCCGAGTGGTTCGCCGGCGGCCACATGACCCTGGACCTGGAGCGCGCCAAGACCGCCGTCGCCGGGCTCGGTGAACAGCTGGGCCTGGACGTGGTCCAGACCGCGGAGGGCATCTGCGACGTCGCCAACGCCAAGATGGCCCAGGCAATCCGTACGATCACCGTCTCGCGCGGCATCGAGCCCCGCGAGTTCGCTCTCGTCGCCTTCGGCGGCGCCGGCCCCATGCACGCGGTGTTCCTCGCCGAGGAGCTGGGCATCTCCGACGTCATCGTCCCCCGCTTCCCCGGTGCGTTCTCCGCCTGGGGCATGCTGCAGACCGAGATCCGCAAGGACTTCTCCGAGCCGTACTTCTTCGTGGACGAGGACCTGGACCGCGCGGACATGGCCGCCCAGTTCGCGCGCCTGGAGCAGGAGGGGCTGACGGGGCTGGCCAGCGAGGGCGTGCCCGAGGGCAGCCGCCGCACCACGCACGCGGTCGACATCCGCTACGCCGCCCAGGAGTACACCCTCACGGTGCCGGTACTCCGGGCCGACGAGCCGCTCGGTGAGGACTTCCTGGAGGTGATCGCCCGGCGGTTCGCCGAGATGCACGAGTCCCGCTACGGCCACGCCAACCTCGGCGCCCCCATCGAGTTCGTCACCCTGCGCACCACTGCCTTCGGCGACCTGGGCCGCGCCGAGACCGAACGGATCGACGCCCGGGCCACCGAGGAGTTCCCGCACGAGACCCGCTCGGTGGTCTTCGAACGCGCCGAGCGGGACACCCTGTTGGTGCGGCGCGACGACCTCGCCCCGGGGCACACCTTCGACGGCCCCGCGATCGTCCTCGAATCCACGGCCACCACCGTCGTGCCTCCCGGGCACCAGGTCACCGCCGACGAGATCGGATCCCTCGTGGTCCGCAGCAAGGAGCAGTGATGAACCGGACGACCAAGCGGACGGCAGAGACGATGACGCAGACCACAGGACAGCAGACCGTCGACCCGGTCGTCGTGGAGATCATCCGCAACGCCCTGGCCTCCGCCGCCGACGACATGAACGCGATCCTCATCCGTTCGGCGTACACCCCGCTCATCTACGAGTGCGGCGACTGCGTCGTCGCGCTGCTGGACGACAACCACCAGGTGCTCGGTCAGTCCGCAGGCCTGCCGATCTTCCTCGGCAACCTGGAGACCTGCACCAGGGCCACCGAGGAACGGTTCGGCCGCGAGGTCTGGCAGCCGGGCGACGTGTGGATCCTCAACGACAGCTACCTCGGCGGCACGCACCTCAACGACGTCACGATCTTCGGGCCGGTCTTCGTCGACGACGAACTCGTCGGCTTCACCGCCTCCCGTGCGCACTGGATCGACGTCGGCTCCAAGGACCCTGGCGGGTCCATGGACTCCACGTCGATCTTCCAGGAGGGCCTGCGCCTCGGCCCGCAGAAGCTCGTCGAGGGCGGCCAGGAGGTGCGCCAGCTCATCGACACCATCGCCACCAACGTCCGCTTCCCGTACCCGACGATGGGTGACATGCGCGGCATGATCGCCTGCATTACGACGGGGCAGGAGCGCCTGGAGGAGATCGTGCGGCGCTGGGGCGTGGACACCCTGCGCGCCGCCCGCGACGAGATCTTCGCCCAGACCGAGCGGCTGGAGCGGGACATCATCCGCGCCATCCCGGACGGCGTCTACACCGCCGAGGGCTTCCTCGACAACGACGGCGTCGACCTGGACACCAGGATTCCCATCAAGCTCAGGATCACGGTGACGGGCGAGGACATCGACTTCGACGTCACCGAGTCCGCCGACCAGACCGTCGGCCCGGTCAACTGCGGTACCTCGCAGACCGTTTCGGCCTGCCGGGTCGGCTACAAGCTCCTGGTCAGCCCGGACGTGCCCGGCAACGGCGGCTCGTTCCGCCCGATGACCGTGCAGGTCCGCGAGGGCTCGGTGTTCGGCGCGGTGGCTCCCGCCGCGTGCCAGTGGTACTTCTCGCACCTGGGCCTGCTGATCGACCTGGTGGCCAAGGCCCTCGCGCCCGCGCTGCCGGAGAAGGTCGCCGGCGCCAGCCACGGCGACTCGATGATCGTGCTGCTGGCCGGACGCGACCACCGCACCAAGCGCGACTACGTCAGCCTGGAGGCCACGCTGGGCGGTTGGGGCGCATGGGAGGGCTCGGACGGCGAGAGCGCGTTGATCAACAACGTGAACGGTTCGCTGAAGGACATCCCCATCGAGGTCTTCGAGACCCGCTTCCCCTTCCGCATCACCGAATACAAGATCCGCCAAGACTCCGGCGGCGCCGGCAGATGGCGCGGCGGCAACGGGGTGATCCGGCAGTACGAGGCGCTGGAGGACTGCACGGTCTCCCTGTGGTTCGAGCGTTCCGTGACGCCTGCGTGGGGTCTGTTCGGCGGTCAGGACGCCACCCCGCCCGAAGTGATCGTCAACCCCGGCCGCCCGGACGAGCGGCGCCTGCTGAAGTGCAACGGCCTCAAGCTCAGGAAGGGTGACGTGTTCCGCTGCATGACGGGCGGGGGCGGCGGCTTCGGCGACCCGAAGGACCGCGACCCGGAGGCGGTCCGGATCGACATGCTGGACGGCCACGTCTCGGCGATGCGGACCGAGGAGGTCTACGGCGCCGAGGTGTGACGCCTGGGGCGTCGCCGCGACACGGGGGAAGGCGACGACGGAAAGGGGGGTGGGGGGCGGCGGGGGGGCGGGCGGCCCCCCCCCAAGGTGGGGGGGGCCCCCCCCCCGGGGGGCCCCCCGGGGGGGCCGCCAACCCGCCCGGCCCGGGGGGCCCGCGGGGCCAGGGG
>NZ_JBIADZ010000020.1:128828-179071 GCF_042868035.1 Streptomyces sp. NPDC007875 | reverse complement strand
CGGGGGGGGGGGGGGGGGGGGGGGGGGGGGGGGGCGGGGGGGGGGGGGGGGGGGGGGCGGGGGGGGGGGGGGGGGGGCCGGGGGCCCCCCCCCCCCCCCCCACCCCCGATCTGTGCGGACTGCCCCCTCAGTGGGTCACCAGCGGATCTGCCGACCAACAGGCTCGGCCGGCGTGCCGCGCGGTACATGGGCGGTTCGCCGGGACGCACGGTGCCCGGAAACGAGCGGCGGACCGCCGGCGCCGGTGGCACCTCTCGTCAGGCCTCCGCGTCCCGTCCCGCGTCGCCGGTCCCCGCCAGCGTGAAACAGGCGACGTGAATGGCCAGCCGGTGCTCCGGATCGTCGAAATCCACCCCGCGGGCCCGGACCCGCTCCAGCCGGCCCGACACGGTGTTCCGGTGCACCCCCAGCCGTGCCGCCGCCCGGGTCGTGGACCCCCCGCAGTCGAGCACCGCGCCCAGCGTCTGGACCAGCACGTCGCCGTCAGGCGCGGACAGCAGCCCGGACAGCACGGAACGGGCGGCCGAGCCCAGTTGTTCCTGGGGGAGTGAGGCCAGGACCACGCGGGGACCGAGCGCGCCGAAGTACTCCACGGTTCCCGGTCGGCCGCGGACGCCCACCGATGCGGCGAGAGCGGCCTCGTGCAGCGAGCCACGCAGGTCTCCCGGCTCGCCCAGGCCCGCGTTCAACGCCAGCGCGCAGCGCACCTTCGGCAGCCGCCGGCGCAGCACCGCGCACACGCGTCGGGCGTCGGTGTCGCCGAACCAGCTGACCCATCCGTCCTGATGCGGTACCAGGGGCTGGTCGCCGAACTCCTCGTACCACCCGGCCAGTACGCCGGCCGTGGCGACTTCGGGCGCGACCTCCGGCGCTCCCAGGGCGGGGCGCACGAAGACGGCGATCACCTTCTGCGCCAGGTGCCAGCCCAGCTCCTGCGCCTGCCGCTCGGCCTCGTTGCCCGGCTCGTCGGTCAGCAGGGCGTCCAGGAGCAGTCGCTCCTGGGCGCCACGGCGTGCCAGCGACAGCCTGGGCCGGGCGGCGTTGGCGGCGAGCTGCGTCCGGGCGAGCCGCAGGATGGTGGTGACGGTCTCCTCGGCGGAGGCCGAGGGCGCTCCCAGCCGGGCCACCAGCCGCGCCCACGGCCTGCCGTCCACGTCGGGCACGGGGACGGACACGTCGCCGTCGACCGCGGCGGACCTGCCCGCCAGCAGCCGTCCGTCCTCGCCGACCAGGGCGACGGTGGCGCCCGGGAGTTCCGTGTTGATCACGCCGACGATGCCTCGGAGACTGGACTGCTCGCTGATGGCCGCCGCACAGCGGGCCGCGAGCTGGGCGCGTGCCGCGCCGGGCGCCGCCACCGCCGCGGCCAGGTCGAGGGCGTACTGGGCCGGGTCCTCGTCGACCATGAACAGCGGGATGCGGAGCCGCTCTGCGAGCGCCACGGCGGAACGGTTCACGGTGGCCTCGGCCGGGCCGATGACGCAAGCGGCACCTCGCTCCCAGGCGGTGCGCAGCGCCGACTCCAGAGCCCAGCCGCCCTGCGCGGCGGGCATGTGCAGGACGAGCGCGGTATGCGGCCGACAACCGCCCACCTGTTCGAGGTCGGACACCAGAGCGACGTGGTGCACCGGCCCGTCCGGTTGGGCGGCCGCGAGCATCCGGGCCCGGCCGAGCGGGCCGTGGTGGGCCAGTTCGGCGACGGTGAGGACTTCCGGCAGGCGCGGGCGGTTCAACTGCGGGCCTCCCCTGGGTGGCGGACGCGTCCTTCCCGCGGGTGGCGGATCGGGAAGCCGAATGCGCGCGGGCCGACCAGCGCGAGCCCCTGCGGGGTGTGCCACACGGGTGCGGCCGGCACCGTCACGACCTGGACCTCACGGCCGACCGTCACGGCTTCTATGTCGATGACGGAGCCGTCGTGCGGGTCGATCAGACAGATGACGTCCGGGACGGCCGCCGCGAGGGCGCCGTCCACAAGGGCGAGCAGCAACTCGTTCTGTGCCTCCAGCCGGATGGAACGCACCGGTGGGGCATGGGTGCGTACCACGATGCTCGACGGGTGGGCCGGGTAGTGCGCGTCCGCGGGCCGGGTGCGGTGCTCCAGGTCGACGACTCGGCCGGTACCGAGCACCCGGCTGGCGGTCTGCGCCGCCAGCCGTACGGCGATGTCGTCGACGTCGGC
The DNA here is from genome assembly GCF_042868035.1 of Streptomyces sp. NPDC007875. NCBI lineage: Bacteria > Bacillati > Actinomycetota > Actinomycetes > Kitasatosporales > Streptomycetaceae > Streptomyces > Streptomyces sp. NPDC007875. The sequence goes on along the minus strand of NZ_JBIADZ010000020.1, from coordinate 176,892 downwards.
GGCGTCCAGCAGGGCCCGGCCCACCGCCAGGGCGCGGCTGACCGCCCCGACGATCCCGGCCCGGGGCAGGGTCCCCGTGGTGGTGGGGTACAACGCGGTGAACAGCCAGCCGCCGGAGACGTTGACCGCCGCCCGCAGCAGGCGTTCGGCGCGTTCGTCGGTCGCGTCCAGCACCACCGTGTCGCCAGTGGCACCGACGGCCGCCAGCGGGGTGAGGGGCACCCCGGCCAAGGCGTACGAAGTCTGGTGGATGAGCGGGAAGACGCGGCCCATCCCGTCGCAGTCGACCAGGGGCAGCCCGAGCAGGGCCGCGGCGGCCACCGGCAGCAGTGCGTTGACGGTGGCGGCGTCCAGGACGGTCACGGCTCCCAGTTGCGTACCGAGCCGGGCCTCCAACGCTCGTACGGCGCGCTCCGGTTCGTCCCCGGCCATGGGCAGTTCGGCCTGCGCGGTCACCGAGCCGACCAGTCCGACCGCGGCGCAGACGGTGTCCTCGGGGACGTCGTCCGGCCGGACCAGGGGGACCGGACCGTGCTGGGCCAGCAGCGCGGACACCCAGTGCAGCACTCCTTCGATGTCGGCCTGTCCGGCACCGGACACCAGGAGGTGGGCGCCGGCCGCGAGCGCCGGCAAGTCCTCGATCGTCACCTCGCTCATGTGGCGGCCCGGGCGGTGGCGCGCACCCGCAGCCGGTACGTTCCGGCGCGTACGTACGACAGGGCCGTGGCGGTCGATTCGGCGATCCGCTCCGAGCCGGGGGCGGCGCCGCTCAGGGCGAGCATGCCGCGGGCCCGCTCCTCGGTGTCGCGCTGCCGTCGACGCATGTCGTCGGTGGTGTCGGCGTGCACCACACTGTCGAGCCAGGCGGTCGGCGGGCAACAGGCGGCGCCGACCGTGGCGGGGTCCTCGTCACCGTCCGTGAAGACCGCGGGGATCTCGGGCGAGCCGGGCAGCCAGCGGGACCGGTGGGCGGCGAAGGTCTCACGGCCGACGAGAGTGAGGACCGGCTGCGGCGCTGCGAGCCGCACGCCGAGGCTGCCGGGGAGATCCGCGGCCACCTGCGGCAGCCCGTCGCGCACCTCGCCGATGGTGCACACCTCGTCGCTGCGGGCGACGATGGCCGCGGTGTGGTGTCCGTGCAGCGCGGCCGCGCCCAGCAGAGTCATGGCCCACTTCGCCTCAAGACCGAGCACGGGCAGCGCGCGCAGCCGCTCGGCCGAGACCCGGCCGCCGTCGCTCGTGGCGAACCAGCAGGGTACGGAGCCGGCGGCACGGCGGCAGCGGTCCACGAGCCGTCTGGCGGCGGGCAGCAGTACGGCGTTGAACACGGCGGCCGTCTCGCGCATCAGCAAGCCGACTCCGCCGACTTCGTGGGAGAGGCAGACGCGCAGTTCGGGGACTGCCTCCAGGACCGCTTCGGCGACCGCCCGCTCATGGCCGGCAGCCCCCACCGCTCCGGTGGCGATCACCGCGACCGCGCCGAGGCCGAGTTCCCGGGCCCGGTGCGCGGCCTCGACGGCGGCGGGCAGGTCCAGCGGCGCCAGGGCCGTACCGAACAGGTCGTGGCCGCCGCGGACAGCGGCCCGGTGCGCGACGAACGACCGCAGGGTGGGCGAGGGGTGACCGGCCAACGCAGCCGTGTGCGCGGGACGCGGCAGCACCCGCAGCACGGAGACGGGGGCGGCGTCCCGGCGGGCGGCGTCCAGCAGTGGATCACTGATGTCGAAGGTCACCGACCGCACGGGGGCCGGAGCCAGCCCGCTGAGTTCACGGACCACGCTGCCGGGCGCGCGGGCTCCTTCGCCGGTGCTCCGGGCGAGCACCTGACCTTCGTCTACGAGGACGGCCCGGACCCCGCGACCGCTCAGCCGTGCACCAATGCGCAATGCAACCTCCGGCCGCAGCATGCCACGTGATCCGGGCCTCTTCGATCAGTGAGTGACCGAGATCACCCGCGAGGAGGCCAAAGCGGGGATGAACCGTTCGATGTCGGCCTGTTCCGGTCCTTCGTAGCCGACCAGGCTGCTGTGCCTCCAGCCGAAGCGGCCGGCGAGATCGGCGAGGAACTCGGCGTACTTCAGCGGCGCGACGGTGGCGTCGACGACCGGCACGCCGATGCGTTCCTGGACCTCGCGGTAGAAGCCGAACTCGATGGTGCAGCCCAGCACGACCACGTCCGCTCCGTCGTTGGTGACCGCGGCGGCGGCCTCCTCCAGGATCCGCCGCTCGGTGACCGCGGGGTCGGTCTGGAAGTCATTCACGCCCATGCCCAGCACCCGGAACGAGGCGAGCCGATCGGTGAGACCGTACTTGTGGACGTTCTCCGTCATCTCCGGGATCCACTTGCGGCGTCCGACGAGCACGGAGAACTTCTCCCCGACGGTGGAGGCGACCTTCAGGGCGGCCTCGGCCGGGGCGGTGACGACCATGCGGTTCGCGATCTCGCGGGCGGCCCGCAGGAAGGGGTCGTAGAAGCAGCCGACGACGAGCGCGTCGTACCCGCTCTCCTCGGCCCAGCGCACGGTACCCAGCAGGTCGGGGGCGACCAGCGCCTCGTAGCTGCTGTACTCCAGGTGTGTGGGTCCGGGACGGTCGAAGGAGACGACGTCGACGGACGTCTCCGGGCCGACGGTGTCGGAGAAGGATTCGGCCAGCGCCTTGTCGTAGGCGTCGGTGCACAGCGGGTTGACCCAGAGGATGCGGCTCACTGGAGTTCCTTTCCTTCGGTCTCCGGCAGCGTCAGCCCGAGCAGGGCGGTCGCCACCAGGAACAGATCGATGAAGACAACGGTGGTCGAAAAGCCGCCGGCGTGGGCGAGCAGGAAGCCCACCAGGCTGGGGGCGACGGTGTTGGCGGCGCGCTGCCCGAAGACGCCCAGGCTGTACCCCATGCCCCGAACGGGTGACGGATACAGCTCGCCCATCCAGGTGTCCCACACGCCCCAGGCGCCGAGGCTGAAGAACGACAGCAGGAAGCTGCCCGCGTACAACTCGGTCAGGGAGCCCGCGCTCGCAAAGTAGAAGCCGCCCAGCGCGGCCGCGGCCACGTAGACGATGAAGACCTTCTTGCGCCCGAACCGTCCGGTGAGCACGGAGGCGCTGACGTAGCCCGGGATCATGAACACGGCGCTGATGGCGACGAATCCGAGGCTGGAGGAGGGTGAGAGTCCACGGTCGGCGAGCAGCGTCGGCAGCCAGGTCTGCAGGCCCCAGTAGCCCCAGGAGAAGAGGAAGTTGACGGTGGTCTGGATGATAGTGACGCGCTTCAGGGAGCCGCGCAGCATCGTCGTGAGCGACCCGGGCCGCAGGTCCGGCACCGTGAGGGTGGCGCGGCGGTCCAGGCCGGTGACGCCGAGCCGGGCGAGCACTTCATGGGCCTCGTCGGAGCGCCCCTGCTGGGCCAGCCAGTACGGCGACTCGGGCACCCAGCGGCGTACCACCAGCATCCACAGGCTGGCGCCCGCGCTGACGGCCACCACCCAGCGCCAGCCGTGAGCGCCGACCAGCGCCGCGGTGCCGACGGCACACAGCACACCGAACGGCCAGCCGGAGGCCAGGAACACCGCCGCACGGCCCCGGTTGCGCACCGGAAGCATCTCCTCGAAGTACGGGAAGGTGATCGTGAAGACACCGGCGAAGGCGAATCCCGACAGCAGCCGGGTGGTCATCAGCAGTTCGTAGTTGGGCATCATGCTGCCGGCCAGTGTGAGCACTCCGTAGCCGGCGAAGCTGTACATGCAGGTCCGCCGCCGCCCGATCCGGTCGGCGATCGACCCCCAGACCAGCGCGCCGGGGATCATGCCGAGGAAGAGCGCCGAGATCACCAGGCCCAGCTGGGAGGTGCTGATGCCCAGGTCGCGCTCAATGTCGGCGGACACATAGGTGAGGGTGAGCATCTCCCAGGACTCGATGGCGAACGCCACGAACAGCGCGATGCCGATCTTGACGTGGGAGGCGCCGAGGGTCATGTCGGCGAAGGCCGCGCCGACGGGCAGCGTCGGCGTCGCCGACGGAGCGGGACGGGACTGCACAGCATCATCGGTGCTCATCGAACACCTCCATTAAGGGCTGGACGGGATCGGGTACCCGATGAGTCGGGGACTGTAGGCAGCGCCGCGCGGGAGGCATTGTGCGCGGTGAACAGTTCGCGGCGTGGAAATGTGCGGGCCGCAGCATCTAGGCCGCTTCTGGACCGCCCCCTTCCGGACCGCCCACTTCCGGCGCTCGGCCCCGTGAAGCCCTCGGGCCAGCCGGGTTCCCGCTGCGCCGCGGTGTGCGTCCGTCGCGCCGGCGCATCGAGCACGATGGGCGCGACCTCAGCGGCGACGGTCACGATCGCAGTCGCTTTGGCGTGCGCCCGGTCCCGGCTCGGCGACACGCGTCTCAGGTGGTACTGGCCGCGCTCCCCCGCTTCGACCGGGCCGGGCGGGACTGGTCCCTGCGCTTGCCGAAAATCCCATCCGTGCAGGTCATGCACGGCATGCCGGTATTCATGGAGGATGCCGCCGAGGCGATCGCGTCTTCGTATGTCGAGGCCAGCGATTTGGCCCGGATCGGTGATCGGTGCGGGTAACGGGTGCAGTGGCCGGGCGTTCGCGAAGCTCTGGTGGGGCCGGTGAACGTTGTAGAACTGCTCGGACTCCCGAGTGCATGGAGCAGGTGCCGCTGGTTCCAGATCAATGTCCGGTCCAGCAGTTCGCGCCAGCAAGTCTGCACCCACCGCTCCATGACCGAGTTCATTCTCGGCATCCGAACACCGCTGAGAACAATGCAATCCCCGCATCAGTAAGGACAGCATCGAACAAGGCGGGGAACTTCCCATCGCGGTCACTGATCAGGAACCGCGCCTGGCAGCCGACATCATCGAGGTCCATGGCCAGGTTCTTCGCCGTCTGCGCCACCCAGGAGATGGTCGGGTGTGAGGTGGCACCCAGGATCCGGATGCGACGGCTGCTGTGCTCGATCACCGCCAGTACGTACACCGCGCGCCGGACAAGGTGACCCTCTCAAAGAAATCGCAGGCCAGGAGGGCGTTGGCTTGGGAGCGCAGGAAGCCGGCCCACGTGCTGGAGCTCCGGCCGGGCGCTGGTTCGACGCCGGCATCCTTCAGGATCTTCCAGACGATCGAGGCGGCCACCTTCACTCCCAGCACGAGCAGTTCGCTGTGCAGACGTCTGTAGCCCAGTCCGGATTCTCCCTCGCCAGACGCAGTACCAGAATCCGGATGGAGCCCACCGTACGAGGCCGACCGGGTCGCTTGGGCCGCGATAAGGCGGCATGACGACGCCTGACGAGATCGCGATGCGAGCGCAGCAGCATGTCAGGACGTACGAGCAGTCGCACACGTCGCAAGGCGGGCAACGGCATCAGGCGCAGCAGCGCCGTTAGGAACACCTGGTCGCTCGGGCTGAACCGGGCTTTTTCTTGCCGAGTTGGTGTTCCAGGACCGTGATCTGATGGCGCAGGGCCAGGATCTCCGCGTCCTTGTCCCGGTCGCTCATCGGCAGCAGACGCAGCAGGGCGAACGCGTTGGTCACGGCCAGGTAGGCCAGTCGCAGCAGCACGGTCGATCATCATGACGCGTCGACTACCGGCTACGCGAGAGCACCGACTCGAGCGACGAGGCTGACGACCGCCAGTCCAGGTGCAGGCCTCCGACCAGGGCGGATGACATTCTCGGCACGGGCACTCGTCGGCTGGCTGGTTTCAGGACCGGAGGTGGTTGTTGGTGGGCCTGGGGAGGTAGTTGGTGTCGGGCTCGGTGGGGGCGGTGTGCGTTGTAGTGCCTCTGGTATTCGGCCAGGACATGGCGGGCGTGAGCTTCGTCGAGGATGAGTATGTGGTCGAGGGCTTCTCGGCGGAGGGTGCCGATCACTCGTTCGCAGTGGGCGTTGGCTTTCGGTGCGCGGACCGGCGTCTTGATGATCTCGATGTCCTCGGCTTGGAATACGGCGTTGAAGGCGTCGGTGTACTTGCTGTCGCGGTCTCGGATGAGGAAGCGCAGTGAGTCCATGCGTCTGCCGAGGTCGGTGGCGAGGTTGCGGGCTTGCTGGGTGGTCCAGGCCGCGGTCGGGTGTGCGGTGACGCCGCCGATGTGCAGGCGCCGGGTGTGGTGCTCAAGGAAGATCAGGGGTACAGGCGTTGCAGGCTGATGGTGTCGATGTGGAGGAAGTCGCAGGCGATCAGACTGGTGGCCTGCGCTGAGAGGAACGCGCGCCAGGTTGGGCCGGTGCGGCGTGGTGCAGGGTCGATTCCTGCGGTGTGGAGGATCTGCCAGACGGTCGAGGCGGCGATCGGATGTCCGAGCCGGGCAAGTTCACCTTGAATCCGGCGGTGGCCCCATTGGCTGTTCTCGCGGGCAAGGCGCAGTACGAGGTCCTTGACGGCGGCCTGCGTGGGCGGCCGTCCGGGACCGCGGCATTGTCGGGAGTAGTCCCAGCGGTGGGCGACGAGTTTGCGGTGCCAAGCCAATAGCGTTGTAGGTGCCGGGAAGTACGTCCGTGCAGGTCATGCGGCGTGGTGGTACTCGTGGAGGACGCCGCTGAGGCTGTCCCTGCCGAATACTTCATCCGTGCAGGTCATGCTGCATGTTGGTATTCGTGGAGGATGCCGCCGAGGTGGTCGTGGCGGCGTACGTCCAGACGGCTCAACTTGTCCCGATCGTTGATCGGTGTGGGCAGTGGGTGCAGCGGTCGGGCGCTGGCGATGCCCTGGTGGGGTCGGCGGGCGTTGTAGAACTGCCCGTACTTGTGCAGGGCGTGCAGGAGGTGGCGCTGGTTCCAGATCAAGGTCCGGTCCAGGAGCTCACGTCTGCAGGTCTGTACCCACCGTTCGATGAGCGAGTTCATTCTCGGCATCTGGATGCCGCTGAGAACGACTGTGATCCCCGCGTCCGCGAGGACGCCATCGAACAGGGCGGGGAACTTCCCGTCCCTATCTCGGGTCATGAATCGTGCCCGGCAGTCGACGTCTTCGAGGTCCATGACCAGGTTCTTCGCCGCTTGTGTTACCCAGGATGCGGTCGGGTGTGCGGTGGCGCCAAGGATCCGGATGCGGCGACTACTGTGTTGGATCACCACGAGTATGTACATTCGCGCGCCGGACAGTGACCGTCTCAAAGAAGTCGCAGGCCAGGAGGGCCTGTAACGCATCGGTGTCCGTGCAGTGATAATTTCGCCTTACTGCTCCTCCGTGTTGGCTCGGCGCGCTGTGCTGAAGCGGCGCTGATAGGCGGCGGGGCTGAGTGACAATTCTCTAACGAAAACTCTCCGCATACTCTCGTAATTCGGGAATCCGGCAAGGGGTGCCGTCTGCGTCGCAGTATGACCTTGGTCGAGTAGAGCTTTGGCCATGTCGAACCGGATCATTTCCACGTACCGGGCTGGCGTGGTGGACAGCTCGTCGCGAAAAAGCCGCGTGAGATGCCGAGGGCTCACATTGAGGTGCTTGGCGAGTTCGCCGAGTGAGTGGTTTCCCCCAGGATTCGCCGTGACCAAGTCGGTGATTCTGCGGAGGGCCGGAGATCGGGGCGGCGGTCCTTGCAGTGGGGCGGAGAACTGTGACTGGCCGCCCGAACGCTGCAAATAGACCACCAGGGCGCGGGCGACATCGCGGGTTAGATCAGGTCCGTGATCCTCCTCGACGAGTGCCAGTGCCAGGTCGATGCCGGCGGTCACGCCCGCCGAGGTATAGGTGGTGCCGTCACGGACGTAGATCGCGTCGGGTTCGACGCGGCTGGCCCGGCAGCGGGCGGCGAGCTCATGGGCGACCTTCCAGTGCGTGGTCGCGCGCTTGCCGTCCAGGAGGCCGGCGGCGCCGAGGATGAATGCTCCGGTGCAGATGGACGCGACCCGGTTGGCCCGGCCCGCCAGCGTTCGCGTGGCCTCGATCAGATCACGGGGCACAGGTGTGCGCGGGTAGAGGTCAGCGCCGGCCACCAGGAACGTGTCAGGAGCAGGCTCCTTGGCGGCGGCGTCGACCGCGATCCGGATACCGATGGACGAGGTGACATCGGCACCGGTCGGTGACACCAGCACGATCTTGTAGTCGGCACCGAGCCGGTTCGCTTCCCCGAATACCTCCGCGGGGCCGACGATGTCCAGGAGTTTGACCCCGTCATAGGCGAGGATCGCAACCCGATGTGTGGCAGAGCCCACAATCCCGCTGCCCGCCTGTCCGGATTCGGGTGACTCATGGCCGGACCGAGGGAGCGCCGGGCGCCGGGTGGTTGGCAGTGTGGAAGACGGATGCACCGTTCATTCGTAACACACTGATATCAGAAGGAGCAGAGGTCATGAGCGAGATCATCGCGGGGGTAGAGATCCCTGAAACGGCGGCGGTCGCCGAAGCAACCCGCCTCATGCAGGAGATGACCAACCCCCTCATCTACCACCACTCCCGGCGCGTTTTCGTCTTCGGCGTCATTCATGCTCACAGGCTCGGCTTGGAGCCCGACCCGGAGCTTCTCTACCTGTCCGCCATGTTTCATGACACCGGCCTCCTGACGCCGTTTTCCGACATAGAGCAGCGCTTCGAGGTCGATGGAGCCGACCACGCACGTAAGTTCATGCTCGATCGCGGTTTCCCGGCCACGGCCGCCGACGTGGTGTGGACGGCGATCGCGCTGCACACGACCCCGGGAATTCCCGGGCGGATGGGCCCGGAGATCGCCATCACGAATTTTGGGGTTCTGACCGACGCGCTCGGCTTGGGCCTGGATGAGCTGGATCGCAGCCAGGTGGACGAGATCACCGCCGTCCATCCGCGGGGTGACTTCAAGAACGAGTTTTTGCAGGCCTTCGTCGAGGGACTCAAGCACCGCCCGGAGACCACGAACGGAACCGTGAATTCGGATGTGCTGGAGCATTTCATTCCCGGCTTCCAGCGCACAACCACGGTCGAGCGCATCATGGGCGCCCCCTGGCCGAGCTGATCAAGGCGCCATAAAAGGCAACGTGATGAGACGTGTGAGTGGCCCTCGCGACGGGCGTCGTCTCGGGCGAGGTGCGACCTTCGCCGTGCTGGCCTGCGCAAATGTGGTGGTGATGGCCACAGCAAGCGCACCGTCGCCGCGCGCGAACGCCTCCTCACCGTCTTCCGCGCCGCCTACGAGGCCGGAGACCTGGCCGGCCTGGTCAGGCTCCTGCACCCGGACGCCGTCTATGTCACCGACGGCGGCGGCAAGGTCCCCGCGGCACGCAAGCTCATCCACGGCGGCGAGCGCGTCGCCGAGGTCATGGTGCGTACGGGGCGCCAGTGGCACCCGGACCGCATCGACTTCACCGAGGTCGGCGGCGAGCTCGCCCTCGTGTTCCGCCGGGAAGGCCGGGTCTACTCCGTCGACACGATCCAGATCACAGACGGCCGGATCACCGCATACCGCAGGGTCCTCAATCCCGACAAACTCGTGCGCGTCTGAGCTGTCACACCCGAAGGGGCTACCTCGTCTCCCTGGTGAGAACGGAAAACGGGCGACGAAGGAAGACGCCACAGCAGGTTAGATCGATCATGCGGCACGGCATACATCCGCCTGCAGCCGCTATGGGCCTTGCGCGCGAACGGGCTGTGCGCTCGGGTCGCGCCTCCCCAAGTAAGGACGATATGCAAGCCGTCACTGTGCGAGACCGTAACGCCGGTCTTGCCGGGATGCCCCTGACAGACATGCCTTACCCTCGTGCGGCCGAGAACGACGTCATCGTGCGGGTGCACGCCGCCGGGTTCACCCGTGGCGAGCTGGACTGGCCCGCCACGTGGACCGATCGTGCCGGTCGCGACCGGACGCCGAGCGTGCGCGGGCACGAGCTGTCCGGTGTCGTCGTAGAGCTGGGGTACGGCACCACCGGCCTGAGCGTCGGACAGCGGGTGTTCGGCCTGGCCGACTGGACCCGTAACGGCACGCTCGCCGAGTACACCGCGGTGGAGGCCCGCAACATCGCCCCGCTGCCTGCGGACATCGACCACACCGTGGCCGCCGCGCTGCCGATCTCCGGGCTGACCGCCTGGCAGGGCCTGTTCGACCACGGTCGCCTCACCACAGGCCAGACCGTCCTGATCCGTGGCGCCGCGGGCGGCGTCGGCTCGATCGCGGTACAGCTCGCCCGCGAGGCCGGCGCCCGCGTCATCGGCACCGGCCGGGCCTCCGACCGGGACAGGGCACTCGCAATTGGCGTCGACACCTTCATCGACCTGCAGACCGAGAAGCTGGAGGACGCCGGCGAGGCCGACGTCGTGTTCGACGTGATCGGCGGCGACATCCTCGACCGCTCGGCCGCCCTGGTCCGCCCCGGTGGCACGCTGGTCACCATCGTCATGCCGCCCAAGGTCCAGCCCAAGGACGGGCGGGCAATCTTCGCTGCTCCAGCAGGCCCTTCCGAATGTGAAGGGCAAGGCGTTCATCTCGGTGATCGTCGACTTCCCGCCCAACGCACGCGCGATGCCGCACCGGCACGGCCAGGCGTTCCTCTACGCCTACGTCCTGGAAGGCACCGTGCGCAGCCAGCTCGCCGGCAAGCCCGTTCGCACCTACCACCAGGGCGACAACTGAGTCGAGCCGCCGGGTGCCCACCACGTGTTCACCGAGAACACCAGTCCGACCAAACGGCCAGGCTCTTGGTCGTCTTCGTCTCCAACACCGGAGAAAAGCTCAAGGTCGACGACCCGGCGTCGTAGCACGGGGCACGCAGTGGGCGGACCGCCCCGCCCACCACTCGACCCCTGGCGCAATACACCCGACCACCACCCCGAGCCACGCGAAGTGCGCGGCGCAGGCCACACGAAGGAATCGAAGGAATCATGACCGACCCCCAGCGCGTCAACATCGGCATGCAGCACCCGGCCGCCTACAAGACGCTCATCGCCCTGTCGTCACAGGTGGAAGAGGCCGCCGCCGCAGCGGGCCTCGACCCTCTCCTGGTCGAGCTGCTGAGGATCCGCACTTCGCAGATCAACGGATGCGCGTTCTGCCTGCGCATGCACACCCGCGACGCCCTCAAGAAGGGCGAAAACCCGGACCGGATCGCCGTGCTGCCCGCCTGGGCAGAGACCGGCTACTTCTCCGAGACCGACCGCGCCGCCCTCCGCCTGACCGAGGCGATCACACGGGTGCCGGACGGACACGTCAGTGACGAGGACTTCAACGCCGCCGCGGCCGTACTCACCGCAGACCAGGTCTCCGCGGTCGCCTGGCTGGCAACCGTGATGAACGCCTTCAACCGGGTCGCGATCACCAGCCGGTACCCCGTCGGCAACTGACCTCGACGGTGACAAACCGGCGGGATACGGGCTGCCGAAGCCTCCACCGTCTGCCCCGGCCCACACGGGCGCGGAGGCGTCCGACGGCGTACGCGCAGGAACGGTCAGGGGGTCGAGCTGCTTGTCCATGTCGAGGCGGAAGGTGCCGTATGGGCTGACGTTGGACCAGAACAGGGCGGCCAGGCCGCGCCGGTTCCGTCCGATCTTGAGCAGTGGTAGTCGAACGTGGTTCCCGGTGAGGTGATCCTGGTCGGGCGAGAGCATGGAGACGGGGCCTCCTGAACAGCTCGTGGGTGTTGAATCCATAGAGCATCAGGAGGCCCCTGTGCTGCAGCCTTCAGTGTCGGTTGTTGGGCGGTCCAACTCAGCTCCTCCATCGTGTGATTGCCTCGCGCACGAGTACGGCAACGCGGGTCGGCCCGCGCGTCCCCGCGGGCACACTGGCCAGCCTGGCTGCGACCACACCGCGACCACCCGAACAGGCCCCGGACACGCCTCACACTGCCCTACTCCACCGCCCCAGCCGCCAGTTCACCCAGCGCCTCCACACCCCAAGGCGCGCATGCGACCACCATGCGACCACCACCCCGCACAACACGAAGAAGGCCGCCTTCTCATCTCTGGAAAAACGGCCTCCGACCTGCGAAAACGCTGGTTGGGACGACAGGGTTTGAACCTGCGACCCCTTGACTCTGCTCCGCTTGGCAACAAGGAGACATAGCCGATAGGCATGATCGCTGTCGCCGGTCAGCGGCAGATGCGCTCCCCCGCTGCTCCATCACGCCCAGCGGCTAGACCGCCGTGCCCACACTTCGTCGCAACGTCCGCGATATCAGGCGAGGTCAGGCACTCAACTCTCAACCCGCCCACGTGGAGCGACATCTCCCTTGCCTTGATCGATATCGACGTGTTAACGCAGATTGTCCGCCACTCCTCGCGCCCTGCACGCGTGACCGAGAGGAGCGGACCCTTCAGTTGGTTACTGACCGCTAACGAATCTGGCCTCACTCTCGGGCCTTGACCTCGCTCGGGCCCACCCCATACGTTATTGCCGAATAACATTCGACGGAAGGGTAGGTCGGTATGGCCTTCATCCTCGTGAACACCTGCAACGCCCCTGCCTCCCAAGCTGCCCGCGAGGTGTGAAATGACTGAGCAACTGCAAGGGGTGGACGCAGCTGCCTTCCGCTCGGCGCTGTCCCGCTTCCCCTCAGGCGTGACAATCGTGACGACTCGCAGTGCCGGGGGCACGTTGCACGTATTCACCGCGAGCTCCTTCGCGGCGTTGTCGCTGGATCCGCCGCTTGTTCTCGTGTGTCTGGGCCAGGGAGCGGACCGCTTCGCTGCTTTCATAGCGGCTGAGCAGTTCGTCGTGAACATCGTTACGCCCGCACATGCGAAGTTGGCGAAGAAGTTCGCCACGAAGGGCGCGGACAAGTTCGCCCGCGGAACCTTCGAGTCTGACGAGGGCGGCTACCCGGCCCTGCCCGACGCAGCAGCGGTCATCCGCTGCGAGCTGGAGCAGGCTGTGCCCGGCGGAGATCACGTAATTCTTATCGGCCGGGTCCACGGCGCACAGATAGGCAGCGGCGAGCCGGTGACACGGTACAAGGGCGACTTCCTCCGCCTTGGGAAGAGTGCTACATGAAGTACACCGGGCAGTGCGACCCTCCGCTCGGCCCGGTGAATGATCCCGTGAAGATCGGGAGCGTGCTGCGCCCGGTAGCCGACGTCGACGCCGCTATGCGCTTCTACATCGAAACGTTCGGATTCGCTATGAAGTTCGTTGATGGCGACCGCTACGCCGCACTCGACGCTGGCGGCACAACCTTGGCCCTGGCCGGCCCGACCGAGGACGTTACGGGCGGCATGCCCGCCGCATCATTCAAGGTTCCCAATGTGAACTCCGTGCTCGGCGCCCTCGTCCAGGGCGGCGGGGCCATTGTTCGGGAACCGGAGCAGGGCGCCCACGAGGTTCGGGCCGTGGCTCGAGACCCATGGGGCAACACCGTGGTGATCTACGGGCCGCGGTAGGCGGTCAGTTCCGGTCCCGGGGGCCCGAGCGTGCGAAGCCCAACGCGCTCAGCATTTCGTCCTCATGCATCTTCCCTGCGCTGATCTACACCTTCTTCTGGCCGAGGTTCAATCGCAGAGTGCTTCTCTGGTCGGTCTATGGAGGGCTGGCACTGTGTCCCCTGTTCACGATTGGCTCACCGGCCGTCTCAGGGACTGAGAGTTCGCTATGGCCGACACTGGACCTCAACTGGTACCCCTATTGCAACTATTACAACGCAGGATTGTTTTCCACGCCAGCGGCACTCTTTCTCGGATGGCTCGGAACTCTCACCTCGTCGAGGCGCAACGGAACAAAATCGCGTGAAGCGTATAGGGCAGAAAGGGGTGTCGGGTCCGTGGCCACGGCTAGGAACTATTGATTCAACTCCGGGCTTGCGCGGATACGCGCTGCCCCAAGCAGCAAGAAGATCACGCCCTACTAGAGGCCGAACACCCTCCCTCATTACGGGAGGGCAAGTTGGCCTAGTCATACGGGATAATTGTTGTCTGCATGTCGGGAGAGCCATAAAGTGAACGAGCATCCGTCAATCGCCAAACTCAAGGAAGAGCGCAGGTTCGCACCCCCCGCCGACCTGGCCGCAGGCGCCAACGTCACCGCGGAGGCGTATGAACAGGCCAAGGCTGACAGGCTCGGCTTCTGGGCCGAGCAGGCCCGCCGGCTGACCTGGGCCAAAGAGCCTACCGAGACGCTGGACTGGTCGAACGCGCCGTTCGCGAAGTGGTTCAAGGACGGCGAGCTCAACGTCGCGTACAACTGCGTGGACCGGCATGTGAAGGCCGGACACGGCGACCGGGTCGCCATCCACTTCGAGGGCGAGCCCGGCGACAGCCGCGCGATCACCTACGCCGAGCTCAAGGACGAGGTCTGCAAGGCCGCCAACGCCCTGCTGGAGCTGGGTGTCCAGAAGGGCGACCGGGTCGCGGTCTACATGCCGATGATCCCGGAGACGGCGGTCGCGATGCTGGCCTGCGCGCGTATTGGCGCGGCGCACTCCGTCGTCTTCGGCGGCTTCTCGGCGGATGCTATCGCCACCCGGATCCAGGACGCGGACGCCAAGGTCGTCATCACTTCCGACGGCGGCTACCGACGCGGCAAGCCGACTGCGCTCAAGCCGTCCGTGGACGACGCGGTGGCGCGCGTGGAGAACGTCGAGCATGTACTCGTCGTCCGGCGCACCGGTCAGGACGTGGCCTGGGACGACAGCCGCGACGTGTGGTGGCACGAGATCGTCGAGCGGCAGAGCGCCGAGCACACGCCTGAGGCGTTCGAGGCGGAGCACCCGCTGTTCATCCTGTACACGTCCGGGACGACGGGTAAGCCGAAGGGCATCCTGCACACGTCCGGCGGCTACCTCACCCAGACCGCATATACCCACCACTCCGTCTTCGACCTCAAGCCGGAGACGGACGTTTACTGGTGCACCGCCGACGTCGGCTGGGTGACCGGGCACTCGTATGGCGTGTACGGGCCGCTGGCGAACGCCGCGACGCAGGTCATGTACGAGGGCACGCCGGACGCACCGCACCAGGGCCGGTTCTGGGAGATCGTGCAGAAGTACGGCGTGACGATCCTGTACACGGCGCCGACCGCGATCCGTACGTTCATGAAGTGGGGCGACGACATCCCCGCGAAGTTCGACCTCGGCAGCCTGCGGCTGCTGGGTTCCGCAGGTGAGCCGATCAACCCCGAGGCGTGGATCTGGTACCGCAAGAACATCGGCGCCGACCGCACCCCGGTCCTCGACACCTGGTGGCAGACCGAAACCGGCGCAATGATGATCTCGCCGCTGCCGGGCGTCACCGAGACCAAGCCCGGCTCCGCGCAGAACCCGCTGCCCGGCATTTCCGCGACCGTCGTCGACGACAAAGGCAACGAGGTGCCCGACGGTGATAGCGGCTACCTTGTGCTGACCGAGCCGTGGCCGTCGATGCTGCGCACCATCTGGGGCGACGACCAGCGGTTCCTGGACACGTACTGGTCGCGGTTCGAGGGCAAGTACTTCGCCGGTGACGGGGCGAAGAAGGATGACGACGGGGACATCTGGCTGCTGGGCCGGGTCGACGACGTCATGGTGGTGTCTGGGCACAACATCTCCACCACGGAGGTGGAGTCGGCGCTGGCGTCGCACCCTTCGGTCGCCGAGGCGGCCGTCGTCGGCGCAACGGACGAAACGACCGGGCAGGCTATCGTCGCCTTCGTGATCCTGCGCAGTACGGCCGCCGAGACAGAAGACCTGGTCGCCGACCTGCGCAACCACGTCGGCGCCACCCTCGGCCCGATCGCCAAGCCGAAGCGGATCCTGCCGGTGGCCGAGCTGCCGAAGACCCGCTCCGGCAAGATCATGCGCCGGCTGCTGCGGGACGTCGCCGAGAACCGCCAGCTCGGTGATGTCACCACGCTGACCGACTCGACCGTCATGGACCTCATCCAGGCGAAGCTCCCGGCGGCGCCGAGCGAAGACTGAGCGAGGAACGCGTCCGGAGGGCACCCGGCGACCGCGCCAGGTGTCCTCCGTGAACGTATGGCGGAGCCCGCCGATATAGCGAGTTGGTGCGTGATAGCGGGTGAGGCGTCGTACCTGGCCGGTGGCATGATCCGTCTGTGGCGATCGGGCGATGCTGGCGCACCGGCTGTTCACGGGGATCTCTCGGCGTCATCTTGCGTGTCTGGTCGAGGAGCTGGCGGTGCCGTGGCAAGCCGGGGTCGAGGGTCGCCGTCATGCTGCACGAGGTGGGGCCAGAAGGCGGGCCGCGGGAGCCGGCGCCCGCCACCAGCTGGTCTTCGTCGACCGGCTGGTGGCCACGCTGATCCATCTGCGGCACGACCTGCCGCACTCGGTACTGGGGCTGCTGTTCGGCGGCGACCGCTCCACCATCACCCGTGCGATCGCAGAGATACGTACGCTTCTGGCCGAGCGGGGGTGCGCAGTCCCCGGCCGCCCCGACTTGCGATTACGGACTATGGCCGACGTGTTCGCCTACGCCCGGACCGAAGGCATCGAGCTGCGGCTGGATGCCACCGAGATCCAACGCCGGCCACCGCGACGGACGGACATGGCAATCACGATGGAACCTGTGCTCTCGTCCCGAAACCGGATCCCTGCGGCCTCCTCGGCTCGAGGGCAGTACAGCGACGGATACGCGTTCCTGAGCCCCCTTGTGATAGCCGGCTTGGATTGGCAGGTGCGGGAAGATTCGTCAGTAGGCGATGAGGAAAGGTCGGATTCAGCACCGCTTGCCGGGGTACGACGACCAGATCGTCGGGCCATAGAATGGCCATAGGCAGGCCGCTGGAGGGTGTTCGGTTCTTTGCTTGCACATCGAAGTGGAACGCCCTCCTCCAACGCCTTCAAGATCGCCTCCAATCAAGCGACTGTCATGAATGAGCCAGCTAATTCGACTTTGAGTGCACGTGGTTCGCGATCGCCGCATCGTCGTTAGCGCCGTACATTTCGTCGATCAGTGCTGCGAAAGAGCGGACGACGGCATTACGCTTGATCTTTCCGTTCGCAGTCCGCTCGCCATGCTCGACTTGCAGGGACCGTGGTAGAACGCGAAAGTCCTTCAACTGCTCGACACGCGAAAGGTCTGCGTTGACCCGAGCAACCTCTGCTCGCAGAAGCTCAGCCACCGCCTCTGTCGACTGGCCGTCTGCTGATGTGCTCGGCTCAATTAGGACGGTGAGGTACTTACGGGCGTCTCCGACGACGATGGCTTCGTTGATGAGCGAACTTTCCCTCAACCGGGTTTCGATGGGCTGAGGATTGATCGTTTTGCCGCCCCGAGTGATGATTACGTCCTTCTTCCGGCCAATAAGCCGGATGTCACCATTCGGTGCACGCTCTGCCAGGTCACCGGTGCAGAACCAGTCATCTTGGAAGACCGCTTCGGTCTCCGTGGGGTTGCGCCAGTATCCGTCGAAGAGCAGCGGCGCTCGGAGCAGCATTTCTCCGTCTTCCGCGATCTTCACCTGGAAGCGCGGATCCGGGAAAATCCTGCCGATGAAGCCTGGCCGGGGGAACGGCTGGTTGAAATGCGCGATGGGGGCTCCGGTGGTCTCGGTGAGGCCATAACACTCACGCAGATCGAGCCCCCAGATCTGCCAAATCGCGATGACGCTTTCAGGCATTGCCGCAGATGCCGTGTAGGCCACGCGGATGCGATCCATCCCGACCTTTGCCCGCAGTGGCAGAAACACTCCACGAAGTGCGGCAGCGTATGCGATCCGCAGCAGCACTGAGGGCGTGCGACGAGACCAGCGGTCCTCAGCCACCCTGCGGCCAACCCACATGGCAGCGTCATAGACAGCGCGGCGAAGTCGTGGCCAAGTCTCCGTCTGTGCGATCATTTCGCCGGCGATTTTCTCGTAGAACCGCGGAGGCCATAGCACTGCCGTTGGCCGGACTGAGCGCAGCACTCTCTCGTAGTCACCGATGCTGCAGTATGTGACCACCAGATGTGAGAGTAGAGGCGCGAAGATCGACACAAGGGCTGGCGCTACATGGGCCAACGGCAGGAAGCCCACAACATCGTGCTCCTGGCGGCGGCTCTGCGGATAGAGACCGACAAAGGTCTGGACCGCGTGCTGGAGTGTTCGATGCGAATGCGTGACGCCCTTTGGTGCTCCCGTGGACCCGGACGTGTAAAAGAGCACGGCGGCATCGTCGAGGGATCCCGCAGCGACCAACTGAGCGAGGAGATCTGAGCCGTCCTCCTGGTGTCGGGCGCCTTCATCGGCCAGGGTCTGCCACCGTGTTCCTTTGACACCCTTGGGCAGTGTCGGCGGATCGGCATCGACTCCGACCACAAGCCGCAGATCCGGGGTGCGAGCGGCGACCTCAGCTACCTTGTTGAGCTCCGTGGCCGTCTCACCGACGAAGGCCACCGCTTCGCTATGTACAAGGGTCTGCTCTATCTCGGCAGGCGAGTTGGTGGGATACACGCCGATTACGACACCGCCGACACTCTGCACGGCAAGCGCTGCGCACGCCCACTCTGGGCGCGCGCTGCTCATCACTGCTACGCGATCGCCGTGCTTGACACCCTGAGCCACGAGACCGAGTGCAACCTCGCGCACACGATTGGCGTACGCGCGCCACGTGATCGCCTGTACAGATCCATCACGCCAGTAGCGCAGCGCAACGGCATCGGGATCCTTGCGCGCGCGATCGAGGAGCAGTCCCGGTAGCGTCCGGGTCGGCTGGAAATTGATCAGATCCATGAGACGGCCTCTCTTCCAGAGCAGGCAAGCCCGTGCTCAATGAGACTCATGCAGCTCGCTCCCCAAGGGGAAGGAAGCCACCCCGGTACCACGTCACCGGCTTGCCGGCACCTGTCCGTGCATCGCGTAGGCGACCGATGAGGATTACGTGATCTCCGCCGGGCACGGCCTGCTCCAGCTCGCAGCTGATGACTGCTGCCGCATCCGGCAACAGCGGATTGCCTGCCTCATCGAGTTCGAAATTGCCGTCCGCGAACTTGTTCTCACCCTTGGTGGCAAACTTCAGCGCCAAGTCGGCATGGGCGTCCGTCACAATGTTCACGACGAAATGCTTAGCTGCCATGAAGACGGGAAAGCAGTCCGCTCCTCGGTCCAGACATACCAAGATGAGCGGGGGATCGAGAGACAACGCGGCGAAGGAACTCGCGGTGAATCCGTGCAGTGTGCCTGCCTCGCTTCGCGTCGTCACGATCGTCACACCTGAAGGGAATTGAGCCAATGCCGAACGGAAAGCGGCAGGGTCCAGTTCCTGAAATTGATCAACCATTGTACCCCTCGTGGGCAGCTCGGGCGGCAGGGTCGTTGAAGACCGTGCGCGCATCAGCCAGTGTGACGCGAAGCTGCTCTTCGTCTGGCCAGCCGGTCGTATCCGAGTGCAGGGCCCGCTTCAGTGCTGCGAATACGGCAGGCGGCTTCGCCGCTGCTGAGCGCGCATCCGCCACCGCGGTCGCAAGTAGTTCATTCTGCTCGACGACCTGGTCGACAATCCCGATTGCCTCCGCAGTCGCTGCGTCGACGGGCTCTCCGCCCAGTAAGAGACGCCGAGCTGCACGGTCACCCGCGACCGAACGCACTCGCGAGATGCCCTTCACAGCTGGCAGCATCCCATGTTTGATCTCAGGGAAGACGAAACGCGCTCCCACCGCCGCGTAGACCACGTCGGTGAACAGGGCCATCTCGATCCCGCCGCCGACGCACCACCCGTTGACCGCACACACCAGCGGCCGGGGATAGTTCTCCAGTGCGCAAAGCAGCGCGTGAAAGCCTGCCATCCGCTCGACCATGACATTGGCGTCGAAGTCGACGGCTTCCTTCATGTCACCACCTGCGCAGAAGAAGCGCTCGCCAGCTCCCGTCAGGACCACTGCGGGAGCGTTAGGGCCGGTAGCGAGCGTGACCAGCTTCGCTGTCAGCTCGCTGACGAGAGCGTTACTGAGCGTGTTGGCAGGCGGGTGGCTAAGGGTGAGTACAACCACCCCGTCCACTTCGTCTGATGCGTGGACGAGGCTTAGTGCTGTGTTGTGCGAACCTGCGGTCATGCTCGTCTCCGGTTACTTCGCGGGTGCGCCGGCGTTGCGCGCAGAAGGGAAGTCCACAGGGCGCTTCTCCCGGAAAGCCTGGCGCGCTTCGGCGTAGTCGGCGCTAGCGAAGTCGAGAATCTCGAGCGCTGTAGACAGCTCGTGCTGAGGCGCCGCATTGGTGAGCCAGGTGTTGAGAGCGCGCTTGGTGAATCGGAGCGCCTGCTGGGACCCACGTGCCAGCTGGGACGCGACCTCGAGGGCACGGGGCAGTACCTGCTCACGCGGAACGGACAGACTGACGAGACCAATCCGCTCGGCTTCGGCGCCACTCAGCTTCTCGGAGGTAAGGACGTAGTACTTGGTCTTAGCCATGCCGACGAGCAGCGGCCAGATAAGTGCGGCGTGGTCGCCAGCGGTCACGCCGACCTTGGTGTGCCCTTCGATCAGCACCGCGTCGTCCGCGGCGATGCTGATGTCGGCGAGAAGCGCCGTCGACAGCCCGTAACCGACCGCGGGCCCATTGATCGCAGAAATGATCGGCTTCTCGATCCGCAGGATCGTTGAAGTTCGCTTGCGTTCGGTCTCCATGATCGCAAGCGCGTCTTCGTGCGTGGGATCGGGCTGGGCAACGTCCATACCAGTACAGAAGGCCTTGCCTGCCCCGGTCACAACTACGACGCAGGTCTGGTCATCGCGTTCGACGTCAGCCCAGATCCGGTTCATCTCTTCGAACATCGGCAGGGTGAAGGCGTTGTACCGTTCTGGGCGATTGAACCTGGCGGAGTGCTTCTTGGTGGGCGGGGCGTGCGGCTCGGATGTCGGCGAGTACGTCGTCGGCGGGGCGGACGACGTTGCGGGGGTTTTTGAAGTGGGGGATGACGTATTTGCCGAAGAGTTCGATCGAGCGCATCAGCTGGTCGTGGGGCAGGCTGTCGACGCGTAGGACGAGTGCGTCGACGCCCATGTCGGCGTATCGCTGTATGTGTTCGATGCAGTGGTCGGGGTCGCCGACCATGAAGCCCTGGGAGCGTTCGAACATGTACTCTTCGTCGTTGAAGTCGATGTCCTTGACAGCGCCCATGTAGGCGTAGTCCTTCGACAGCTTCGACAGGCGCTCATATGCGTCGGTGGACAGCTTGGCCATCTCGAACAGGGGCTTCGCCTCGAGGCGGGCCTGGGCGGTGGTCTCGGCGCAGTGCATACCACCGGCGACCGCGACCATCTTGCGCGGCGTGATCGGGTAGGGGTGGTTGGTGGCGGCGAGAGTGTCGTCGTAGAGCTTGACCATGTTCTCGACGAGGTCGAACCCGAGGTAGAGGCCGCCCATGATGGCGCCGATACCCATCGAGGCGGCCGTCTCGACCGAGCTCGGGCTGCCGGCGGCAGCCGAAATGGGCGGGTAGGGACCCTGCAGGGGCTTGGGGACCAGGCTGCGCGGCGGAACCTTGTAGTGCTCTCCCACGTACGAGAACACGTCGTTGAGGAACGCGCTCCGGATCAGCTCGATGCCCTCACGCCACTGAGCCTTGTTCTCGGAAGGGTCCACCTCAAACGCGCGCAGGGCGAGTGTGGTGTTGCCGCGCCCGGTACCAAGCTCGACACGGCCGTTGGACAGGATGTCCTCGGTCGCCACACGCTCCGCGACGCGCAGCGCATGGTTCATCCGCGTCGGCAGCAGCGTCACGAGGTGGATGAAGCGGATCCGGCTCGTCAGAGCCATCAGGTACGGGTAAAGCACCTCCGGAGCGGAGACCGAAGCCGTACCCAGAGCAACATGCTGCTCGGAACTACCGAAGGCATCGAAGCCAACCCGCTCCGCAAGCAGAACCTCCTCCACCAGCTCCCGGTAGCGGTGCTCATGCGTAAGCCCGACCGGGGTGTCCCCCTCAGACATGAGGATGAAGTCCATACCGACCCTTCCGTCAAAGGTTATTGGCCGATAACGTAGGTCGTAGCTCAGCCCAGGTCAAGGCCCAAAATCTGTTAGGCATTGGTAACTTCGTGGGGTTGGCCAGGTGTGCACAGGAAGAGGAGACCCCACCATGAGTGAGTTGCGGATTGAGCATTTGACCTCGCCTGATATCGCGGAAGCCATGGCGAGGGGTATGCGTACGGCGATCTTGCCGCTGGGTGCGACGGAGCAGCATGGCGCGCATCTACCGCTGTCCGTCGACAGCGATCATGCTGACCGGCTGGGTGTCCTTGTCGCCGAGCGGCTTGGTGACGCGCTTGTGCTTCCGACGGTGCGGATCGGTTGTTCTGCGCACCACCTGGGGTTCGCCGGGACACTGTCCCTGCAGGCCGGTACGCTCGAGGCGATCTGCGCAGACTGCTGCGAGAGTCTTGCTGTGCACGGGTTCCGTCGCGTTGTGATCTTCTCGGCGCACATCGGCAACTACCCGCTGCTCAAAGACATCGAATCGAGGCTTGACGAGCGGCTTTCCTGCGACCTAGATGTCATCGCCTACTCAGACTCGACAGCAGTCCTCCAAGCGTGGCGCTCCGCAGCCCAGCAGGTCGCCGGCCTCGCCGACCACGTCGGAGGCCATGCCGACGTCGCGGAAACTTCGATCATGCTGGCTGTGCGGCCCGAGGTGGTGCGAAACGATCGAGCTGCTGCGGGCTTCACCGGGTCGATGAACGATGAACTGCTGGCTCGCGTATTCACGGACGGCGTGAGAGCAGTCGCTCCCAACGGAGTGCTTGGCGACCCGAAGGGCATGTCGTCTGAACTGGGATTTTCATGTCTAAGCGCCGTAGCCGACCTGATCGCTGCCCATGCAACGGCACGTTATCAGCCGCTCACTTAAGGTAGGTACTAGTAGGACTCCGTTAGGTCTTTGTGTCGGTTGTGTTCAGCGGCATGGTGGGCGTGTGGATGCACATGAAGTGAACCGTGTTCGGGCGGCGTTGGCGTTATTCGTGGCGGATGTGTTCGCCTCGATGCCGCGCAAGGACCAGCGGGCCAAGAGCGACTGCTATCTGCGGGGGCTGATGCTGGACGGCCGCCGCAAGTCGGTCCAGGCCATGGCCGCTCGGCTGCCGGACGGCAATGAGCAGAACCTGCAGCAGTTCGTGAACCAGTCGCCGTGGGATCCGGTACCGGTGCGGCGGCGGATCGCGGAGCGGATGGTGCCGCGGATCGTTCCGGATGCCTGGGCAGTGGACGATGTGTCCTTCCCCAAGGACGGATGGATGTCGGTCGGTGTCGGGCATCAGTACTGCGGTGCGCTGGGCAAGCAGGCGAACTGCCAGGTCGCTATCAGCGTGCACGCGGTGTCCGACACGGCCTCGTGCCCGCTGAACTGGCGGCTGTTCCTGCCCCGGGAGTGGGCGGAGGACGCCGTCCGGCGCCGGCGGACCGGTGTCCCGGAGGACGTCGGGCACCGGGAGAAGTGGCGGCTGGCCTTGGACGCCGTGGACGAACTGGCCGCATGGCGCCTTGATCAGGGTCTGGTCCAGGAGTTGGTGTCTGCAGGTCTGCACCCACCTTTCCATGATTGAGTTCATTCTCGGCATCTGGATTCCGGTGAGGACGACCTCGATCCCCGTGTCCTTGAGGACGGCGTCGAACAAGGCGGGGAACTTCCCGGCCCTGTCCCGGATTATGAATTGTGCCCGGTCACCCGTGAGTACGTACACCGCGCGCCGGACAAGGTGACCGCCTCAAAGAAGTCACAGGCCAGGAGGGCGTCGGCTTGGGAACGCAGGAAGCCGGCCCACGTGCTGGAGATCCGGTCGGGCGCCGGATCGACGCCGGCATCCTTCAGGATCTTCCAGACGGTCGAGGCGGCCACCTTCAGTCCCAGCCCGAGCAGCTCGCCGTGAAGGCGCCTGTGGCCCCAGCTTGGATTCTCTCTCGACAGACGCAGCACCAGCATGCGGATGGAGCGCACGGCACGCGGGCGACCGGGTCGCTTGGGCCGCGATAGGGCGGCATCCCGGAGCCTGGCGAGGTCGCGGTGCCAGCGCAGCACGGTGTCAGGACGCACGAGCAGCCGCACACGCCGCAGAGCCGGCAACGGCAGCCGGTGCAGCGGCGCCGCCAGGAACGCCCGGTCGCCCGGGGTGAACCGTACTCGGGTGCCTCCGAGTTGGCGTTCGAGCACGGTGATCTGATGGCGGAGGGCCAGGATCTCCGCATCCTTGCTTCGGTCGCTCATCGGCAACAGACGCAGCAACGCGAACGCGTTGGTCACTCCCAGGTAGGCCAGTCGCAGCAGCACGGTCGATCATCTTGCCGCGGCGAGCACCAGCCTCGCGAGAGCGCCCGTTCAGGCGACTTCTCCGGTCGACCTCCCGTACACGGCGCGCACCTCCTCCCACCAGGGCGGATGAGGTTTTCGGCAAGAGCAGTGCTCTACGCCCTCTACCTGCGCACGAAGCGTCCCGAGATCTACGCGAAGCTCGGGCGCGAGAGAGTCTGATGGTGCCTGTAAGGCTCATGGAGAACTTGGGGTTCTGGGCCCGCCGCGTGGGCGGTGGGGCCAGACTCGTTGTCCCCGGCGGCTTCACCCTCGATGAATTGGCCATCGACACCACCGCCGCTCCGGTGGCAGACCTGGCGTACTTTCCTCCGCGCCCAGGCCCACACGCTGCTCGCCTGTGACTTCATGCACGCGGAGACTGTCTTCCTCAGACGTCTCCACGTCTTCTTCGTCAACAGAAGTGGGGGAGTGGGGGCCTTGAGTGGGCCGCGGTGCTGGTCGTAACTCCGTGCCCTTGGCGGTCTGTCGGCGCAGAAGCACAGCCGGGATCGACAGGAGCTTCCGCGCCACCCGACAAGTCAGTGGTCCGCTGTGCCCGCCTCCACGACCCACTTCATGGGCTGGCCTGTTATCGCGGCAATCATGTCGTAGTCCTGGTCGTAGTGCAGCACCGTCACCACATGCCGTTCGGCCGCTGCGGCGATCAGCAGGTCCGGCATGGACAGCGCGCGGTGGTCGCCCTTGGCGATGGCCTGTCGCTGGACGTCTTTGGCACGGTCCCACACCTCGTCGGTCATCGGCAGGTAGTCGAAGCCGGCCAGGAACCAGTGCAGGCGCTTCGCGTCGTTCTCGTTGCGCGCGGAGTACATCACTTCCATCTCGACCGGTCCGCACACAGCCAGTACGCCATCCTCGTGGAGCGGGTCGAGGACCTCCGCCACCTTCGGCCTGCGCCATCGCTGGAGGGCGGAGTTGTCGATCAGGAAGCGCTCACTCACGCCACGTTCCTGCTGTCGGGCTCTGTCCGGCTGTCGTAGGTCAGGTCCAGGTCACCGGACTTGATCGCGTCGATGCCCTCCTGCCGCAGTCGACGCTTGACGGCCTCCTCCATGGCCATGCGCACGGCCTTGGCCTTCGTTTTGACGCCGTACAGGCGCATGGCGTGCTCTACCATCTCATCGTCGAGATCGATCATGGTGCGCGACATCAAGTTCCTCCTGCCGGGCGCAGTGACACCCGAAATGATAGCAGTATGAGGCACTGAAATGGTGTCGTTTTGAGGTCGATGGTCGTGCGGGTATCGCCGAGGGGTCTGGACGGGTCTGTTTCGGGGCTGGTGATATCGAAGTGGGGGCGGTCGGGGTCCTGGGGTCCGAGTTCCGCAGGCTCGGTGTTCGGGGTGAAGGGGTGCGGGCGATGGCGGCGCCGAGCTGGTGAATGGTCGTGCCGTCGGCGTGGAGCGTTGCGTAGCAGGATTGGTGCGCTCGGGAGCCGGTTGCTGGTAGCGGCGTTCTCCTGCCCTGTACGGCGGTGTACGACCTCGAGCCGAGCGCTACGGTGCGGTACGGGTCGTCGCGGAGAGTGGTCGCTGGGGTGGGGGTCAAGGGGGCGCAGGTTCAAATCCTGTCGTCCCGACCAGCGTTTTCGCAGGTCGGAGGCCGTTTCCGCAGGTAGCGGAAGCGGCCTTAACTGTTTCCGGGCAGGGAGCAGCGGGGAGCCCTCTGGGAGCCCTCGTGCTCCCAACTCGCAGACGTGTTAACGGTGCCCGATTTGCCCGTCACCCGATCCGGTAGACCTACAGCGCCATACCGCGCCCCCACGCGCCGTCGGCAACCACAGGCCCCCGACGTCACCCCATCGATTCGGGTGCTCTTCGCATCGAGAGGCATAAGGGCCCCTTGTCGGCTCTCGAGCACCTTTCGGGGTGAGAGCACGGTGTCGTGCTCCCCATGCGACAGGGGCAGGGGAGACTTGCCCTTGCCGGAAACCTCGTCCGTGCAGGTCACGCCGCGTGTTGGTATTCGTGGAGGATGCCGCCGAGGCGATCGTGTCGGTGTATGTCGAGGTGGGCTAACGTGTCTGGATCGTGGATGGGCGGGGGCAATGGGTGCAGCGGTCTGCCGTTCGCGATGCCCTGGTGTGGTCGGTGTCCGTTGTAGAAGTGCTCGAACTCGCGTGAGGTGTGGAGGAGGTGTCGCTGGTTCCAGATCAAGGTCCGGTCCAGGAGTTCGCGGCGACAGGTCTGTATCCACCTTTCCGTGATCGAGTTCATCCTTGGCATCTGGACGCCGCTGAGCACGACGTCGATTCCCGCGTCGTTGAGGACGGCATCGAACAGTTCGGGGAACTTCCCGTCTCTGTCCCGGATCATGAACCGTGCCCGGCAGCTGAGGTCTTCGAGGTGCATGACGAGGTTCTTCGCCGCTTGCGCTACCCAGGAGGCGGTGGGATGCGTGGTGGCGCCCAGGACGCGGATCCGGCGACTGCCGTGTTCGATCACGACGAGCACGTACATCCGCATCCCCGACAGGGTGACTGTTTCCATGAAGTCGCAGGCCAGCAGGGCATCAGCCTGAGTGCGAAGGAAGGTGGCCCAGGTACTGGAGTTCCGCTCGGGTGCTGGGTCGATGCCGGCCTCCTTCAGGATTTCCCAGACGGTGGACGCGCCCACTTTCACCCCCAGCACGAGCAGCTCGCCGTGCAGGCGCCTGTACCCCCAGCTCGGGTTCTCCTTCGCCAGGCGCAGCACCAGGGTGCGGATGGAGCGCACGGTGTGTGGCCGTCCCGGGCGTTTGGGCCGGCGGGAGGAGGCATGGCGGCGTGCGACGAGGTTGCGGTGCCAACGCAGCACCGTGTAGGGGCGGACGAGTAGCCGTAACTGTCGCACGTGCAGTGGCAGCCGGTGCAACAGTGCCGCCAGGTACGCTCGATCGCTCGGCGTGAACCGGATCTTGTCTTTGCCGAGTTGGCGTTCCAGCACGGTGATCTGGTGGCGCAGGGCGAGTATCTCCGCGTCCTTGTCCCGGTCGGTCATCTGCAGCTGGCGAAGCATCGCGAACGCGTTCGTCACACCCAGGTAAGCCAGTCGGAGCAGCACGATCGATCATCATGGCGCGCTGACGGCAGCTGCGCGAGGGCGCCAACTCAAGCGACCGCCGTTAGATTTCGGGAAGCGCGATGCACCGGCTCCCACCAGGACGGATGAGGTTTCCGGCAAGGGCAGGAGTCGGCGAGGACACCCTGGTTGCCGAAGCCGGCCTATGGGGAGAACCGGTTGAACGACTCGACCCAGTTCGTCGCGGCGCCCGTCGGCGAAGCGGCGCGTCCGAGACCCCTATCGCGCGGCGCCGAGGTCGCCCGGGGCTGGTCCTGGAGCGGTCCGGTCCTGCGCCGAATCCTGGCTATGCAGTGGGGGTGGCGTGGGTGGTGGGTGCCAGGGTGCGCAGGACGTCGAATTCGTTGCCCTCGGGATCGGCCATGACCGTCCAGTTGCGGGCGGGGTCCTGGCCCGCGTCCACTGTGGCGGCGCCGAGGCTGAGCAATCTGGCGACTTCGTCGTCGGTGCTGGCGTCGATGGGACTCACGTCGAGGTGGAGCCGGTTCTTCACGACTTTACCCTCGGGTACCTGGACGAACACCAACGTTGGCGTCATCTGGCCGGCTCGGACAGCTTCGACGGTCGGCTCCCAGGAGCCGATCTCGACTTTGCCCTCGCTCCGGTCGAGCACGGTGAAGTCCAGGACTGCGCACCAGAAGGCCGCGAGCCGCTGCGGATCGTGGCAATCGATGACCAATTCGGTGAACCTGCTGGTCATGGCTTCTCCAGGTCGGTGGTGGTGGAGGCGGGTGTACAGAGGATGCCGTCGAACGCGTCGATGACCGGGGTGTGCTGGTAGATCCCCTGCATACGGATGCGGTCAGGGGCGCTAGGGTTCTCGGCCCGCGCCTGACGGAGACCGGCGACGGCGAGTCCGAGGCCGGTCTCGGCGAAGGCCGCTTCGATGCTTCCCGGTGCGGGTGGCTCCAGCGGGGTGTCGTGGACGGTGAATCCGAAGGGAGCGGCCTCGTCACGACGCATGTCGGCGGTGTGGCCGGTGACGCTGGTCAGACCGATTGCGAAGTACGAGTCACCGAGGGCGTGGTGCAGGTGCTGCCCCATGGGGAGCCCGGTGAGGTGGCCGTCGAAGGAGATCGGCGTCTTCTGGATGTGGGCGTTGTGCGCCATCAGTACGACGCGGGCCGTGGGTTCGAGCCGCTTCAGGTGCCACAGAAGTGACTCCGCCATGTAGAGGTCGCGGGCGGATGTGTCGGCTGTGAGGCCGTCTCCGGCGAAGAGGGCGGCCATGGCGCGGAAGGTGTAGTCGCCGTGGCAGGCGGCCTCCAGGCATCGCAGGGCGGTGTCGTAGCTGTCTTGGTCTCCGCGGGAGAGGTACAGCGGTTTCAGGGAACGGAATCGGATGAGCAGCCTCGCCAGGAGCGCGCTGAGGGTGTCCTGGTCGGCGGTGGTCAGACGCGCCCATGCGGGTGCGGCCACGGCTGCCGAGTCACCGGCGAAGGACGCGGCGATCGTGGTCGCGCTCTGGACCGTCGGCAGGGTTTCCGGGTCGATGTGGCGGAGGTAGTCGGCGACCGGGGCCAGGGCGGGGAGCAGCGACCCGCCGGCCGCCGGGATATCAATTCCTGCGAAGCGGACCGGTTCCGCGGCGGTGCGGTTGTGCCGGCGGATGTAGCGCGCCGGCTCCTGGAGTCCGATGGGGACCGCGGTTGCCAGGAGCGCGGAGAGGTCATGGTCCGCTCCCGTGCCGCGGGTCCAGGCATCAAGGGGTATGGCTTCGCAGAAGCCGTACTCGAAAGCCAGGACGGTGAAGCCGCAGCTTTCGACGAGGAACCGCAGGATGCGCTGGCGCAGCGCGGCGAACTCGTTGATGAAGTGGGAGTGTTCGCCGAGGGCGACCACGCGGGCACCGTCGAGAATGTCGCGCAGCGGTTCCAGGTCGTCCAGGGGAGCTGCCGGGTCGAGGTGGCTGAGCGGGGTGGCATGGCCTTTGAGCCAGTCGGTGAAGGGGGTTCGATCGGTGGCGGCGGGCATGGTGGCGGCTCTCTTCCGAAGGGTGATGGCGAAGCGCGCGGGCGCAAGTGGATCAGGGGTGCTGGAGGGAGGGTGCCGTGTCCCGCAGTTGGTCGACACTGCCGGACATAAGGGTCCGTACGTGCTCGCTGATGTGCTCCGGGGGCCAGTCCCACCGGGCCGGCACGAGGAGCCGGGCGATGCCTGGGTCACTGTAGCGGGTGCGGATGAGACGGGCCGGGTTGCCGCCGACGATGCCGTAGTCGGGGACGTCCTTGGTGACCACGGAGGCGCTGGCGATGATCGCGCCGTGTCCGATGTGTACGCCGGGCATGACGGTCGTGCTGTGGTCGAACCAGACGTCGTTGCCGACGACGGTGTCCCCGCGGTTGGGCAGGCGGGTCAGCAGATCGAAGTGGTCGACCCAGGAGCCGCCCACGGTGAGGAAGGGAAAGGTCGAGGGGCCGTCCATGCGGTGGTTGGTGCCGTTCATGATGAACCGCACCCCCGTGCCCAGCGCGCAGAAATTGCCGATGACCAGCCTCTCCGGTCCGTAGTGGTATAGCACGTTGCGGGTCTTGAACGCGGTCGCGTCGTCGGGGTCGGTGAGCCGGAACAGGCCCGGCTGTTCAGAGACGGGCTCGAACTGCTCCCGTACGAGGAACCGGGACAGCAAGTTCACCGCCGCGTTCGACGCCGTCTTCGCCGGCAACGGCACAGCCGTCATCCCGACGCCGCCGCAATGCCCCCGGTCCAACGCCTTTGCCGAACGATGGATACGCACAGTCCGCACCGAGTGCACCGACCAACTCCTCATCACCGGCGAACGGCACCTGCGTACTGTCCTCACCCAGTACGCCGAGCACTACAACTCGGGACGGGCCCACCGCAGCCTGGACCTGCGTGCTCCAGACGACGCCCCGAACATCATCCCCCTGCCCGCCGCCGCGGTCAGGCGTCGCCAGGTACTTGGCGGACTGCTCAACGAGTACCGCAGCTGGGAGCCATCCGGGCCGCTGTCTTCGAGGTGGGCCGCGCCGCCGCCCTCGTACACGGCAACCTGCCACGCACCCCGTCGGACGCGGCGCCGGAGACGGCGCTGTTCGCCGCCGAGGTCCGCGACCACCTCGACCGGCTCGCCGAGGCCCTCGCCCTGGACGCTCCGCCGCGAACCGGTGACCTGCGCGCGGCCTTCGACCGCGTCGCGACCGACGGCCGTCTCGCCCAGCTCACCGACCCGACGGTACCCGGCGGCATCTCCCACGCCCGCAGCCGTGCGCTGACCGCGTGCATGCACACGGTGACGTCGGTGGAGCGCTTGGAGCGGGCGGCACTGGGCCGCGCGGCCTGACGCAGGGCCGGGGGCTCGGCTCGTCAGCGGGAGGTGGAGAGGTTCCGGCGCAGTGACCCGGGCGCGTGCAGCGCCCGCTCGATGTCCTCCAGCCGCCTGTTGCGTGTCTCGGGCACCTTCCACAGCACGAAGACGACGCACAGGACGTTGAGCGCCGCATAGCCGAAGAACGTCCCCGACCTTCCCACCGCGTTGATCGCGCTGAGCGCCGTCACGGCGATCAGAAGATCGAAACCCCAGACCGTCAGGGTCGCGAGGCTGGTCGCCGGTCCACGCACACGGAGCGGGAGGATCTCCGGCGCGATCAGCCACACGACGGACTGCATGCCGATGCCGTTGAACAGGATGTAGGCGAACAGCGCGATGATCACAACCCAGTGCTGCGCGGCTGATCCCTCCATGAGGAAGGCGCCTCCGAGTACGGCCATGGCCAGACCCGAGAGCGGTATGAACCACAGCATGGTCCGGCGGCGGCCGATGGCGTCCACCGCGATGGCACCGGTGATGCCCGCCACGACGAGCATCGCCCCGATGCCGATGCCCGTGATGAGCGCGACCGATTTCCCGAAGCCGGCGTCGGCGAGGATCGTCGGGGCGTAGTAGACGATCGCGTTGATCCCGGTCAGCTGGGAGAACGCGGCCACGCCGAGCGCGACGACCAGCGCCGGACGCAGCCAGGGCTGCCACAGCGCGCGGCTGTCCTGCCGCGGGGTCGACTTCACGACCTCGCCGATGCCCGCGATCTCGTCGTCGATGTCGGCACCCGCGGGGCGAAGCCGCCGCAGCACCGATTGGGCCGCCGCGGTGTGCCCCTGCTCGACAAGCCAGCGGGGGCTCTCCGGCAGTTTCGTCATGCCGATCAGCAGTACGGCGGCCGGAACGACGGCCAGACCGAACATCACCCGCCACCCGCCGCTGCCCGCCAGGAGCCAGCCGCACAGGTACGCGATCAACTGCCCGATGGCGACCATCAGTTGGAACAGCACCATCAGCCGGCCGCGGATGGCGGGCGGCGCGACCTCGGCGATGTAGACGGGCACCATGTTGGAGGCCCCGCCCACGGCCAGGCCCAGGACGAGGCGTGCCGCGACCAGGGTGGCGGTGTCGGGCGCGACTGCCGCACCGAGTGCTCCCGCGGCGAAGACCACCGCCACCCACAGGACCACCCGGCGCCTGCCGTGCCGGCCGGCGAGCGATCCGGACACCAGCGCCCCGATCATCGCCCCCACGAGGATGACTCCGACGACGATCTCCTGTTCCCGGGAGGACAGCTGGAGGTCCTCCCGGAGATAGAGGAGGGCGCCGGAGATGATGCCCGTGTCGTACCCGAAGAGCAGGCCGCCCAGGGCGGAGACGGCCGCGACCGCGTAGACCTGGGCCGGCTGGCGGACGGGAGCACGCTCGGCGGCGACCGCGACCGCGGTGTCCTCAGACATCGCCCATGACCAGACCCTCGATGGTGTGCTTCTGCGTGACCGGGACCAGCGCGTCCACCACCGGGCAGTCGAGGTGCTCGCGCACGCGCTCCGGCAGCGAGTCCCAGAAGGCCCGGGTGACCGCCGTGTCGTGCCGGTCACCGTTGTCCGCCTCCGGGCCGTCGACGCCCAGGACCAGCACCGGCCGGGACTTCGCGGACTCGTTCCTCGTCCCGCGGTGGATGGTCAGCGCGGTGCGGCAGGAGAGGTCCCCACGCTGAGGGTACTTGCGCACGGCGCGCTCCTCGTAGCGACCGTAGTGCGACTTCGGCGGGAACATGCCGTGCTCGAACTCCGGGCTGTCGTCCCACTGGGTGCCCGGCGCGATCTCGAAGGGGCCCATGTCCTCCTCGGTGTCCACGCCGGTCACATTGAACGCGAGCGAGGTCAGGCGGCGCTCACGCCGGGTTTCCTCGGGGATGGGGAAGTCACGGTGCCACGGCTGGTTGGCCGCGCCCTCCAGGGGAACGTCAAAGCCGAGTTCCACGATGCGGTAGTCCGGGCCGAGCACCGCCGTGCACAGCGACCGTACCCAGGGGTGGTCGACCAGTTCCGCGAACCCCCGGAGCTGCTCGGGGTGGATCTCGACGTAGTAGCGGTTGGGGCCGCGGCCCACGGCGCCGTCGGGGCGCGTCAGCGCCTCGGCGAACGCCTCGTCGATGTCCTCGCGAAGCCGGTCCGCCCACTCGGGGGTGAAAGCACCCTTCCGGGCGGTGATGCCGTCGGTGTACAGAGCCTCCACGTCGGCCGACACGTCGACGTCCAGGTGATCCGGGCTGATGCCGGGATATGCCCGCATGGTCATGTGCGCCTCCTTGCGCTGCGGCGATCCCCACATATTGCAACGTTGCATGCAACGTTGCAATAGCCATCCGGTCACCGTATTGACGTTCTTGGCCCATCGCTGCGAGGCGTGCCAAGATGGCCACTGTGAGCAGTCGCCTGAAGGACGTGGCAACCCTGGCCGGGGTGTCCATACGCACCGTTTCCAACGTGGTCAGCGGCTCCGCCTCCGTGGCCGAGGAGACGCGGGCGCGGGTCCAGGCCGCACTGGACGAGCTGGGCTACCGCCCTAACCTGGCCGCCCGCAACCTGCGCGCCGGCCGCACCGGGCTCATCGGGCTCGCCATCCCCGAGCTGTACTCGCCGTACTTCGGAGAACTCGCCAGCCTGATCGTCGAGGCGGCCCAGCACCGCTCGTGGACGGTCGTCATCGACCAGACCTTCGGCAGCCCCGAGGCGGAACGCCGACTGCTGGAAGGCACCGGGGGACGCATGGTCGACGGGCTCATCATCAGCCCGTGGTCCCTGCGCCCGCAGGAGCTGACGGCCCGCGCCCGCGACATCCCCGTGGTCCTCCTGGGGGAGCAGCGGGCACCGGGAGTGGCGGACCGCGTCGCCGTCGACAACGTCCTCGCCGCCGACGAGGCGACGACCCATCTCCTGGAGACCGGACGCCGCCGCATCGCCGCGATCGGCCTCCAGCCCCACCTCCACAACGACACGGCCCGCCAGCGGCTGGAGGGGTACCACCGTGCGCTGCGACGCGCCGGGCTCCCGCCCGACGAGGCACTGCAACAGCCGGTACGGGCACTGCACCGCGAGGACGGGGCCCGGGCGATGGCCGCGTTGCTGGAATCCGGCGCACGGCCGGACGCCGTCTTCGCCTTCAGCGACGAACTCGCCCTCGGAGCGCTGCACATGGCGCACGAACACGGGCTGCGCGTCCCGGACGACCTCGCCGTAGTGGGCTTCGACGGCATCGAGGACGCCCGCTACGCCCATCCGCCCCTGACCACCGTGGTGCCCGACAAGAAGCAGATCGCCGAACGCGCCCTGCAATGCCTGGCGGACCGCATCTACAGCCCCGCCGCGGCCGTACCACCACTCGACATCGCCGTGCCCCACCATCTCGAGGTCCGCGCCAGCACGAGCGCGGCCACGCCGCCCACCGGCTCAGTACCGGCGGGCCCCGCACCGACCGGCTGACGGGCCTGGCGCGGCCGCCGCGAGAACGCGACGCGGATGTCGACGACGTCTTTGGCGGGCGCCGTTCTCGACGTGTGGCCCGACACCCAAGCCGTCGCGCTCCAACAACGCGTCCGCACCGCTATCCGCGCCGCCCGCGGAGACGGCGCGCCACTGCACGACGGCGGCCGGCTCCACATGTCCCTGGGGTACAGCTACGCCGCCGCGAACTCCGACCCCCTCAACAGCCGACTGCGAAGCATCACCCCGCTCCGGGCAAGGGGCGGGAAATCCGCGAGCAGTGCCCGGCATTTGCATCCGGTATCGACGACGTAGCGGATCGCGTTGACGATCTCGCGGCGAAGGTGTTTCTCCGGCCGGCCGCCGCGGTGGGTCTCGCAGGCCGGGGTGGGCAGCAGCGGTTCGATCAGGGCCCATTCGGCGTTGGTGGTGTCGGAGGGATAGAGGCGGCGGCGCATGGCGGCTTCTCTCCCTCCGGGCAGGTGAGGGGCAATGATGGCGAGGGCCAGTTCCGGCGGTGCGACCCGGTTGGTGAGGCTTGGGGGGCGGATACGTCGGCCTGGCGCTGCTGCTGTTTCCCTGCCACCGCATCGCGGCCGTCACCGTCTGCCCTTGCCGGAAACTTCATCCGTGCAGGTCACGCTGCATGTCGGTACTCGTGGAGGATGCCTGAAGGGTGTCTTTATTGCCGTACGGTGGTTGACCTGCGGCTTTGCGGTCGTCTACGTGTGGGCGTGATCAATGATTGTGGGTCTGCGACTGCTCTACCTGAGCTTCTCTCGACTACTGGGCTGCTTCCTCTTGCTGGGCCGGTCGACCGCCGTGAACCATGCTGAGATCCTCGTGCTTCGTCATGAGGTCGCTGTGCTTCGCCGGCAGGTCGAGCGGCCGCGGTTTTCGTGGGCTGATCGCGCCGTGCTCTCCGCTCTCGCGCGGCACCTGCCATCCGCCTTGCGCCGCTATCGGCTGGTCACCCCGGGCACGCTGCTGACCTGGCACCGGCGTCTGGTGCGCTGGAAGTGGCGCCAGACGGCGGTCGGCCCCCGTCGGCCACCGTTGCCGGAAGAGACGGTCGCGCTCATCCAGCGCTTGGCGCGGGAGAACCCGACCTGGGGGTACGTCAGAGTCCAAGGCGTGCTCCGACGGCTCGGGCATCGGGTCGCCGCTGCCACGATCCGGCGCGTCCTGCGCCGTTCCGGTCTACCGCCCGCGCCGCAGCGCCTCCCAGCGGACCTGGCGCTCATTCCTGCGCTCACAGGCCCACACGCTGCTCGCCTGCGATTTCATGCACGTGGAGACCGTCTCCTCGAACGACTCTGCGTCTTCTTCGTCATGGAGATCACCACCCGGCGCGTTCATGTCCTGGGCGTCAGCGCACGCCCGACCGGCGCCTGGGTCACCCAACTCGCCCGCAACCTGCTCATGGACCTCGGCGACGGGGCCGGGCGCTTCCGATTCCTCATCCGTGACCGGGACAGCAAGTTCACCGCCGCATTCGACGCCGTCTTCGCCGGCAACGGCACGGCCGTCATCCCAACACCGCCGCAGAGCCCACGGTCCAACGCGTTCGCCGAACGATGGATACGCACAGTCGGCACCGAGTGCACCGACCGCCTCCTCAGCACCGGCGAACGACATTTGCGCACCGTCCTCACCACGTATGCCGAGCACTACAACGCGGGACGGCCCCACCGCAGCCTGGACCTGCGAGCCCCAGACGACGACCCGAACATCATCCGCCTACCTGCTGGCACAATCAGGCGCCGCCAGGTACTCGGTGGACTGCTCAACGAGTACCACACCATGCCACCCCGGCTGCCTTACCATCCGCAGGAAACACCCAGCTCAGCAGCCTGATCGGAATATTGACAGCCTTCAGGGGCTGTCACTTCGTGTTAGCCTCATGCTTTTGCGTGCTCGTGACGGTTGGCGATCCTGCCTGTCCGGTTCCTCTTGTTCGTCGACTGCTCATTCCTACCGGGCCTTCCTCGGTACGTTCGCATGCGGAAGGCTCTTCATGAATCACCCTGACCTCCCCGGCACCTCGCACAGCGATCCCGCCCCGCTCATGGCCACTGCGCCAACGGTGCCCCCGGTCGCTTCCTTCGCCAGCCTGGAACTACCAGCCGAGGTGCTGCGAACGCTCAGCGAACTCGGTGTGCGCGAGCCCTTCCCGATCCAAGCAGCCACGCTGCCCAACGCCCTTGCGGGACGCGATGTCCTGGGGCGCGGGCGCACCGGATCGGGCAAGACGCTCGCTTTCGGCCTACCGCTGCTCGCACGGATGGCTGGGCGGCGCGCGGAACCGAAACAGCCCCTGGCTCTGATCCTGGTGCCTACCCGAGAGCTGGCCCAACAGGTCACCGAGGCGCTTGCGCCGTACGCAAAGGCACTGCGGCTGCGGATGGCCACGGTCGTCGGCGGCATGTCGATCGGCCGGCAGATCGCTGCGCTGCGCGATGGAGCCGAGGTGGTCGTCGCCACCCCCGGCCGTCTGCACGACCTCATCGAGCGCAGGGCCTGCCGCCTGGGACGGGTAGGGATCACTGTCCTCGACGAGGCCGACCAGATGTGCGACATGGGCTTCCTGCCGCACGTGACCGAGGCGCTCGACCAGGTATACCCCGACGGTCAGCGGATGCTGTTCTCGGCCACTCTGGACCGCGACGTCGACCACCTGGTCCGCCGCTACCTCCACGATCCCGTCGTCCACTCGGTCGACACGTCCGCGGGCGCAGTCACGACGATGGACCACCATGTTCTGGTCGTCCACGGCCCCGACCGGTACGCCGTCACCACGGAGATCGCCGCCCGCGACGGCCGCGTACTGCTGTTCCTGGACACCAAGCACGCGGTTGACCAGCTCACCCGGCATCTGCGAGCCAGCGGAGTGCACGCCGCGGCCCTGCACAGCGGCAAGTCCCAGCCGCAGCGCACACGGGCCCTGGCGCAGTTCAGGAACGGCCAGATCACCGTCCTGGTGGCGACCAATGTCGCGGCCCGTGGCCTGCACGTCGACGACCTCGATCTCGTGGTCAACGTCGACCCGCCCACCGATCCCAAGGACTATGTGCACCGCGCGGGCCGTACCGCCCGGGCCGGTGAGTCCGGCAGCGTCGTCACGTTGGTGCTGGCGGGCCAGCGCCGCGAGATGAGCCGACTGATGGCAGAGGCCGGCATCGAGCCGACCATCACCAAGGTACGCTCGGGCGAGGCGGAGCTGAGCCGGATCACCGGGGCCAAGGCCCCCTCCGGGACCCCGCTCGATGGCGGGTCGGCCGCGCCCCGGCCCAAGAACACCAACGCTCCCTTCCGCGGCCTGGGCACCAGCAAGGACACCTCCCGCGGCGCCGGCGGCAAGTCCCGAAAGGCTGCCGAGGCCCGCAAGCTCGCCGAAGCCCGCAAGGCGGCCCGGGTGCGTCGCGGCGGCTGAGAGCCGTCGCCCTGATAGTCGAAAACTTCCGACCCCGGAACGGAAAACCTCCAGCCCGGCCCGCAACCCTCCGGTGCATACACCTACGAGATGAACGCCCTCGTGGTGTGCTCGGCATGACAAGCTGTGCTTCCCACTGCCCTAACCCAGGAGGTCGCCATGACCGCAGAGTCTGTATCCAAAGAAGGTTCGGAGCCGACCGACCCCGAGACGTCCGCCCTGGTGCCCGACAGCGACGGCCACTACGACCTGAAACGCAAGTTCCGGGAGGCCCTGGCGCGCAAGCGCAGTGTGCAGGCGGACGCCGCTGACCTCGCTGCGAACGTCGAGGCGTCGAAGGTCCGTAGGGCGAACGGCCCGGCTGCGAGCCAGCGGTCGTTCCGGCGCAAGAGCGGCGGCTGAGTCAATGAGCTCTCTTTCAGTATTGCCGCTGTAGAAGCTCTCGATCCCGAAGTGCGACCTGAAGGCGATCCATCGGTCAGTCTCCACCCTCGCCCGGCTCAGCCCCAGCACCTGGGCAACGGCGGCCTTCAGATTGTCGTGGCGGACTTTGCTCCGCGGGACACCGCCCAGCGTCCGCAGCGCGTGCAGTGTCCTTCGAAGAAGGCTTCCTGACCGCAGGAGGCGAACACGCGGTGGACGGCCTTGCCCGAATACGACAGGCGGAAGGAGAACCCGGACCATCGGATAGGACACGTCGGCGCCGTGTTCCTCGACCAGGCGGTGGAAGATCCGCGTGACCGTGTGCCGCTGCTTGCGTGGCGCGTCCAGATCTGCCCGCAGGATCGCATCGATCACCGATTTGTACGGATCCAGCGCCGTCGGCCGCGGCGGCAGCTTCTTCCGTGGCTCAGGCCAGACCGAGTCCACCGCCTTGCGGACCGTCCGCCACGACACGTTGTACTTGCGTTCGACCTCCCGCATCGTCATGCCGCCGCGGTGGTCGCGCCGGATCGCGGCGTACCGCTCGACCTTCGACATCTGCGGCATGACCAGGGCCTTTCACCAGGAGCACCTCGATGCTCCCGTGGCAAGTGCCCCAGTGACTTCAAAACTCGTGAACATCACCTGACCGTGGATCTGGGTGCCTCCCAAACCCGTGTACAGCCGAGGTCACGACTCGTGAATAAAGCCACTGGAGGGCTACTTGTTGGGGATGCCGATCTCGAACCAGGTGGTCTTGCCGCGGCCTGAGGGCGAGCTTCCCCACGTCTGGGTGAGTGCGTCAACGATCAGCAGTCCGCGCCCGGACTCAGCCTCTTGGTTGCGGGCGTCGTCGTGGAGGAGGGCGGTGGGCACCGGAGGATATGGATCGCTGTCGCGGACCTCCACCCGTATGCGGTCCGGATATGCCCGCAAGCGCAGGTCTACGTCACTTTGAGCGTGGATCAGCGCGTTGGTGACGACCTCGGAGACCGTCAGTGCCAGCTCGTCGAAGAGGGGCAACACATTCCACTGGTGTAGCAGATCCTGCAGGAAGTCTCGGACAGACGAAACCCCTTGCAGATCGTGGCGCTGTACGGACGCTCGTGCGATGCGGGAGTGTTTGTGGGACTGCCCTCCTTCGTAGCGCACCAGGACGAGTGCGGCGTCGTCGTGTGCCTGGCCTCCGCCGTGGTCGCCGATCATCCGATCGGCCAGCGCCTCCAGATCCTCGCCGTAGTTTTCAGCCAGCAGACGGGCGAGCCGCCGAATCGCGCCGTCGGTGCCCAGGCGTCGAGATTCCAGCAGGCCGTCCGTGAAGAGTGCGGCAACCGCTCCTGGCGGAACCTGGGCTTCGCTCTGTTGGTAGGTGGCACGTTTATCGATGCCCAATGGTGGGCCGGGCGTCAAACACGGTCGGATGGGCCGTCCGCCAGCGTCGGTGATCAGCGGCTCCGGATGTCCGGCGGTGGCCGCGGTCACCGTACCCGTCGCCAGGTCCAGCCACATGCAGCAACACGTGGCGTACAGGTCGGTGTCCAACTCGGTGAGCAAGCGGTTGCTTCGTTCCAGCACAGTAGCGGGCCCGTGACCCTCGGCGGTGTAGGCGCGGACGCTGCTGCGCAGCTGGCCCATCACGGCGGCGGCCTCCATGCTATGTCCTTGCACGTCGCCGATGACGAGCCCTAGGCCACCGTCCGGCAACGTCACCACGTCGTACCAGTCACCTCCGACTTCTGCCTGCTCGCCAGCGGGGAAGTAGCGGGCGGTGGTGACTGCCTCGGGCAGGTGCGGAAGGCTTCTTGGTAGCAGACCGCGCTGCAAGATGTGCTTGAGGGCATGGTCAATCTCGTAGGACCGAGCCCGCTCGAGGGAGTGGCCCACCTGCTCTAGCATGATCATCAGGAGGGCGATTTGTTCAGCAGACAATGGGGCGCCGGGACTGTCGAATTCCAGCGAGCAGCAGCCCACTGCGCGGCCGCTGGAAATCAGGGGGAGATAGGCGCGTGCGCAGCGCTCCGGATCGATGCCGAGGTGGGGATACTTCTGCCGGAATTCTTCGATCGACGTGAAGATATTGACTTCGACGTTATTAATGGTGTCCGTCTCGGGAGTGTGCTGGCCCAGTGATGTCCCTTCGACGTAGTGGACTTCCTCCCTGGACAGCCCGGCGGCGCCGAGTACGTGCAGGCGTTCTTCTTCCACCAAGCACAGTGTCATTGTTTGTCCGCCGAAGGGCCGGACTATGTGAGCATAGGCTATGGCCAGGATGTCGCGTACGCGGGCCGCGGCGGTGAGCTCCGTGGATAGCCGTTGGAGTTGGTACAGGTAGCTGCTACCCGTTACCGATGCCGCAGTCGCCTCCGGTCGACCGTGTTGGCGCCCCTCTCCCTCACGGGCCGACGATCCTGGACGGTTGGAGATAAAAAGCGGAACCGAGGCCGCCTCGATGGGCAAGCCCTGGTCGGCTAGGTTCTCCAATTCGACAGCCAGCTCGTCAGCGATGCTCAGCACGTACGCCGACTCTTCCTCGGCGATCGGCCGAGGAGGTACGCAGCGCAGTCCAATAATCCCGAAGCGATGCCGAGAGGTGCGTAGCGGCGCGCACACGACTGTCATGGGAAACGCGACGCTGACCACGGCCGCCGGCGAATGGCGGGCGACGCGACGCGCCTCTCTCTCGTTGAATACCACCACTTGCCCCATCCGGTATGCGATGGACGTCGGCCAAGCAAGATTTTCCGGGTCGATCGCTGGCGTGATGGAGAAGCTCAACGGTGAGTCCACCGTCATGGCGGCTTCCAGCATCCTGCGTTCTGTGGACATCAGGTACACAGTGCCAGTGCTAGCTCCCAGTCGATCGTACGTACGCCTCAGTGCAGAGGTCATGGCCTCATTCCGCCGTTTGATCAGTCCGGCGTGTCCATAAACCGCTGAAGCGAAAGACTTGGAGCGCGTAAATTCCACGTAGTTAAGAATAACATAATCTGTTATCTATTAGTAATTACACCGTGTTCTATATGGTCAGTTTGAGGAGGCGTTTGTAGCAGCAGAGGGCGGCGGCGGCCTGGAGGAGCCCTTCCTGGTGCAGAAGCTGCCCCGCATCCCCCGAGTGGTCGACGTCTCCACGCACTGCGTCCTGCATGTGTTCTTCGGTCAGGACCTCGGCTTTATCAACAAGAGCGGACCGCTGACCGACGCACAGGTCGCCGCACTGACCCCGCGGCCAACGGACGGAGGCCGAACAGCCGGCTCGGAACCCGTCGTGCTGGACGACCGCGACCGACTGCTGCTCGACCTGCTGGCCCGCGACGGAAGGGCCCCGGTGGGCGAACTGGCCACGGCCACCAGGCTGTCCGAGTCCACAGTGCGCCGCCGCATCAATGATCTGCGCGCCGAAGGCGTGCTGTACCTTGACGTGGACTACCACCCCGACGTCCTGCACCGAAAGCTCAGGATCGGGCTCTGGCTGGAGATCGATCCCGCGCGGCTGGCCGAGGCAGGCGAGGCCCTGGCGGCACATCCCGAGGTGTCCTTCGCCGCGGCGGTGACCGGCGCGACGAACCTGTATGCGAGCATCCAGGTGGACTCGGCACAACTCTTGTACCGCTACCTGACCCAGACTGTGTCCGGACTGCCCGGACTGCGGCACACAGTAACCACGCCAATCCACCGAACCCTCAAGGGCCCGGGTCCCTACCCGCTGCCACTGGAACTTTGACTGAACGTGTTGTGATGGTCTGGCCGGGCGACCATCCACTCCTGCTCGGCCTTGAGCGGCCGGGCGTTCTCCGCTCGCAACCGGGCCAGTTCCTCAGCCGCACTCACGCTGCCGTCGCGGCCCTCGGGCACAGCCTGGGCCTCGTCCTTGCGCACCCACGTCCGCAGCGACTCCGCGGTGATGCCGAGATCTGCGGCCACCGCCGCGTACGTCCGCTTCCCGGCCGCAGCGCGATAGAGCGCGACCACGTCCTTCCTGAACTCGTCCGGGTACGGAGACTTGCGTCCCACCTGGACATCCCTCCCTGGACCATCAAGATCCATTGTCAGGGTGTCCACTCCAAAGGTTCAGCCGCAGTGGCGTTCTTCGCGTTGGTCAGGGTGGCGACGTGGTCAATCAGTGCATGGTTGGCGGCGAGGTTGTCCTGGTCGAACCGTGGGATGGTGGTGCGAATGTCGCCGTCGGCGAACGCGGTCGTAGTATCGACGGCGCCGGTGAGGAAGCCCTTGCCGAGCGGGCTGAAGGGGACGAATCCGATGCCGAGTTCGGCGAGGGTTGGGCAGGACTTCGGGCTCGGGATCACGGTCACCAGGGGGTACTCGCTCTGTACCGCAGTCACGGGGTGGACGGCATGCGCCCTGCGGATCCTCGCGGCACCGGCCTCGGACAGGCCGAAGTGCCGTACCCTGCCGGCCTGTACCAGCTCGCCGACCGCGCCCGCGACGTCCTCGATCGGCACGTCGGGGTCGACCCGGTGCTGGTAGAAGAGGTCGATCGTGTCCGTGCGCAGGCGGCGCAGTGAGGCGGCGGCGACCCGCTTGATCTGTTCCGGCCGGCTGTCGAGTCCGACCGAGGCGCCGTCTGAGAGGGCGGTTCGTGGGTTTTTGAGTCGCTTTGGGGTCTCCTGATGGTATTGGGGCGTGGGCGGAAGCCGTGGGTCCGCAGTGCGGTGTCTGCTGGTGCCGGCGGGGTGAGTGAACGGAAGCCGTATCCCAGCGACTTATCGGACGAGAAGTGGTCGTTGATCACCGCGTGTCTGAACTTCCCGAGGACGGACTGGTGACCATGGCGTTGGGGCTGCACGGGCCGGAACTGGACCCCATGGCCACCGTTGCCCAAGAGCTGAAGTCGGCGGCCGAAATCTGCCATGCCTCTGCGGTGCGGGCACGATGCTGCAGGAGCTGATGCGGTGTGGCCACCGGGTCGGTGCGGAGGCCGACTCTCGCCATGTGTCGCGAAGCCGCCACCAGCAGTGCGGCTACCGGGTTTTCCTTGCGCCGCCGTTGACGTTGAGGACTTGCCCCGTGATGTGGCGGGCGGCCGGCGAGGCGAGGAAGGCGACCGCGCCCGCGATGTCGGCCGGGGTTCCGGGACGACTTGTGGAGGTGGCGGCGATCAAGGTGGCGCGGCGTTCGTCGGAGAGCTGGTTGCGGAAGAACTCGGTGTCGGTGATGTAGCCGGGCGCGACCACGTTGGCGGTGATGTCTCGAGGCCCGAGGGCGTCGGCAAGGCTCAGGTTCCAGGTGGCGAGGCCCGCCTTGGACGCTCCGTAGGAGTCGGCTCCCTGGTCGGCCGCGATGGAGCCGATGTGTATTACCGCACCGCCCGGGGCGAGACGGTTGTCGAGGGCCCGGGTCGTGAGGGCGGCACTGATGAGGTTCGCGTCGAGATTGGCGCGGAAGTCGCGGGCGAAGGCGGCGAGATCGGTCTTGCCGTCGGCATCGAAGACGATGTTGCCGCCCGCGTTGTTGACCAGCACGTCGACGCGCTCGGGGAGTTCGGTCACGAGGTGAAGGAGGGCCTCGGGGTCGGTGTGGTCGCAGACCAGGGGGCGGACGCTGGTTTCGGCCGCAAGGGCGTCGAGGGGGCCGGGACGACGGCCGGTGACGATGACAGTCTCGTTCTGGTCGGAGAAATGGCGGGCGATGGCGCGACCGATGCCCGTGCCGCCGCCGGTTACCAGGATCGTGCGTGACATACGATGAGCCTCCAGATTCAGGTCTAAATTTAGAGCTAAACATAGCACTGGAGAGGGTCGGTATGGCGAATGAGCCCACCACGCCGAAGAGCATGAGCTACCCGACGGACGGCGCCTCCACGTACCCCGTGCAGGACATCGCTGCCGCCTGGGAGCGCGAGCGGCCCGGCACGCCCGTTACATCGATCGGGATCGTCACGCCCATCTGGCGGCTGGCGAAGCTGCTGGGCGACGACCGGCGGCGGGTCCTCGCGCAGGCCGGAGTCGATGCCGCGACCCTCGACCTGCTGAGTGTTCTGCGACGGAGCGGCGAGCCGTACACGCTGAGCACACGCGAACTCAGCCGGCGGTCGCTGGTCACCGCGGGCGCCATCTCGCAGCGCGTCGCCCGCGCGGAAAGCGACGGGCTCGTCACCCGCCGGCCCGGGCAAGGGCGGCCTCGCACAGTCCTGGTCTCGCTGACCCAGGCCGGACACGACCTGGTCGAGGCCACCGTCGACCACGTCCTGGGCCGGGAGGCCGAGCTGATCGGCGGTCTGACGTCCGAGCAGCAGGGCCACCTCACCGAACTGCTCCGGGTACTGCTCCAGCATGTTCAGCACCGACTCGGCGACGACCGCATTTCCCATGTCGGCGATGAATGACAGGCGTGTCGTCGGGCGGCGAAGTCCCGCGGGCGCCGATACGCCCAGCAGCGCTTGCACTGCGACCCTTCACACCGACGCGGTGGTCGCCGCCTCATAGCGAGGCGGTTGTTCGTGCGGTAATCCGTTTCACGTGATGCTTGGGGCAGGGGTGCTGGCCGCGGCGCCGGCAACTGCTTCCTGTGAAGTTGCCGGTGTCGGCTTCGGTGAGGATGCCGAGTTTGACAAGGCGCTTCAGCTTGGCCCGGGTGCCTTCGACGCTGAGGCCAGTGTGATCAGACGGCCGGACTGAGGGTGATCGCGCCGCTGTCTGCGCCAGCCGGTTTCGCTGTGACGCCGGGGACGTCGCCAGCCGACATGGAGAATCCGCGCTGTGGCTGCCGCAGGCCACCGAGCTTCAGACGAGGTTCCTACATCTCCACACTGCCTCTCACCAGGGCAGATGGGTTTTCCGGCAGGCGCAACCCTTCAGGTCTACCGTGCGCTGTAGCACGGCGAGTTGGTGGCGCAGCGCCAGAATCTCCAGATCCTTCTCGCGATCGCTCATCGGCACGAGTCGCACGAACGTGAACATTGTCGACAGGGCGAGGAAGAGGAGTCGCAGCAGCACCGTCAAGCATCTCGCCGGTTGGCGCGGACGCGCTACACCCAGTCTTGGCCCACGGGAGGAGAGGAACGATTGTCTTGACCTTTCTCAAGCTCACCGAGTGCGTGTGACCTGCACG
The DNA here is from genome assembly GCF_042868035.1 of Streptomyces sp. NPDC007875. Classification (NCBI taxonomy): domain Bacteria; kingdom Bacillati; phylum Actinomycetota; class Actinomycetes; order Kitasatosporales; family Streptomycetaceae; genus Streptomyces; species Streptomyces sp. NPDC007875. The sequence continues at coordinate 132,030 of NZ_JBIADZ010000020.1, read as the reverse complement.
GACGTAATATCCGGCACCTACACAATGTCCTGGCCGTGGGCGCCGGATGGGAGGTCTTCAACGGTGGGCACCTGCCCCAGCTGCGCATGTGGGCGGGCGAACACTGGCAACTCGCCTACTGGACCACCGGCGAGGACCAGGCCACCCCACCACGCTGCCCTGTGCCGCTCGAAAATACGATTCGATGCTGTGTACTGCGGCGATGCCGTTCAGGCAGCCTGGCGGTACTCGTTGATCAGGCCACCGAGAACGGGCCGTCGTTCGATTCGATGGGGTGTGAGGTCGTTGACGTAGGCCAGGTGGACGTGCCGGGTGGCGATCTCCATGACGAAGAAGACGTAGAGACGTCTGAGGAAGACGGTCTCCACGTGCATGAAGTCGCAGGCGAGCAGCGTGTGGGCCTGGGCTCGGAGGAAGGTGCGCCAGGTCTGCGGGGATGCGCGTTGCGGCGCGGGTGGCAGGCCGGAGCGGCGCAGGACGCGCCGGATCGTGGCGGCGGCGACCCGATGGCCAAGCCGTCGCAGTTCGCCTTGGACTCTGACGTATCCCCAGGTCGGGTTCTCTCTCGCCAGGCGCTGGATGAGCGCGACTTTCTCTTCCGGTAACGGTGGCCGACCGGAACTGACCGCCGTCTGGCGCCACTTCCAGCGCACGAGACGGCGGTGCCAGATCAGCAGCGTGCCCGGGGTGGCCAGCCGATGGCGACGTAAGACGGGTGGCAGGTGCCTGGCGAGAGCGGAGAGCACGGCACGATCAGCCCATGAGAGCCGCGGCCGCTCAACCTGCCGACGCAGCACAGCGACCTCATGACGAAGGGCAAGGATCTCGGCGTTCTTCGCGGCCGTCGAGCGGCCCACCACGAGGAGGCCGCACAGCAGGCGGCAGAAGATCAGGTAGAGCAGTCGCAGGCCCACGATCACTGATCATGCCCATACTCGGGCGATCGCAAAGCCGCAGGTCAACCACCGTAGGGCAATAAAGACACCCTTCAGGGGTCATCGTGTGAGGCGGGCGTGGATGGTCTTTCCCTGTCCGGGGCCGGGGGTGATGGTGAGGGCCCCGGTGAGGCGGCGGATCGTGGGCCATCCGAAGCCACCGGTGCCGTCGTTGAGGTCGTGGGTGCGTTCGCGCGGGGGCGCCGGGGTGAGGTCGCTGACGGCGACGTTCACCGCGTCGGCGGTGGCGCTGAGGTGGAGGGTGTAGTGGCCGCCGCCGTGGCGCAGGGCGTTGGTCGCGAGTTCGGAGACCCCCAGGGCCAGGGTTTCCGCGGTCTCGGGGGCCGGGGCCGGGTCGAGGGCGTCCGCGAAGGCACGGGCGACGTCGCGGGTGCGAGGGATGCCGGCGGGGCTGCCGTCTTCGACGACAGGGGGCCTGGGGGCTGTCGTGTTGGCTGTCGTCGTGTCGTTCACGCGCTCACACCCCGCCTGGGTCGGTTGTGCCGCCGGGCCGGGCTTGTGCCCGCTGGGCGGTTCGTCAATCCCGGATGGCACTCTTCCGTGCGCGCCCGAGGCAGAAGTCCCCTCACTGACTGTGGAGAAAATCTGTCATGGCGAGAGTAGACATGAGTGCGTGCGGGGGTTAGTGTTTCCTCGTACCCAAGAAGTCGAAGAGGGCACGGCAGAGATGAACTGCCGTGCGAGCAGGTCGAGCAGTATGCGGAACGGCAGTGGAGTGGCGGGGCCGGATGAGGCTGGGTTCCGTCACTGGCTGCCGGGCCGAGCGGCCTCAGGGGCCGCATGCAGTACCCGTGGTATCCAGCAGTACAACCGAGTAACCGAATGAGGTAAGGAGCAGACGCCATCAGGATCGCCCGGGCGAGGCAGAACACCGCTCGGGTACCGCAGGCCCCGGATTGGAAGGTGGTCCCCGGTCACGCATCCGCGATCCCCGCACTTCCGCCCTCCCAGGCGGACCAGCGGAACAAGAAGGCCGGCGCAGTCAGCCGGTAGATGGTGTTGAAAGCTCGGGGCCCGGGTGCCAGTACGGCACCCGGGCCCCTCGACGCGTCCGTATGGAAGAAGAGGTCTATGCCCCCTCGCAGTACCCGCCCCGTCGACAAGTTCGACGACGATGACTACCCCGCCTACACCATGGGCCGGGCCGCCGACATGCTCGGCGCCACCCCCGCCTTCCTCCGCGCCCTGGGCGAGCACCGCCTGATCACCCCACTGCGCTCCGAAGGCGGCCACCGCCGCTACTCCCGCTACCAGCTGCGCATCGCCGCCCGCGCCCGCGAACTCGTCGACGCCGGCACCCCCATCGAAGCCGCCTGCCGCATCATCATCCTCGAAGACCAACTCGAAGAAGCCCAGCGCATCAACGAAGAACTGCGCACCGACAGCGCCACCTCGTAACGGCGTCTCGACACCGACCTGCCCGAGATCACAGCTGCGGGCACGACCTGAAGCACCCGCGGCCCGCATCACCGCTGGCGCACCGACGCCGGGTCACCACACCTCATCGAGCCCTGTCGCGCACGTAGCCGTCCAGGATGCCCTCCGGGACGCGCCCGCAGGATCGTGTGTCCCGGCGCAGACTCCTTGAAAGGTGTCAATACTCCCTGCTCCCGTGGGGCGGCCCGGCAGTCGATGCTGGTGGTCGGTTCGCAACCTTCCACCTGGCTGGCGGTGAGCCGCCATCCGAAACGCTCACCTCCCCGGGGCACGGATCCCTCAGCGAGTTCCCGGCCGCCCTGGCCGAAGCCTTCACTCAAGGCACCGGCCCGTTGATGGCCGCAGTTGTTCCTGGGTTTTCACCGGGGCGCGCTGGTGTGGGGCCCTTTGCCGGATGACGGTGCTCCGTGGACGTCGGCGCACCCGGACACTCGCGGACGTGTCAACGGGTGCCCCATAAGGATCCCTTGTCGGCTCTCAACCCGGTCGACGCCGTCATCCGCGGTCGGCCGCCCAGTCTGCGCCGGGCCCTCAGCATGTGGGGCTTAGGGGGCTTCCAGGCACTGGTGCGCGAAAGCAGGGTCACGGGGAGACGCACAGCAGCGTGAGCCGGACGTTCGCTGCGCGCCTGGGCCGGCCCGGCTTCCCGATCGGTGCCCGGTCGTGCGCGCACCGACGCGGGCGGGCCCCCCCCCGGGGGTGGGGGGGGGGGCGCCCCCCCCGGGGGGGGGGGGGGGGGGGTAGGGCCCCCCCCCCCCCCCGCCACCCGGGGGGCGGTTATAATTTGACCCCCCGCCAACTCCGCGGTG
>NZ_JBIADZ010000020.1:0-128818 GCF_042868035.1 Streptomyces sp. NPDC007875 | reverse complement strand
CGCCGCACCGCTGCGTGCGCCGGACGTTCGCGGCGCGCGTGGGCGGGCCGGGGTCCCGGAGGGGGGCCGGGTGGGGCGCGCCCCGCGGGGGGGGGCCCGCCACGGGTGTTTCGGGGGGGGGCCGCCCACGTCAGGGGAGCTCAGTAGATGTTGGCCTCGACCTGCGAGCCGTCCTCGCGTGTCGCGTTGATCTGTGCACGCAGCGAGATCTCGTCGTAGACGCGGACCTCCTTCACGATGCGGCCCTCCAGGATCAGGAACTGGGAGACGCCGAGCACCGTGACCGGCCGGCCGGTGAGGGGGCCGAAGGCCGGGACGCCGCGGTAGCTGCCGTGCATGGTCCACAGGACGGCCACGCGCAGGCCCCCGTACCGCGGGGAGTGGTTCGTCTGGATGTCGCGGACGGCGAACCGCGCGTCGGGGAAGGGGCCGACCATGGCGAGGAGGTCGCTCTGATAGCGCTCGGGGCGGATAACGGTCCGGTCGCCGATCGTGTGGAGGAACAGATCGCGTTCCATGAAGTCCTTGACCCTGTGCAGCCGGCGCCGCGTCCACACCTCGTCGATGAACTCGAGCACCATCTCGCACTCGGGACGGAACTCGTCCGGACGCGGACCGCTGACCCCATTCAGCAGCACGTCTTGCGGCGGCTCGTCGAGCATGGAGCCGCTGTACCCCTGGAAGGTCAGCTCGCGAGCGGCCTCCGCCGGGTCCAGGCCGCGCTGTAGGCAGTCGGCCAGTTCGTCGCGCACCACCCACTCCTCGACCATCCGGCCGCGTCGGTACAGGCAGTTGGCCACCGTGCGTTTGCGGATGCGGATGCTGCGGCCGTCCACGAGGTGCTCGTCGGCGGAGAAGACCAGGTGGGAGCTGAGGAAGGCGTCGTCGCCGCGCGCCTCCCACACCACGTCCTCCGCCTGGCCGATGTGGCCCGGCGTGCTGGCCATGCGGATCGTGCTGCCTTCGATGACACCGTCACGGCCGACGACGGTTCCGAGGCTGGTGTGCACGATCGAGTCGGGCTCGTAGTTGTCGACGATGTAGGCGATGTCGCGGTCGACCCAGATGCGGTCGGTCACCTCGCGGATGAAGTCGTCCGGGTCCTTGTAGGGGAGGTACGCGACGGGGTCCAGGGGCATGGTGCTTCCGTTCCAGTGGTGTGAATGCGTATGTAGGTGGATGGTCAGGAGGGTAGCCGTGGAGGCTGCCTGCCCGGGGCGCCGGAGCCGGGCTTCCCGCCGTGCTAGCGGGCGAACTTGTCCGCGCCCAGTTGGCTCCGGTAGGTCTCCGTCATGAAGGCGCTCACGACGACCAGGGCCAGGAGAGCGGCCACCGCCAGATAGGCCCAGACGGCGTAGATGGTGTCGAAGGTGCTGACCAGCAGCGTCGCGACGAACGGCGTGATGCCCATGAAGATGGAGAACGAGCTGTTGTACGCGATGGCGCTGGCGCTGAACCGGGTGCGGGTGGCAAAGAGTTCGGCCGCGCAGACGGTGACGATGCCGGTGAGGAAGAATTCCGGCACGATGTAGATGAGTTGGCTGGCCACGGCGGTTCCGAAGGTGCCGTGCTCGCCGACCCGGAAGGCGATCGGGACCAGCACGATGCAGGCGATGGCGCCGGTGACGAGCATCGGCTTGCGCCCGATACGGTCCGACAGCATGCCGGCCAGCGGCAGGGTCGGGATGAGGACGGCGATGGAGATGGCGTTCGAGGCCAGGCCCATCCAGCGCGGCAGGTCGAGCGTGCCGGTCAGGTACTGCGGATAGAAGGTGACCCAGCTGTAGGAGAGGATCGCGAGCATGATCGAGATTCCGCAGAAGACCAGGATCGGCCGCCACTGCGAACGCAACGCCTCACGGACCGGTGCCTTGACGACGTCCGTTCCTTCCTCGGTCGCGCGGATGAACTCCGGGGTCTCCTCGATGTGACGGCGCAGCCACATCCCGACCAGGCTGAGCGGGATCGCCAGCAGGAACGGGATGCGCCAACCGTACGAGTCCAGGGCCTCGCCCTCGAACACCCAGCTGGTCAGGGCCGCCGTACCGGCGCCCGCGAGGGTGCCGACGAAGCAGCTGTTGGAGGCGTACGACGTGTAGTAGGCCCGCCGGTTCGGCTCCGCCCACTCCACGATGAACGCGACGGCTCCGACGTACTCGCCGCCGGAGACCGCGCCCTGGACGACGCGAAGCAGCAGGAGCAGGATCGGCGCACCGATGCCGATCTGCTGGTACGTGGGCAGGACCCCGATCAGGGCGGTGGCCACGCCCATGGCCACGATGGTCCACAGCAGCGTCTTCTTGCGGCCGACCCGGTCGCCCCAGCGGCCCACGAGGGTGCCGCCGAGCGGGCGGAAAAGGCAGGCGACGGCGATGATCGCGTACGTGCCCAGCACCGCCACGGTCCTGTCGCTGTCGGGGAAGAACGCCGGAGCCATGATCGGCGCCATGTAGCCGTACAGTCCGTAGTCGAACTGTTCGACGAAATTACCGATGCTGCCCGCGCCAATGGCTCGGCGTATCGCGTTCCGCTTATGTAGGTCGACCTGGGGGGAGCCGACGGCTGGGCTGGGTGGCGCTGCGGCGGACATGGCTTCTCCGATCGCGCGGGGACGGGGTGTGCATGCGTATGAATTGGTCGTGAACGCTAAGGATCCGGATGTGGGGCGTCAAGGGTTGGTCGCGGGAGAATGCGACGGTCCCGGAGGGCGGCAGCCGACAGCTCGCCACCGCGGCACGCAGGGGTACACGACGCCCCCGCCATCGGGCGCGTCGGTCGGCGAAGTCGGCCTGCCCCCGGCCGGTCGGACCGGGGATTTCGGCCATGCTCGTCTCAGGCCGGGGTTTCGGCCGTGCTCGTCTCAGGTGGGGATTTCGGCCGCGCTCGTCTCATCCGAGGTCTTCGGCCGCGCTCGTCCTGTCGGACGAGGCCAGGCGGCGCAGGGTGGCCACGAGCACATGAGCCATGTTGTAGAGGATCAGCTGAGCCCCCTGGCGCTCGGCGGCCCGGGCGGCGTCGAGGGTCGGCACGATCGCCATCACCGCGCGCTTGTTGGCGCGCGCCGCGTTGTGCGCCCGGGCGATCAGCCCGTCGACGACGCAGGGCTCCGGGAAGCCACAGTCCGCGGCCAGGTCGGCGGGGCCCACCAGGACCGCGTCCACCCCATGGGTGCCGGCGATCGCGGCGGCGTCAGCGCAGGCGCGCCGTGTCTCGACCATCGCCACGACCAGGGTTTCGCGGGACGCGGCCACATGGTCGGCTGCCGTGACCGTGCCGAACCGGCCCGCTCTGCTGTAGGTGGCGAAACCCCGCTCTCCCCACGGTGGGTAGTGGCTGGCGGCCACCGCTCGTCGGGCGTCCTCGCGGCTGTCCACATGCGGGTGGATCAGCCCGGCGGCGCCCAGGTCGAGGCAGCGCAGCGCGAGCGCCGGCTCAGCCGAGCCCACGCGGACCAGCACGTCGATCCCGTGCGCCGCGGCGGCCGTGAGGTGCTGTTGAAGCAGCGCCGTGTCGGCCGGCCCGTGCTCGCAGTCGATGACGACATAGTCGAAGCCCGCGACCCCCGCCATCTCCACCAGCGTCTCCGAGGGGAGCCGCAGCAGGATGCCCCGCAGCCGCTCGCCGTCCGCCAGGCGCTGTTTGAGGCTGCGGTGCGGTGTGCCGCGCGCCGTCACCGGGCCACCATCCCCGCGGAGAGGTCGATGTCGGCCCCGCACAGTCCGCGCATGCGCAGCATCGCGCTGACGGCCTCGCCCACCTCGTCCTCGGTGACCATCCGCCCCAGGGCGGAGCGCGCGACGAACGCCTGCTCGGCCTGCGCGTAGGTGCTGCCCGTGCGCTCCGCCTCCAGACGGAAGTTGCGCTCCATGCGTGGCCCCGCGACGGGCCCGGGGGAGAGGGAGTTGACCGTGACGCCCAGCGGCCCGACCTCGCCGGCCAGCGTGGTCGTGAGACCGATGACCGCCATCTTCGACGCACAGTACGGGGTGCGCCGCAGGAGCGGGCGTTTGCCCGAGACCGAGGCGATGTTGATGATGTCGCCCGCGCCCCGCCCGGTCATGGGGGGCAGGAAGGCCCGGCACATCAGGAACACCCCGCGCACGTTCACATCGAAGACCTCGTCCCAGTCCTGCGGGGTGATCTCGGTGAGCGGTGCCACCGGCCCGGCGACCCCGGCGTTGTTGACCAGGATCGATATCTCCTCTCCGGTCAGACTTCGGGCGAGCTCCTCGACGTCGTCGGGGCGGGAGACGTCGCAGACGCGGTGCGAGACCTGTGGGCCGAGCCGCGACACGGTCTCCTTGAGCGTGGTCTCGTCGCGGCCCGTGATCACCACCCGGGCCCCGTCGGCGAGCAGGGACCGTGTGATGGCCCGGCCGAGGCCGCTGCCTCCCCCGGTGACGAGCGCGGTGCGGCCGGTCAGCGGTGCGGTGCGGCCGCTCATGCGCCGCCCTCCTCGTTCCACGGCACGGTGCCCTTGCCGTACTCGGCGGCACGGGCGTCACCGGTGCGGATGTCAGCGGTGCGGGCGTGGCCCCGGGCGAGGTCGAGGCGCGGGGCCCGGCCGCACACCTCGCCGAGCAGCGCGGCGGACTCGGAGTACGGGCGGACGGCGTCGTCGCCGGGCCGGCGGATGTCGTCGAGGGGGTCGTGGACGCGCTCGGCGACATCCGGCCGGGCCGCGGTCACGTGCCCGCCGGGCTCGGGGGACGTGAGGTGTCGAGGCATGACGGCTCTCTTCCAGTGGGGACGAAGGGGGCAGGAGGTGAGTTCACGGGGCGGCAGCCGCAGGTGTCGTATTGGTGGCGGCCGTGACCACTTCGCGCAGCGCGGCCGTCACCGCCTCGGGCCGTTGCCACGGCAGCAGGTGTCCCGCGTCGGGCAGCAGCGTCAGGCCGGCTCCGGGGACCGAGTCCGCGATCGCCTGGTGGAAGGCGGGCGGGCACAGCGTGTCCCGCGCCCCGGCCAGGACCCCGGTGGGGCAGCGGGCCGTACGCAGTACGCCGGTCGCGTCCGTGCGGGTCGCCTGCGCGGCGAGCTGGGCGCGGGCGGCGGTGGCGCCCACGGCGTGCGCCATGCCGCGGTAGCGCCGCGCGGCCCCGGGCGTCGGGCACCGGTCGGGGAACATGTCCGGCAGCGTCTCCTCGACGACGTCCGTGAACCGGCCGGCCGCGATCAGCTCGTCCATCGCCCGCCAGGCCGCGTACTGCTCGGGGCGCGGCGCACCCGCGTTGGTCGCCATCACGCACAGGCCCGCGATGCGCTCGGGCGCCCGGCGCAGCGCCTCGAAGCCGACGATGGCCCCCAGGCTGAGGCCGACGAGCACGAATGGGCCCGGAACCGTGGCGAGCACGTCCTCGGCGAGCGCCCCGATGTCCGCTCGCCGCAGCGGGATGTGGTGGACGTCGTGGCCTTCGGGAAAGTCGACGTCACGCCACAGACTCGCGTCGCAGAGCATTCCGGGCACGACGACGAGCGGCAGCGGACCGGCCCTGTCCTCGTACGGCACGCCGGTCACCAGGTGCGCGCGGAGCGGGGCAGCAGCGCGTACGGGGCGACGTACCCGTTGTGGTCGATGCCCAGGCCCGCGTCCGCCGCGGCCTTGCGCACCTCCTCGTCCCACTCCAGGCGGACGCGTCCGTCACCGGAGTTGACCACGAGGAGGTCGCTCCGCTCGTCGCCGACGTTGCGCACGGAGCGCCAGGCGTCCTGCGGGACGGAGAGCATGTCACGGGGGCCGAGACGCACCGAGACGGGGTCGGTGCGGTTGAGGGTGATCTCCCACAGACCGTCCTTCACGATCAGGGTCTGGGTCTCGTGCTGTCGGTGCGCCGAGACACCCTGCCCGGGGCCGGCGCGGAGCCAGGCGACGTTGTGCCCGTGCGGATTGAACACGCGGGGCTCCTGGTGCGGGTCCTCGGTCATGCCGAAGCCGATGACGCAGCTCAGACGGGCGCCGCCGCCGGGCAGGGTGCTGTCGAGGAAGGGGTGATCGGAGAACACCAGCTCGTCCGCGGCGGCGATCCGGCGCTTCATCTCGTCGGGGGTGTAGTGGCGCAGCCGGTCGAGGTGTTCCTGGGCCAGGGGGGTGACGAGCTCGGACTCCGGCGGGACGGTGTCGCCGGCGACGGTGTCGACGAGCTTGTTGTCGGCGGTGAGGTACAGGCCGTGGTTCCGCGCCTCCCGTAGGACCGACGGGCCCCAGATGATGCCGCCGGTGTCGTCCATGCCCAGCACGGTGAACAGCCAGCCGTCGTCCGGTCCGGTGTTGGTGAATCCGCGGAAGATCCAGGTCGGGACGGAGGCGATGTCACCGGCCCTGAGCGTGAGTTCGCCTTCGGTGCCGTCGACGCCCCAGCGCAGCAGGTATTCGCCCGCGGTGCAGATGAACACCTCGGCCGTGTAGTGCAGGTGCAGGTTGTTGGTGATGCCGTGCGGCATCGCGGCGGCACCGATGTTGTAGCCGTGCGGCAGCCGGAGGTTGACGTGCTGGCCGGCGGCCTGCGAGACGCCCGGCCCGATCATCGCGTAGTTCTCCTTGCGATCCGAACCGGGCGTACGGCAGTCGATGAATGCCTGGTTGCAGGAGACGAAGTCGCTGCGGCGCACCGTACGGCGGGCCAGCTCACTGGGCGATACGACGACATCGGGCATGACCGCTCCTTGGTTGGGAATACGTATGCATTCCATAACAGGCACTGGATCGGAGGATGTCAAGAGGGGTGCGACCGTGTTTTGACATACGTATACTGAATCGGGTGCGCCACCGGGGGCGCCGGTGGCAGTGAGGAGAGGGCCGATGGGGATCACCAGTCACGACGTGGCCAGGCTGGCCGGTGTCTCGCAGCCCACGGTCTCCCGCGCGTTGCGTGACGACCCGCGCGTGTCCCAGGCCACCCGCGAGAAGGTCAAGCGGGCCGCCCAGGCGCTGAACTACGTGCCGAGCGAGGCCGGACGCACCCTCTCGACGCGTGCCACGCGGCGGATCGGTGTCATCGTCACCGACCTGACCAACCCGTTCTACCCGCATCTCATCGCCCCGCTCCACGACGAACTGAGCGACCTCGGCTACCGGATGATGCTGATCACCGAGCGGTCCGACGAGGCGGTCGCCGAGCAGAAGCTGCTCGACCAGTCGATGGACGGCGTCGTCCTCGCCACAGCCACCACCGACTCCCGCCTGCCGGCCCAGCTGGAGGGACGCGGCGTGCCCTACGTCTTCCTCAACCGCGACACGGGCCGGGCCGGCGACTTCGCCTCCGTCGTCGACAACGAGGGCGGCGGACGGCTCGTCGCCCGGGAACTCGTGGCCCTGGGACACCGGCGTATCGCCGGCATCTTCGGCGCGGCCAACACCACGACGGGGCGCGAGCGCGAAATGGGCTTCCGGTGGGCTCTCGCCGAGGCGGGCGTGGGGCTGCCGGAGAACCGGGTGGTGCGCGGAGCGTTCGAGTACGACACCGGCTACCGGGCGCTGCCCGCCCTGCTCGAGGCGGACGAGGCACCCACGGCGGTGTTCTGCGGCAACGACGTCGTCGCCATCGGTGTCCTGAACGCGGCTCTCGCCGCTGGTGTCAAAATCCCCGACGAGCTCACCGTCATCGGCTTCGACGACCTTCCGATGGCCGCCTGGGAGGTGTTCCAGCTCACCACCGTCCGGCACGACCTGCGGGAGCTGTCGCGTCAGGCGGCGCGTCTGCTGGTCCGGCGGATCGCCGAGGACGTCGACCCGGCCGGTGAACGCCTGGTCCTGCCGACCGAGTTCGTCCCCCGCGCCACCCACGCCCGCGTCCAATGAGCCGTCACGGCCGTCAGGCCGGCCGCTCCTGGAGCACCCCGGCGATGTAGGCGACGGTGGCGGCCGCACCGGCGGTCCCGTGCCGCCGCACGCGACGCTGCGGCACGAGAGGGGATCAGAGCTGGTCGCGCAGAGCGGCCGGAACGTCGTCGAACGCGCCGGACGTCCGCCCGATCCGGTCGATGCGGAGCGTCGCGGTGGCGCCGTGGGCGGCCAGCCCCTCGAACGCCGAGATGCGCTCGACGGCGGGAGCCAGGGACGCGGTCCCCTCCTGCGAGGCGCGTTGGTACGTCAGCGGCTTCAGGAACCGGGAGACGGAGAGCCCCGCGTTGTAGCGGGCGGTCTTGCCCGTGGGCAGCACGTGGTTGGTGCCCGCGATGCCCTTGTCGGAGTAGGCGACCGTCGACCACGCCCCGATGAACAGCGAGCCGTAGTTGGAGAGGTTCTCCAGGTAGTAGTCGTCGTCCTCGGTCTGGATCTCCAGGTGTTCGGGAGCGATCATGTCGGCCACGGCGACGGCGTGGGCCCGGTCCTCCACCACGATGACGGAACCGAAGTCGCGCCACGCCGGGCCCGCGATGTCCCGGGTGGCCAGGGACGCCAGCTGGCGCTCCACCTCCGCGATCACGGCGTGCCCCTGCTGCTCGGACGTGGTGATCAGGGCGGCGGGCGAGTTGGGGCCGTGCTCGGCCTGGCCCAGCAGGTCCGCCGCGACCCACACCGGATCGGCGCTGTCGTCGGCGATGACGGCGACCTCGGAGGGGCCGGCCAGCAGGTCGATGCCGACCCGGCCGAACAGCTGCCGCTTCGCCTCGGTGACGAACGCGTTGCCCGCGCCGACCAGCATGTCGACCGGGGCCTCGCCGAGCAGACCGAAGGCCATCGCTCCGAGCGCCTGGACACCACCGAGCGCGAAGACCCGGTCGGCCCGCGACAAATAGGCGCCGTACAGCACGGCGGGATGCGCGCCGTGCTCACCCGACGGGGGAGTGCACGCCAGCACGGTGGGCACCCCGGCGGTCTTCGCCACGTTCACCGTCATGAAGGCGCTGGCGAGCAGCGGGAAACGACCGGCCGGCAGGTAGGCGCCGACGCGGGAGACGGGAACGTAGCGCTGGCCACCGAGGACACCGGGAGCGACCTCGGCCTCGAAGTCCGTCAGGTGCTCGCGCTGCGCGGCGGCGAACCGGTGGGTGCGCTCGTAGCCCATCTCCAGAGCGGTGCGCACGTCCGGGGGCAGGGCGTCCCCCGACTTCTTCAGCTCGGCGGCCCCGATCTCCAGGCCGCCGGACCAGCCGTCCAGCTCCTGGGCGTAGGCGCGCACCGCGTCCATGCCCTTGTGCTCGATCTCCTTCAGCATCTGCGAGACCCGCTCGACCACCTTGGGGTCGCGCTGAGCGGGGGGACCGTCCACGGACGGCTTCTTGAGCCACTGGAACGGGGGAAGGGCCTGGGCTTCGTCGTGCGTGATCTGCATGGCAAGGACGCTAGACGTCGCGGCACCACAGGACCAGAGGGTCCATTCCTGTCCGAACCACAGGGTTTCCCTGTCTTTTGGGGCGTGCCCACCCACGCCCCGTGCGCCCGGCCGATCAGAGGCCGAGGTCGGTACGGAGTTCGCGCAAGGTGTCCTCGGCGAGCCGGGCCAGCTCCCGCGTGGCCCGCGACAGCGGATGCCCCCGCCGTTTGACCAGGGCGATCGTGTCGTAGAGGGGGTCGGCGAACGGGGCGGTGCGCAGCCCCGCGGGAAACGCCGGTCCGGCGATCACCGCCCGGCTGGCGATCGTGTCGCCCACCCCGGCGGCCACCAGGCCCAGCGCGGCCTCGACATGTTCCAGCTCGATCAGCGGATCGATGCTGACCCCGGCGAGCTGCGCCCGCTCCGCGAGCTGCCGCCGGGTGGGGTCCTGCCACCCGTAGTGGGCGTCGTAGAGGACCAGGGGTGTCCGGGCGAAGGTCTCCATCGTCATCGGTGTGCGGGTGCGTTCCTCGCTCGCGCTGACGAAGAACACCTCGTCGCGAAGGAGCGGTGTCACCATCAGCCCCTCGTCGTCGATCGGCAGGACGACCAGGCCCGCCTCGATCCGTCCCGCGGCCACGGCCGCCGCGGTCTCGGCCGAGTTCTGCCCCACGAGGCGGACCCGGACGGACGGATACCGGGCGTGGAACATCTGCACGAGGTTGGACAGCAGGTAGTAGTCCGCGTTGCGGAGCACACCGAAGGTGGCGGTCCCGCCGCCCAGCGAGCTCAGGGAGCGCACCGCCCGGGTCCCGCTCTCGGCGGCCTCCAGCGCCTGCTGGGCGTACGGCAGCAGTTCCTGGCCGGCCGAGGTCAGGGTCAGGGTGCGGCTGCCGCGCGCGAACAGTTCGGCGTCCAGTTCCGCCTCCAGCCGGCGCACCAGTTCGGAGGCCGACGCCTGGGCGATGTCCATGGCCCGCGCCGCTGCGGTGAACGACCCGAGCCGCTCCGCCTCGACGAAGGCCCTCAGCTGGTTGAGGGTCATACGTCGCCTGTGTCCTGTCGAGTCGGTGATCCGCGTCACGGACGCGATGATTGTCGTTCTACCACGGAACTCCGGCGCGGCCGCCGGATGGGTGCCGCTCCGGACCCACTGGGTCTCCCTGTGGATGCCGCTGGAAGAAGGGGCCTTGTCCCGTGGAAGGTGCCGATGATTGGCTCGTCCGCGCCCCCGGACACCCCCTGCGCGGAAGGTTGCCCCTGCGATGACGATCCCCTTGCCGATCGGCCTCGTCCAGACGGCCGCGCGGCATCACGCCGCCGACGATCCGGACGCGTTCGCCGCGGACGTACGCCGCGTCACCGAGGCGCATCCCGGTGTCCGGCTGCTCGCGTATCCGGAACTGCACCTGTGCGGCCACAAGCCCGGCGAGGACGCCGAGACGGTCATGACCGCGGCGGCCCGGCCGCTGGACGGCCCCCGCGGCACCCGGCTGGCGTCCCTCGCCCGCGAACTGGGCATCTGGCTCGTGCCCGGCAGCGTCTACGAGCAGGGCGCGGACGGCCGGATCTACAACACGGCCCCCGTCTACTCGCCCGCGGGCGAACGGGTCGCGGAGTACCGCAAGATCTTCCCGTGGCGGCCCTACGAGACCACGGCGTCCGGCAGCAGTTTCGTGGTCTTCGACATGGCGGACCACGGACGCGTGGGCCTGACGATCTGCTACGACGCCTGGTTCCCCGAGATCACCCGCCACCTGGCGTGGCAGGGCGCCGACCTCGTACTGAACCTGGTGCGCACGCCCACCGTCGACCGCGCCCAGGAAGTCGTGCTCGCGCAGGCCAACGCGATCGTGAACCAGGTGTTCATGGCCAGCCTCAACGCGGCGGCGCCGGACGGCGTCGGGCGCAGCGTCGTCGTGGACCCCGAGGGGCACCTGCGGGCCGAGGCCGGGCCCGGCCCGGAAGAGGTTCTGACGGACGTGCTCGACCTCGCCGAGGCCCGCCGGGTGCGCACGCGGGGAACCGCGGGCCTCACCCGGGTGTGGGACCCGTTCGAGGACGGCCAGCCGCCGCTCGAACTCCCCCTGTACGCGGGCCGGATCGACCCCGAGCGCTGGCGTCGCGGGGCCCGCCCGTGAGCCGGCGGCCCGCGCGGTGACCGCCTGGGCGACCGCTGCCGCCCGGCCGTACGTCCCCCGGCGCACGGTCGAACGGCACCACCGGCCGGCCTCACGGAGCGAGCCAGGCACCGCTCCTCAGCGGTCGGAGGCGGACCCGGTCCGCAGCCAGGCGGTCGTCCACGGCGGGAGCTCGTCACCGGTCAGCGGGCCGGAGGCGAGAAGAACCTCACCCCGCGGCAGCGGGACGGGCTCCCCGGAGAGGTTGCCGACGGTGTGCCAGCCGCCGGCGCGGGCGAAGTGCAGCAGCCCCTGACGCGTCCGCTCCCGCGAGCCGACCCACTCCAGCCGCTCGCCCGCGACCAGCGTGCGGCGCAGCCGCAGGGCCTCGCGGTACAGCTCCAGGAAGGACTGCTTGTCACCGCGCTGCGCGTCCGCCGCGTACCGGCCCCAGCCGGCGGGCTGCGGCAGCCACGAGCCACCGGGGCCGAATCCGAAGCTCGTGCCCTCGCGGGTCCACGGCAGCGGCACCCGGCAGCCGTCGCGGCCCTTGACGCGTCCGCCGCTGCGTACCCACATCGGGTCCCGCAGGTCCGCGCGGTCCAGGTCGGCGACCTCGGGCAGACCCAGCTCCTCGCCCTGGTAGAGGTACGCGGACCCGGGCAGCGCCAGCATCAACAGCGCCGCGGCACGCGCCTTGCGCACACCCGTCGGCAGGTCCGGGGCCGGTTCCCGGCCGTCGGTGAGCAGCCACGCCTCGATATCGCGCTTGGTGTAGTCGCCGGGCAGGGCGTAGCGCGAGACATGACGCACCACGTCGTGGTTGGAGAGCACCCAGGTGCTGGTCGCCCCCGCCGCGCGGGCGTCGGCGAGGGCGGAGTCGATGATGGTGTGCAACTCGGCGGCGTCGAGCCGGGCGCCGAGGAAATCGAAGTTGAACGCCTGGCCCAGCCCGTCCGCGGAGGCGTAGGCCGTACGCCGTGAGGCACGCACCCAGGCTTCGGCGACGGCGAAGCGCGGCGGGTCGTACGCGTCGAAGACCTGCCGCCAGCCGCGGTAGATCTCGTGCACCGCGTCGCGGTCCCACAGCGGATGACTGCCGTCGTCCGGCAGTTCGTCGGGCTGGTAATTCCGCTGCTCGCCGAGGTCGCGCAGCGGTGCGCGCAGGTCCTTGGCGAGGCCGTGGGCGACGTCGACGCGGAAGCCGGCGACGCCCCGGTCGGACCAGAACCGCAGGGTGTCGTGGAAGTCCTCGCGGACCTCGGGGTTGTCCCAGTTGAAGTCGGGCTGCTGGGGGGCGTAGAGGTGCAGGTACCACTGGCCGTCCGGCACCCGGGTCCAGGCGGGGCCGCCGAAGCTGGACGGCCAGTCGGTGGGCGGCAGTTCACCGTCCTCCCCCCGGCCGTCGCGGAAGACGTAGCGCTCGCGGGCGGCCGAGCCGGGCGCGGCCGCGAGCGCCTCCTGGAACCAGACGTGCTGGTCGGAGGAGTGGTTGGGGACGATGTCGACCATGATCTTCAGGCCGAGCCGGCGGGCCGCGCCGACCATCTCGTCGAAGTCGTCGAGGGTGCCGAGCCGGGGGTCGACGTCGCGGTAGTCGGCGACGTCGTAGCCGCCGTCGGCGAGCTGCGAGGGGTAGAACGGGCTCAGCCAGACGGCGTCCACGCCGAGGTCGGCGAGGTAGGGCAGACGGGAGGTGACGCCGGGGATGTCACCGATGCCGTCACCGTCGAAGTCGGCGAAACTGCGAGGGTAGATCTGGTAGACGACGGCCTGCCGCCACCAGTCCGCATCGTGCGGGGAAGGGGCGGGGGAGTCGCGGTGGGGCATCTGTGAACCTCTCGGGCGCGTGCCCAGGGTCGGGTGCGGGTGTGCGGACAGGTGGAGGGAAGGGCCGGGGGCGGCCGTCACGCGGGACGCGGCTTCGTGCGGGGCCGCTCAGCCCTTCACGGCGCCGGTGGTCATGCCGGAGACGACCGACCGGCGGAAGATCAGTACCAGGAGCGCGATCGGCACGGTGGCCACCATGGCGCCGGCGAAGATCACGCCGTACGGAACCTGGTACTGGCTGGTGAACAGCGCGATGCCGACGGAGACGGTGCGGCGGTCATCGGAGCCGTTGAAGGTGAGCGCGAGCAGGAACTCCGACCAGGTCGCGGTGAAGGAGAACACCCCGGCCGTGAACAGCCCCGGCCGGGCCAGCGGCAGGATCACCGTCAGGGCGGTGCGCAGCGGGCCGGCGCCGTCGACGACGGCGGCCTCCTCCAGCTCGCCCGGAATGCCGCTGAGGTAGTTGCGCATGATCCAGATCGCGAACGGCAGATTCAGCGCCACGTACGGGATGACCAGGCCCGGATAGCTGTTGAGCAGCCCGGCCTGGCGCTCCATCAGGAACAGGGGGACGAGCAGGGCGATCGGCGGGAAGACCGACAGCATCAGCAGCGCTGTCATGACGGCCCCGCGCCCGCGCAGCGGCAGCCGGGCGAGGGCGTATCCGGCGAAGAACGCCAGGGACAGGATCAGCACGGTGGAGACACCGGCCACGACGACGCTGTTGAGGAAGTAGTGGCCGATCCCGTTGCGGGCGAACGCGGTCTCGTAGTTGCTGAGGGTGGGGTGCTTCGGCAGCGGAGAGGGCGGCGTCGCGCTGATCTCGCCGGGCCCCTTCAGGGAGGCGGACGCCATCCAGACCAGGGGCAGCGTGGCGCATACGGCGATCAGCAGCCCGCCGAGGTTGACGACATTGACGTAACGGCGCACGCCCGTGCGCGGGACGTGGCGGCTCATGCCCGGCCTCCCTCGTCGACGTGGGCGCGGAAGACGCGCAGGAACAACAGGCAGCAGCCCAGGACGATGACAGCGGTGGTGACCGCGACGGCGGCGCCGCCTCCGAAGTCGAGATTCTGGAAGAGGATGCGGTACCCGAGGATCGCCACCGACTGGGTGGCCGTGCCCGGACCGCCCTGGGTCAGCACGAACGGCAGGTCGAAGATGCCGAACGCCTGGAGGATGCGGAAGAGGACCGCGATGGCGACGATGGGCCGCAGCTGCGGCAGCGTGACCCTCCAGAAGGTGGTCCACGCGTTGGCGCCGTCGATCTCGGCGGCTTCGTAGACGTCCCCCGGGATGAGCATCAGACCGGCGAGAACGACGATGGCGACGAACGGTGTCGTCTTCCACACGTCGACGGCGACCATCGCCGCCATCGCGGGCACCGGCCGCCCGAGAATGTCGGGCTGGGCGCCGAACAGCTCCTCACACAGCCAACTCACCGCGCCATAGCTCCCGTTGAACAGGTACGACCACAGCTGTGCGGCGATCACATTGATCAGCGCCCAGGGCAGCAGAAGCAGGGCGAGGATCCAGCCACGGGCGGCGCCGAGCCGTTCCAGGACGAGCGCCGTGAGCGTCCCGAGAACCAGCTCGATGAAGACCGAGACGATCGTGAAGCCCAGTGTGAACGCGAGGGCCCGGTACCACTCGGAGTGCGTCAGGAGTGCCTCGTAGTGAGCCAGGGTGGGCGAGCCGAGCCGCAGGCCGCCGTACTCGAGCCGGACCTCGCAGAACGACAGCACCAGCGAGAAGACGACGGGGAAGACCGTCACCGCGGCGATGATCAGGAGCGCGGGGGAGGCGAACAGCCATCCGGTGCGAGCGCGACGGCGGGCGGCGGAGCCCGGGGGTGTGCTCATCGGGGACTGCCGCGAGGCCCCGGCACGTGCGCCGCCACCCTCGCCCTTCGACGGCGTTCCCGCGGTCTTCGTCTGCAGTACGGAACTCACAGCGCTTTTCCTTCCAGGGCCGTACGCAGCCCCTCGCGTGCGGCGCGGACGCCGGCCGCGGGGGAGAGGCTGCCGCGCACGACGGCGTTCGCCGGGGTGTACAGCGCCTTGCTGACCTGCGGGTAGTGCGGGGTCTGCACGGGCCGGGCGACCAGCCGCAGGTCGGCGGCGCGCAAGACCGTCGGGTCGCCGGCGGCGCGCGCCTCCCGGCCGTCGAGCACGGAGGTCATCGCGGGGATGACACCGGCTTCCCGGGCCAGGAGGCGTTGCACCTCGCCTCCGGCGCAGAACCGGGCGAACTCCATGGCGGCGCCCAGCTCCTGGGAACTGGGGTTGACGAAATTGCTCCAGCCGCCGGCACAGGAGACGCCGGAGCGGCCGGTGCCCTCGAAGCCCGGACGCGGCGCGGCCCCGACCTTCCCGGCGACGCGGGAGACCCCGGGGGTGCTCGCGTTGACCCAGGCGTACGACCAGTTGCGCAGGAACAGCCCGCGCCCGTTGACGAAGGCGTCCTGCGCGTCCGATTCCTGATACGTGGCCACGGTGCGGGGCGTGACTCCGCGAGCGGTGAATTCGGCCATCAGCGAGAATGCCCGCTCCGCCGCCGCTCCGCCCAGTACGGCCCTGCCCCGCCCGTCCAGGACGGCGGCGCCCGCGTCGGCGAGGAACTCGGTGACGTTGGCCGTCAGCGACTCGGTCACCGCCGCCTGCCACATGAACCCGGCCTCCGCGTCACCGGCCCGTTGCACCGTGCGGGAGGTGTGCAGCAGCTCCTCCCAGCTGCGGGGAACGCGCAGCCCGTGCTTGGCGAGAAGGTCCTTGCGGTAGAAGAGGTAGGTGCTGTCGGTGAAGAACGGCACCGCGTAGACCTTGCCCCGGTACGTGGAACTGCTGCGCAGGGCCGCCGGATAAGCGTCCCAGAAGTCGTCCGGAAGCAGCGTCTCCACCGGCAGCGCGAGCGCGGAGTGACCGAATTGCGCGGGCCACGTCGTGTCGCCCAGGTACACGTCGGGCTGGGGGGAGCCGCCGGCGAGCTGGGTGGCGATGGCGCTGCGGTTGCCGTCCGAGGTGGACAGCGCGTTAATCTTCGAGACGCGGATACGAGGATGCCGCCGCTCGAAGGCACGGATGATCAGATCCGCGACGACGGCGCCTCGCCGTGCGGGGATCTCGGAGACCCACCAGGTCAGCCGGGCCGGTTTCCGGGGAACGGTCGCGGCCTGCGCGAGCAGGTCGTCGAGGTCCTTTCCTCCGCATCCGGACAGCAGGCCCGCCGCGGCGGCGCTCACGGCGCCCGTCAGC
This sequence comes from Streptomyces sp. NPDC007875, assembly GCF_042868035.1. Taxonomy (NCBI): domain Bacteria; kingdom Bacillati; phylum Actinomycetota; class Actinomycetes; order Kitasatosporales; family Streptomycetaceae; genus Streptomyces; species Streptomyces sp. NPDC007875. Next base: position 112,357 of record NZ_JBIADZ010000020.1, on the reverse strand, counting down.
AGCGCTCTGCGGTGCAGGGACATGGCGTGCTCCTCCCCTCTCGGACTGTCTGATGACAGCGCTAGCACCGTAGGGAGCGCCACGGTGAAGTGTCAACGGTCACAGCCGCTGAAGCGCTGCGAGGTTTCACATGACAGCGCTGTCACCCGCTCGTCCTGGTGCGGCAACCGTTGTGTTAGCGTCCGGGCATGGCCGGTGAAGTCGCAGAAAAGGGCGCCACCTTGGCGGACGTCGCCCAGAGGGCCGGAGTCTCGCCCTCGACCGTCTCCCGCACCCTGCGCGGTCTGTCGACGGTGTCCCCCGAGACCCGAGCGCGCGTGGAAGAGGCGGCGCGCGAGCTGTCGTTCGCGATTTCGCGCAGCGCGTCCAGTCTGGTCACGGGGCGCACGGGCCGGGTCGCCGTGCTCGTACCCAACCTCGACTCCTGGTTCCTGGGCGCGGCGCTCGCCGGCATGGCACCCGCGCTCAACGCGGCCGGCCTGGACATGCTGGTCTACAGCGTCACCACCGCCGAGCAGCGCGCACAGTTCTTCGACCGCCTGCCGGCCCGCCGCAACGCCGACGCCCTGCTCGTCGTCAGCTTCGCGCTCTCCCCCGAGGAACGAGCGCGCCTGGATGACCTGGGCATGCCCCTGGTCTTCGTCAGCCAGCATGAACAGGGCAGGGCCGGCGTCTACGTGGACGACGTGGAGGCCGCCCAGCGCGGCACCCGCTACCTGCTCAACCTCGGCCACCGGCGCATCGCCTATCTGGAGCCCGCGGACGCCTCGGGTTTCGCCTGGAGCAGCAGGGCCCGTCTCGACGGGTACCGCACGGCCCTGGCGGAGGCGGGCATCGACCAGGACGACGACCTCGTCCGCCAGGTCGCCCACTGGCAGGGGCCGAGCCTGGAAGCGGCGGTGGGACGGCTGCTGAGCCTTGCGGAGCCGCCTACGGCGATCTTCGCCGAGACGGACGACATCGCCTTCAGGCTTCTCACGGTGCTGCGCGGCGTCAACGTCCCGGTGCCGCAACGGATGTCGATCCTCGGCTTCGACGGACACGCGATGGCCGAGCCGTGGGACCTGTCCACCATGGCCCAGCCGGCCCGCCGACTGGGCGAGGCGGCAGCGGAGCTGGTCCACCGCGTGATCCACGACCCCGAGGCGCATCGGGAGCGACACGTGGTCCTGCCGGTGGAACTCGTCCCGCGGGGCAGCACTGGCCCGGCGCCGATCCCGCGTCCGCGGTGACGGGGAGGGCGTTCGGGAATGCCGGGCCTGACGCGGGCCGGAGCACGGTGGAGGAGGCCCGGAGACGTCGGGGGCGCCTGCCCCCGGGGCCGGGAAAGTCCATACGGCCGGTACGCCCATCGGCCCTGTGCCCACTGAAATCACCGGGCAAGCCGACGAAGTGCGCGGTTTCAGGGAGATAGCGCCTGGTTCAGTTCTCCTTGCCCGCGAAGGGCCGGTACAGCGTGGCCCGCGTGACCTGTGCCTCAGCGATGATCCGGTCGACGCCGACGGAGTGGGCTCCCTCCGCGTAGAAGATCCTGGTCGCTGTACTGAGCAGCCGTCGTCCTGGCGGACGTTGCCGCTGCTGGACGTGGCACGAGCCAGGCAAAAAGCATGCCAAGCAACAGGCTCCCTGTGCTTCGGCAGGCCCGTAGCCGATCGCCGGCCCATCCCGGGTGCGGGGTGGCTCAGGGGCCGGGCGCGTCCGGGGCCTCCCGGTCCGAGGCCGGCCAGACGTAGGGCAGGTCGTCCGGCACGCCGGGGAAGCGAGGGGCGTACACCCCGGGGTCCTTACGTACGAGAGCCGATTGGTGACTGCGGTGGAAGGCGGCGTTTCCGAGCCACGGCGGCAGTTCTCCGGCTCCTGCCAGTTCGGTCTGGTCGCGGACCGGGAGGCCGGGGCGGTGAGCGGCGAGGCCGGCGACCAGGGAGGCGGCGCAACTGTCCTGATGCCCCAGTTCCCGCCACACCCGGCACATCTCCAGCCCGTACCGGACGAGGGCCTCTTCGTATCCGGTCCACATCCGCACGGCGGGGTGCCGCCGCCAGCCGTACCCGGGCACCGTCAGGCCGCGTAGGACCTGGAGGGCCTCGACGCGCTGCTTGCCCAGCCGCCGCCGGTCGAGCTCACGCGCCGACCACCGGAAGTCGGAATGGGGCAGGAACGTCTGCATCTCGACTGTCCGCATCTCATCTCTTGCGCGGCGCGGACGGCTGGCGCATCGCCGGGCCGGCGCCAGACGCCGCGCCGGGCGGTCTCGCGTGCCAGTGTCGCGCCGATGCCGCGCGCGGCTCGGATCTTTCCCTTGACCGGTGTGGGCTCAGCTCCAGGATGGCGCCCTCCTCGCAGCGGCGGACGACCGTCTCGTGGGGCAGCCGCAGAGGGCCGAGGCGGACCTGATGGCGGAGCTCCGGGCCGGGGCGCGGGCGCTGCCCGTCCAGCGGCTCGACCCCCGAGGGCCTACCACCCACCGCAGGTACTCGTTGCCGTCGGCCAGGGCGGTCCGCACGTCGCTGGGGTTGGCTTTGAGCAGACGATGACGAACGGCCACGTACGCCTCCGTACTCGCGGGAGCGGTTGCCGGACTGGCCTCGCCGAGTGCCCCCGCATCGTCGGTCGAACCGGCCTACAGCGCACCCTGCCCTCACGCCTCGGCACCAGAATCGGCAGGAGTTAGATCATGTGGAGCGCGGTAGCCGGAGAGACCTCCTGTGGAGAGACTGCTGGGCACGTCGTTTCCCTGCTTCGTACGGCTGGGTACGACCTTCGGCTGGGCGTTACGGTGCGGTAGCGGCTGTTGCAGAGAGTTCCCACCGCTGGGGGTCAAGGGGTCGCAGGTTCAAATCCTGTCGTCCCGACCAGCATCATCGCAGGTCGAAGGCCGTTTCCGCGGACAGCGGGGACGGCCTTAACCGTTTCCTGGATGGGAGCAATGGGGAGCCCTCTGGGAGCCCTCGTGCTCCCAACTCGCAGACGGGTCAACGGCACCCGATTCGTCCGTCACCCGATCCGTTAGACGTACAGCGCCGGACCGCGCCCCTGTGCGCCGTCGTCAACCGTAGGCCCCTGCGGTCACCCCATCGATTCGGATGGTCTTCGCATCGAGAGGCATAAGGACCCCTTGTCGGCTCCCGACCCTGAAGGGTGTCTTTATTGCTGTACGGTGGTTGACCTGCGGCTTTGCGGTCGTCTACGTGTGGGCGTGATCAATGATTGTGGGTCTGCGACTGCTCTACCTGAGCTTCTCTCGACTACTGGGCTGCTTCCTCTTGCTGGGCCGGTCGATCGCCGTGAACCATGCTGAGATCCTCGTGCTTCGTCATGAGGTCGCTGTGCTTCGCCGGCAGGTCGAGCGGCCGCGGTTTTCGTGGGCTGATCGCGCCGTGCTCTCCGCTCTCGCGCGGCACCTGCCATCCGCCTTGCGCCGCTATCGGCTGGTCACCCCGGGCGCGCTGCTGACCTGGCACCGGCGTCTGGTGCGTTGGAAGTGGCGCCAGACGGCGGTCGGCCCCGGTCGGCCACCGTTGCCGGAAGAGACGGTCGCGCTCATCCAGCGCTTGGCGCGGGAGAACCCGACCTGGGGGTACGTCAGAGTCCAAGGCGTGCTCCGACGGCTCGGGCATCGGGTCGCCGCTGCCACGATCCGGCGCGTCCTGCGCCGTTCCGGTCTACCGCCCGCGCCGCAGCGCCTCCCAGCGGACCTGGCGCTCATTCCTGCGCTCACAGGCCCACACGCTGCTCGCCTGCGATTTCATGCACGTGGAGACCGTCTTCCTCGAACGACTCTGCGTCTTCTTCGTCATGGAGATCACCACCCGGCGTGTCCATGTCCTGGGCGTCAGCGCACGCCTTACCGGCGCATGGGTCACCCAACTCGCCCGCAATCTGCTCATGGACCTCGGCGACGGGGCCGGGCGCTTCCGATTCCTCATCCGTGACCGGGACAGCAAGTTCACCGCCGCATTCGACGCCGTCTTCGCCGGCAACGGCACGGCCGTCATCCCAACACCGCCGCAGAGCCCATGGTCCAACGCGTTCGCCGAACGATGGATACGCACAGCCCGCACCGAGTGCACCGACCGCCTCCTCAGCACCGGCGAACGACATTTGCGCACCGTCCTCACCACGTATGCCGAGCACTACAACGTGGAGTGCATGTACTTCAGCCCAGGCCGGTGGCGCTGATTCGGCCGCCACGCAAACCGACGGACCGGCACCGTCTGCACCGGGGGCACGGCATCGAGTTCGCGCACCGTACAGAGCACATCCGCCTGGGCCGTCCTCCATGCCGCTGTCCACCGTCGCGACCACTGTGGGCCTGTCTCCAGCCGCCCGGCCGCCTCAGCATTGACGCGGTACGGAACCAGAAGATCATCCAGTCCACAGGTGTGCGACCACACCGGCCCGAGCCCGACCTCGCAGGTACTGACTGATGGCCCCATGGACCCAGCACAGCGCTCACGAAACACGCGGTTGCCGATTTCGCCCGAATCGGGAGCAGAGCCATGGTCCCGGCGCTACCCTGCCCGCCAACTACGGCGCTCGGACGCGCCAACTACGGCGCTCAGTCACACGTTCAGCGATAGTTGGCCATGTGCAGCGATAGTTGGCCATTCGTGTCCTGGGCTGCCGAAGCTGATTGAGTCGAAGCACGATAGTTGTCACCGGCAGCACTTGGTGACCTGCGAGTTTGGCCGAGTGAAGCACGGTGGTGTCACCAGATCGGCACGCTTCCTGTCACCAGTAGCGCGCGAAGCATGACGGGTGTCATCGGCCCCGGCGCTCAGCCGTCTCGCAGTTCGCCGGGATGACGCATCAGTGCCAGGCTTTCCTGGCTTGATCGGAATGACACCAACTGCCTGCGCCAGGTTTCAGTCGCCTCAAGCGGAGCAGTGGGGTTGGCCGCCAAGGCCGGCGGGGGCCGCCGTGCCCGAGAGGTACCGGTCGAGCATCTCGCGGCGCTGAGCGATCTGCTGCTCTTGGCGGGCGAGTTCGTCGCGGACCTGCCGGACGCGGGCCAGGAGTTGTGTGCACTCGCCTGCGGGCGGTGTCGGTGCGGTGCAGGGAAGGATGTCCCGGATGATCTGGGAGGGCAGTCCCGCGCGGTAGAGGTCCTGGATGAAGGCGACCTGGCGTACGGCTTCCTCGCCGTACTCCCGGTATCCGTTGGAGCGGCGGTCGCTGGAGAGCAGCCCTTGGTCCTCGTAGTACCGGAGCGAACGGGTGCTGGCCCCGGTGGCCCTGCTGAGTTCTCCGATGCGCACGCCGTCTCCTCCACCGAGCCACACTTGACATTGACGTTGATGTCAAAGTTTACCGTTCTGAGCATGAAGACGAAAAAAGAGACGAGGCGGCGAACTGCGGTCGTGACTGGCGCCGCGACCGGCATCGGGGCCGCGATCACCGAGCGGCTGGCCCGGCAGGGCATGCACCTGGTCCTGGTCGCACGGGACGGCGCACGCCTGGAGGCGGCGGCCAAGCGGCTGCGCGCCGAGCACGGGGCCCAGGTGTCGACGCTCGCTCTGGACCTGTCGCACCAAGGTGCTCCTTCCCGGCTGGCCGAGTGGCTGGCTGGTGCGGGAACCGAGGTCGACGTGCTGGTCAACAATGCCGGAGCCAGCCTGATGGGGCCGGTCGCCGACGGCGATCCCGTGCGGGTGCGGGGCCTGGTCGACCTCAATGCCGGTGCGGTGGCGGAGCTGACGGCGCTCTTGCTGCCCGCCATGGTCGCGCGGGGGAGGGGGGCGATCGTCAACATCGCGAGCACCGGTGCGTACGCGCCCGCTCCGTATGTGGCCGCCTACGCGGCCTCGAAGGCGTTCGTGCTGTCCTTCACCCAGGCGGTGTGGGCCGAGACGAGGGCGACGGGGGTGCGGGTCGTGGCGGTCAGCCCCGGTCCGACCGACACTGCGATGAACACACGGCGCATGCCGGGCAAGCGCGGGCCCGATTCCGTCGCGGACACCGTCATGTCCGCATTGCGCGGCCGGGGCCCGGCGGTCGTCGACGGCCGTCTCAACACTTTCCAGACCTTCGTCTTCGGTCGCCTGCTGCCCGCGTCAGCGGCTGCCCGGATCGCGGAGCGATCCCTGCGCAAGGCGGCTCTCGGGAACTGAAGTTCCGCGCCCGTCCCGGATCTATGACGCCCCACCAGGAAGCAGCACGGTGGTGGCAGACATCCCTGCCAATAGCACGCTGAGTCTCCGACGCGAAGTGACAGCGAGCCTGCCTTGGCGACACCTATCGTGCCTCGGCTAACTGATGCGACTTTGAAGCTCGATGACTCTTGATCGATCTAGCTTCCGCTGCGTGTCGCGATCCCGAGGGGCCACGCTTGCTGCTCACCCACGTACGCCGGATGAATCCGGTTGCGGTGGGCCCAGTGGGCCCGGTGAGGTACCGCCATGGGTGGTGCCACGGATCAGGAGCAAGGGGCGAGGGCAGGACGAGGCCGCGCGATCACGGGGCAACCGGCTCCATGGCGGAGACTGGCTGTGCTTGTGGCCCTGATGCTGGCCGCCTTCACCTTCAATACTGCGGAGAACCTCCCGGTCGGTCTCCTGGAGCTCATCTCCGAAAGCCTACGGGTGTCGGTGTCGGCGGTGGGTCTCTTGGTTACTGGTTACGGCGTGACGGTGGCCGTGGCGTCTGTGCCGCTCGCCCACGCCGTGCGGGCCGTGCCTCGACGTCATGTGCTCACGGGACTGCTTGCCGCGCTCGTCGTATCCAGCCTGGTCGCGGCCCTGGCCACCTCCTACTGGCTGCTCCTCGTGGCGCGGCTGCTGACCGCGCTCGCCCAGGCGCTGTTCTGGGCCGTGATGGGGCCGGTCGCGGTGGGCCTGTTCCCGCCCGAGGTCCGGGGCCGTGTGGTCGGGGCACTGTCCGTCGCCGGTTCACTCGCCCTGGTGGTCGGTGTTCCCGCTGGGACCTGGCTGGGACAGCAGAGCGACTGGGAGGTGCCCGTCGCCATGCTGGCGGGTCTGGGCCTCTTCTCTCTGGTGACGATTGCCATGCTGCTGCCGACCTCGCGTCCGGAAGAAGAGCCCGCCGCTTACGGAACGCGTCCCGACGCCCGTCGGTTCGGGACGGTGCTGGCGGCCGGCACTCTGTCTGCCACCGGGGCGTTCGCGGGGTACACCTACATCGTGAAGTTCCTGGGCGACGTGAGCGGGTTCTCCCCGAGCACGGTCAGCGCCCTGTTCGTGGTGTTCGGTGTTGCCTGTCTGGCCGGAGTGAGCGTCACCGGGGTGCTGCTGGATCGCTTTCCGCAGTCTGCGCTGGCCACGGCCGTGGCCACGCAGGCGGTGGGCATGCTCGGCTTGTACGCGGCGGGCACCGATCCGGTGGCGGCGGTGGTCTTCCTGGTGTTGATGGGCGGTGCGCTCGGGCCGGTGTTCATGACCACCCAGAACGAGATGCTGCATTGCGCACCGGGTCGCACGGATATCGCACTCGCGGCGAACTCCGGTGCTTACAACGCTGGCATCGCTGCGGGCGCCGCGCTGGGGGGACTCGTCCTGTCGTTCGCCGACGTGCGGGGCACCTTCCTCGCCGGTGGACTGCTGACTGTTGGGTCCTGCGCGGTGCTACTGGGCGGGCGGGCTTCCTCCCGGCCGTGACAACGGAAGAACGTCACCCCAACTGGGAATGTGCGACATCCCGTGAGTTCTCCCGAGCCACGCTGATTCCCCGGGCTGGTGGCCAGGGGCTTCTTCCTCCTTCGTGTGCTCTGCTGGCTTGTGACGTAACTTCGGGATTCTCGAAGCATTCTCATCTCGTCCGACCGATCTACAGTCGGGCCGAAGGCGAGGAGGCTCGGGTTGGCGGCGCTGGCAGTCGTACGGGACCTGCGTGAGCACTGGGCGCCAGCGTCGGCGGAGGAACTGGGACGGTTCGAGACCGACGTGCTGTCCGGGTTCGTCCTGGCGAGAGCCTCGGCAGGGCTGGCGGACGGCACCACCCGCGGGGACATCGGGCACCTGGATCAGATCAGGTCCTGGTTCGGCCGGCCGCTGTGGGACATGGAGCCCGCCGACGCGGACGTGTACGTCGGGAAGGTACTGCGGCACTCGCCCAGCGGCACTCGGCTGGGCCGGTCACAGGCACTGGGCACGTACTTCATGTTCCTGGAGCTGCGGCACAAGGTCGAAGTCCACCGGATGACCGGCCGGGTGGTCGAGTGCCCGATCGAGGAGATGAACCGGCCGCGCGGGGCCAAGGACGCGCAACTGCGGATCCCTCCGAGTGGGTCGGAGATCGGGACGCTGTTCACCGGCTGGGGCAGCGGGTTGGCGACCTGCCGGAAGTTCGCCCCAACCGCCCGGAACTACACCGCCTCGAAGCTGATGTCCCAGGTCGGCCTGCGGGTGAGCGAGGCGTGCGGCCTCGACCTGGGCGACATCAAGTGGGACCTGGGCCGCTTCGGCAAGCTCCCCGTCCGCCACGGCAAGGGCACCCGCGGCTCGGGGCCTCGCGAGCGGATGGTGCCGCTGATCAACGGTGCCGACCGGACGCTGCGGTGGTTCATCGAGGACGTGTGGGGCCAGTTCGACGACGACCACACCCGGCCCGGCGCCCCGCTGTTCCCGAGCGAGCGGAAGAACACCGACGGTTCCGCCCTGATGGGTGTCTTTGTTGCCGTACGGTGGTTGACCTTGGGCTTTGTGATCGCCCGAGTACGGGCATGATCAGCTCGGCTTCCAGCCGGAGTCGGCTGCTGCTCCGTCCCGGAGGGCCACCGCTGCCGCGAGCGTCAGGGCAAGGGGGTTGCCACCGGTGAAGGACAGCAGTGACTGGTGAACTTCCGGCCTCAGGCCACGCGCACGCAGCAGCCGCACGGCATCTTTGGGAGTCAGGTTCCGCAATGACGTGACGTGGAGCAGGTCCGCCCACCCGGGGTCGGACGTCCAGTCGGAGTCCGGCGGTCTGCGCCCGGCAATCACCACGACACTGCCCGCAGGCAGGCCGGGCACGAACTCCTCACGTAGCCAGTGCTCCAGGCCTTGTCAGCGTTCGATGGTGTCCACCAGCGGCACCACGCCCGGTTCCCCGATCACGTTCCCCGCGGCCGCGGTGAATCCCTGAGGCGTCGGGATGAGCGTTCGGCCGTCCACCTCCGCCACCGGACGCCCTTCCCGGTGGGCCTCACACGCGAACCGGCGCAGAAGCGTCGACTTGCCGATTCCTCCTGGACCGTGCAGGTAGTGGACGGGGCGGGATCCGGGGGCGCTGGACAACGCGGTTCGGAAGAGGGCGAGTTCCGCGATCCGGCCTACGAAGGCCCGGTCGCGCGCGGCCTCCAGCAGATCTCTCAGGTAGCCGCCTTCATGTTCACCCATGCTCGCTCCCTCGGAACGCGCGGCTCGGCCACCGTGCTCAGTACGCGGTCGGCCCCGAGGGCTTCTTCCGGAGCACCTTCCCCGGCCGGTTCGCCAAGAACACGCCGTCACGGAGCACTGGACTGCCATTGACGAGGACATTGCGTACACCGTGGGCGTAGGAGAGCGGTGCCTCATAGGTGGCGGTGTCGGCGATCGTGACGGGGTCGAAGGCCGTGATGTCGGCGACCATGCCCTCGGCCAGTGTGCCGCGGTCGGTGAGGCCGAGGCGTGCGGCAGGAAGCGTGCTCATCTTGCGCACGGCCTGTGACAGGGTGAGGACACCGCGGTCGCGGGTGTACTGCGCCAGGGTGCGGGCGAAGGCTCCGAAATGGCGCGGGTGCGGGTGTCCGCCGCCAGTCAGGTCCAGTTCCCACCCGTCGCTGACGACAGCGCTGTTCGGGTGACGCAGAACGGTGTCGACGTCGGCCTCGGACATCGCGTGGTTGACGATCCACACCTGCCCTCCGTGGTCGCGCAGCACGTCGAGTGACACTTCAGCGGGGTGACGACCCTCGGCGGTGGCGATCTCTCGGATGGAGGAGCCCACCCACTCCGAGTAGCGGCCCGGAGCCATGGCGGCGAGGACGGTGCCCTCGGGAAGGAAGGTACGTCCGATCTTGGCGCGCAGCTCGGCGGCGATCGCCTCGCGTGTATCCCGGGCCTCCAGCCGTGTGAGCAGCGCTTCCAGACCGCCGTCCAGCGCCCAGTCGGGCAGCCGGGAGGTGAGCCGGGTGGAGGACGCCGCGTACGGGTAGACGTCGCACGCCACGTCCAGACCTTCCGCGACTGCGGAGTCGATCAGGGTGAGCGCTTCGCGCACCTTGCCGTGATTGGCCGGGCCCATGGCCTTGAGATGTGAGATCTGCAGGCGAACGCCGCTGCGGCGGGCGGTCTCGATGGCCTCGGTGACGGCATCGATGAGGTGATCTCCCTCGTCCCGCATGTGGGTGCTGTAGAGGAGTCCGGCCCGTCGTGCCTCGGTGGTGAGTTTCACGATCTCGTCGGTGCCGGCGAACGATCCGGGGGCGTAGATCAGTCCGGTGGAGAGGCCGAAGACGCCCTGCTCGGCGGCTTCGGCGAGCAGCGTGCCCATGGTGGCCGTCTCATCGGCTGCCGGGGGGCGCAGCTCCGTACCGAGGGCGGCGATGCGGAGGGTTGCGTGGCCGACCAACGCCGCGAGGTTGACGCACGGGGCCGCCGCCTCCACTTCGCGGGCGAAGCCGTCGAAGTCCTCCCACGGCATCTCGGCGCTGAGGCTGCCTACGCGGGCGAGCGTCGTGTCGTGTTCGTGGCGCCGCGCGGGGTTGATCGGGAAGGGAGACGTGCCGCAATTGCCGGTGACGATGGTGGTCACGCCCTGCCGGATGCAGGATTCGGCAGCGGGCGCATCACGTATCGTGAAGTCGGCATGCGAGTGCAGGTCAATGAAGCCCGGTGCGACCACTTGGCCGGCACAGTCGATCGTCTCGCGGGCGGTGGCGCCGGGCGGGGTGTCGCCGACGAACACGATCCTGTCGCCCCGGATGCCGACATCCGCGCGCCGCCCGGGCTCTCCGGTGCCGTCCACGACGGTTCCTCCGACGGCGACCACATCGAACTCGTACAACTCTTCTCCTCTTACATGCGAAGTGTGATGCGGGATTCGGGGCGGGCGTCTCAGACCAGCAGCGTCAGGATCAGGCCGTACATGACCGCTGCGGGGATCAGTACCTGCCAGCCGACCGACAGCAGCGTCTTGAGGCGGGTGGCCTCGGCGAAGCCCAGGGCAGACATCATGTTGGGGTTGGGGAAAGGGCCGTAGGTGTCGGCTTTGGAAGCCCACAGGTAAGTCACGGCCCACGTGGCGGGGGTGAGTCCGATGCTGGTGCCGAGGGGACCGAACACCTTGTTCAGCAGCACCACGTGTGCGGCGGTAGCGCCCGGGACGCCCAGCCAACCGAGCAGCGCCACCGCTACGGCGAACGACAGCACCGGCAGGTCGTGCAGCTGCGGGCCGAACCAGTCCAGGAGGACGTCGTACGGCTTGAGTTCGTTGACCATCTGGAAGAACGCGGCGAGTATCCAGAACAGCAGGAAGGTCTCCACCATGCGTCCCGCGCCGCGGCAGAGCGCGTCGATGGTGCCCCTCACGGACAATCCGCCGGCTGTGGCGGTGACCACGGCCATCACTGGGAGGGCCAACAGGGGAAAGGCGGTGCCTCCCTTGCTCATCGTGGCGTAGGCGACCGAGACCACGAGGACTACCGAGAATGCCCAAGTGGCGCGCACGGTATGGGGCCCGGGGACTTGCTCGTCCGCTCCGGTCAGCTCGTCTTCGTAGAAGTCGTCGCCGCCGAGTGCCGAGCGGCGCTGCACGCGCGGCACGACGACCATCGAGAGCAGCAGGGACAGGAGGGCGAGGGGGCCCGCGGCAACGAGGACATAGGTCCCGTACTCCACTCCGGAGGCGTCCAGGATCGCGATGTTCGACCCGGCGAAGGGGGCCAGCGCCAGCCCCGCACAGCCGCCCAGGAACATCATGCTGGCCGTCGCTGAGCGTGTGAAGCCGGCACGTGCCGTAATGGGGATGAGGATCGGCGCCGCGATCGCCAGCGCACCGGCGAGCGTGCCGAGCGCGAAGACCAGGAGCAGGCAGGACATCATCACGCCGAGCTGGACCGCCAGTTGGCTGTCCCGCCGGACCACGCGCATGACGCCGCGGACCAGGAGGTCCGCGGCTCCTGTCTGCCGCAGTACCTCCCCCAGGCCGGAGCCCAGCAGGCAGATGACACCGATGACGGTCACCGTGTCACCGAGCGCGCTCCCAAGGAGGATGCCGACATCGGTGGGCGGACGCTGCGCGAGGACGACCCCGGCCAGCAGGGAGATCACGGTGGCCAGCAGGAGATTCATGCCGCACAGCGAGAGCACAGCATAAAGGACGATCGGGAGCAGACCCCAGATCGTGGGGGTGTGCACCAGGAAGCCGAGCACGAGCGCGGCGATCAGACCGGCCCCCGCGATGGCGTACTGCGTGACGGTCCGCAGCGAGCGGCCGTGCCGGGGCGCGGCCGCGACAGCGGGGGGCTTCTCGGTCATCGACATGGCGCGCTCCAGACCTCGTGGTCATCGCGGTCGTTGGTCGTGGTATCTGGCGGGCTGGGCGGACCGGTCAAGGAGACGGGGGGGCCGAAGGCCGGTGTCGTGGCGTCCGGCCGGCCAAGGGAGAGAAGGGCGTCCGCCTGGCCGACGCCGCTCTCGGCAAGGATCTCCTCAAGGGACTGCTCCGGGCGGACCGTGGCGAACCGTACGGCCGGTCCCTGCGTGGTGAAGCCGTGCACGGCGGGTCGGGCGAGGCTGTTGTACGACCATGGCGTGGAGAAGTAGTAGCCGCCGGTGTCGTGGAGCACCACTACATCCCCCGGTTCCAGTTCGGGCAGTTCGCCTCCGCGGACCACGAGATCACCGGCGAAGCAACACGGTCCCGCAACGTCTTGCACACGCGGCGTCCCGCGTTTGGGCCGCCCCTCGGCGTCGTACACCCCGACCCGCAGCGGCCACGCCTGAGGCATGAAGACGGTGCGGGTCGCGATGTGGGCTCCTGCGTGGGTCAACGCGATCCGGCGGCCGCCGGTGTCCTTGGTGTACTCCACGACCGCAGCGATGAAGCCGTTCTTGGCCACGAGCGAGCGCCCGAACTCCGTCACCAGCGAATACCGTCCGTCGAAGAGCCCCGGCACACTGGTCCTCAGCTGCTCGACATAGTCCGCGTAGGACGGGCGGATCTCGTCGTCGTCGAAGTTGACCGGCAGGCCGCCGCCGATGTCCAGGCTGGTGACCTGCCGCCGGCCCGCAGCGGTGTTGATCTCTTCCGCGAGTTCGTACGCGGCGCGCACCCCTTCGGCGATCAGTTCCAGGGAACATCCCTGCGAACCTACGTGCACATGCACTCGGGTGAGCCAGGAGTGTGCGGCGAACGCGCCGAGGATGCGTTGCCGGGCGCCGGTGTCCTTCAGCGGAACACCGAACTTGGAGTTCAGTGACGCGGTGCTCATGGCGTCGATCGACCCGGTGCCGACCTGCGGGTTGATCCGCAAACCGCACACCGAGGAGCTGTTACCTGCCGAGAGCAGCGTCTCGATCCGGTCCAGCTCGGCGAAGTTGTCGGCGTTGACCGCTACGCCCAGGGAGAGGGCGTGCGTCAGCTCGGCTTGTGTCTTGGCCGGTGAATCCAGGACGATGCGCTCCGGCGAGAAACCCGCAGCAAGGGCTTGCGCCAGCTCACCGGGGCTGGCGACCTCGCATCCCATGCCGGACCGGGCGAGCAGCCGCAGCACCGGGACCAAGGACGCAGCCTTGGCGGCGAAGGTATGCAGGACCGGGGCATCGCCGAACGCCTCCCGCAGGTCACGCACGGACTCCCGGACGCCGTCAGCGTCGAAGAAGCCCGTGACCAGGTGGTCGGCGCCGATCAGACCTGTGCGGACCGCCTCACGGACGACCCCGTCGCGTCGGCCGGGATCGATCCGGCGGTACGTCCCGGACACGCCCGTGCCGCTGACGCGTCCCTCCCCGCTGTTCTCGTCGTTGTGCGCATACATGTCGATCGCGACCTCCTCCGAAGCACCCGTGGCGTGCACCAGAGTCGAGGAACTCCGCGAGAAGTCGTCACATACGCTCGAAATCGTCACGTCTGCACATTGAACGCGGGTAGGCGCGCACGCAACCATGTGATAGAGACGGGGAATGGCGCAGGATATCGTCGACGAAAGAGACCTGGCGCTGATCAACGCGCTGCAGGTCACCCCGCGCGCGTCCTGGGCTCAACTGGGGCAGGCCCTGGACTTGGACCCCATGACGGTCGCGCGCCGCTGGGCGCGCCTTTGCGACAGCGGACTGGCCTGGGTCACCTGCGTCGCCGGGCCGGCGCTGCACAGTGATTTCTGCATGGCTTACATCGAGATCGAGTGCGGTCCGGGGCGGCTGGAAGCGGTGGCGGCGGCGCTCAGCGCCGAGCGTCCCGTCCGCTATGTCCACCACCTCACGGGCCCCTACGGTCTACTGGTCGTGATCGCGTTGCGGACGCCTGCGGCGGTGTCCGCCTACGTGCGCCACACGATCGACCGCCTGCCCGGTGTGCGGTCGTCCCGAGTGGAGATGCGGACCGTGGGATACAGCGAGGCGAGCCGGTGGAGGCTGCGCAGTCTGGAGCGGTCGCAGCAGCACGTGCTCGAGTCGCTCGAGGCGCGGCCCGCGGCAGTGGGCGGGGCGCGGGTGGATGTCACGGATCAGGAGCTGTACCGGCTGCTGCACGAGGACGGCCGCATGCCGTTCACCGTGCTGGCCGACCGTGCCGGGATCAGCGAGCCCACCGCGCGCCGCCGCGTCAAACGGCTGCTCGCGAGTCGGCTGCTGCGGCTGCGCTGTGAGGTGGCGCAGTCCATATCGGGCTGGCCGGTGACCGCGGTGTGCTGGGCGAGCGTCCCGCCGCAGCATCTGGAGTCGACGGCGCGCTCGCTGACCGCGCTACAGGACGTCCGGCTATGTTGCGGCTTGACAGGGGGCCGGAACCTGCTGTTGATGGTGTGGTTGCGGACGCTCGGCGACCTGCCGCGGCTGGAGGCGGCTATCACTGAACGCTCCTCCCATGTGACCATCGTCGATCGGGCCACCGTCCTTCATACCGTCAAGCAGATGGGCCGGCTGCTGGATGCTGAGGGACGAAGCATCGGTAACGTGGCGCCTAATGTCGAGGTGCTGGCGGAGTCCTGACAGGCGGATCGTGCTGGCCGGTTGCCCGGCCCAGTCGGCAGCGGAGCCATGGCGCACCGGCAGAGTCCTCGGCTGCGTCCTCTGCGGGCGTCATCTTGCGGCCGATGTCATCCTGTGCCGCTCGAAAAGTCCTCGCTGCAAGCGGCACAGGGAGACAGCCGCCGAATCTGCAGACGGGGTGTGGACGATGGTGTCGTGATGAACACCGATGACGGGCGTGTGAAGCGGTGAGTGTCGAGCCGCCGGTCATTCCCGTCCATCACAACAGAAGTCGTTGCAGTACTAGCGTTTTCCGGCGCGGCCGTCGTACTCCTCGCGAGCGGTGAGGACTTCCTCGATGTGCCGCACCGACCATTCCGTGAGCGCTCTCAGGGGGCCTCGCAGCGTCTGGCCGAGCGGGGTCAGCTCGTACTCCACGCGGGTCGGCACCTCCGGGTACACCGTCCGCAGGACCAGTCCGTCGCGTTCGAGGGTGCGCAGCGTCTGGGTGAGCATCTTCTCGCTCACTCCCGCCAGCCGCTGCCGCAGTTGGGTGAACCGGCACGTTCCGTGCTTGCCGAGTTCGCCCAGTACGAGAACCGCCCACTTGCTGCCGATCTGGTCGAGCACGTCACGCGATGGGCAGCCACGCGCGTACGGGTCCCATGACGGTATGGGCTCGATCACATCCTCGGCGGTCGCCACACTGCTCACCTCGATACTTTCTTCCAGGTTGCTACCTTACCGCAAAGTGGTTCCTTACCAGAAGAGAGTGAGCAGGTCACCCTGGGGTTCGTGCCGCGGAAGGGTCCGCGGCAGGAAGGGGAGACCTCATGTCGCTCGTTGTCACCGGAGCCTCCGGTCAGCTGGGCAGGCTCACTGTCGAAGCACTGCTGGCGCGCGGAGTGCCGGCTGCGGACGTCATCGCGACCAGTAGGGACATCGCCGGGATCAAGGACTTCGCCGACCGCGGCGTCGTGGTGCGCCGGGCCGACTTTGCGGAGCCGGACAGTCTCGCGGCGGCCTTCGAGGGCGCGGACAAGCTGCTGCTGATATCGACCACGACCGTGGACGAGCGGGTCGCCAACCACCGCCGCGCCATCGACGCCGCGGTGACGGCAGGCGTGTCGTTGGTGGCGTACACGAGCATGTCGCACGCGGACACGGCCACCACGGTCCTCGCCTCCACCCATCGCGCCACAGAGGAGTACCTGCGGGAGCGCGCCATCCCCAGCGTGATGCTGCGCAACAGCTGGTACCTGGAGAACTACACCGCCCAACTCCCGCTGATACTCCGCAACGGAGTCGTCGTCGGGGCAGCCGGCCAGGGCAGGATCAGCGCCGCGGCCCGCGCCGACTACGCCGACGCCGCAGCGGTCGTGCTGACCACCGAGGGCCATGCCGGCGGAGTGTACGAGCTGGGCGGCGACGAGGCGTTCACCCTGGCCGAGCTCGCCGCGGCGATCTCGGCCGCCGCCGGGAAGCAGATCACATACATCGACCTCACGGCCGATGCCCTCGCCCAGGTGCTGACCGACGCCGGCCTGCCCGCCGAGCTGGCGCACGTCCTCGTCGACGCCGACCTCGGCATGAGCCGCGGCGAGCTGTTCACCGCCTCCGGTGACCTGCGGTGCCTGATCGGACGGCCGACCACACCGCCGGCCGACGCGATCACCGACGCACTGCGCTGACAGGCCGCCGGCCACCGACTCGCTTCTCCCACTTGTCCACATCCCTTCGGTCACCCGGGGAAAGGTCCTTCACGATGTCCACCCGCACCACCGCCCACGCCACTTGGCGGCGTTCGTTCCTTACTCTCACCACGGCGTCCGCTGCTCTGGCGGCCCTCGCACTTCCCGCTGCCGCGTTCGCCCAAGACTGCGGGGGCAACGGCCACACGATCACGGTCAACGGCAGCCGGGCCTTCCCCGAGAGCGTCGCGGCCGACCGCCACTACGTCTACACCACCAGCACCGCCGACGGCACCGTCTACCGCGGGCGCCCTGGAGCGACGACGCTCCAACCCTTCCTGCCGGGCGGCCAGGACGACCGTACCCAGGCCACCGGGATCAAGACCACCGGCAACCGCCTGCTGGTCGCCGGCGCCTTCACCGGGCGCTTCTTCGTGTACACGAACACCGGGAAGCTTGTCTCCTCCTACACCGTCCCCGACACGGGCGAGTCGACCCTCGTCAACGACGCGACCGTCACCCCCGACGGGGACGTCTACATCACGGACTCCTTCCGCGCCGTCGTCTACCGGATCCCGGCCGCCGAGGTGAACACCTCCGCCACCGGCGCCCATCGGACCCTGGAGGTGGCCTACCGCCTGCCGGACTACGTGGCCGGCCAGTCCAACGGCAACGGCGTCGTCACCACCCCCGACGGCAAGTCGCTGATCATCGGCTACTGGTACAGCGGCGCGCTCTACCGCCTCACCCTCGCCACCGGCGAGATCCGCAAGCTCGCCGCACCGGCCCTGACCGGCGCCGACGGCATAGCACGACGAGGGAACACCCTCTACATCGCCCGATCCGCGGACAACGAGATCGACACCGTGCGGCTGTCCCGCGACGGCACCCGGGCCACCGTCGTCTCCACCCTCACCTACCCCGGGGCCGACACCACCACCAGCGTCGCGGTGAGCGGAAACCGGCTGCTGGTGACCAACTCCCAGATGGACACCTTCCTGTACGGCGATCCGCAGACCAGCCCGGCCTTCACCCTCGAAAGCCTGCCGCTGCGCTGACCCAGGACGCGGGCAAGCACTGGCGGATCTCGCCGGTCAGACCACCTCAGGAGCGTCCGAGGCCGGTGCTGCAGAGCCCCCTTTCGGACTCCGGCAGCATGCTGGTGGGCTCGCACGACGCTGGAGTCAACCCACACCGGCCAGCCGATACTGCTGGCCGCATCTGCCCGAGCCTGGGCCGCCCGGAGCATCCGCTCGAAGGTGCCGTCCAGAGCCCACCGGCGAAACCAGGTGTGCAAAGTGGCCCACGGCCATACCGCTCGGGCACATCCCGCCTGGCGTGCCCGTGTGGAACTTGGACACGATCCCGTTCAGCACGGTTCGGTCGTCCAACAGCTTCGCCTCCGCAAGGACTCAGGCAGCACCGGCCGGGCCCGGCGGCCGGTGAGGAACAGCGAGCCGCAGGTGCGCCGGGCGCCGAGGCGGGGCAGGAACTGGGCGGTGTCGGACTGCCAGTGAACCCACTCGGTTCGGTTGTCCGCCCTTGGCGGTAATCCTGCCGCGTTTGTCCTGCGGGTACGGGTCTTCCACGTTCAGGCAAACGCCCGACCGCCCCGAAACGTCCGAGGACCGGCGGGTACTGGACGCGCTCGCGCACGCCCAGCGGCACCGACACGCCCGCGGCGAGTATCGGCCTGTGCGAGGAGGGCGAGACCACCGCGTTCGATGCGGTTTCCTTCCGCCGGCAGCTTGAGGACAAGCTCGCCGCGGCCGCTGCGGCGGCGGATGCTGGGTACCCGGACAACGAGGGCCTGGTCATCGACCCCGAGACCGGCATCCCGTCGCTGAAGCCGCACCGCTCGGAGGGCCAGCGCCCCTCGGCGAAGCGCCTGGAGCAGGAGATCAAGGCCAGGATGCCGGAGCGCTCGCTGATGGGGATCGGGGTGGATTGGTGGCAGCGCTTCGGCCCGGCGTCCGGCAACGACCCGAAGCTCGACGTCGACTTCACTCAGCTCCGCGACCAGGACCTGACCGCCGTCGGCCTCGGCCAAGCTGCCTGACCCGGGCCGCGAGCGGGTCGGCAACATGAGGCCATGGAGGGAAATCACCGGCCCGCATCGGCGATGACCTACCACGCGGAGCCGGGCTCGTCGGACATGGCGGCGCCGACCCGGCTGAGAGCTGCCGCGGAGCTGCGCACCGACCGATGACCGGTCAGTGCGGACCCGGTCTACCGGTTCGCGGCTTCGCGAGAGGTGATCCGGCTCATGCGACCGACCGCGCGGCCCACCGTGTTGCGCACCGCGAGGCCCGGCCGAGTGCGGGGCACCATGAGCCTGGAGAGCAGACCGACGCGTCGCTGCCGCGGGCCTACCTCACGGCGGTGCCGCGACTCGTAGGCGGCGAAGGCGCGGGCGTGATCACCGGGATGGGCGGCGAGCTCTTCTGCGAGGGCGTACGCGCCCGCCATCGCCATGCTGGACCCGTCGCCCAGCAGGGCTGTCGCCGCCGCCGCGTCCCCGAGCAGTACGACCCGTCCGCTGGACCACGAGGGCATCCGGACGGTGGTCAGGGGGTCGAAGAACGGAGCCGGGTGGTCGAGGAACGCCGCCACGAGTTCCGGTGCCCGCCACCGGACGTCGGCGTAGGCGTCGGCCACGGTCTGCTTGTGAAGGGCGATGTTCTTGCGGTCGTGGGACGCCGGCTGTGCGGCCCGGAAGGTGAAGATCGCGAGCGGGGTGGTCCGCGAGGGGTGGACGACCAGCATCCGGTTCGGCACGGTCAGCATCGTCATCTCGCTCGGGTCCTCGATGGCGTCGGGTTCCAGCGGGACGGTCGCGCCGTACAGGCCCAGGTCGCTCACGAACTGCCGCTCGGGTCCGAATACCAGGCGCCGTACGGTGGAGTGCATCCCGTCGGCACCGACGACCAAGTCAAAGCGCCGTGGCGCGGACCGCCGGAAGGTGACGTCGACCCCACCTCCGTCCTGGTCGAGAGCGGTGACCGTGTCGTCGAACAAGAACTCGGCCTCGGTCTGCGCCGACCGGTGGAGCACCTCGGACAGGTCGGCTCGGGTCACCTCGACCGTCGGAGCCTTGTCCGAGGTGAGCGGGAGTTGCAGGATTCGCCTGCCGCCGGGGTCGAGCAGGGTCAGCGACCGATTGCGGGTGGCGAGCCCGCGGAGCTGCGGGAGGATGCCCATGCGCTGGGCGACCGGGATGGCGGGCCCTTTCACGACGATCGCGCTACCACCGGAGCGCAGCTGCCGGGCATGTTCGATGACCGTCGGCCGGTATCCATTCCGGGAGAGCCAGTACGCGAGTGCGGGCCCTGCAATTCCGGCACCGACTATCAGCACTTCGGGCTTCTTCACGACGATGACCTCTCGGAGTGTCGATGACCAGGTCCCCGGCGAGTGCCGGGCCGGGTCTCAGGGGGCGGCGGCACGGGGCAGCACAACCGGACCAAGGTACGAACGATTTCGTACCTCAGTGGAGCACATCCTTCAGGTACGATTCAAGTCGTACCTGAAGGGGGTGCCACGTGGCCGGGAGGAACCGGATGGGCCCGGAGGCCGATGCGCTCGATCTGGGTGCGGTGTTTCGCGCCCTCGCCGACGAGCACCGTCGTTCGGTGATGACGGAGTTGGCCTCCGACCGCAGCGACAGCGAGCGGGGCTGCAACTCGTTCGATCTTCCGATCTCGAAGCAGACCCAGACCCACCACTTCCGGGTCCTGCGCGAGGCAGGTCTCATTGACGAGATCGACTACGGCAACCGCAAGGGCATCCGACTACGACGCGCGGACATCGAGAAGAGGTTTCCCGGGCTGCTCGCGCTCCTGGGAACAGAGCCCCCGGGCGGTACCGCCCCTCGCTGAGTACACCGGAGGGGAGTCCGAGTCGGCCCTGAGCCGCGAGCTCGACTGCGGGTGTGAGTAGTTGGCGTGCAGGAAATCCCGGCGAGATTGATCATGGTCGGCTAGCACACCGTCCCGCGGCCTCGCCGAGGTTCACGGAAAGACCGTCGAGCGGGTGCCGGCGCTGGCTACGGTCCGCCTCGTGCCGGTGGAGTTTCTGACTGATGAGCAGGCCGAGGCGTACGGGACGTTCTCCGAGGTGCCCACGCGCCCGGAGCTGGAGCGGTTCTTCTTCCTCGACGATGACGACCGTGATCTGATCGCGCTGCGTCGTACGGACGCGCACCGGCTGGGCATGGCGGTGCAGATCTGCACGGTCCGCTACGTCGGCCGGTTCCTGGGCGAGGACCCGCTCGCGGTGCCGTGGGAGGCCGTGGAGTACCTGGCCGGGCAGCTCGGCATCGCGGACGCCTCGTGCGTGAAGCGGTACGCCGAGCGGCGCTCGACGGTGTACGAGCACGCGGACGAGATCCAGAGGCGGTTCAAGCACCGGGACTTCACCGACCGGAAGTGGGGGCGGGAGTTCCGCAGCTTCCTGTACGGGCGGGCGTGGACGCACGCCGAGCGGCCGGTGGCGCTGTTCAACCACGCGGTGACGTGGCTGCGGAAGAACCGGCTGCTGCTGCCGGGTGTCTCGGTGCTGGCCCGGCAGGTGTCGGAGGCCCGTACGGCGGCCGAGCGGCGCCTGTACGAGGCGGTGGCCAGGGCGACGGTCCGGGCGGATGCGGCGCTCGCGCCGGCCTTGGCGGAGCTGCTGGTGGTGCCCGAGGGCAGGCGGGTCTCGGAGCTGGAGCGGTTGCGCACTCCGCCGGTGAAGTCGACGGGCACGGCGATGGCGCGGGCGATGGAGCGGGTGGAGGAGATCTCCGCGTTCGCGCTGGGCCGGGTGAACCTGTCGCGCGTGCCGGTGAACCGGCTGTCCGCGCTGGCCCGGTACGGGCAGCTGAGCAAGGCGCAGACGATCGAGCGGGCGCCGGATCCGCGGCGGACCGCGCTGCTGACGGCGGTGGTGCGGCAGCTGGAGGCGCAGGCGGTGGACGACGCGCTGGATCTGTTCGCGGTGCTGATGGTGAACCGGTTGATCAGCCCCGCGCGGTGGGCGTCGGACCGGGCGTCTGGCGATGCTTCCGCGGCTGGAGAAGGCGGCCCGGATCCTGGCGAAGGCGTCGAAGATCCTCGTCGAGGAGCTGGACCTGGTCGCCGAGCACGAGGCGGACCTGGACGTCGCCGCGCTGTGGGCGGCGGTCGAGGAGGCCGTGCCGCGTACGGCGGTGGCCGGCGCGGTGGCGACCGTCGAGGCCCTGGTGCCCGAGGACGACGGGTCGGCGGAGGCGGCGATGCGCGAGAAACTGGCCCTGCGCTACAATACCGTGCGCCCGTTCCTGTCCCTGCTGGGCGAGTCGGACGCGCTGGGCGCTGCCCCGGCCGGGCGGCGCATCCTCAAGGCGGTGCGCGGCCTGCCCGCGCTGTCCTGGCGCCGGGTCAAGGACCGGCCGCTGCTGCCCCGCGAAGTCGACGCCGAGCTGGTGCCAGCGATGTGGAAGCGCGCGGTGTTCTCCAACGCCAAGCTGCCGCGGGGCGCGGTCGACCGCGACGCGTACGTGGTGTGCGTCATGGAGCGGCTGCACCGCGCCCTGAACCGGCGCGATGTGCTCGCCTCCCCGTCGAACCGGTGGGCGGACCCGCGCGCCCGGCTGCTGGACGGGCCGCGGTGGGAGGCGATGCGCGCGGACGCGCTCGCGGGCCTGTCCCTGGGCCGCTGCACCCGCTGGTGAAGACGTGCGGGAAATACGCGGTGTCCGGGCCCTGTGGCGACCTGCTGAACGCGTTCGTCGCACCTAGGTAAGCCAGTCGCAGCAGCACGACCGATCATCATGACGCGTGGCCCACCGACTACGCGAGAGAGCCGACTCAAGCGACCGAGGCCGGTGACTGTGGAGCGCGGTGCAGGCCTCCGACCAGGGCGGATGACATTCTCGGCAGGCGCAGAGCCCAGGCCGGTGGCCGGGTGGTGACACCACCACACCGCAAGTTCAAGAAGAACGCCCCGGACTGGGACGAGCAGATACACGAGCGCCAGCGCAAGCCACACCCATCACGCCGTATCCGTGTCGAGCACGGATATTGCCGCGCAGATCATTCCGAACGCAGGTCGCTGAGTTGAAGAACGACGGTCCCAAGGACCGCTGGCCTCATCTCTCCTTGACATCCTCTCCGTACCTGTCCCGGACGCGGAGAGGAAGTCATACCCCGGCCGACGTCAGCAGGTGCTGGGTCAGGTCGGTGAGTCGGCGGCGATACTCTGGGGCGAGCGTCCATTCATGGGACGGCTGCTTCTCCTCTCCCTTGAAGTAGTAGCGGCCACTTACTTCGGCCAGTTCGGGTGCCTCGATCAGGCGCCGGGTCGCTGCGATCCCGGATTCCAGCGTGTCCTGAGCCTCAGCGCCGGAGTTCCTCTGAATCGAAGTTGGCATGAATGTCGCTGGGTGCACACTGTTCGCGGTGACACCGGTGCCAGCCAGCTCCTCGGCCAGATCGGCCGTCCAGTTGATCATCGCCAGTTTCGATCGGCTGTAGGCACGCACCTCGGTGAATTCCTTGAGCATCTGCGGGTCGTCGAAGTCGATCGGTTCCTGCGCGGCCGAGGCGATGTTGACAATGCGCGATGGGCTGCCCGCGCGCAACAGTGGCAGTAGTTCCCGGGTGAGTAGCACAGGGCTCAGATAGTTCACCGCCAGCCGCTGCTCGTATCCGTCTGCTGACATGCTTCGGGTGGTGCCGTTCCAAGTGAAGCCCACGCCCGCGTTGTTGACCAGCACATCGAGGCGGGCGTGCCGAGCTGCCACCTCGGCCGCGAGTCGTTGGGTCTCGGCCAGAGCGGACAGGTCGGCGATATATTCCTCGGCCCCGAGACGCTGCGCGATCGGCGCCAATCGCTGCGGGTCACGACCATGCAGAAGCAACTGGTGCCCGGCCTCTGCGAGCTCCTCGGCCAGAGCGAGACCAAGACCGTTCGTCGCTCCAGTGATCAGAATCGACGCCATGGTGCCACCTTTCCTTGCAGGGGGAAGGCCCGGCGCCCAGGTGGGCGCTGGGCCAGGTCATGATCTGATCAGTGAGCGGACTGGGTGTGGTCCTGCTCCACATACACCTTGAGGGCCTGGAACTCCTCAATCGCTCGCGGGCCGCACAGATAGCCGTAACCGCTGCCCTTGATGCCGCCCTCCTCGAAGTCCTCGCTGATGGCTCCCCAGGTGTTGATCCATACGGTGCCGGTGCGGATGCGCCGGGCGATCCGGCGGGCCTTCATCGAGTCCGAGCTGAACACCGAGGCGGCCAGACCGTAGATGGTGGCGTTCGCCTTGGTCACGGCGTCGTCCTCGTCGTCGAAGATCTCGAACGTCTGCACCGGACCGAAAACTTCTTCCTGCACGATCCGGACATCGGTGCGGTCCACCTCGATCAGGCTCGGCCGGTAGAACGCACCGGCGGCCAAGGGACCGTCGGTGACCACACCGCCGCGCAGCAGTACCGTGCCGTACGAGGTAGCTTCCTCGACGATCGCGTCCACCCGCTGGGCGGACGCCCGGTCGATCACCGGGCCGAGCTGGGCCTTCTCGTCGTCGCCCGAGCCGAGCCGCACCTGCGCGAGCGCGCTGGTAAGCCGAGTGCGCACCTGGTCGGCGATGTCCCGGTGAACCAGTACGCGGGAGCCGGTGCAGCAGAACTGCCCGTTCATCAGCACCAGCGACTGCACCACGGTCGGGATCACCATGTCCAGATCGGCGTCGGGAAAGATCACCATCGGAGCCTTGCCGCCCAGTTCCAGACCGAGCCGCTTGAGCGTGGTGGCGGCTGCGGCCGCGATCTGGCGCCCGACCGGCGTACTGCCGGTGTAGTTGATCACGTCGACCTTGTCCGAGGAGACCAGGAACGGGGCCCCGGTGTTGCCGGACTCGGTGAACACGTTGACCACGCCCGCCGGAATTTCGGCGACCGAGGCCAGAACCTGTGCGAAAAGCTCATTGGTCAGCGCCGTCTGAGCCGGAAGTTTGACCACGGCGGTGCAGCCGGCGGCCAGCGCCGGGCCCAGTGCCCGCACGGTCAGCATGATGGGGGAGTTCCAGGGAGAAATGATCCCGGCGACACCGAGTGGCTCGGGCACCGAGTGGGTGTACTGGCCGGGTGCCGTCTCGGCGGCGCGCCCGGCGCTCTGGGTGCGCGCAGACGCCGCCGCGTACCGCAGCCACCCGACCGCACCGCCGACCTCCCACATGGTCTCTCCCAGCAGCTTGCCGTTCTCCCGGGACAACATGGCCGCAACCTCGGGTACCCGGCCCTCGAGGGCGTCGGCCAGCCGGCTGAGTGCGGTCGCCCGAAGCGAGGGAGTGCGCGCCCATTCGGTGGTCGCGAACGCGGCGGCGGCGGCGTCCACGGCGACCGAAGCCTCTGCCTCGCCACCGTCGTAGAACGAGCCGACGACTGTGCCGTCGGCCGGGTTGATTGATTCCAGAACCGAGCCGGAGCCGGTCCACTGTCCGTTGATCCAGTGCTGCGCGATGGTGTTCATGACGTCGATCCTGCAATCGCGGTGAGCTTGCAGGAAGGCACAGATCTTCGTCGTACCGCCAGTACGACCCTGAGACGAGTTTGAGGGAACATGGAGACATGAACGAACTCGGGCAAGTCCTGCGCGCGTGGCGCGAACGCCTGACTCCGGAAGCCGCCGGAATCCCTCACAACTCTCCCCGCCGCGTCGCCGGTCTGCGCCGCGGCGAGTTGGCGATGCTGGCCGGAATCTCCGCTGAGTACGTGGAACGCCTGGAACAGGGTCGCTCCCTTACCCCCTCTCCTCAGGTCTGCACGGCCATCGCCCGCGTGCTTCAGCTGTCCGACGACGAACAAGCACACCTCATGCGCCTGGCCGGCCACGCCGCGGGACCGGACCGGATTCCTCAGCTGATCCCGGCGAGCCTGCACCGGCTGATGGAACAACTCGCCGTCAACCCGCTGGCTGTCTACAGCGCTGCCTGGCAGTTGTTGCACTGGAACCCACTTTTCGCGGCGACCTTCGGTGACCCGAGCTCTTCCGGCGACGACGGCCGCAACCTCATGCTGTCCCAGTTCGGGCCGGGACCCGGACGACTGCGGCTGACCAAGGCCGAACGGGACGCGTTCGAGAGTTCTCTCGTCTCCGACCTGCGCGCAACCACCAGCCGTTACCCGTACGACCCTTCCCTGGCGGCGCTCGTCACGAAGCTGCGTCGTCTCCCCCGCTTCCTGTCGTTGTGGGCCCAACCGACCGTGGGCGACCTCCAGAGTGCGCGCAAGATCGTCGTGCACCCTCAGGTCGGCGAGATCGCCCTCGAGTCCAGCGTCCTGACAATCCAGCCCGCAGACCTGCGCCTCGTGGTCTTTCTGCCGCGCCCCGACACGGACGCCCGCAGTAAGCTGGACCTGGCGGCCACCATAGGCCTTCAGCAGTGGGTCTAGGCCGGGTCTAGGCCGTGTCCTGTGAATGTCGCTGATCGGTCGACGACAGAGGTGCAATCGCGAGACACAGGGGCCCCGCTTCCCGAGGTCGTTAGGCTGAGAGGCGATGGACGAACTTATCGCCCCGCTCTTGAAGCATCTGGACCGAGAGAATCCAGGGGGCCTCGTCGGCCGGCCCCTGCCCGGGATACCCGGCGAGCTTCTCCAGACAGCGCGGCGACAGGCGACACCGGCCCCCGCTCGGCCCTCGCGAAAGCAGCGCGTCGGTAGCCACAACTGCTGCCACTGGTAAGCCGACTTCACACTCATACGCAGCTGCCGGGCCACCTCGGGCGGTTTGACCTGCTGAGCGAACAGCTCCGCCGCCTGTATCCGCACCGCTTCCCGACGCCGTCGTCCTTCTGGCCACTACTCACTCGGCGTGCCGAGTGCTGCGTGGCCCCGCGTTCGGTGACGTTGTCACCTCTGTCCCGTCCGAGCTGCTCTCAACGAACTCATCGACGAGCGGTGGGCGTTGATCGAACCATTCCTGCCCTCCTCCGGACGGGGTGGACAGTGGCGGGACCACCGGCAGGTCGTCAACGGCATCCTCTGGCAACTGCGCACCGGCGCGCCCTGGAGGGATGCGCCCGAACGCCACGGGCCATGGAAGACTCTGCACGAGCGCCTTCGCAGATGGACCGCTGATGGCGCCTGGGACCGCATCCTGTGCCGTGGCTGCGTTCGGACGCGGCCTGCTCGCCGGAGCGGCTGTTCTGCCACGTCCACGGTCGTTCCCGGTCGGCGAGCTCGCCGACGGTCACCGCGACGGTGGGTTGCGGAACACCGCGCTCGCCGTGAGGACCGTTTGCCCTTCGCTGTGCAGCCGAGCGGACACGAACGTGACCGTCCGTGTCGACCGATCGACCCTCGCCTCGCCGAACAGCAACTCACCGCCGCGAGCGGGAGCCAGGAGCGAACAGGACAACTGGAGTGTCACAGGATGGCGTTCGGGATCCGTCCCGAGGAAGGACTCGACCGTGGCGCCCAGCGTGATGTCGAGGACGGTCATGAGGAAACCGCCGTGCGCGGTGCCGTTGGGGTTGAGGTGGTGCGGCGCAAGTGGCACGCAGATGTCGGTCCGGTCGGTGGTCCTGCGCCAGGTCAGGCCGCCGACGTGGCCGAGGAACGTGCCCTCCTGGCCGAGTGGGACGAAGCCCTCGGGGATCCCGGTCATGTTCCTGCCTCCTCCACGAGGACGATCCACCTCGTCACCATCGCGGACCGTCGGTCGTCCGCCCGCCGCTCCAGCAGGCACCCCAGAGTGAGCCTTGTGGTCGCGGCCGGGCCCGGTGCCAGGGAGTCCAGAGTCAGGCGCAGGCGGAACTCGTCGCCGGGAAGGACCGGTGCGGTGAATCGGGTGTGCTCCAGTCCGTAGTTCGTCCACCTGGTGGCCCCGGCGATGGTGAAGCACTGGTTGGTCAGCGCCGTGAGCGCGGAGAGCACCAGGTACCCGTGGGCGAGGACATCGTCCAAGCCGGCCTCCGCACGGGCACGTACCGGATCGGTGTGGATCCAGTGCCGGTCATGAGTGAGCGCGGCGAAGCCGAGCACGTCGTCCTGTTCGAGCGTGGTCCAGCCGCTGACACCGATCTCGGTGTTCACATGTGCGTGCAGGTCGGCGGCGCTGTTCGCGGCCAGGGTCCTGACCGGGTTCCCGATCCTCACGATTGTGTCCTCCGTCGGTCGTAGAGCTGGTCGACGAGTGGTTGGCGGCGTTCCAGGACGACGCCGCGCACGAGTTGTCCTTTGTTGCCGACCTCGTCGCCCTCCGGCTCGGGACGCAGGAGCGCCCCGTCGAGGAGCCGGGTGCTCGGCCGGGTGTTTTCCCGGTTGTAGGTGTCCAGCAGCAGCCGCAGGTCGTCCTCCCCGAACGGTTCGGCGGCACGGCTGTCCGCCCAGACGAGCACACAGGGCGCGGACCGGTCGGCGCCGACCACGACGACGTCGCGCAGCCGGCCCCCGCCGCGGGCGAGGAGACCGGCCCGGATACCGCTCGCGTCGACCCAGGTGCCGTTGGCCAGTTTGAAGTCGTCGGCGATCCGGCCGGTGAAGCGCAGCCCGCGTTCGGGTGCCGCCGGGTCGACGAGTTCCCCCGCGTCGCCCGAGCAGTACCAGCCCTCCGCGGTGAACGCCTGGCGGCTCTGCTCGGGCTGTCCCCAGTATCCGGCCGCGACACAGGGTCCGCGTACCAGGAGTTCATGCTTGCCCGCGACGGGCCGGAGCGCAATCTCCACCCCGGGCAGCGGCGTCCCGATGCAGTCCGGGCCGACTCCGTGCGCGTGCACCATGGTCGCTCCGGGGCCCACCTCCGTCGACCCCCAACCGGTGACGATGGGGACCGGAGTTCCACGCACTGTCGCCGAGAGGTCCGACAGCCGTCTGAACACGCTCGGGTGCATGGCGGCACCGGCGCTGAACATGACGTCGAGGCGGCCGAAGAACGCGGCGCGAAAGCTCGGGCCGGCCTCCAGCGTGGGCAGGAGCGCCGCGAACCCGGCGGGAACCGCACCGTGGAAGGTGGGCCGGTGACGGCGGAGATTCTCGATCGTGACGCCGAGGCGATCGGGCCGGCCTGCGGCCTCGTCGATGTGCAGCGTTCCGCCCTGGGACAGCACGAGATTGACGTTGGCGTTGCCGCCGAAGGCGTGGTTCCACGGCAGCCAGTCGACCAGCACGGGGCGATGACTGGTCAGGAAGGGCCAGACGTCGACCGTCATCCGGATGTTCGTGGTCATCATCGTCTGGGTGTAGGCCACCGGCTTCGGCTTACCGGTCGAACCCGAGGTGAAGAGGATCTTCGCCGGGACCGAGGGGTCGATGTCCTCGGGTGCCGGACGCGCCGTGTCGTCGCGGGTCGCCTGCCGCAGCTCCTGCACAGCCGGACGGCCGACCAGGATGCGGGCCCTGGGCGCGCCGCCGGGCAGCGTCTTCGCCAGGAGCGACGCGCGCTCCTGGTCGGAAGCCCAGACCAGGGCCGGCCGGAGCAGGGCGAGGAGGTCTGTCAGCTTGCGGCGATCGGCCTCCGGGCCGGCGTACTGCGGCGCGACGGGTACGGCCACGGCGCCCGCCAGCATCACGGCCAGCTGCATGGTCAGGTGCTCGATGGAGTTCGGGCCCAGCACCACCACCCGGTCCCCGCCGCGCAGACCGCCCCGCATCAGCGAGGCGGCGACCCGGGTCACGTCCTCCCATGCCTGCGCGTACGACCATGCCGTGCGGTCCGCGGCGGCCGCCACCGTGAGCAGGGCGGCGTCGGGTGTCTCGCCGGCGAACCGGCGTAGCCAGTGAAGGACGGTCGGTGTCGGCGTACCCGCGGGGACACGGGAGCGCAGGACGAGCGAACCGTCCCGCTCGCGGTGGCAGTCGACCGCGGGTGTCACGAACATGCTCACGACGGGTCCGTGTGGCGGCCCTGGGAGTGCTGCAGCAGCGCCAGTACGTCGACGGCGGCTGCGTCCCGGGCGGTCAGGACGTCGCCGATCGGCCGGTTGCCGAGTACCTCGTCGGCGGCGGCGATCAGCTGGGCCCGGACGTCCTCGTCAAGGTGAGGCGTGCCCAGGTCGGACCACCATTCCTCGATGGTCTGTGCGAACGAGCGCATCGCGCCGCGCATCCCGTCGGGGCCGCCGGCCAGCGCCAGCGAGGCGAGCGGGCCGCCGATCAGCAGACGCGGTGTGATGCCGTGCACCACGGCGTCCTCGATGCCGCGTGCGTCCACGACGCCCTCGGCGAGCAGGTGCGCCACCTCCCGCAGCATCGCGAAGGTCAGCCGGTTGGTCAGATAGCCGGGGATCTCGCGGTGCAGCAGCACCGGGCGCTTGCCCAGGCCGATCAGTTGGGTGAGCACCACGCTCACGACGTCGGGCGAGGTCGCCCGGCCAGCCAGGACCTCCACGAGCGGGAGCGCGTAGACGGGGCTCTGCGGATGGGCGATGACCAGGCGCTCGGGGTGGGCCATGGAGGCCTGCAGTTCGGTGGGCATCAGCCCGCCGCTGCTCGACAGAACGGGGATCTCGGGCGTCACCTCGGCCTCGATGCTCCGGTAGGCGTCCTGCTTGGCTGCGACGGATTCGGGGACGTTCTCGTGCACGAGGGCCGCGGCGGCGAGCCCGTCGAACGGGACCAGCCGGAGCAGGTCGAGGGGCGGCGTTGCGGGTGCGTCGGGAACGGTGCGGCGGACCTGGGACCACACCCTCTCGAGGTACGCGGTCAGCCTCCCGGACGCACCGGGTGCCGGGTCCACCACCAGCACCGGACGGCGCCGGGCGAGATACGTGGCGGCCCATCCGCCGCCGATCGTCCCCGCGCCGACCAGACCGATCGGCGCGTCACTTCTGTCCTGGGGCATGCCCGACCTCCTTGTCGTGCGTGTCATTGCCGGTCAGCGTCCGGGAGCCGCGTCCTCGCGCAGCGACTCCATGTCGGGCACCGGACCGGAGCGGGTGAGCAGAGCCTTGCGGCGCAGGAAGCGGAGCATGCCATTGGGGCCCATGCGGGAGCCACCCAGCCCGGAGGAGTTGTAGGAGGTCTTCTCGACGTCACGCATGATGGTGATGGTCAGGGAGGTGTCCATCAGGCTCACCGCACCGGCGTCGATGCGCCGCCCGATCGCCCGGGCCTCCTCCTCGTCGCCGGCGATCACCGCGGCGGACAGGCCGTACTCGCTGTCGTTGGCGAGCCGGACCGCCTCGTCGACGTCGTCGTAGGCATGCACGGGGACGACCGGTCCGAACGTCTCCTCACGCATGATCTTCATCTTGTGGTCGACGCCGGTCAGCACGGTGGCGTGCATGTAGCGGCCGCCGTCCAGCGTCTGGCTGGGGCCGCCGCAGCGCAGGACGGCGCCTTGGGCCAGCGCGTCGGCGAGGTGATCATCGACGGTGTCGGCCTGTCGGCCGAGGATGAAGGGGCCGATGTGGCCGCGTTCGATGTCCGGATGGTTCAGTTCCAGGCGCAGGGCCTGGGCGGTCAGCTCCTCGATGAACGGGTCGTGCACGGTGCGGTCGACGTACACCCGCTCGGTCGCGAAGCACACCTGTCCCGCGTTGTGTACCGCCCCTTTGAGGACCGCGGCGGCGGCCTGCCGCAGGTCGGCCGAGGCGGTGACGATCGCCGCGTCCTTGCCGCCCAGTTCGAGGAAGGCCGGGATGAAGCGGCGGGCACATGTCTCTGCCAGCGCCCGGCCGGTGGGGACGCTGCCGGTGAAGCACAGCGCGTCCACCTCGTCGACCATCGCCCGGCCCGTCTGCGGGCCGCCGGTGACGAAGCTCAGTACGGCGTCCAGTTCGGGCACCTCGGCGATGGCAGCGGCGACCGGCTCGACGAAACGGGGGGTCACCTCGCTCGGTTTGACGATCACGGCGCAGCCCGCGAGCAGCGCGGGCACCGTGTCCAGCGTCGCCAGCAGGAACGGGTGGTTCCACGGGCTAATCACACCGAGCAGGGGGTACGGGTCCAGTTCGGTGTCGTAGCTCACCGTGCCGGTCGTACTGGAGACGCCGTGCAGCCGGGCGTTCTCCAGAATGAAGGGGGCGTTGTCGCACCAGCCGCGGATCGAGGCCGCGACCATGTGCGGCACTTCGTGGGAGACGCGGCTGCGGCCGGTGTCGACCGTCTCCGCGTCCCCGATCGCGTCGGCATGCGTCTCGACAGCGTCCGCCCAGCGCCGCAGCACCGCCACGCGGTGGCCGATCCCGGCCGCGGACCAGGCCGGCTGAGCCGCACGGAGGCCGGCGCACACGCGGGCCAGCTCGGCCGGCTCGGGCGGGTGGATGTGGTGGTCGACGCGTCCGGTGCGGGGATTGGTGACGGGCAGGGCGCCGGCGTCTTCCCGGGGGTGGCCTTTCCGGGGCAGGGTCGAGGTCACAGCAGTACATCCTCTCGCTGGCCGAGAAAGTCCAGGACAAGTTCGTTGAACCGGCGGTGCCGCTCCCACTGGGGCCAGTGGCCCGCGCCCTTGACCAGCTCGAAACGCCCGTTCGGGAGCCTTTCCGCCATACGCAGGCCGACGGCGGCGGGTCCCGAGGGGTCGTCGCTGGTCCAGACGACGAGGGCGGGCTGGGTGATGGCGGCCAGCTCCTCGTCGGTGATCATGTTGCGCGCCCGGACGTCTCCGTCCTGCAGACACATGATGTGGCGCATTGACTCGGCGAACGGCGGCTGCGCGTACAGGGTCCGCCGGACGTCGACCAGTTCCTGGGTGACGCTCTCCGGGTCGGCCATCAGCCAGCTCACGCGGGCGCGGATGCGCTCGTCGCTGGGGTCGTCGGCTGCGCCCTGGGACAGGGTGCGGATCCGCTCGCGGACAGCCGGGTCGGAGAGCGCACCGCCGGGGGTGTTCAGCACGATTCGGCTCACCCGCTCGGGGTGCGCGTGCGCGGCCTTCACTGCGATCCAGCCGCCGAGGGACTCCCCGTTCAGATGCGCCTGTTGCACACTGAGTGCGTCAAGGAGACCCATGAGGTGGGCGACGTAGTCCGGCAATTCGAGCGGCCGGGTCGTCGGGGTGGTCAGCCCGTGGCCCGGATAGTCGTAGGCGATGACGCGGTACCGCGCGGCGAGGGCGGGAATGTTGCGGGCGTAGGCCTCCAGATGTCCGCCGACTCCATGGAGCAGGACCACGGTCTGTGGTCCCGAGCCCGCCTCCAGCACGCGGGTGTTCCATTCGCCGACCTGTACGTGCCGGATCGCCAGGTCCTGCCCGAGCAGGGCGGTCCAGATGCTCGGCTCTTCGGTGACAGGTGCAGGTACGGGGACGGTCACAGATTCCTCCGAGGCTGTGCGGTGGTGATGCCGAAGCCGGCGATCCACTCCGGGATCGGGCGGTAGAAGCTGCTACGCACGGTGTAGGGGCCGGCTGCGGCCAACGCCGCGTAGCAGGTCAGCCAGGTGCGGACCTCGTGGGCGGAATTGCCCGCCTCGGAGGTGATCCAGCCGTTGGTCCAGGTGTCGGTGGCGGCGAGTCGCCCGTCGGCCAGCAGATCCAAGAACGCGCGGTCCCAGTCCGGGTTCAGCCGCGGTGCCGGTTCGCCGGCCGCGACGGCCAGTCCCGCGTCACGGACCCGTTTTTCGCGCGCGGCCCGCTCCTCGGGCGTCGGCCGACGGCCTGCGATCAGCCGCGCGGCGACCTCGGGCGGCGCGCCTTCCAGGGTGGGTAGTGGCGGATCGTGGGACAGACCGCCGGAACCGAGCAGCAGTACCCGGCGATCGAGCGCGAGCAGGGCACGACCAAGCGCCTGTCCGAGCAGACGGGTGCGCTGAACGGGCCCGAAAGGCACTGCCACGGAATTGATGAAGACGGGCACCACCGGAACGGAATCGATCGCGCCGAACAGCAGCTCCAGGGGCTGCGCGAAACCGTGGTCGACGACCATGCGCTCGGACAGGGCCAGATCGATGCCCGCCCCCAGGACCTCCCGGACGACATGCCGCGCGGCGTCCCGGTCGACGTCGAGCGGTCCCGAACAGGTTCCGTAGTCGCCGACGGCCTCGGCCGCGGTGCCCACGCAGAACGGCGGCATCAGGTCGTAGAACATGCCGTTGTAGTGGTCCGGCGCGACCACGACGACCAGGTCGGGCCGGAAGTCCGCGGCGAAGGCACGGGCCTGCGCGAATGCCGAGTCGACCGCGGCCCGAGTGTCGCCACGCGGCTCGACGGTGTGCATGAGTGGCGAGTGCGACGCCGTAACGAGGGCCAGCGGCATTACGGACCTCCTCATCCTTGGGGATGATCCGACGCTACGCTCGGCCGATCAGATAGGTCTATATGAAAATTCAGCACCAGGACTTAGTGTTTTCGCTATGAGTTCGTCGTCGGTACCGGACAACAGGATCTCGCTGCACAAGCTCGAGGTGTTCTGCAGCGTCGTGGAGCGGGGCGGCGTTCGACTCGCGGCAGAAGACCTGTTCGTCTCCCAGCCTGTGGTCAGCGCCCACCTGCGCTCACTGGAGGAACGCCTGAAGGTCAAGCTCTTCCGGCGCGACGGCCGTGGCATGAAGCTGACCGAAGCCGGTGTCGAAGTGCACCAGTGGGCCACCGAGGTGCTGCGCGGACGCACCGAGCTCGACCGAAGCCTGCGTGACATCTCCCGAGGTGTGGCCGGCCGGGCGTCGATCGGGTCGAGCATGTCCGTGGGCAACTACGTGCTGCCGCACATCCTGGTGGACTTCCGCCAAAAGCACCCGCACGCGTCGATCTCCCTGCACCAGTCGTCCGTGGAGGTCGCCCTGGAGCGCACACTCGACGGCCGCCACGACTTCGCCGCCGTCGCCACGGATGCCGTGCTCGACGCCAACTCCTTCGAGGCCGAGCTGATTGCCCAGCCACCCTTCTGTCTGGTCACGGCGCCTGACGACGAGGAGATCGGTGGCTCGGTGTCGGTCGACGAACTCGGCATGCTCTCTTTCATCTGCCCACCGGCCGGCATGGCGATCCGCCGCAGCCAGGATTCTGCGCTGGCCTCGATCGGTGTCTGGGATCGACGGGTGGAAATGGAACTGGGCAGCGCCGAGTCCATGAAGGTCGCCGTGCGGGGAGGGCTCGGTGTGGCACTCCTGTGGCGGCAATCGGTGCTCCGCGAGCTTGAGGCCGGGCTCCTTCGGGAGGTACGTATCGACGGGCACACACTTCACGACAAGCTCTATCTCGTACAGCGCCGCGGCAAGAAGCTCACTGCCTTCCAGTCCACGCTTATCGCCGTGCTCAAGGAGGGTATTCACAAGCAACTGGACCAGCACCTATAGCTTTCCTCCTCATGGATGGCGCGGAAAATTGTCATAGTGCTATCGCCGGGGCGAGCCTACCTTCAGCCCTATGACTGACCTCACACCCTCTACGCCGGCCACTGTCGCCCGGCCGGGTGACTCAGCGGCCGCCCCGCCCCTCAGGTTGCACCGCTTGGTCTTCGCCGCCGTACTGGCCCAGGCTGTCGAGTACTTCGACTTCTTCGTCTACGCCGCCGCGTCCGCCCTCTACCTCGGCCCGCTGTTCTTCTCGGAACTCGGTGAGGCCGCCGCCACCTTGGCGTCGTTCTTGACCTTCGCGGTCGGCTTCTTCGCCCGCCCGGTCGGCGGCGCGGTGGCAGGCCACTACGGCGACCGCTACGGCCGCAAGCCGGTACTCGTCGCCTCGACGGTGCTGATGGGCGTGGCCACCTTCCTGCTGGGTCTGCTGCCCACGACGGCGACCATCGGCTGGAGCGCCGCGGTTCTGCTCGTGTTCCTGCGCCTCGTGCAGGGCTTCGCGCTCGGCGGCCAGTGGGGCGGCGCGTCACTGCTGCTCACCGAGAGCGCACCACCGGGACGGCGCGGATTCATCGGCAGCTTCGTGCAGGTCGGCTCGCAACTGGGGCTGATGAGCGGGATCAGCGCGTTCCTCGTGCTCTCGTTCGTCTTCTCCGACGACCAGATGATGGCGTGGGGATGGCGGATCCCGTTCCTGTCCGGACTGCTCATGGTCGGCATCGGGCTCTACATTCACCGCGCACTGGAGGACACGCCCAAGTTCAAGGAACTGCAGGCGATGCGTCCAGAGCCGAACAAGGCGCAGCAGCCGCCCCTCATGAAGGTAGTGCGCGAGAACTGGCGCACCATCCTGCTCGCGGGCGGCGCCTTCGTACTGCCGAACGCCGTTGCCTTCATCGTGGTGTCCGGCATCCTCAACTACGGCGTCACCTCGCTGCACCTGGAGCGGGACTCCCTGCTCGGCGTGATCCTGGCCTCCTGCGTGTCGCCGCTGCTCTTCCTCCCGTACTTCGCGCACCTCTCGGACCGTGTGGGGCGGGCCCGACTGTTCATCATCGGCGCCGTGGGCGTCACCGTCTGGGGCTGGCCGATGTTCGAGATGATCGACACCGCCAACCTGTGGCTGATCTTCGTCGCGCTGTTCATCTGCTTCACCATCCACTCGATGATGTTCGGCCCCCAAGTGGCGCTCTATTCAGAACTGTTCAGCACGGACGTGCGCTACTCCGGAGCATCGCTGGGCTACCAGGTCGGATCCGTCTTCGGCGGCGGATTCGCACCGCTGATCACGGCCGCGCTGCTCGACTCCACCAAGGCGAGCTGGTCCGTCGCCGCCTATATGACCGGCCTCGGAGCCATCAGCCTGCTGTCCATCCTGGCCCTGCGCCGGCACGCGAACTCCGCCGGCCACGGAGACCTCGCGTGAGCGGCCGCACGGTGAGGCACATCGTCGACACCCACCACCACGTCGGCTCACTCTCCATCGGCGCCGCACCGGAGCGGGACGCGGCCCGGACCTCGAGCGACCCCGTCGACACCCACCACAGCATGCTCGACCGCTTCGGCATGACGGCGTGCGCGGTGCTGCCGGGCCTGCAGTACGAGCGCCCGTACGGAATCGTCAACACCCGGGAGGTCAACGACGCGATCGCCGCCTACCGGGATCGCTCGCCGCGTTTCCTCGCCGCGCTCGGCACCGTGGAGCCACTGCACGGCCTCGCCCTGTGCCGTGAGGAACTGGACCGGATGGCCGGCCCGCTCGGGCTCGACGGAGTCGTCTGGCACACCCGGTACCAGGGTGTCGCCGTCTCCGACCGGCGCATGCACGAACTGATCGACGAGGCCGCCTCGCGCGGGCTGCCTTGCTACGTGCACATGTTCGCCGAGTCCAATCTCGAGGCGCCGTGGATGTTCGCGGACCTCGCCCGCAGCCATCCCGAAGCGACGATCGTCGCGCTTGACGGATTCTCGGCGTCCACCCAGATCCAGTACGTCATGGATCTGGCGGACCGCTTCGACAACATTCTGTTCGACACGGCGGTCTGTTTCCCGCTGCTGCGTCCGCTCGACGCCTTCGTCGCCCGGTTCGGATCCGAGCGGCTGATGTTCGGCACCGATTCGTACGCCGATCCCGTCAGCTACAACGTGCCCGCCGTGATGCATGAGTTGCTGGCGTCCGAGATGGACGCCGAACACCTCGAAAACATCTTCTGGCGCACGTTCTGCCGGGTCTTTCCCGCCGCGGACAAGGCGCTGCGGGCACTCGAAACCCCCGAGGAGAACCTCTGATGCCCACCCCCAGCGGACACCGCGCCATCATCGTCGTCGGCGCGGGCCCGGTCGGCCTGACGCTCGCCGCAGAACTCGGCGCCCGCGGCATCGACACACTCGTACTGGAAAAGCAGGCCACCACCACCGACAACCCCCGCTGCAACACGACCAACGCCCGGTCCATGGAGTACTTCCGCCGACTCGGCGTCGCCGACCGGATCCGCCGCGCCGGACTGCCCCTGGGCCACGCCACGGACGTCGTGTACTGCACAAGCCTGACGGGCTGGGAGCTCACCCGCTTCCGGTTCTCCTCGGCCCGCGAGATCCTGGACCGCACCGCGCCCGAACTCGACGAATGGCCCACCCCGGAGCCTCAGCACCGGATCTCGCAGATCTTCCTCGAGCCGATCCTGGAGGAGCACGTCCGCGGCTGCGCCTCGGTCGAGATCGCCCGCGAGCACGAGGTCATCGGCGTCGTGCAGCGTGGCGATACGGTCGAGGTGCGTGTCCTGGCCGAAGGTACCGAGCAGGTACTGACCGCCGATTACGTCGTCGGCTGCGACGGCGGCGCCAGCATCACCCGCAAGGCGATCGGCGCCCGGCTGCAAGGAGACTCCCGCGCCGCGGAAAACCGGCTCTCGGTCTACTTCCGATCGGCCGAGCTCGCGCGCCATTTTGAGTCGGCGGAGCGGCCCGGCTGGATGTACTGGTGGTACGGGCAGCGCCTCAAGGGCTCGTTCGTGCAGCTCGACGGTCAGGGCCTGTTCCTGTGCCACGCACGCGTACCCGAAGGCACCGCGCCGGAGGACCTCGACGAGGACGAGGTGCTGCGCGCCGCGCTCGGCCGGGACATGGAACTCGAGAAGATTCAGGTCGTGCGGTGGACCCCGCGCCGGCTCGTGGCGGACCGGTTCATCGATGGACGGATCATGCTGGCCGGCGACGCCGCGCACCTCTGGCTTCCGCTGGGCGGCTTCGGTATGAACACCGGCATCGCCGACGCCGTCGGGCTGGGCTGGCGCCTCGCGGCGCTCGAGTGCGGCTGGGGCGGGCCCGACCTTCTCGAGGCGTACGAGGTGGAACGACGCTCGGTGGGGGAGGCCACCTCGCGCGCGGCGCTGAAGATCGACCGGGATATGGCGTCCATCGCCCGCGATCCCGTCCTGCACATCGACGACGACGAGGGCGCCCGGCTGCGCGCGGAGGTCGGCTCGCTGATCGCGGAGATCGACCGGCAGCAATGGCACAGCCAGGGCGTGCAGTTCGGGTCCCGTTACATGGACTCGCCGGGAATAGCGACAGACGGGAGGGCGACGGACGATGCGATCACTCGGATTGACACATACCGGCCCAGCCTCGCTCCGGGCGCTCGCTTCCCGCATGCCTGGCTGCCCGGCGGGCGCTCGGTGTTCGATCTCCTCGGCAGGGACTTCACGCTGGTCTGTGCCGGGGGAGACCCTGCACCCTTCATCCGGGCCGCTTCCGACCTCGGCATCCCGCTCTCGGTGGTGCGCGTTGAGGAAATCGCCGACGAAACCGGCACGCGGTCGCTGGTACTTGTCCGTCCCGACCTGTTCATCGGCTGGAGCGGCGTGGTGCCTCCTGCCGATGCCATCGGTTTGCTCCGGCAACTCGCCGGCCTCGGTTCGGCCATGGCCGATCTTTCGACAAGCGCGTCCTGAACCAGTGTGTGCTGGGGCGCCGCGAACTCCATCCGTGTTCTGGCCTCTGTGTATCTATGTCCCCACTGCATGAGCGGCGGGTTGTCACGGGGCCGATTTCCGCCGCGGCAGTCTGAGCTCTGCGGACCTTCGCCGTGGGTGAAGTGGACGGCGCCTTCCAGCCGCGCCTTTCTATCAGGGACGTACCCGATCCCGCGCCGCTGCCATGCACCTCGTCCCCAGCCGCCCAGGCGGAGTGCACACCGGCAGCAATGGCCCGCCTCGCCTGCGCGAGAGCACTCACAGCATGGCGTCCCCTGGTCGCATGTTCCGATGCGCCGTCAGCTGCTCACCTCGATGACCTTCGGCAAAGTCAAGCTGATGCCGGGCCGAGCGACGCCGCTCGGCCCGGCATCAGCGTTCGCTCCTCGTCAGCGCAGGACGAACAGCGGCTGGTCGCGCCGGGTGTGCATCTGCCACAGTTCGTCGGCAACCGCGTCCGGTTCGTGGCGGGCACCTGGGCCGATGGGTCCGACCACCGTGAGCTGCGCGGCGTACACCCCCTCGTTGCCGAGTGCGTCGTAGAGCATGCGAACGTAGGCCGACTCGGCCGTGTAGGCCCTCCCGGACACCGCGCGATCGCGGTGCGGTTCAATGGCAGCGCCGCCGGTGGTGTACAACAGCGTGCCGCGGCCACGACCGCGCATGTCCGCGACCACCGTCTGCATCGCCGCCGTGGCGGCGACGACGCTGAGGGCCAGCGCGTTAGCGACGTCCTGCGGCCCGGTGTCCAGTACTGGTTTGAGCCACTCCAGACTCGGTCGGGGGCTGAACAGCACCACTTCGATGGGCCCGAGCCGCTCGCGCAGCGTGCCGAGCGCGGCGGCCAGCGCATCAGCGTCGGTCACGTCCGCGGTCGCGGTGGCCGGGGCTGCAAACGTTGCCGGGAGCTTGGAGGCCGGGTCGGCCGCCATCTCGTTCCAGGCGCCCGGCGTCGCGTGCGATCAGCCCGACCGGATGCCCTTTGTGGCCGAATCGGCGCGCCGCCGCGGCGCCCAGCCCGGGGCCGGCACCGATCACCACGAACGCCTTCTTGGGACCAGCGGCGTTCTCACCCACGGTCTCGCTGCCGCTGTTCATGCCTGCTCCAGGTCCACGCTTGTGTCAGTGTCTCGTTGGCATCGATCTCACCGTGCAGCCGGTCCAGTCGAGCGCGGACACCAGCGAGGCGTCCGAGCCAAGCAGGAGTCCGCCCCACGTCCTGGCACCCGCACCACATCGCCGAACGGTACGGGCTGTTCACGATCATCGTGCTCGGCGAGACCATCGCGGCGGCGACCGGCGCCGTGAAGTCGGGCATCGACGAGCACGACGCCCTGGGCGAGTTGCTGCCCATCGCCGCGGGCGGACTGCTGATCATCTTCGCCGCCTGGTGGGTGTACTTCGCGGTCCCCATCCACGGGCACCTGCGCTCCAACCGGCAGTCCTTCCTCTGGGGCTACGGCCACTACCTGATCTTCGCCTCGGGGCCGCGATCGGGGTGGGCCTGGAGGTGGCGGTGGAGCAGGCGGTGGGCAAGGCGCACCTCTCGGCGCTGCCGCGTCGGCGGCGGTGACGCTGCCGACGGCGCTGTTCCTGCTCACGGTGTGGGCGCTGCACTCCCGCTTCTACAAGGTGGGCATCGCCCAGCAGTCGGTGCTGCCGGCCACGGCGCTGCTGGTGATCGTCTGCACGTTCCTGGGTCACTGGGCGGTGCTCGCGGCGGGGCTGGTGGCGGCGCTGGCGGTGGCGGCCGGGGTGACGCTGACGGCGCTCGGGGCGGGCCGGGAGCGCGGGACGGGCGAGGAGAGCGTCACGACGCCAGTTCTGTGAGGGGACCCTCGGCACCGCGGGCCGGGCGAGACTGATCCCATGACGTCCTGCGCAGGCATGAGCACCGAGCCGGTCCGCGCGCCGTTTTCCTGCCGTCTACCTCGCGCCGGCGCCCCAGGCGCCACCGGCCACACAGCGTCCCCGAGCCGCATCGGTGGAACCTGCACCGACCTCAGCGACCGCCGTATCGACCACGCCGGCCCCGCGGGGGCGTCACGTGGCCCCGGGACCCACAGATTGCACGATCCCCATCGCCCACTCGACAATCGCCAGGATCCGTCGCGGACCACCTGCGCGAGCGCGCATGACCGCGGCCGAAGCTCAGTCGGCCCCTCGGCAGGGAGGCGAAAGAACCAGATCGTAGCGGTATCGAGGCCACGGCAGCGGACTCGCCGCTGGCCACGGCTGACATATCCGCTTGGCCCCCTCGGCAGCCGCCACAGGACTCTCTCGGCACCCGCCGGTGATGCGGACACGACCATCCATGCTCCGCCGACTCGCCGGCCCGCAAGGCGACCCAACCCTCGGTAACGGCCCGAGAGCCCTGTCGCTGGCGGCAGTACCCTTTTGGCACGTCCTGTCGGACAGTGAGAGAGTTGCTGGTCAAATGCGCGGCGCGCGTTTGACCAGCGCGGAGGGGCGAGGGGGAGCAGCGGATGCGGGACGGGCGGAAACAGTGACGGGTGTGGGCTTCGACCTGACCGGACTAGTCGGCCGGAACCGCGAGTTGGGCGAACTCGCGACGTTCCTGGACGCCGTCGCGTCGGACGGAGCCGCCCTCCTGCTCACCGGCGATCCTGGGGTGGGCAAGACAGCTCTCCTGGACGCGGCAGCCGAGCTGGCCATGGTCAAGGGCACCAGGGTCATCCGCGGGAGCGGCGCCGAGTACGAGACGGACATCAGCTTCGCGGGGCTCCACCAGCTCGTCACGTCGCTGTCGCGCGAACTAGGCCGTATGCCGCATTCCATGAGACAGGCCATCGAGGTGGCACTCGGTCTCGGCGTAGGTCCCGCGCCAAGCCGGATCGCCGTCCTGAACGCGGTGCTGTCGCTGTTCGGCGAGGTCGCGAAGGAACAACCGTTGCTACTGGTGGTCGACGATCTCCATGTCCTCGATGAGGCGAGCCGGTCTGCGGTGGGTTTCGTCGCCAGAAGACTGGGCGGTCGCCGCATCGGGCTGCTCGGAGCCCAGCGGGCGGAGTCCGGCGTACCCTTCCGGGTCACCGGACTGGCAGAGCTGGAGATCGCGCCGCTCAACGACGCGGACGCACTGCGTCTGCTGTCCCGCCGTTTCGTACATCTCCCTCGTCGCATCCTTTCGACCGTCGCACAAGACGCACAGGGAAACCCCCTGGCTCTGCTGGAGTTCGCCGGGACCGCCAGTGTCTCCGGTAATGGCAAAGGGGCGGGGTGGGGGAGCGGCCCAGGACGCGACGTCCGCGCTCTGTACGGCGCCCGCGTCGAACGGCTGCCACAGGACACGCGTGAGCTGCTGCTGCTCGCGGCCCTTGAGGGCTCCGGCGACATCCGCGTCCTCGAGGCGGCCGGCGGACCGGACGGGCTCGACCGGCTTGCTCCCGCGGAGCGCGACCACCTGGTCAAGGTCGCGGAGAACGGCCTCGCCGTTCGCTTCAGGCATCCGTTGGTCAGGTCCGCGGTGGTCGACGGCTCCACCGGCGAGCAGCGGCGCAGCGCCCACCGCCGGTTGGCAGACGCGCTGGTCGATCAACCGGAACGCCGGGGTGATCACCTTGCCAGGGCTGTGACGGTGCCCGACGAGGCGGTCGCCACCGTCATCGAGTCGGCGGCCCGGAGCAGTCTGAGGCGTGGCGACGCCGACGGCGCGGTCGCGAGACTGCGGCGCGCGGCCGAGGTCAGCTCTGATCAGGCGGCCCGCAGGCGCCGCCTGTCGCAGGCCGCCTACGTTGCCGCTTGGGTCGCAGGCCACCTGGAGGTCTCGCATGAGATCCTGCGCGAAGTACACGGCGACCAAGCGACCCCATCGCTTTCGGGAGCCGCGGCCGTCGGCTTCCTGGTGCTCGTCACGGAAGGTGACGCCGACACGGCGCATGCACTGCTGATCAAGGCGTTCGAGTACGCACCGCTCCCGTCCGGCCCACCGTACGACGAGTGGGAGACCGCGCTGTTCACCCTCACCCTCGCCTGTCAGTACTCGGGTCGGCAGGAGCATTGGCAGTCCCTGGTCGACGTGCTCGCCCAGCTTCCCGAAGCGCCGCCCGCCGCGGCGGCGTCACTGGCGCGCATTCACTACGATCCCGGTTCTGTCAGCGACCGCCTGCTGCGCCGCCTTGATAAGGAGATCTCGCAGCTGAGGGCGCAGACCGACAGCGATGTGGTCATACACACCGCCCTGACCGCCTCGTACCTCGATCGGCTCCCGAGCTGCCGAGAGGCCGTCTCCCGGTTCATACGCGACGGCGGCGCGGTGGGAGCCAGCATGCCGGGTCTGATGTATATCGCCCTGGACGACCTGTACGTCGGCCGGTGGCAGGCGTCTGCCGACGCCGCGGCCGAGCTCATCGCGCTGTGCCAGGAGATGCGGTATCCCCTCTTTGCCCAGGTGGGACACTACATCGCCGCGATGACCGCGGCACAGCGCGGCGAACTGGACGCATGCCGTGACCACTGCGAGAACATCTGGGGCTGGTCGGGGCCCAGAGGCCTTCGGCGGATGGAGAACTGCGCCCATCAGGCGGCGGCTCGGGCCGCGCTCGGCGACGCCGACTTCGAGACGGCCTACCGGCACGCCACGGCGATCTGCGAACCCGGTGTGCTATCGCCCTTCAATCCCGAAGCGCTGTGGTCCGCACCGGACCTCGTCGAGGCGGCCATGCGCTCCGGGCGGCACGCGGAAGCACGACGGCATGCGCACGCGATGCGTCGCGCCGGCGTCGATCGTCTGTCCTCGCGGTATGCGCTGAGTGTGGCCACGGTCACGGCGATGACGTCGACGCCCGAGACCATGGCTCAACACTTCGAGGAGGCGCTCGCACTGCCGGGTATCGAACAGTGGCCCTTCGAGGTCGGCCGGGCCCACCTGGCATACGGCGAGAGGCTGCGCCGCCGAGGGCTCAACCGCGAAGCCCGGGTACAGCTGGCTGCCGCCCTCAGCCGCTTCGAGGAGCTCGTGGCCCCTACTTGGAAGGCCCGGGCCTCGGCGGAACTCCGCGCCACCGGCATGACGCGCACGGCCCGGGGCAAAGTCGGCACGGCTCTCACCCCGCAGGAGCTCGAGGTCGCCAGGCTGGCGGCGACAGGGTTGTCGAACCCGCAGATCGCGTCGCGTCTGTTCCTTTCACCGCGGACCGTGTCGTCCCACCTCTACCGGGTGTTCCCGAAGCTGGGAATCGCCTCGCGTGCGGCGCTTCGCAATGCTCTCGAAGCGCGGACCCCTGAGCCACCGGCAGACCGGTCCTGAGCACCGACGGCCCGGTCTCAGTACTGCTGGGCATACGTAGGCAACCCGTCGGCCGGATGTCAGTCAACCGACGGAGGCTGCCGGCGCGGTGACTGAGCCATTCTCGTGGAGACAGCGAATCCGCCCGCTACCTGGGCGAGACCACGAGGAGCAGGCCATGCCCTTCGTCACCAGCGGCGACGGAGTCGAGATCTTCTACAAAGACTGGGGCTCGGGCCAGCCGGTCATGTTCCACCACGGCTGGCCGCTGAGCTCGGACGACTGGGATGCCCAGCTGCTGTTCCTCGCCCAGCGTGGCTACCGGGTCATCGCCCACGACCGCCGCGGGCACGGGCGC
The DNA here is from genome assembly GCF_042868035.1 of Streptomyces sp. NPDC007875. Taxonomy (NCBI): domain Bacteria; kingdom Bacillati; phylum Actinomycetota; class Actinomycetes; order Kitasatosporales; family Streptomycetaceae; genus Streptomyces; species Streptomyces sp. NPDC007875. Next base: position 67,788 of record NZ_JBIADZ010000020.1, on the reverse strand, counting down.
TCCGCCCAGGTAGGGCACGGACACGACATGGACCACTACGCGGCCGACGCCGCGACGGTGGTAACCCACCTCGACCTGCACGACGTCGTTCACGTCGGCCACTGCGCCGGCGGCGGAGAGGTCGCCCGGTACGTCGCCAGATACGGTGCAGGACGGGTCGCCAAGGCTGTCCTCATCGGGGCCGTCACGCCGCTCATGGCCCAAACGGAGTCGAGCCCCGGAGGGCTGCCGCTCGAGGTCTTCGACGGCTTCCGCGAGGGCGTGGCCACCGACCGCTCCCAGTACTACTTCGACATCGCCTCCGGCCCGTTCTACGGGTTCAACCGTCCGGGCGCGGACGTCTCCCAGGGCGTCATCTGGAACTGGTGGCGCCAGGGGATGGCCGGCAGTACGAAGGCGCACTACGAGGGGATCAAAGCATTCTCGGAGACCGACTTCACCGACGACCTCCAAGCGATTGACGTGCCCACGTTCATCATGCACGGCGACGACGATCAGATCGTTCCGGTCGCCGAATCCGCCGAGCTGACCGCCACGCTGGTCGGGAACGCGGTGCTGAAGGTCTACCCAGGCCTGTCGCACGGCATGGGCACCGTAAACGCCGACCTCATCAACGCCGACCTCCTCGACTTCATCAACCGCTGACGCCGGCTTCGTACCGGCAGTCAGCTCCTCAGCACACAAGAGAAACAGGGATCAACATGACCGCGACATCGAACGGCTACGTAACCGTCATCTGGGACGCGAAGGCGAAGGCCGGCAGAGAGGCCGACCTCAAAGCGTTCATCACCGCAGCCGTCACCCCCTCCCGCAACGACCCGGGCAACATCGACTACGAGGCCCACGAAGTTGAGGGGCGGCCCGGCTCGTTCGTCATCTACGAACGCTGGGAAACACACGCCCACCTCGACTCCCACCTCGCCGCGCCCCGGATGCAGGAACTCGTCCCACAGATGCTCGAACTGATCGACGGATCCATCGAGGACGGCATCCGTCTGCTGCGTCCGTTCCGTCCCGCCCACTAGGTGAAACCGGCCGCCCACCACGAACCGACCCCGCGGGCGTCCCGGGAACCGCCTCACGCGGGACAACTGCACAGATCTCACGCGCAAGGGAACAGAAAATGACGACCACATTGATCACCGGCGCCAACCGGGGACTCGGACACGAGGTGGCGCGCCGACTCGTCGAGGCAGGCCAGAAGGTCTGGATCGGAGCCCGGGACGCCGAGATGGGCCGTAAGGCCGCCGACCGGCTCGGTGCCGACTTCGTCCAGCTGGACGTGACCGACAACGCGTCGGTCAAGGCAGCGGTTGAGACGCTGCGGACCCAGGCCGGCCATCTGGACATCCTCATCAACAACGCCGGGATCCTCGGTGAGGTGACTGCCCCGGAGGACATGACGGCCGACCGGATACGGCACGTCTACGAGACCAACGTCTTCGGACTGGTTCGCGTCACGCACGCGTTCCTGCCCCTGCTGCGCACAGCGACCGCCCCGTCCGTCATCAACATCACCAGCGGCCTCGGGTCGTTCACGCTGACCCAGGACCCGGAGCGTATCGAGTCGCAGTATCCACTCGCCGCCTACGGCTCCTCGAAGAGCGCGGTCACCATGCTGACCATGCAGTACGCCAAGACGATTCCCGATGTCCGCTTCAACGCAGTGGACCCTGGCCAGACCGCGACCGAGTTCACCGGCCGCCTCGGGCACAGTGTCGAGGAGGGTGCCGAGGCAGCTGTGCGCGTCGCCACCCTGGGGCCCGACACCCCCACCGGCACCGTGACCGACCGCACCGGCGTGCTCCCGTGGTGATATGTGCCGCAGGCTGGCGCCGCGACGGCCCTGAGCCCCGCAGCACCGCCCCGTACCCCCTACGCCCGGTCAGGCTGCCCGATTTCCCCGACAACTCTGATCCGCGCCCCCATCTCTGCCGAGCGCCCGAGTGCAGCGGACCGTCATGGCCTTCTCCGGTCGCGAGACGGGGTTGGTCGTCCTGACCGTCCGCAAGCGCACCCGATCCCGTCCAAGTCCTTACCGGCGGCGCGCACGCGAGACCTTCTGTCCGCGCGGCTCCCCGGCGCAGACGCGGGGACAAAGGGTTCCTCCCCATGCCTGCGCGGTGGGATACGACATCATCAAAGAGCGAGCAGTAAACATGTGCACCGCCAGTCGCTACACCGAGCGACTGACCGCGGACAACGCGGGCGATGGTCCTGATCGACCACCGGACCGGCACCATGCTTCTGGGCTTCCACGGTGTTCCGCCGCTGCAGATGCGTGACAACGCCATGTCCTCGGCCGTAGCCGCGAAACCGCACAACACGCCGCTGTGCTGACGGACTCCGCCGCGAACGGGCCCAACGGACCGCTGAAGTCGGAGATCACGGAGCTGCTGCCGGACGTTCGGTCATCCGTCGCCAGGGTGGTTCGCCGACGACCTGCCGAAGGGGCGGCACCCGCACACCGCCCGCGCCGCCAGGGGAGAAACCTCCGCGTCGGCGATCGTCGTCGCCTGTGCGCTGATGTACGCGGTGTGCTGGCCTTGATTCCCTGCGTCGCCGGGGTGCCGATCGCGAAAGTCGCGCCTGCGGCCCGATCGGCAGCGTACCGGCCCGTGTGACGGCGCCGGACTCTCCGGCGCCGCCGGTTTCGGGTAAGCGCTCCGGCGGCTCGACCACCATCTACCGCGCCGTGAGGAACTTCTTACACCCATCCGCACCGGGTCGACGCTTCGCGACCAAGAATAACGAAGACGTCGTGCCCGGAAACACGTGGCCGACCAAAACGAACGAGAGGATCATGGTGAATCAAACCAACTCAGAGCTCGAGGCCCTGCAGGCAGCCCTCGGCACCCGCGCCCGCCTTCGGCAGTGGGCGGAGGGCGCCCAGGTGCTCGACCTACTGCGTGCGGCGGCTGCGACAGGATGGCTGGAGGCGCTGACCCGACCCGTCACCGTCGAGAACCTCGCCGGTATCGACGGCATTTCCACCGAGCGCGCTCGCCGGGTCGTCGAGGTGTTCCTTGCCGCCGGAGTGGTCCGTGAGGCTGAGGCAGTGACACCCGCCTTCGTGTTGGCCGAAGGGTTCGCCGCACTCCAGGCCGGGCCCTCCGGGATACGGACAGACGTCGCGCTGGATGCCGTCGGCGCGGCACGGGACCGGGTCTGCTCAGCGTTGTCATCGAGCACACTGTACGACTGGCAGGAGGACGCTCTCGTCGTCGCCCGGGACTGGGGCATGCTGCCCTCCGACGCGTCGCGCGCCCTGTTCGGGATGGCCTATGCGGAGGTGCCGGACTACCGCGACCGGCTAGCCGCGGGCGGCCCTCTCCTGGATGTCGGCAGCGGGATCGGTGGGGCCCTGCTTAGCACTCTGACGACATACCCGGCACTGCGCGCGGTCGGCGTCGAGCGGGCCGGCGATGTCGTCAAGGAACTGAGGGAACGAGCAGAAGACGCCGGCGTTCTCTCCCGTTTGGAGATCCGGCACACCGACGCCCAAGAACTCGACGACGAAGCCGTCTACGGTGTCTGCTACTGGGCACAGGCGTTCTTTCCGCAGCACACCCGTGAGACCACCCTGGCCGCCATCCGCCGCGCACTCGCCCCAGGCGGCCTGCTCCTCGTGCAGGAACTTGCCGCACCGGCAGACGATCTGGGCTCATTCCTCGACGCGCTTGTCGCCGACTGCCGCGGGGTCCCACCCGTCGTGCGTGCGGAGGACCTGGCCGCGGAACTGCGGGCTGGCGGCTTCACCGACGTGGAGGTGGTGTCCACGCCAGTCGGCCGCCTCGTCCTCGGCCGGCGCGGGCAGTGACCCTCCCCTCGTAGCGTAGAGACCGTGACTGCAGGGGAAGTTGGGAGTCATGGCGGACAAGAGGCGGAAGTTCGACGCGGAGTTCCGTGAGGGGGCCGTGCGGATCGTCACCGAGACCGGCAAGCCGATCGCGCAGGTGGCGGAGGACCTGGGAATCAACGAGACCACGCTGGCCAGCTGGGTATCCCGGGCCCGTAGGGCCGGCGGGGCCGGGCCGGTGGGTGAGAGTGAGGAACTCGCGCGGCTGCGGCGGGAGAACGCCCTGTGGGGCTCGGTTATTTATCGCGGCTGGTCAAATGCCCTGCCCCGGCGCGTAGAGGGCTGCAACCATGATGGGATGATCGTGTCGCTTCTGTACCAGGTGACTCGACGTCTTCTCTCCGTCCCGTCGGTGCTTGTACGGCGGGACACCTCGAAGGAGGCTGAGCTTCTCGTCCTGCGTCATCGCCGCCTCGACCGTCTGGCAGATCCTCCACGCCGCAGGAGTCGATCCCGCACCGCGCCGCGCTGGCCTGACCTGGCGCGAGTTCCTCTCTGGGCAGGCCACCGGGCTGATCGCCTGCGACTTCGTCCACATCGACACCATCGGCCTGCGACGCCCTGGTCTTCCTCGAGCACCACACCCGACGCCTGCACATCGCCGGCGACCGCGGCCTGGGCCACCCAGCAAGCCCGCAATCTCGCCACCGACCTCGGGGCGCGAATGGACTCGCTGCGCTTCCTCATCCGAGACCGCGACAGCAAGTACACCGATTCCTTCGACGCCGTGTTCCAGGCCGAGGACATCGAGATCATCAAGACGCCGGTCCGCGCCCCCAAAGCCAACGCCCACTGCGAGCGAGTGATCGGCACCCTCCGTCGAGAAGTCCCGGACCACATCCTCATCCTCGGCGAAGCTCACGCGCGCCAAGTCCTGGCCGAATACCAGAGGCACTACAACACGCACCGCCCCCACCAGGCCCGATGCCAACTACCTCCCCAGGCTCACGAACCACCACCGGCCCTTGAGGCGGCCAGCGGCAGAGTCCTGCGCACCCGCGTCCTCGACGGTGTGATCAACGAGTACAGATATGCCGCTTGACTCGGAGTGACGATTATTCGAGCCCCACACCGTCACCTCCGCCACCTGCAGCGACGGACTTTTCGAGCGGCACAGGGAGCCCGCGGCCTGTGGTGAGGAAGGATGGCTGTGCGCATGACTACGGAAGCCGTTTCGACATGACTGCGGGAGTCACCGCCTGACCAAGTTTGCGATGTCAGTTTGTTTTGATGTCACCCGAGGTCTTGCGGTGGGACCGTGAGGTGTGCCACTGCCGCTGGGGGCCTCTGGAGCAAACCGGTCGCGTGTGGAAGGGCCCGGTCACGCCCGCAATCCGTCCACCGCCGTGTCGATCGCCGTCAGCGCCGAGCTCTGGTCGAGCCCCGCCCTCGATACGAGTGACAGGCCCTGGACGATGTAGAGCAGGAGCTGCGCCTGGGCCTCGGGGGAGGAGTTGGTCGTGACCTCTCCGGCGGCCTGTGCGCGGCGGAGTGCGCCGGCGACGATGTCGGTGAAGCGGCGGTACGAGCGGGTGACGATCTCCGTGGCTTCGCTGTCCTGGGGGACGAGCTCGGCGGTCGTGTTGCCGACCAGGCAGCCCTGCGGCACACCCCTGTCGGAGATCAGTTCGTCCAGCCGCGCCGGATGGGTCAGGATCTCGCGCAGTGCCGGCAGGAGCGGGGCCGTGTCGAGCGCGGCGGTCAGGTGCCGCTCGTACACCTCCCAGTAGAGCCTGACGGCGTCCAGGTAGAAGCGGCGCTTGTCCCCGAACGCGCCGTAGAGGCTGCCGCGCTCGACGGCCAGCGCGTCGACCAGGTCCTGGATCGACGTCGCCCCGTATCCCCGGGACCAGAACAGTTCGAGTGCGCGCTCCAGCGTCTGTTCCTTGTTGAACTCGCGGGGGCGTCCGGTTCGTGCCACGTGCCCAAGACTACGACTTCTTGACTCGACGTTCAAGAAGTCGTAGCTTTCCGTCGCGACACTTCTTGAACGAACGCACAGAAGTCGGTCGCTCACTGACCGGCACGAAGGGCGAAACAATGGAATTTGCGGGCAAGACGGCGCTTGTCACCGGGTCCGGCGCGATCGGCGGACTCGGGCACGCGACGGCCAGGGTGCTGGTCGCGGGCGGAGCCGACCTGATCCTGACCGGCACCGATCCGCAGCGCGGCGCCCAGGTCGTGGAAGACCTCCGCGCGGCCGGTGGAGAGTCCTCCGGGACGGTGCGCTTCGTCGCGGCGGACGTGTCCGACCCGGCGGGCGTGCGGCATCTGGTCGAGGAGGCCGGAGACGTCGACATCCTGATCAACAACGCGAGCGTGATGACGTTCTCCCCGACCACCGGGCAGGACCTCGCGGGCTACGACGCCGCCTTCGCGGTCAACGTGCGCGCTCCGTTCCTGCTCACCGCCCTGCTCGCGGAGAAGATGGCCGCGGGCGGCGGCGGCAGCATCGTCAACGTCAGCTCCACCGCGGCCGGCCTCGGCATGCCGGGCATGGCCGTCTACGGCGCCACCAAGGCCGCGCTCGAATCACTGACCCGCACCTGGGCGGCGGAGTTCGCCGCCTCGAACGTGCGGGTCAACGCCGTCTCACCGGGCCCGATGCGCACCTCCAAGGTGGTCGCGGCAATGGGTCCGGACATGGGCGGCATGGGCCTGACCACCGCGCTCAAGCGCACCTCCGACCCGGCCGAGGTGGCTCACGTGATCGCCTTTCTCGCCAGTGACCGGGCCAGCTACATGACCGGGGCGATCGTCGCCGCCGACGGCGGCCGCACCGCAATCTGAGGAGAGACAGAACAATGGACCGTCTTGCGGGAAAGCACGCACTGATCACCGGAGGGACGAGCGGCATCGGCCTGGAAACGGCCCGCCAGTTCCTCGCCGAAGGAGCGACCGTCGCCATCACCGGCCGGTCACAGGAGAAGCTCGACGAGGCAGCCCGGCAGTTGGAGGGCCCGCTGCTGACCATCGCCAGCGACGCCGGCGACGTACCCGGCCAGGCGGCGCTCGCGACGCGGCTGCGTCAGGAATGGCCGAAGCTCGACATCCTGATGAGCAACGCCGCCGACATCACCCACCTCCCCATCGAGGCATGAACCGAGGAGGCGTTCGACAGGCTCCTCGCGACCAACCTCAAGTCGCCGTTCTTCCTGATCAAGGACCTGCTGCCGCTCTTCTCACAGCAGTCCTCCGTCATCCTCGTCGGCTCGGTCTCCGCCTACATCGGACACGAGAACGCGACGGTCTACGGCGCGGCCAAAGCGGGCCTGCTCTCCTACACCCGCGGGCTGACCTACGAGCTGAAGGACCGGGGCATCCGCGTCAACGGACTGAGCCCGGGCCCGACCATCACCAACGCGTTCGCGCCCCTGGGCCCCGAGCGCCAGGGCGCCCTCTACGAGGAACTCCGGCAGACCGTGCCACTCCACCGCCTGGGAACCACCACCGAGCTGGCCAAGGCGGCGGTCTACCTCGCCTCGGACGAGTCCGCCTACACCGCTGGGACGGTGCTGCGCGTCGACGGAGGCATCGGACAGCTCGCGTACTAACAGGACAATCCGGCCTGCCTGATGCTACAGACCGTCAGCGCTACGCGTCGCTGAACACCAACCGCCAGTCAAACGCCCCCCCGGGGCAGGTCACGCCGCCGCGACGAGTTCGGCGGGCCGGGGCGGCGCTGCGGTGGGGTAGCAGCAGAGCCGGGTCAGGCGGAGGGTCCTCGGCGTGATGACGGCCGTGTTGAGCATCGCTTCCGCATGGGCGGGGTTGCGTTCGTAGCCTCCGACCAGCCGCCGGGCATGCATCCACCAGCCTAGCCGGGCACGACCATCTGCCCGCAGGCAAGACCGCCCGTGCCGCGTGGGATCCCCCGGGCAGGTCCAGTCCGCAGGAATCGGAACAGGCAAGGGACTGGAGCTGTTGCAGATCCTGTAAGGAGTCCGAGCTGGGCTGGGGCCAACCGAAGCGCTGTTTTCTCAGGCGCTTCCGGGGCACGCTGGGGGGAACCTGCTGATCAATGCGGGTGGCGAGTCCGGCAGCGTACTCGCTGCGTGCGGCAGCCAGCAGCGCGTGGATGCTGCTGGTTCGTTGAGGATGTTCTAGCGACCAGGACTCGTTCGCAATGGCCCTGAGATGTGGTGACCGGCGATTCCGCAGGTCTCGCAAGACCGGTGCATAGAGACGTTCTCCACCAGTGACGTGCGTCCAGACGAAGACCGCGGCCGCGAGGCGGCGCGTGTGCAGCCATTTCGTCAGGGGGCGGCCCGTGGGGGTCTGCCGTCGTCGTACCGATTCGGTGATCACGTCCCAGTCTTCTTCGGATATGACCCACTGGCTGAGGTCATCCCTGCGCCATCGGTAGTCGATCAGGCGGGGGGTGGTTGTGATGTGGTCGGCAAGGCGGGCGAGGGCTTGTTGGTAGTGCCGTGCATGGTCGTCCGAAGCCTGCCACTGCCTGAGTCTCATGCTTGTGTTATGGGCTGTGCAGGCGTCGAAGCCGAGAGAGATGGCTGCCTCACGACGGGTGCCGCCGTGCGCCATCTGGACGAGACGGATCGCGGCGTCCCTGCGAAGGTGCGGTCCATGCATCGGGACTCCGAGGCCGTGGAGCTGTGCGGTCCATGTGTCCGGGAGGCGTTGAGGGATGTCAGTGGCTGCCAACTTTGTCTGGTGGGTCGTTGGTTGGGGGAACGTGGTCCGTATCCCGGGTCGGCGGATCCGGATGGCGTTTAGTCGTGTTGCCGCGACGGCGCGGAAGCCGGCCGAGCGGTGAGGCTCCATCTGGAGGATCTTCGTCCGCCCCGGCCAGTGAATGCCGCACCGGGCCAGGAGGCCGTCGAGGTATTCGACGGCTTCGGGAGCCGTGAGCGCCTGGGAAGCCAGAGAGATCAAACCCGCGCAGGGGCCGGCTTCCGGCGGCGGGCTGTCGAGCGCACGAATGGTGAAGGCGAGACGTCCGTGCTGCTTGCGGGTGCTCGCCTTCGCCACGAAGGTGGCCATGGCCAAGGCGATGATCCGCCGAGCGATCAGGGACAAGGTCCCGTTCGGATGGGTGACGGCGGATGCCGCCTACGGCTTCAGCAAGGGCTGGCGCCCCGAACTCGAGCAGGCCGATGTCTTCCACGTCATGGCCACCACCCGGCACGACACCGTCGTCACCCGCTGGGCCATCGACCACCCCGTCCACGACCTGTTCCCCGGCCTCCCACGGCAGAAGTGGAAACGCCGCTCGTGCGGCGAGGGGGCACATGGCCCGCGGATCTATGACTGGGCCCGCGTCGAGGTCCGGCCCTGGCACCGCGATGACCGCCGGCACTGGGTCATCGCCCGCCGCAGCGTCAGCAGGCCCGAGGAGATCTCCTACTGCATCGCCTACTGCCCGGCCCAGACCACCCTGGACGAGCTGATCCGCATCGCGGGCAGCCGATGGGCCGTGGAGGAATGCTTCCAGACCGCGAAGCAGGAATGCGGCCTGGACGACTACCAAGTCCACCGCTACCCCGGCTGGCACCGCCACATGACCCTGGCCATGGCCGCCCACGCCTGCCTCACCATCCTGCGCGCCCGCGAACTCGATACGGGAAGGCAGAAACGGATCGCCGGACGGCGTCGTGGCCAGTGGCCAGGATCCTGGTCTTGGGCTGGGTGGGGTTCTTGCCCAGACGGACCGGCCGGCCGTAGCGGCGCCCCCAGTCCTCATCGACCAGATCGTCCAGCAGATGACCAGCGGTGCATGCGACTTCTTCCAGCGCCGCGCGGACCGCCTCGGTGATCAGTTCCAGCGGGTCAGGTCGCGGACCGCCTCGGCGGCCTGCCGGTCCGACGGACCGAGCAGGAACTGCAGCACGCAGACGGTGGCCAGCTGGGCGGGCGAGAGGCCGGGGCGCCCGTCGCGCGGGTACCAGTCGGCGAAGTCCTCGTCACACCACAACCCATCCAGCCGGTCGCGCACCCATATCGCCGTCGTGCCATCCGGGTTGCTCGCCCGCGCGATCTGCGCGGTCAGAGGCGGAACTTGCTCACCGGAACGAGGACGGAGGGCCAGCAGGCACCTCGACGGCTGGATCGCTCATCGGAACCACCCGAGCATGCCCGTTGATCACACTGTCGCGCCGCGAAACTCCAAGATCCCCGACAGAGTCGAGCTTAGCTGTAGGGCGTGGTGATGAACTCGGCCAGGACCGTGCCGCCGGGGTCGAGTGTGTACAGGCCGCGCCCGCCGAATAGGTGGTTGATCTCGCCTTCGCGGATCTTGACCGGGTTCGGCCAGAAGGGGACGGAGTTCTTCTTGAGGCGGGCCAGGATCGCGTCGAACTCTTCGTCGGTTACGAGGAATGCGATGTGGCTTTCGTTGATGCGGTCGGCGGGGACCAAGTCGTCGGCGAAGTCGATGCCGACGTTGTTTGATGTGTTGACCTGCGTGAATCGGCCGTAGTCGAAGGGGGCGGGGGCGGCCATCAGGTCGGCCAGGAACGCAGCGGACTCTCGCCGGTTACGGGAGTGGACGATGAAGTGGTTCAACTCGTTCGGCATCCTGGTTCCTTCAATGTGAGCGGTCCGGCACCCTGGTTGTGCTGTTCGGGGAGGTGAGTTTGTCCCCGAGGATGTCGGCGAGCAGGTCGATCTGGTTCGGGTCGGTGTCGTTGCCCACGAAGACGAGTTCGTCGAGTCCGGCTGCTTCGTGGGCGGTGACGGTTGCGTGGATCACGTCGGCGGTGGTGGCCGCTGTGTCGATGACGGTCCGGACGTAGTCGGGGCCGGCGAAGGCGTAGTAGTCGTTGACGGCGCGGGCGAGGGATCGGTGTGCGTGGCCGCCGAGGGCGAACATCGCCGTGGCCCTGGTGCGCGGACGTCCTTGCCTGCCGGCCTCCTTCCAGCGGCTGTGGAGGCGGGTGGCGAATGTGATGAACTCGTCGATGTCTCCGCCGGTTCCGGCGATCCATCCGGTGCCGTGGGAGGCGATACGCCGCAGCGTCGCCTGCGATGCGCCGCCGAACCACAGTGGCGGTCCTCCGGGGGTGACCGGGGCCGGACCCACCTCCTCTTCACCCCGCCAGATGGCGGTGACGCGTTCCACCAGTGTGTCCAGGGCACGCCCTCGCGTACTGAAGTCCAGGTGGCTCGCCCGGTAGTCGTCTTCGCGGGCTCCGGGAGCGAGACCGAGATGCAGCCGTCCGGCGCCCGCGATCCGGTCCAAGGTCGCCGCGGCCTTGGCGAACAATGCGGGGTTGGTGTGCAGCGGGGCCAGCAGCACGCTGGTGACCAATCGGATGCGTTCGGTGGCCCCGGCTGCCGCGGCCAGTGTGATCAGGGGTTCCGGAGTGGACCAGGCCAGGCGGTCGCTGGCGATCAGCGAGGCGAATCCCCGCTCCTCGGCCCGCCGCGCCCACGTCACCAACGTACGCTCCTCAACTCCGGTGACATGACCCGGCAGCCCTACGCCTATCTCCATTTGCCGTGTCTCTTCCTCGATAACGGACCGGGTGGTGCGTGTCCTTCCACCGCTGCCGCCTTGTGCTTCGTCGACAGCAGCGGAAGGCGTTGTCCGCTCGGCCTCATGACGTGCGTCGGGGTATTTTCAGTTTTCGGTGGCTCAGCTTTTGAGTGTGCCGCCGTACTCCTCCGGGACGAGGTCGGCCTGCTCGGCGCCGCTCCTGATCAGATCGAGGATTGTGTCGGCGGCGCCCTCGGGCGACTGGGGTACCAAGCCGCTGGAGCCCTCCATTTTCAGCGCGCCTGCGACGTCGCCGCGAACCGTCCTGACGAACTCGGTCTCGGTGATCGACGGGAACATCATCGACACGGCGATGTTGTCGTCGGCGAGCTCGACGCGGGCGATAGCCGAGAGCTTGGCGAGGGCGGCCTTGGAGGCGGAGTATGCGCCGGATCCGGGCAGCGACGACCAGATGATCCCGGAGCCCACGTTCACGATGGCCCCGGCTCCCTGCTTGCGCATCTGCGGAAGGACGGCCTGCGTCGCGGTCAGGGGTGCGACGAGGTTGAGTTCGAGGACGGCCCGGAAGTCCTCGGGGTCGATGGCGTCGACGGTCGCCTGCAGCCCCTGGCCTGCGTTGTTCACCAGGACGTCGATCCGCCCGAACTTCTCGATCGCGGCTTCTACGGCCGCCGCGACCTGGACCCGGTCCGTCACATCGCATGGCACGGCCAGGGCCACGGACTCGCCGAGTTCCTTGGCGAGCTGTCGGATGCGTTCCTCGCGGCGAGCGAGGAGCACCACGCGCGCACCGGCGCGGGAGGCGGCGCGTGCGGTGGCCCCTCCGATGCCTGACGACGCTCCGGTCACGAGTACTACGGCTCCGCTGATGTCCATAGGGGATTCCTCATCCATGAGTTGGTGGATTGCCTGAGCAGCGCCACGGCCTTCGAGGCGCGGGGGGCGTCCGCCATTCAATGCTATCAATTGACAGCTATCGAGTAATAGGAAGGTATCCTCGTGGCATGAGCGACGTCAAAGCCGCCAGTCTCCACGAGCTGGCCGACCTGGTCTTCGCCGTGGGGCGGCAGCTTCGGCCCCCGGCGGACCCCGCCTTCGAGCCGTGCACGCCGATCGAGATCAGCGTCATGCGGTTCATCCACCACCACCCCGGCACGTCCGCGCGAGCCGCGTCGGAGGCGACCCTGCTTCCGTCGAGCAACTTCAGCCGGGTACTGCGCGGCCTGGAGAAGAGGGGGCTCGTGGATCGCGTCGTGGACGACCGCAACGCCCGAGGCGTGCGCCTGTACCCCACCGACAAGGCCCACCAGAATCACCAGATCCTCCGCGACAACTGGGACCGGACCCTCCGGGGCATCATCGACGACCCCGCCACCATCGAGATCGTCAATGCCACGCTTCGGCGCATCGAGGATGAACTCATAGCCCGGCGCAGCGGCACGGACGCCGATGGCGCTCAATCCGACTAGCCTCGGGCTTTCGCGAGGTGGGTTGTCCGAAGCTTGATCACAAACGCGAGAAGTGCTCCTGACCTGCAACGATAGGGCTTGTCGAGAGTCCTTTTGGCTGCGAGGAAAGAAGCACTTCCCAGGTGACCGAGCGTATCGGGTCCTACCCGCGTGTCCGTGCTGAGGGCGGTGGCCGGGGAGTGGTTTCACAGGCCGGGGCCAGCGCGATGTCGGCGGCGTTGGCGCCGTGGCGCAAGGCGCGTGCGGTGCATGATCCGGGCAAGATCCTGCTGGACGTGGCGCTCGCGGTCGCGCTGGGCGGGGACTGCCTGGCAGATGTCGAGGTGATGCGGGCTGAGCCGGGCGTATTCGAGCCGGTGGCCTTAGACCCGACGGCCTCCTGGCTGGTCGACCCGCTCGCCCGCGGTGGGAAGCGCGCGCTGACCGCGATCCGCCGGGCTCGTGCCCAGGTCCGCGAGCGTGTCTGGGCCCTGGCCGGGGACGCGCTCCCGACCAGGGCGGACAGGTCTTCCGGGCTTGCCGATGGCCTTGGTCTGCGAACTCATGCTGCCGCTCATCGCTCCGACGGCCTGGGTGATCGACGACGTGTCGGTGCCCAAGGACGGACGAATGTCGGTCGCTGTGGCCCCGCAGTACTGCGGGGCCCTGGGCAAGCGCGCCAACTGCCAGGTCGCGGTCAGCGTCCACGCCGCGACCGACACCACCTCCTGCCCGCTGCGGTGGCGGCTGTTCCTGCCTGGGGAATGGGAGGGGGACCGGTCCTCACCAGCTACGCCGAGCACTACAAGACGGGACGGGCCCACCGAAGCCTTGGCCTGCGAGCACCCGACGACGATCCGAACGTCATCCCCCTGCCCGCTGCCGCGGTCAGGCGCCGCCGGGTACGTGGCGGACTGCTCAACGAGTACCACACCACGCCACCCCGGCTGCCTCACCACCCACAGGAAAGGCCCAGCTCAGCAGCCTAAATGGAATATTGGCACCCTTCACCCACCGCTGACCGTCGGACATCGGACACCCGGGGCAGTGTCGGAGTGGCTTCGCGATCTTGTGGGGTCCTGGTCGGGAACGGGTACGGCCACCGCGTGATCACCGGGGGTTGTGTGGACTCCTGAAGATCGTGCGGTGGCCGCGGGCCTTACTGATCATTTCAGAACGAGACTCGGAGTCGTCTCAAGCAGATGATGCTGCAGGCGAGTCGGAGGAGGCCGCGGTGGAGGTCGGCGCGTATCTCGTAGCGGGTCCGGAGCCGCTTGAATTGGTGGAGCCAGGCGAAGGTGCGTTCTACGACCCAGCGGGTCTTGCCCAGGCCGGAACCGTGGCTGGTTCCCTTGCGGGCGATCTTCGGTGTGATACCTCGGGCCCGGAGGAGACGGCGGTACTTGTCGTAGTCGTAGCCCCGGTCGTTAGCGGGCGGCGGTCATGGATCCCATGAGAAGGACCGCGCGGCGTCTGGTGACTGCCCGGCCCAGGCTCGCCATCATGCGGTTGAGCCGGCCGGAGATGACGCTCGGTGGTGGCGTGCGGCGGTCGAGCGTCCGCAGTGCCGTCGTCACGACCTCCTGGGGGGACTGGCGTTTGGTGCCGCCGTCCGCGGAGTCCGTGCCGATGACGTCGAAGAACTCGGTGCTGGTCGCGCCGGGGGACAGGGCGACCACGCGCAGCCCGGTTTCGAGGGACTCCTGCCACAAGGCTTCGGTGAAGCTCAGCACGAACGCCTTGGCTGCCGCGTAGACGGCCATGTTCGGGGTGGGAAAGTACGCGGCCATGCTCGCGACATTGATCAGCACCCCGGTGCCGGAGGTCCGCAGCGGCTCGATGAACGCCCGGCTGATGTCGACCACACCTGCAACGTCGACGGAGATCTCCTCCCGCAGGCGCTGCGGGTCCTCGGTGTGGAACGGGCCGAAGGTGCCGAAGCCTGCGTTGTTCACGACGCTCGTCACGGTCAGGTCGCGCCGTGCCACTTCCTCAGCGAGGGTCTGGCCTGCCGCAGGCCGGCTGAGGTCGAGAGAGATGGCCGTGGCTTGGACGCCGTGAGCCACCGTGAGTTCGGCGGCCAGTTTGTCGAGCCGTTCCCGGCGTCGGGCGACGAGGATGACGTGGGAGCCACGCGCAGCGATCTGGCGGGCGAACTCTGCTCCGATGCCGGCGCTGGCACCGGTGATGAGGGTGGTCTGGCCTGTGCCGCTCGAAAAGTCGTCGCCGCAGGTGAGGGGGATGCGGTCAGCCGGCTGGGGTCATGCTCTCCGTGATCGTGTCCTTGTTGTACAAGGTGACCCGGAAGCTGCTGACGGTTCCATCGGTGCTCGTGCGTCACGGGACGGCGAAGGACGCGGAACTGCTGGTGCTGCGGCACGAGAACGCGGTCCTGCGTCGCCAGTTGCCCGGACCGGTCCGCTACGAGCCTGCCGACCGGTTCTGGTTCGCCGCCCTGTCCGGGCTGATACCCCGGCGCCACTGGCTCAAGGTCTTCCCTGTCACCCCCGGCACCCTGCTTGCCTGGCACCGCAGGTTCATCGCCGTGAAATGGGACGACACCGCGCGCCGGGGCACCGGTCGCCCACCCACCCCGGCAGCGATCAAGAAACTCGTCCTGCGGCTGGCGAGGGAGAACCCGACGTGGGGGTACCGGCGGATCCAAGGGAACTGACCCGACTCGGGTATCGGATCGCAGCTTCGACGGTCTGGTAGATCCTCAACGCGGCCGGCGTCGACCCCGCGCCACGTCGCTCGGGCCCCACCTGGCGCGAGTTCCTGACCACGCAAGCCGAGGGCATCATCGCGGCAGACTTCTTCCACCTCGACACCGCCCTCGGCAGGCGGTTGTACGCGCCGGTGTTCCTCGAGCACGCCACCCGGCGACCGCACATCACCGGGGTCACCGCCCACCCGACCAGGGACTGGGCGGTGCAGAAGGCGCGGAATCTCCGCCTTGAATCAGGCGGTCTGGCAGGAGGGTGACGGGACGAGCGTGGCCGAGCGCCTGGAACCGTTCAAGGTGGAGTTCCTAGCCGTCGTACGCCGCAGCCTGAGCTGACATCTCAGGTCACAGCCACTCGTTGATCGCGGCAATCAGCACGGTCGCTTCGTAGCGCACGGCCAGCTTGTCATATCTCGTGGCCACCGCCCTATGCCTCTTGAGGCGGTTGATACCGCACTCGACCGCGTGGCGCTCGCGGTAGTCGAACGGGTCGAACTTCGGCGGTCGGCCCCCTCGGGAACCGCGTCTTGCGGGTGCGGGCCTGGTCGGCCTTGTCCGGGATGGTGCAGCGGATCCCACGGGATACGGTTTCGCACCCGGACAGGTGTTCCGTGGCGGGACGTGCCGGAGCGGTACGGACCGTGGGGTCGGGTGTACGACCTGTTCCGCCGCTGATGAGCTGCCGCTTCGTCCACGTCGCCGGACGCCCCGGCTTCTTGCC
The DNA here is from genome assembly GCF_042868035.1 of Streptomyces sp. NPDC007875. Lineage (NCBI taxonomy): Bacteria > Bacillati > Actinomycetota > Actinomycetes > Kitasatosporales > Streptomycetaceae > Streptomyces > Streptomyces sp. NPDC007875. The sequence continues at coordinate 51,576 of NZ_JBIADZ010000020.1, read as the reverse complement.
TTGGGCAACAACGTCTCCAGGACGGCCCACTGCCCATCCGTCAGATCTCCACGCGCCACGAACCGAGATCATCTCACGTCCAAGATCCACTTCCGAAACACGCCCTAGGGCTGCTCGCGGCGTACGGCTGCCCAGTCCCCGCGGACCGTGTTGCGGAAGGTGATCGGGGTGTGGCCGGTGCGGTGGTGGAAGTACTTGCTGAAGTGGGTCGCGCTGGAGAAGCCGAGGCGGTCGGCGATGCGGGCGGCGGCCTGGTCGCTGTGGGCAAGGAGGCGCTTGGCTTCCAGGACGACACGGCGGTCGATGAACTCCTTGGCGCCGAGGCCGGCGGCGGCGAGCGTGGCGCGGGAGAGCGTGCGGACTGAGTAGCCGAGCGTTTCGGCGTAGTCCTCCACCCGGCGGGTGCGCGCGAAGTCCCGTTCCACGGCATCGCGGAAGCGCAGGTAGGTGGCGTCGGGTTCGGGGGCGGGGCTGCCGGCGGGTGCGGTGAGGTGGGCCAGCCGCAGGACGAGGACCGCGAGCAGGTGGCGGAGGGCTGCGGTGTGGATCTCAAGGGGCAGGTGTCCGAGGGCGTGGAACTCGGTGGTGAGGTGGCCGGCGGCCAGCCGCAGGGCCGCTTCGTCGTCGGGGAGGGGGCGGCGCAGGATCGGGGCGTGCGGGTCTTCTGTGCGAGCGCCGTGTGTGGTGGCCGGGTCGAGGAAGTCCTGGCCAAAGAGGACCAGGGTGCCGTCGGCGTTGGTGAGGTCGCCCCACTGCTGGACCTGCCCAGGGCGTACCCAGAGCCAGGAGCCGGGGTCGAGGGCGTAGGCGGTGAAGTCCACCGTGTGCCACAGGGTCCCGCCGGTGAGGGTGATCAGGTGGTGGAAGCCCGGGCGCTGGGGGGCCACGAGCCGCTCTGCGGGGACCCGGTGGCGCAGGTCTGCGAGGGACAGCACCTCTACGCCGGCGGGGGTGCCGGCGGGCGCGGCGAAGGAGATCTCCGGGATGCCGCGATCGGCATCGTGTCGCTTTTTGACCATGGTGAGTCGCCAGCGTATCCGATTCGACCTGTTCATCGCCCATAACGTGAAGGTGTCAGCCCGTCCGGAGCCGAGCCGATGTCGGAAAGAAGTAAGAGAGGAGGAGTGTGGCGCCTTCGGCGGAGCGTGTCGCCGAGGACAACGCCCACGGGGCCGGACAGCGGCCGGCCGGATGACGCGCCCACGCCTGCTTCCGTGCGTTGAGCCGCCTGCGCCCGACCACAACCTGCCAAGCCTCCACTACGACCTGACCTTGCAAGGAGAACCGTCATGAGCAACGCCAAGAACACCGTCCTGACCGCAGCCGGCGAGCTGTTCGGAAAGAAGGACCCGAGCGCGGTGGACCGCTGGGCCGCCGCCGACTACCGCCAGCACAGCGCCCTGGCCGCCGACGGCCCCGAGGCTCTGCGCCAGCTGGTCGCCGGCCTGCCGGAGGGCTTCCGGTACGAGGGCGCCCGTGTGATCGCCGACGGCGATCTGGTCGTCCTGCACGGCACATACCACGGCTTCGGTCCCGTCCCGCTGGTTGCCTTCGACATCTTCCGCGTCGACGCCGACGGCAAGCTCGGCGAGCACTGGGACGCCCTGACTCCGCTGGTCGAGGACACGACCTCCGGTCGCTCCCAGACCGACGGCCCCACCGAGCCGGGCGACCAGGACAAGACCGAGGCCAACCGTGCCTTGGTGGGGGAGTTTGCCGAGAAGGTCCTCAAGGGTGCCGACTACTCGGTACTGACCGACTACATCTCGACCGAGACCTACCACCAGCACAACCCGGAAGCGGCCGACGGCCTCGACGGCTTCGGCGCCGCCGCCGCGAAGTGGGCCGAGCAAGGCAAGAACCTCGTCTACAAGACCGTCCACAAGGTCATCGCCGACGGTGACTTCGTCCTGCTCCAGTCCGAGGGCGAGTTCGGCGTTCCCGTCGCGTACTACGACCTCTTCCGCGTCCAAGACGGCAAGATCGTCGAGCACTGGGACGTCGTCGTCCCCGTGCCCGCCGAACTCCCGCACTCCAACGGCCTGTTCTGACACCGGACCGGCACTCCCGCCGAGGTGGCCCCCGGCCTGACCACGCCCCCGTGCTCCACCAGCGAACGGGTGAGGGCACTACGGCGTGCCGTGCGGCGGACGTATTCCCTACGACCCGTCACGTGCCCCACTGCCCGGAGGACAACCGTGTACGCGACCGCACTGCCGATCGCCGCCTACCGCGCCGCCGTCGCCCTGGACGAGCCGTTCCGGCCCGCCATCTGCCATGATCTGGACCAGCGGTCCGCCGGCCTGGTCCGCGAGGCGCTCGGCCTGCTGGGCCATGACCCGGTGGCAGTGAGGGCCGGGCTGCGCCCCGGCGCGGCGGACCGGCTCGACGATGCCGCCGCCCGGCGACTCCTGCGCGCTGTGCTGACCGTCCGGGAGGCAGGCCCTCTGCCCAGCGGGACCGCCCGGGTGCTGGATGCGCTCCTGTCCAGCGAACGCCTGGCGCGCGGCACCACCGACGCCGCCTCGCTGCCCACCATCCGCAACACACTTCCCCACACCACGTACCGGGCCGCCGACCGTACGGCGCTCTGGCAGGGCGACATCACCACCCTCGGCGCCGATGCCGTCGTGAACGCCGCCAACAGCGCCCTGCTCGGCTGCTTCGCCCCGATGCACCCGTGTATCGACAACGCCATCCACGCCGCGGCCGGCCCCCGCCTGCGCGCCGACTGCCACACGATCATGACCCGGCAGGGCCATCCGGAACCGACCGGCACCGCCAAGATCACCCGCGGTTACCATCTGCCCGCCCGCTACGTCCTGCACACCGTCGGCCCCATCGTCGACGGCCCTCTGCGCCCGGTGCACGATCGGGCGCTGGCGGCCTCGTACCGTGCTTGTCTCGACCTCGCCGTTGAGGTCGACGGCCTACGCACCGTCGCGTTCTGCGGCATCAGCACCGGCGTCTTCGGCTACCCCCGGAAGCCCGCTGCCCGCGTCGCCCTGGACACCGTGGCCGACTGGCTCGGGACCCACCCCGGACGCCTCGACCGCGTGATCTTCAACGTGTACGCGGACGACGACCACGCCGCCTACACCCACGCACTGACCGAAGGGACCCCGTCCCGATGAACCAGCCCATCTTCGACCTGCCAGCCGCCGTCGGCACGATACGTACCTGGCTCACGGAGGCCGACCGCGTCCTGATCACCGCCGGGGCCGGCCTGAGCGCCGCCGCCGGGTACGACTACGGTGACGAGGACCGCTTTCAGCAGCTCTTCCCCGCCCTGCACCGCCGCGGCCTGCGCTCCCGCTACATGGTCGGTGTGCCCCTGCCGCCGGCCCTGCTGTGGGGCTACTGGGCCGTCCATATCGACGACGTTCGCTTCTCCACCGCCCCCAACCCCCTTTACCAGCGGCTGCGCGCACTGGTCGACGGCAAGGACCACTGGGTGATGACGTCCAACGTGGACGGTCTCTTCGCCCGGGGTGGCTTCGCTCCCGACCGGATCTTCACCCCGCAGGGTGACTACGGCCGTTACCAGTGCAGCGCCCCCTGCACCCCCGCCACGTGGGACAGCCGCCCTCTCGTCGGACAGCTCCTCGCCGCCTACGACCCGGCCACCGGCGCCGTCACCGACCCCGATGCCCTGCCCCGATGCCCGAACTGCGGAGGCGAGGCCGAGATCAACGTCCGCATCGGCCCCCAGTTCGTCGACACCCCGTACCTCCCCGCGGGCCACCGCCTCCAGGAGTGGCTGGACACGGCACCCGCCGACACCCGCCTGCTGATCCTGGAGTTCGGCGCCGGATTCAACACCCCCGGCGTAATCCGACGGCCTGACGAACACCTCGCCCGCCACTTCCCCGCCGCACGCCTCGTCCGTGTCAACCCCGACCGTCCCGAAACCCCCGCCGACCTCGCCGATCGGGCCCTGCCGGTCCCCGTCGGCGCGGACCACCTGCTGGACATACTCACCGCGCCGCACCCGGCGCCCGACCCTACGGTGACACCATGAGCGCCCCGGAAAAGAACAAGGCCGCGGCCAAAGCGTTCTACGACCTGATGTTCAACCAGTGCCGCCCGGCCGAGGCCATCGACCAGTTCGTCGGTGACACCTACATCCAACACAACCCGCACGTCGCCGATGGTAAGCAGGCGTTCATCGACTACTTCGAACGCATGGCCGCCGAATATCCCGGCAAGCGCGTTGAATTCAAGCGCGCCTTTGCCGAAGGCGACCACGTCATCCTGCACTGCCACCAGATCTGGCCCGACGAGGAGTACGCGGGCATCGACATCTTCCGCTTTGATGCTGGCGGCAAGATCGTCGAACATTGGGATGTCCTCCAGATCATCCCGCCCACCTCCAAGAACGACAACACAATGTTCTGAGACCTGCTCCGCGACGAGCTCGACGCCAGCATCGAAGGCGCCCTGTGGGGCTCGAATATTCATCGCGCACCTCAGGTGGCATACGGGTGCTCATCGGGTATCGAGCCGGGATCGTGTTCGCGCGGTGTTGACGCGTTGTTTTGTGCGGGAGGCGTTCGCCTCCGGGCTTTGGATGGTGCCTGGTGCCCGCGGTGAGACTACGCGATGCGGGCGCACGGTGTTCCGCTGCAGGCCCTGTAGGTGCCGAGAAGTACGTCCGTGCAGGTCATGCGACGTGGTGGTACTCGTGGAGGATGCCGCTGAGGCGGTCGCGTCGGTGGATGTCGAGGTGCGCGAGCCTGTCCGGTTGGACGACCGGCGCGGGCAGCGGGCGGAGAGGCGCGGCGCCCTTGAGAGTGCGGTGGGGTCTGTGATCGCTGTAGAACTGCTCGTACTCGCGTAGTGCGTGGAGCAGGTGGGTCTTGTTCCATATGAGGGTGCGGTCGAGGAGCTCGGCCCGGCATGACCGCACCCACCGTTCTGTGATGGCGTTCATGCGGGGTATCCGGATGCCGGTCTGGATGACCTTGATGTCCTCGGCCTGCAGGACTGCGTCGAAGGCAGTTGGGTAGCGGACGTCCCGGTCCCGGATCGGGTATTTCGCCCTGGCGTTTGCGTGGTGGAGGTCGATGACCATGTTCCGGGCGAGTTGGGTCACCCGTGCCGCGGTCGGGTGGGCGGTTGCGCCGGGGATGCGGATGCGTCGGCTGGCGTGTTCGATGACGGCGAGGACGTACAGCGTCGCCCCGGTCAGGGTCTTGGTTTCGAAGAAGTCGGCGGCGAGGATGGCGTCGGGCTGCGAGGGTAAGAAGGCCGCCCGGGTTGTGTGTTCCGGCTCGGGTGCGGGCGGGATGCCGTGTTCTTTGATGATGCTCCATACCGTGGAGGCGGTGACCTTGATACCGAGGGCGGAGAGCTCGCCGTGCACGCGCCGGTAGCCCCAGCTCGGATTCTCCCGTACGAGGCGCAGAACCAGGATCCGGACGGAGCGGACGGTACGTGCTCGGCCACGGCGTTTGAGACGGGAGGCCTTTGCGTGGCGGCGGCGGAGCAGGTCGCGGTGCCGGCGCAGGAGAGTGTCCGGAGAGACGATCAGGCGGAGCCCGGCGGAGCCGTGCTCGCGAAAAGCGGTGTAGCAGGGCCGCGAGGAGTGTCCGGTCGGGCCAGGTCAGCTGCGGGCGGTCTACCGTGCGCTGCAGCACGGCGACTTGGTGGCGCAGCGTCAGGATCTCCAGATCTTTCTCGCGATCGCTCATCGGCACGAGCCGCATGAACGTGAGCAGTCAAGCATCTCGCGGTCGGTGCGGATGGGCTACACCCGGTCTTGGCCCAGGGGAGGGGAGAAGCGATCGCGTTGACCTTTCTCCAAGCTCACCGACGGCGCGACCTGCACGGAGGTAATGTCCGGCACCTACAGGGTCCGGGCGCCGCCCGCCGGGGTGTAGGGACGTGCGGTGGTGCGTTGCCGGGCGCTAGCTCGGAGCTGGTTGACGCCGGTGGAGATCGTCGCCGGTCTGACCGACGCCCTCACCCGTGCCCGCTCCGCCCACACTCCCAACGTCTGGGCGCCCCTGGGGCCGGACCTCCCTTACTTCCGGCTGCGGTTCACCGATGGATCCTGGCTTGGCCTGCGCTTTCTCGAATCGGAGGACGCCGCCGGACGAGCCCTCGATGCCTGCCGCGGATTCTCTTGAGTCACCTTTACGGCCACCGGTGCCTCCGCTGCGGTTTTTCATAAATTGGCACGCTCTCGTCATCTGCGACGCCGGGCGCAGCGAGCTGAATTTGAGTACCCGTACTCAGGCCGCCGTCACTGTTTCGTGAAACTGTGGTGACGTGGCGAGAAGCAGGACTGCCCGCGGAGTGAAGGGCACGCTCGTGTCGGCTGCGGCGGCCATCGTCTGTTACTGGGTGTGGGCCTCCTTGCTGGAGTGGGCGGACGACGTAGCCGAGGCCAGTGGGCGCGTGATGGGCGCCGGGTGGTTCGAGGGCCTTATCGCATTGATCACGGGCTTCCTGTCGATGCCGGTTCTGTTGTGGGCGGGGATGCGGCTGCTGGGTGAGCGGGGCAACCATCTGCTCGTCCTGGTCGGGGCCGTGGCATGGTTGATCATTGGTGGTCACGTGGCCGACGGCTTCGTCAGCGTCACGACCACTGCCGCGCTCCTCGCCCTCTTTGCGGTGCTCGGCGGTCTGCTGTCTCTGGTCGAACTTCCGGGAGAGTGATCGGCCGGGAGCAGTCCTCCTGAAGAGCGCCGGGGCACGTCTCCTCTGCCAGCGCGAAGAGGGCGGAACCGCGACCTGCCGTGCAGTCAGCTGTACGGCTAACTCCGCCTGCGCGGAGGATCGCCCGAGCAATCCGGAGGTCAAGTCAGCACGATCGGGTTGGTGAGAGCGGCCATATAGCCACGGGGATGGCGTACCTCGATCCTGACAAACGCCGAGTCTTCCGAGGTGGTGTGCCACTCTGCGGTACCCACGCCGGAGTCTGGCAGCGATTCGCGGTGGACTTTGCCCCGGTCGGTGTGGAAGCTGACCGTCGCCGATGGGACACCGCGTATGTGCGCGCGGACTATGACGGGTTCCCCGTGGGTTGCCAGGCGTTCGCCGATCCCCGCGTTGTGGTCGGCGGCGACGGCCGTGAGCGACAGATCGACGGCAGCTGATTCGGTGATCCAACTGCGGCCCACACGGATTCCCGCGAGGACGGCCGGCGTGCTCAGATCCTCGGCGAACACGACGGTGTGCGGGATGCCGATCTGACCTTCAAGGTGGGTGTCGCTGTTGCCCATGGCCGACTGCCAGCGCCCCGCGTGTATTCCCTCCGCCAGTCCTCGCCCCCACTCGGCGAGGGCGGCCTCGTTGTCGGCGTTCCACGGCCGGTCCGACGTCCACAGCCCGTTCCATACCTCGACCACATCGAGGTCTTGGTAGGGGTACATGAAGCTGCCTGAAGGATAGGGCGCGTGCGGGTGCGCGGCCACGCACAGTCCACCGGATTCGCGGACCTTGTCCAGGCATCGGCCGATGAGTTTGTCCCCCACGCGATAGTCCCAGTCGATCACCTGGCCCGGGGCGATGCCGAGAGCGAGCCAGTGCCCGGTCTTGGTGGTCACCTCCTCACCCAGGAGCACCAAGAAATCATCTGCGGCATGGCGCCCCCAGGCACTATGCGCGCTCGAGGAGTTGTGCTCCGTGGTGGCGATGAAGTCGAGTCCCACTGTGCGAGCGTCGGCTGCCAGCTGCTCAGGAGTGAGCTCACCGTCCGAGTACACGGAGTGGATGTGGCAATCTCCGCGATACCAGCTGGCTCCTCGGCCACGCGCTTGCCTAGGTGGGAATCCCGAGTCCGGCATCGCTCTCCTCGTCTACGACGGCCCAACCGCCAGACGAACGAGCCCAGTCGACACAGTGTTCCCAGCGCCGACTTGGCGCGCATACGCATCGAGCACACCCGCTCGGCCGCATTCTGACTCCGCCAAGGCCCGCCAGGACATGGCCGCCCGAGAGTCATTCATCAATTCCGACTGGAACAACCTGCCCGAGTGCCGGAAGACTCACCGCCGTCGCCGTCATCATCCCCGGAGTCGTCGGCCAGGTTGCCCACCTCGCGCAGGAAGCCGATGAGCGGGATGGCGGCCGCCTCAGCTCGCCCGCAGAGCCGGGGGGAAAGCAGGCTCCGCCGGTGCTCCGCCCAGGGGCTCACCTCCGCTTGCGCGGAGAGTCGATCACCCGGGTTCCCGCTCGACGGCGCCGCCGTGCGGGCGCCGGGCCGTCACCATGCATCGCCGCCGGACCTCCTTCGCCCCGACGGCTGTCGCAGCCACGAGTCGAGAGCTGCGTAGTCGCCATCGGTGAGGCCGAGGCGGGGATCGACTCGGTGGAGCAGGGCGTGTCCCGGATGGTGGGCGGCGACCCAGGCCTGATCAGTGTCAGTGACCTCGTCATCGACCCAGACGAACGACCGCCCCGCCGCCCATTCGACGAGGGCGCGGGTCTTCCAGTGCAATCCGTTGCGTACGTCCTGGTCATCGATGTCGGACGGCCCTGGCCAGGCCACCACGGCCAGCTGCGGGAGGCCGATCAGCGGAGCGATGTACTCGTTGGCGTCATCCATCCATGTCGTGGCCCAGACCACCTCGCACGGAAGCGCAGCCAGCTTGGGCCCGTGCTTGGGATTGATCCTGGTCAGGAGCGGATTCGCGTCGTGTTCACGCGGATCGCCTGTCGCATAGGTCGGATACTGCTGCGGCTCCGCGCCGAATGGGATGAGCGGTCCGTCGACATCAAGGAACATCAGCGGAAGCCGCACAGAGCCAGTCACAGCAGCACAGGATAGCGACGGCACCACCATCGGTCGCCTCGATGAGGAGGGGCTGACCTCCGCCCCTGTTGCCTGCCGACTCAGGCGAGATCACAGAACCTCGTCGGAGACCGTGCCGCTATGGTGAACATCCACGGGCCTCAAGATCCGCAACTGCTGCCCAAAACAGCAATGGAAGTCATCGTGGACGGCTATCCGTACCTTCCCCTCGAGGGACCCAGTCCTGAGCGGGCTCCTGGCGCTACCGGCAGGCCAGGGTCTGAGACTGAACTTTACGGAACAGACAGCCTGGGACCGCGCTCGCGGCCGCCGTGGTGACCGCTGCCTGACCGTCCCGCATCTGGCGAAGCGCTGGCAGTGTGCCGAGGCGGAGGCGCGGCGGGCGTATGCGACCGAGCAGAACGTCGCTGGTCCGGCGTGATGGACCGGTTCCATTCCGTGCCGATGGCACGGTGGGCGGTGTCCTTCGGGCACACCGGCGCCAGCTCCCTGATCGGCCTGCCCTGCTCGCCGCCATGGTGGGGACGGGCCTGCCCTTGGCGTCTTTTCCCTGGTCACATCCGTGTTAGCCGGATGTTAGCGGGGCGGCACGATTGCGGTAGTGGCTCCGGTCAGAGTTGTTGTCGTACCGAGCAGACCACGACACCGACCGCTCTGGGGGACCCGAAATGCGCTCCAACACCACTGCCCGCATCGCCCGCCGCCGCACCCGCCGCGTCGCCGCCGCGGTCCTGACCGCAGCCGCCGCCCTGACCCTGACGGCCTGCAACGGCTCGGACAGCGGTGACACGAAGTCCGCGGGCCAGGCCGACACGGCCCCGGCCGGGTCCAGCGGCTCCTCTGGTTCTTCCGGCGGTGCGCAGGGTTCCGACGCCAAGGCCAAGGGGGGCTCGGAGGCGGGCACCGCGGAGGATCAGTCGGGTGGCGGGCAGGCCGCCACCGAAGGCGGCGGCAGGGCGCACGCGGGCGTCGAGCGCTGCCGCACCGAAAACCTGGAAGCCGCGTTCGCCACGGGTGAGGACGCGCTCCCGGTCCCGAACGAGGACGGGGAAGGCGGGACGACCGCCACCATCGTCCTGATGAACAAGGGCTCCTACTCCTGCAAGCTCGGCGGTTTCCCCGGTGTGGACCTGACCTCGATCAACGGCGGCGAGCGCTGGTCCCTGGTCCGCTCCTCGCAGAAGTGGAGCTCTGTGGAGGTGGCGGCCGGCCAGAGCACCGAGTTCACTCTCAACCTCGCCTTCACCAAGGAGGAAGAGGGCTTCTACCAGCCGGCCTGGGTCGAGATCACCCCGCCCAACGAGACCAAGGCCCTCAAGATCGAGTGGCCCTGGGAGACCGACACCCTCGTCGACCAGCGCAGCGCCACCCACCCCGGCACCTTCGTCAACCCCATCGGCTGACCAGCTCACAGACTGTGCCAGGAAGGCCCACTACACCGCTGCCCTGGTGTGTGACGCACCAGGGCAGCGGACTTTCCGTTGTCAGAGGCTCGCGCTGAGCCAGCCGTTCCCGCGTACACGTGAGCCCCGGACCACCGGTCCGGGGCTCACCTGCGTTTGAGCTCTTACGCCGTGCCGTTCCTCCAGGGACCGCAACGCCAGTAGGTTCCTTCGTCACGGTCGCCGATGCATGCCCTGACGTGGACGATGGTCCCTTCGGGGACGTTGTAATCCCGCCCATTTGCAGAGCCGGACTGCTTATCGGACCACACCACGACTTCCGGAGCGGAGTCTCCTCGCACGTCGCCGAGCAGGACACCGTGCCGGTTGTCCAAGCCGCACACCTTGCGGATGCTGAAGTGGTCGTTGGTATGCGTGAAGCGTCCTTGCGCACCGATGGGGCAGTGCTCGTAATCGGATCCGGACATCGAATAGCTGCTGTTCGTTCCCGCCAAGGCGGGGGATGTCAGCAGGCCGAACGCAAGAAGACCTGCTGCGCCTACGGTGAATAAACGAGCTGGCCAGCGATGGTTCATTGAAACCCTCCCCCTTTTGATCCGTCACTTTGCATACTCCCGCAAAGTCAAGACATAGTAAAGTGCGTGTTTTGGGCGTCAAGCGTGGATCGCCGCGGGCCTGACGACGTCGCCATGGGGCTGCTCCTTCACCCTGTGCGGCTCCCGACCGGGCCGACCGCCTCCGCCCGTGGGGAAGCCAGGCCGATGAGGACGTGACCCCGGCAGCTGATGGGGCTGAGTGCCTGTTTCGAACTAGGCGGTCAGGCTTTGATGGTTGGGTAGGTCTCGAACTGGTTGTTCGTGTGTGTTGTTCCGGTGGAGGGGGCGCCATGGAGCCGCTGGCGGCTGGGGATCCGGTGCGTGTGAGCGATTTCGTGTTGCGTGGCCGGCTGGGCGCCGGGGGGATGGGGACGGTATATCTGGGCCGGTCGCCGGGTGGGCGGGCGGTGGCGGTGAAGATCGTGCATCCGCATCTGGCGGTGCAGGCGGAGTTCCGGCGTCGTTTCCGGGTGGAGGTCACCGCCGCGCGGGCGGTCAGCGGCGCGTTCACCGCGCCGGTCGTGGCGGCGGGCCCGGAGGACGATCCGCCGTGGATCGCGACGGTCTACATTCCGGGGCCGTCCCTGGCCGAGGCCGTAGCCACAGCCGGCCCGTTGCCGGAGGACGCGCTGTGGCCGCTGGCGGCGGGGCTGGTCGAGGCATTGCAGGCCATCCACCGCGAGGGCCTGCTCCACCGCGATCTCAAGCCGTCGAACGTGCTGCTGGCCGCGGATGGCCCACGCGTGATCGACTTCGGGATCTCCCGGGCGATGGACAGCACCGCGCTGACCGGGGCCGGCACGACGATCGGCACTCCGGGGTTCATGCCGCCGGAGCAGGTGGAGGACCACCCGGTGGGTCTGGCCGGCGACGTCTTCTCCCTCGGAGCCGTGCTCGCCTTCGCCGCCAGCGGCAGCGAACCTTTCGGCCAGGGCCCGCCGCTGGCCATCCTGCACCGCGTCGTCACCGGAGAGCCACGGCTGGACGGGCTGCCGGACCCGGTACGCGCCCTGGTCATCGCGTGCCTGGCGAAGAAGCCGGCCGACCGGCCCACCCCCGCGCAACTCCTCGAACGGATCGCCGCACACTGGGATGCGCCCGACGACTTCCCTTTCACCCCGCTCTGGCCGGAGGCCGTGACCACCCTCATCGACACACACGCCACTCCCGCCACCGCGCGGTACACCGAGCCCGTCATCACACCGCCCCTGCTCCATTCCGCGCCCACGATCACCGCACGCCAACGGGACGCCCCCGAACCAACAGGCCACACGGCCGGCCCCACCGGGGACTCCGCGCGCGTGCCCCAGCCCGCCCGTCCCCGCGCGCTGCGCCGCCGCCGCCGACACGCCTTGAAGCTCGGGGAAGCGGGGGAGCACGAGGAGGCCGCGCGTCTGCTGGCCGAACTCGTCGCGGACTGCATGCGCCTGCGGGGACCCGATCACCGCGACACCCTTTACCTCCGAGTCGAGCATGCAGGCCACCTCGGGGACGCGGGAGAGCATGCGGAGGCCGCGCGGCTGTTGGCCGAACTCATCCCGGGCTTCACGCGCCTGCGGGGACCCGACCACCGCCTGACCCTTAACCTCCGCCACCTCCACGCCCATCACCTCGGGGAAGCGGGGGAGCACGCGGAGGTCGTGCCGCTGTTGGCCGAACTCGTCGCGGACCAAACACGCGTGCGGGGACCCGGCCACCCCCACACTCTTCATGTCCGCTTCCGGCACGCCCTGCATCTCGGACAGACGGGGGAACACGCGGAAGCGGCCCGCCTTCTGACCGGCCTCATCGCCGACCGGACCCGCGTGCAGGGACCCGACTCCCGTCAAACCCTGGACACCCGCCTCCTCCACGCCTACTGCCTCGGAGTAGCGGGGGAGCATGCGGAGGCCGCACGCCTGCTGGCCGAGCTCATCGCGGACAACGCGCGTGTACGGGGGTCCGACGACCCCGAGACCCTGGGCACCCGCTTCCTTCACGCCTGCTGCCTCGAAGAAGCGGGGGATCACGCGGAGGCCGCACGCCTGCTGGCCGAGGTCGTGGCCGACTCGGCACGCGTCCTGGGTCCCGATCACCCCGACACCCTGAGCGCTCGGTCGTTTTCAGACCGCTGGAGCGAGTGAGGAGGCCTCACGGCTGGCTGTGGTAAGCGGCCGCCGCGGGTGATGCACGGACCATGCCTCCGCTTGGGCGGCGATTGTCATCGCCCGACCTCACGCCGGGCGAGCTCCTTGAGCTCCATGCGCGCGGCCGGTGTGGCCGATGGCCCATACCAGTACGGGTGTCCGGCGATCTGTCTCGACAGGTCCTGTCGCCGATCGGCACCTGTCGTTGGCGGTCGCCGACAGCAGGTGCCCTCTGTGCGGGTGGGATGTCGTGCGCGGCGAGGCCGGGCCAGCACGTTGGCCCGGTGAAGTCGAGCTGGCCCTTTCCAGGACAACGGCCGCCGCGCCGGCCAGCTGGAAGAGGTCCGCTTCACCGACATCGAGCACATCGAGTTCGACCTGTAGCAGCCGCATCGGTAAGCAGCGCCCCGGGCGCCGACAAGGCGCTCATCGCCCGGTCGGCGGAGGTCGAAGAGACCGCCGCCGCGGCGGGCCTTGACTCGCTCCTGATCGAGCTGTTGAAGATCCGCATCTCCCAGATCAACGGCTGCGTGTTCTGCCTGTGCATGCACACCCGCGACGCTCTGAAGAAGGGCGAAAACCACGACAGGATCGCCGTGCTGCCCGGGTGGGAGGAGACCGGCTACTTCTCCGAGGACGAAGGCTCGCACGAGTGAGGCCACCGCGGACGCGGTGACGTCCTTCGTCCACCGGCCGGTGTGCCACCCGCTGCACTCCAGCTCGAACCGGTGCACGCCGTGCGCGTGCTCCACCTCGCGCGCTACGGCTGCTGGTTGCCAGCGCCTTAGAGCGCGTGTCCTATGTGGTGATGGGTCATTGGACTCAACATGGGGCGGGGCGGGGTACGTGGAGTTGGATTGTTCCGGACGGGTTGTGGGAGATCGCGGAGCCGCTGATCCCGTCTTCCAAGGTGCGGGCGCAGGGCGGCGGGAGTCAGGACACCCCTGGAGTCAGGACGCTGCCGATGATCACCATGGTGGGCTACGCGGCAGGGCTGCTCCTCGTGGTGCCCGTCCTGGGAAAGGCCGGGCTGCATCGGCTGATGCGCTGGCTGGACTCGGGCAGGCTGATCGCCCTGGCGCTGGCAGCATCTGCGACCGGCTACCCGGTGTTCGCAACGGCATCGGTGCTGCTGGGAGCAACGAGCGTGCTGGCGCAGATCCTGATGCCCGCAGCCGCGTCGCTGGCGCCGCGGGAGGCCGTGGGACGCACAACTGCGCGCATCACGGCTGGCCTTTTCGGCGGCATCGTAGGTGCCCGCGTCATCGCTGGGGTGCTCGACGGTGTCCTCGGCTGGCGTTCGGTGTATGTGCTGTCGGCGCTGATGACGCTAGTCGTGCACCTCGCGCTGCGCCGGTTGCCCGAGCCGCCCGTGCGCAACGGGCTGGGCTACCGGGTCCTTCTGGCGTCGCTTCTTCCGCTCCTTCGAAGTGAGCCCGGTCTGCGACGGGCGGCGCTCACCGCGGCTGCCGGTTTCGCCGCCTTCAATGTCTTCTGGACGGCGGTGACGTTGTATGCGATCGGTCCGGCGCACAGCTGGTCGACGACCAGCGCGGGGCTGCTTGGCTTGGTGGGCGTCGTAGGCACCGCCACGGTGCTGGCCATCAGCCGGTTCCTCGACCGGAGAATGCAACGGGGCCTCGCCGTGGGCGCCGCCAGTGTGTTGGCTCTCGGCCTCCTCATCGCTGGCCTGTGGGGCTTGTCGGCCGGCGCGCTCATCGTCGGGGCGCTGCTGCTGGACTCCGGTGCACGCGTGAGCAATGTCGCCAATCAGACGCAGGCCCTCAGGCAGCGTCCCGAGGCGCGCGCACGCCTCAACACCCTCTACATGACCGCCTACTTCGCAGCCGGATCCGTCGGTTCCGCGGCGGGGGCGCTGCTGTTCGCGCACGTCGGCTGGACCTTCACCGCCCTGGTCGCCGCGGCCCTGGCCGCGCTCGGTGCCGCGCTCGCAGCCAGGACATAGCGAGTGGTTCGACAGCCTCCTCGATGCCGAATAGTCCCATCGGCCCGCCCGCCTGCACAGCAGGCTCGTGCCTGCAATCTAAGATCACGGTGCTCAATGCACAATGCGGGCACATCGACGGTGCGCTGGTGGGAATGCGACACCGGTTCAACAGTTCTAAACTGGTTCATCAGGGGAGGCGAGCAGGGGTGCCGCGGCACCGGTGATCCCCGTGCTCGCACCCACGGCGGCATCTGGCCTGTTCCACCTCTTCACCCCGCCCCCGTCGAAGCCCGCGAGCCGGTCGACGGGTTACCAAGGGCGGTCGAACCAGCGTCGGCCCCGCACAAGCCGACCCGGCTCCAGCCGTGGCCCTCACTAAAGGAAGCAAGCAATGAGTGATTCGAAGAAGGTCCTGTCCGATCTGGTCCTGTCCACCTCGACGGAACACGCGCCGCTCGACGCGCCTTGGGACGCAATCGACATCGCCGACTGGCTGTTGAACCTTCCGGACAAGGAATACCAGCGGTGCTGTCCGCCCGACCACAAGGCGGCCGGTTACACCACGACCGACGACGGTCGGCCGATGTCGATCAACGTGGAGATGATCGGCACCGGGCTCGTGGTCCAGCACTACGTGGCCGAGACCACCGAGAAGCACCACTGCCACATGGTGTCCCTGTCCGATGTGCTCACTCCGCATGGCTGGACGACGGTCCAGGTGATCTGGGACCTGTCGGCCAAGGACAACGGCGACGGCACCCTCACCTACACCAACCAGGTCACCAGCTACCCGACCCAGGAGTTCATGGAGTTCAACGAGAAGAACGGGGTCACCTTCGAGGAGGCCGCGGCCGCACGGCAGGCCGCCTCCGGTGATCACAACAGGCGGGAAACTCCGCTGTTCGCCGCGAGCATCGCGCGCCACGCCCTGGAACGGAGCTCACGGTGACCGATCAGCCCGGCGTGCATGCCCCACCCCCGTCGCCCCGCGAAATGGCCCGTGCCTTCACCCCGGCCCTCACCGAGTTGGTGGAAGACCCCCTGTACAGCGAGGTGTGGGCAGATCCCACTCTCAGTCCCCGGGACCGCAGCATCGCCACCGTCGCCGCGGTCGTGGCGCTCTACCGCCCCGAAGAGCTGCCCGCGCAGCTGCGGCGCGCCGTCGACAACGGCGTGACACCGGCCGAACTCGGGGCGATCATCACGCACATCGCGTTCTACGCAGGCTTTCCCGCAGCCATCAGCGCCTCGGCCATCGCGGCCCGCACGCTCCTTGACTGAGAACGCACACACCGCGTCCCACGGACACCCCCATTGCCGTCCTTCCACGGTCGTCGAGAACCGTATCTGCGCCTCCCGCGCAGCAGGAGTCCCGATGGCGACAGACGATGGCCGGATGGTTCGCCGCGGTCGCGGCAGCCCGCTTCCTGGCAGGCGTTCTGCCTCTTCGGCTTCGCGCCTGCCGTCCTCGCCTGCTGCATCTCGTTTGTATGCCTGATTACCAACAACGTTCGGGGACCGGCGCATGCGAGATACGCGCCGTGTGAGCGCTCATGAGTCAGCACACAAATCAGCGAGTGAGGGAATGAACCGAATGATGAAGGCCATAGTGATGCGCACCCCGGGACCTCCGGACGTTCTGGAGTGGGCCACCATCGAGGCGCCGCAACCCGGACCCGGCGAGGTCGTCATCGACGTCAGGGCCAGCGGCGTCAACAACGCCGATCTCCTGCAGCGCCAAGGAATGTACCCGGTACCGGCGGACGACTCACCACTGCTGGGGCTCGAATGTTCGGGATCCATCAGCGCGGTCGGTGAAGACGTCGACGGCTGGGCCGTGGGGGATGAGGTATGCGCACTGCTCAACGGCGGAGGCTACGCACAAGCCGTTTCCGTCCCCGCGGCCCAGGTCCTGCCCAAACCGGCGAACCTCTCCTTCGAGGAGGCCGCGTCCCTGCCCGAAGCGGCCTGTACGGTCTACTCGAACATCGCCATGCTGGCCCGGCTGAAGCCGGGCGAGACGTTGCTCGTCCACGGCGGCACCAGCGGCATCGGCAGTCTGGCCATCCAATGGGCCAAGGCACTGGGTGCCCGGGTTCTGGCCACTACCGGAACACAACACAAAGCGGCCAGAAGCATCGAACTCGGAGCCGACCTCGCGATCAACTACCGCGAGGAGGACTTCGCCACCGCGGTCTGGGAGGGCACGCACGGGCACGGCGCAGACGTCATTCTCGACATCGTCGGAGCGCCCTACCTCACCCGCAACATCCGCGCCCTGGCCCCTGACGGACGTCTCGTGATAATCGGGGGCGACGTCTCCCCCACGCCTCTCGGCATCGGTGAACTGATGGCGAAGCGCGGGTCGGTGGCGGCCACGACTCTTCGGTCACGCAGTCACCGCCAGAAAGCGGAGATCGTCGACGCAGTCCGCGTGAACCTGTGGCCCATGGTGACCGGCGGCCGCGTCCGGCCGGTCGTGGACAGTGTCGTCCCCATGGACAGCGCAGCACGGGCCCATCAACTCCTCGCGGACGGCAAGGTGGTCGGCAAAGTGGTGCTGACCGTTTAGCCTCCTGCGGGCGCTCCCCTGTCCGTCGGCAGCACCGACCGGACAGCCAACCTCACCGAGATGGATTGCCGATCGCGGTTCAGCTCGCCCCCCTGGCACTCCGAGTCCACTGCCCTGTACCTCGCCTCGCTGCTGGATTTCACGGGGTGCCGCGCACCATCAAGGCCGTCATCCCGGAGAAGAGGGACCAGGCCGCCAACCGGAGGAAGAAGGGCAGCAAGGGGGGTAGGCCCGTCAGCCACGACGCCGATCTCTCCAAGGAACGGAACACCGTCGAGCGGCTGATCAACAAGCTGAAGGCCTGGAGAGGCATCGCCACCCGGTACGACAAGACCCCGGAGAGCTACCTCGCCGGCCTCCACCTGCGCGCATCGATGATCTGGGTCAAAGATCTCACCCGCACAACCCATTGATCACTTTCCGAAACGCGCCCTGGCTAGCTGTCGGTGCACGAGGGCCATTTGTCCACCGCCCACTCCGGCCAGCTCGGCCAGCCCGCCGGTGGGGTGGGGATCTCGCCGCCGTCGAGTTCGGCGGCGTCAGGCACCTGGAACTGCTCCCGCCAGGCATCCAGGTCGGCCTCGCTCATCGGGAACGTCTGATGCGGTGTTGTTTCCTGGCGGTGCACGATGCGGGCGAGCTGGACGTCCTTGTCCACGGGCAGGTAGACCACCTGGCATGATGCCCCGACCGACCGGGCAAGCCAGCGCAGTGCCGACCGTTCATCGCGGCTCCAGAGCCCGTAGTCGAGTACGACGCTGGTCCCCAGCCGCAGCGCCTGTAGGGCGACCGAGATGAGCCGCCCTTCGAGCACCCAGCGTTTGCCGTCGGCCATCGAATCGCCGAACAGCGGGATCATCCAGTGATCTGGGGTCAGCCGCAGCGCCCGGTGGGTTGCGGCGAGCTCTTTGGCACGGGTGGTTTTCCCAGCCCCGGGGAGCCCGACCATCAGGAGCAGGGTGGCGGCACGCGGGTGCTGCGTAGCGCTGGGTCCGGCTGCATACGGGTGCTGTGAATCGAAACGCTGCGACTGAGACATGACTTCCCTGATCAGGCAGGACGACCCGGCATCACAGGAATACGAGTGACTGCCGGCAGGACACTGATCCGGCGGTACGTCCTGGCACTGCCCCATGCGGGGGCAGGCAATGGCCGCGGTTACAGTAACCGCGGTACCGCCGCTAAGCGGCGGTTGTAGTCATGGGAGCGCAGCAGCACATGTCTTGACTATAGCCGACGGCGTCGGCGGAGTCGGCAGCCGACCCTGCGAGGGACGGATATCGGTTCTGCGCGAGGCTGTCAGCACCGGAACCAGCGTTCGTATTCAGCGGGCTTAGGGGACTCCCGCACTGACCGGCTGGCGGTGCTGCCCGCCGTAGGGGATGGAACACATTGGGCATGGGGTAGCAGGCGCTTCTCTATCTCCAGCCGGAGCGTGACGTATGGGTTGGTGTCGGACCAGAACCCTGCGCTTGCCGAGAATGTCATCCGTCCTGGTCGGAGGCCTGCACCCGGGCTGGCGGTGGTCGGCCTCGTCGCTCGAGTCGGCGGTCTCGCGCAGATGGCAGTCGACGCGTCATGACGATCGACCGTGCTGCTGCGACTGGCCTATCCGGGAGTGACCAACGCGTTCGCGCTGCTGCGTCTGCTGCCGAAGAGCGACCGGGACAAGGATGCGGAGATCCTGACCCTCCGCCATCAGGTCACAGTGCTCGAGCGCCAACTCGGTGGTGATCGAGCACGGTTCACGCCGAGCGATCGGGCGTTCCTGGCGGCGCTGCTGCACCGGCTGCCGTTGCCGGTTCTGAGGCGTGTGCGGCTGCTCGTGCGTCCTGACACGGTGCTGCGCTGGCATCGCGACCTCACCAGGCGCCGTCATGCCGCCTTGCCGCGTCCCAAGCGACCCGGTCGACCTCGTACAGCGCGGTCCATCCGGATTCTGGTGCTGCGTCTGGCGAGGGAGAATCCGCAGTGGGGGTACAGACGGCAGCACGGCGAGTTGCTCGTGCTGGGGGTGAAGGTGGCCGCCTCGACCGTCTGGAAGATCCTGAAGGATGCCGGCGTCGATCCGGCGCCCGACCGGAGCTCCAGCACGTGGGCCGACTTCCTGCGCCTCCAAGCCGACGCCCTCCTGGCCTGTGACTTCTTTGAGGCGGTCACCTTGTCCGGCGCGCGGATGTACGTACTCGTGGTGATCGAACACAGCAGTCGCCGCATCCGGATCCTTGGCGCCACCGCGCACCCGACCGCATCCTGGGTCACACAGGCGGCGAAGAACCTGGTCATGGACCTCGAGGACGTCGGCTGCCGGGCACGATTCATGATCAGAGACAGGGACGGGAAGTTCCCCGTCCGGACAAGATCATCCGTCAGCGGTTGATCTCGAGGTTTGTCAGGACGAGCAGAGTGCGCGGGAGTTTGGTGGCGCACTCGTCCGCCCTTACACGTAGGACACCGCCTTAGCGGCGGCGGGCCAGGAGCGTCGTGCCGACAATGACGCATCCGATGGCCATGATCTTGCCGGCCCCGTAGTAGCGGGACCAGTCGTTGTCAGCTGTGCCTCCGTGCAGGATCAGCCACGAGAGCAGCGCTGTCCCGCTCACAGCGAGGACCACTCCTCCGGTCAGCCTGAGCCCGGCCCACCAGGAAGCGTCTCCGGTGGGCGCGGGTTCGGTGTCCTGACCTCGCTCGCGGTCACTCACCTTGCGTCCTCTCCTATGACCATGATCTTCTGCAGAGAAGACGTGGCCCACCACGGAGGGGTTCCACGCCATGATGCAGTGTCGGGGCACCGCTCGTTCAGTCGCGGTCGGCTACCTGTTTCCCGGACCACGCGGTGGCGTCAGCTCCGTATCGAGCCAAGAGGCGTGCGAACTGGATCCGCTCCTCCGGTGACCAGGCGGCGGTGATCTCCTGGAACGCTTTGCGCTGTTCGGCGGCGAAGCGGTTGCGTTCGGCCTCGCCGTGTTCGGTGAGTTCGAGCACGGTGCGGCGTCCGTCGGACTGGGACGCCGTCCGGCGCAGCAGACCGTCCGCGATGCAGGCGGCGACGGTCCGGCTGGCCACCGGCTGGGCGACGCCCATCTCGGCAGCAAGGCCACCGACGGTCGTCTCGCCCGGCGCATCGGCGATCACATTGAGTACGAGGTTGCGGGACAGGTCCTTGCTCGATGCCGGTACACGGCGGCGCAACCGTGACAGCGCCGGGCCGATCTGATCCAGCGCCAGGTCGTCGGAAGACTGCTCGGAGAAGGACGCGCTGCTCATGTGACCGAGTCTAGGCCCGGTCCGCACATTTGCATACCACCAGGCAATTGCATAGCATCAGGTATGTAAATCATGGACGAGCGAAGGAACGAAGCGGACCGCTATGGCACTCACCGCGATCACAGGCGCGCAGATCTTCGACGGGGAGAAGACGACAGGCGTGCGGACCGTGGTCATCGACGGCGGGCGGATCGCCCGTGTCGGTGGCGACGCTCCTCAGGGCAGCGAGATCGTCGACGGCAGCGGCGCTACGCTGCTGCCGGGGCTCATCGACGCCCATGTCCACTCCGCCCCGGGTTCCCTGGCTCTCGCCCTGAGGTTCGGGGTGACGACCGAACTGGAGATGCAGGGGATGAACACCCGGGAGAACCGGGGACCCATCGCCGACGACGACACCCTGGCTGACGTGCGCTCTTCAGGCTTCGCCATCACACCGCCCGGTGGCCACCCGAGCGAGCTGATGCCCGAAGGCTTCCGGCCGAAGTGGGATCTCCCCCCGGTGATGCCCCTGATGCCGTTCTCCACCACGCCCGGGGAAGCGGCCGCCTTCGTGCCTCAGCTCCTCGCCCGCGGCTCCGACTTCATCAAGTTCATGATCGACGACGGCAGCGTGGAGGGACACCCCGGGCTGCCCTCGCTCGACCAGGCCACCGTGAACGCCGGCGTCGCCGAAGCCAAGAAGTACGGCGCCCTCACCGTGGCCCACGCGCTGACCGTGGAGGCCACCAGGATGGCCGCCAGAGCCGGCATCGACGGCGTCACCCACGTGTTCATGGACCAGCCGCACACCGCCGAGATCATCAGCATCGTCAAGGACGCAGGCATGTTCGTCATTCCCTGCATCACCCTCAATGCATCGATGATGGGGATCACCGGCAGCGACCTCGCCGACGACCCCCGAGTTGCCGCACGCCTCGACAGCGAGTGGGACCGGACCCTGCGCTCCAGCTACAACCGCTACCCGCAGGGCAAGCTCGACGACGTGTACGCCACCGTGCGCGCCCTGGACGCCGCCGGCGTCGACGTGCTGGCCGGCACCGACGTCTCCATGCCCGAGACGTTCTTCGGGGGCCTGGCACACGGAGCGAGCCTGCACCACGAACTGCAGTATCTGGTGGCCGCCGGACTCACGCCCTCCCGGGCCCTGCGGGCGGCCACGGCGACCACGGCCCGCCGCTTCCACCTCAGCGACCGGGGCCGCATCGCCGAGGGACTCCGCGCCGACCTCCTGCTGGTCGACGGCGACCCGACCCACAACATCAGCGACACCCTCAACACCCGCGCCGTCTGGCGCCGCGGCACCCGCCTGGCGGCATGACCGCAGCACTTCCCCTTGAAGGAAGGAGTCAACTGTCCGGTTCTTGCTCGCCGCGGTACGGCGACCTTCTACGATCCGCTGCATGCTGGATCCCGAGCCGCTGGAACGGATTACCGCGCGGCGCGCGGAACTGGACGAACTCGAGGAACAACTGGTTAAGCAGCTGGCGGAGGTACGGGCGGAGCGGGATGAACTCGCTGTTGCTGAGCGTGTCCTTGAGCGGGTGAGCGAGCAGCTCGCCGACGAGCGCGCCTCGGCTATGCCGGCGCCCGGGCAGGTGGGTGGACGGGCCGTGATGCTGATCCCGCACCGCGCGCCGGACGTGGAGGAGAACATGCTCCCGTCGGACTACCAGCGCATCCTCGCCGTCGTGCGGCAGGCCGCCGGGCCGGTCATGGCCCGTCAGGCCGGCGAGATGCTGGGGGTGGACATCAGTGTGCGGGCCAAGCTGGAGCCGTTGCGCGGGGCCGGTCAGGCTGGTCGACCGCGGCTGGCTGCGGAAACTCCCCGACGGCAGGTTCACCACACGCCTGTGATGCGCGCGTAACCGCGGCCATCGCCATCGTGACCTTGTAGAGGTCGGTCGTGGTCGCGTCGGACATCTCCCTCACAGCCTCGTCTGCGGACCCGCCCTCCCATGATGGGACGGGTGGGAACGGACACGCCATGGGCCCGAAGGCCCCGCCGACCGGGCCACCAGGCGGGACTTCGGTGGCCCGCGTCTCGGTCCCCCGGGGGGCACGCTGCCCGATCCCCTGGCCCCCTCTGAACGAGTGAGCAGGGCCGCCGCGTCGGCCAGGACATGGGGAAGCTGTTCCGGCAGCCGAGGGGCGACGGTGTGGCCGCTGGTGCCGAGGTCGTCGAGGTCGGTGGGTCGCAGGTACAGGTCCAGGGCTCCGGTGTGCAGTCGGTTGAGGTCTTCGAGGCCGGTGACGAGCTGAGTGGCGCGGTGCACCGCCGACCGGGCGGAGGCGAGGAGGCGGGTCTGCTCGGTCGGCAGGGGGTGCAGGCGCACGACCGCCAGTTCCTGCCGGTCACCGGGGTGGACGTCGGCAAACAGCTGCTGATTACACGGGGCGCGCTGACCGCCTTCTCCATCGCCAACGACGTGGCGAAGTACTTCGTGCTCATCCCCGCGATGTTCACCGTGGCGTATCCGGGTCTGGAGAGGCTCAACGTCATGCGGTTGCACCGCCCGACCTCGGCCATTGCCTCCGCGATCATCTTCAACCCGCTGGTCATCGTCGCGCTGATCCGGCTCGCCCTGCGCGGCGTCCGCTACCGGCCTTCCTCCGCCGAGGCCCGCTCAGGCCCGGCCCGGGATGGTTCCAGCCAGCCCCGTCCGCCGACGGATACGATCCCGTGGCCTCCGGTGCCTCCAAACTCGGCCCCAGCAATCCCGAGCTGGTCAGGACGGTCAGGCGGCGTCGGGCCGCCGTCGCCGCGTTCGACGGGGGCACCCCCGGGGGACGTGTCGGCGGACGCCGTCATCGCCTCCGGGTCCGGCTCGATCCGCACGTCTCCCCGGACTACGCGTACCAGCAGGTGAACCGTGTCGCCAAGACCCGCGGTCCGAAGCCCGCGACCGTACGCTGCCGCGTCGCCGGCCACGTCAGGGACCGCGTCCTCGGCTTCCTCGGCCAGGAACGTGTGACCGTCGTCGAGCTCAACTCCGCACTGGCCGACCGCACGTGAGGTGTCAGCCCTGCCCGGCGGCCCCGGGCAGGTGCGCCTGGGGGGTGGTGTCGTCGGCCGCGCTCCGATGAGAGGCCACGGCCCGGAAGATCCTCCTGGCGGCGCGCGCGGCATAGGCTGATCGTCAAACGCTCGCCGCCGTGGCAACGAGGAGGGCGACTACCGGTTGTCATCACACTGGGGATGGTGTCGTGCTCAGTCGCATCGCAGGCGTCGTGGTGCCCGTCTTCGGCCGCCTGAACATCACCACGGACACCGGTTCCGCACCGCCCGCGGGCAGCATCATCATCGCCAACCACACCTCCCTGACCGATCCTGCGATCGTCCTCGCCGCACTGCGCCGCCTCGGCACCGAACCCGCCGTCCTGGCGGCCGCGGGACTGTGGCGGATCCCCCTGCTCGGTCAGCTCCTCACTCGAGAGGGGCACATCCCGGTGCGCCGTCACGACCCGCGCGCCGCGCAAGCACTGCGGGACGCCAGGGCTGCGCTGGCCGCGGGCCGGTCCGTCCTGCTCTACCCGGAAGGCGGGCTCCCGCGCCGCGAGGGCGTGCGCGAAGCCCCGCCCCGGCCCTTCCACCCAGGTCTCTTCCATCTCGCACGCCGGACCGGCGCCCAGGTCGTGCCCCTCGGCCAGGCCGGAGCCCGGGCACTGGCATCGGGCGGCACCGTCGAACTGCTGGCCAGGCTGGTCAGCGCTCCACTGCGGCGCCCGAGGCTACGGGTGCACGTCGGCGCACCCCTGCGCATCGAAGGTGAACAGGTCCAGGCCCTGGCCCAGGCCCACAGTGCCCTGACCCGGGTTTGGTACACCGCTGCCCGACGACTAGGCGAGCCGGTGATCCCCGTCGCGTCGTGAGGCCGGTTCGCCGACAGCCGTCGGCATTGTGGACGGCGAAAGGGCTCTTCGTCGGCGTGGCGGCGCCCGTACCGACGAGGTCCGGGAGATGCCCCCTTGAGCAGCAGCGCTCTCTCGCTCAGGTGCGGACGTGCCGACCAGGGCACGGCATCCGAGGCGACGGAAGAGCGCGTCCCGCAGCGATGCGCGTCCGGTGCCTGCCGGGGCGAGGATGAAAGTCCAGGGCGTCACGCTGCCCGCCGTGTTCCTCCGGGATGAGGAGGTCGGATCGTGCTCTTCATCGATCGTCGTGATGCCGGCCGGCAGATGGCTGCCCGGCTGCGGCATGTCAAGGGTGCCGAGGTGGTGGTGCTGGGGCTGCCCCGCGGAGGGGTTC
Organism: Streptomyces sp. NPDC007875; assembly: GCF_042868035.1. NCBI lineage: Bacteria > Bacillati > Actinomycetota > Actinomycetes > Kitasatosporales > Streptomycetaceae > Streptomyces > Streptomyces sp. NPDC007875. The sequence continues at coordinate 26,657 of NZ_JBIADZ010000020.1, read as the reverse complement.
CAGTCGCCGCGGAGGTCGCCGGGGCGCTGGGCGCGCCGCTGGATGTCTGCCTGGTGCGGAAGCTGGGCGTGCCGTTCCAGCCGGAGCTGGGGATGGGAGCGATCGGCGAGGGCGGCGTCCGCGTGATCAACGACGAGGTGGTGTGCACCGCGCGCATCACGCCTGAGGAGCTGGCTCGGGTCGAGGCCCGTGAGCGGGAGGTGCTGGAGAGCCGTGCCCGGCACTACCGGGGCGGGCGGAAGCCGGTCGGGCTGGAGGGCCGCACGGTGCTGGTTGTCGATGACGGGGTGGCCACGGGGTCGACGGCGCGCGCGGCCTGCCAGATCGCCCGCGCCCGCGGAGCCGCACGGATCGTGCTGGCCGTCCCCGTGGCACCGCACGGCTGGACCGCGCGGCTGGGCGACGACGCCGACGAACTGGTCTGCCTGCACACCCCGTGGAACTTCTATGCGATCGGGCAGTTCTACTCCGACTTCTCCCAGACCGACGACGATGAGGTCGTCGCCTGTCTGGAAGAGGCGGTCGCCCGCCCGGTGAGCACCCGCCGGACCGAGTCGCGTCACGCCGGGCCCGAGGACCGGGAGGTGGACGTACGGACAGCTGCGATGGTGCTGCACGGGCAGTTGACCGTGCCCGGGGGCGCGACCGGGGTCGTGGCGTTCGCGCATGGCAGTGGCAGCAGTCGGCACAGCCCGCGCAACCGGTTCGTGGCGGCCGGACTGAACCGGGCCGGGCTGGGCACCCTGCTGTTCGATCTGCTCACCGAGGAGGAGGAGACCGACCGGGCCAACGTCTTCGACACCGGCCTGCTGGCCCGGCGTCTGGCGGATGCCACCGGCTGGCTGCGCGGACAGCCCGAGACGGAAGGGCTTGCAGTCGGGTACTTCGGCGCCAGCACCGGCGCGGGCGCCAGCACCGGCGCGGGCGCCGCACTGTGGGCGGCTGCCGAACCGGGCGCGCGGATCGCCGCGGTCGTCTCCGATCCGGCTCCTCACGCGGCGGCCCGATTCTGAACGCGGCGGTACCCGGCTGTGGGTGGTTCTTCGGCCGGTCCGCCTGCCCGATGCCCCGCCGAGTGTCGTCTTGCGGCGCGACGGCGCGTCTACAGTCCCTGGGAGAGCAGGAGCTCGTGGGCGAGTCGTGCGCCGTGTGCCGCTTCCTCGGGCGGAGTGTCCTGGGACGGGATGTTCTCCAATCCGCGGGCGAGCGCCCGCACGGCCTCGGCCAGCGTTGCCGTCTGTGCCTCCAGCCGGCTCAGGCGGGCTTCCAGCCCAGGAGCGGCTTCGGGGGTGTGGTTCTGTGCCATGTCGTGGCTCCTTACGGGGTCGGCGGGGCGGTTACCCCGGGACCGCTACTCGGCGGGGACTATCAGGCCGTAATGGCCGTCGTAGCGGTGGTACAGGACGTTTCCCCGCCCGGTGGTGTCGTCGGTGAAGAACACGAACGGGAGTCCGGTCATGTCCAGCCGCTGCTTTGCCTCGCCCATGTTCATCCGGGGGGCGGGAATGTCGCTGAAGGTGAGCGGTACGGCCACCCGGCCGGCCAGGTGCGGGTGGGGGTGCACCTGGGCGAGGCGGTAGCCGGTCGGGCCGGACCGGTACAGCACGGTGTCCTCGCCGGTGCCGATGTCGGTGAACAGGTGGAAGCCGTAATCCATCATTTCCATCTCGAAGGCGGCCTCGTCAGGTGACTCGCGGACCAGGGAGAAGGACTTGTGCCGCACGACCTGGCGTTCCTCGACCGGACGTGGGAAGTAGTCGGGGCGGTGGGCGGGCTCGCTGCCGTGCCGCCACTCGTGCGGGCCCGGCGAGGGTCTGCGGCCTCGGCGGGCCTCCCCGTGCTCCTCCAGGCGCTCCAACCGTGCGGCGAGCCGGTCCTGGAGCAGGTCGACGGCCTCGGTCAGGGTTCCGGCGGCGACGTGTGCGCGGGCGGGCTGCCCGTTGACGTCCAGGTTGGCCTGGGCGAGCGCCGGTCGTTCCACGGCCGGGTTGGCCATGTGGGTCAGCTTGACGCGGGCGAACAGGACCGGCCCCCGAGTCCGGCCGATGAGTGCTCCTACCTTCTCCCGTGCGTATTCGACGGCGCCGGGAGGAACCTGCCCCCGGGCCTCCACTTGGATCTCAGGAGCGTGTAGTGGTGCCGATCGCTTCATGGCAGCCTCCTCGCGCCGAGATACTCCACTTTCCACACTTACGCCTTCGGGCTCTTCGCGCACGGCCAGCGCCCCCGCTCCCTCGCGGACCAGCTCCCTTGACCCAGTGGTGCTCCCGGCGTGGGGCAGAACCTCACGTCCGTTCAGTGCCGCAACGGCTATGAGCCGCTCGATCATGGGCTGGCGCCCCCGCCGACCACGACGACGTCCCAGGTGCGGCCTTCGGCGCTCTTCAGCTCATTGGTATCCATATCGGCACCGTCACCCCGCAACACCTCTCACAGCAAACTGACTTGCTATGGGTGACGCGGGCCGCACCTGGGGCGGTCACCGCCTACGCAGTCACCTTCCGTGGCCTGCTCGTGCTCGGCGGCCACTTCGCCCCCGTCGAACAGCCCCGCCTCCTCGTCGCGGACCTGCGCAGCTTCTTCGGACAGCTCAGCCACGCGCCCGCCTGACGACAACCTGCACCCTGTCCCCGCTTCCGCCGTTTGCTGGACCAGCAATGCGGCTTGCCTACTGAGCGGCGGGTGAGGACTTTGGCCACGGGGGCCGCCTTCCGCGCCTGTAAGGAGATCTTGATGACCACACCCGACAGCGTCGAGCCGGCCCGGTTCTGGGGCCAACAGCTCCACGTTCGCCAGTGCTGATCACGGACACGTCTGTGTTTGCGACAGACGCAGCGCCCCCGGCTGCGCCAGTGGTGGCTACCCGAATCCGCCGACGGTGTATCGATCGCACCGACCGACTTGCCAGTTCAGCAAGGCTATTTGCCTCTCATAGGCATGTGCGCGCAGGCTGCATCCAGAAAGTGCTGGCTCACAAGCCAAAGCCGGTACCTCTCGGACTCGGCCGTGTTCCCTCAGCCGCCGGGAACCTCTCCGGCTCGAACGGCACGCCAGAAGTCGTAATTGCCTTGCAGGACAGATGGGGTTGCAGATGGAAAATCGCCACGTTGTGATCATTCCGATCGAGATCGACGAGGAGAAGGAAAGCTCGTATCTCGACGCCTGGCAGGACGCTGCGGACGTGATGGCAGCTCAGCCCGGTTTCATTCGGACGTACATGTTCCGCACGATCGTTCCGGGGAGCAAATTCCCTCTCGTCAACGTGGCGGAATGGGAGTCCACCGCTCACTGGGAAGAGGCAATGAATGTCTGCCCGATGATGGGACAGCAGATAGCCGTCGCCCATGCCTCGAACTACGAAGCGATCCGGACGGTCCTGCCCGCGCAGAGCCCGGGCTCCGGCGACGGTCACACGCCCGCTGGCCTGTCTCCGGTCGAGGCGCGTCGCCGCGTCGTGGACGGGGAGCTCACGCTGGTCGATGTCCGCGAAGACGATGAATGGGCAGCGGGTCACCCGGCGGGCGCCGTCCACGCCGCGCTCAGCACATTGCCGGCCTCGCTGTCAGATTTGCCTGACGGCCCACTGGCCTTCGTTTGCCGCACGGGCAATCGCAGCATGCAGGGCGGAGCGCAGGCGATCCGCGTGGGCCGGTCCTCCGTCTACAGCGTGACAGGCGGCCTTGAGGCATGGGAAGCGGCAGGGCTGCCGGTCGCCCTTCCCGACCGCGAGGACTCGGTGAACAACGGCGACCGTGCCAAAGCTGCGGTACGTGAGGACTGACGAAAGCAGAAGGATAACCGTCGCATACGTCCGCCGGCATGAGGCCGGCCGGGCGCGCCATCCGCCTCGCACCCTTCGGGAAATTCCCTACCGCCATTTCAGGCGGTGATCGTTTGTGCAAATGGCGATGGTTTCCCGAGACGGGAATCGCCCGGGTACGCCATCTCAGAAACGAGTCATACCATGTTTTTTGTCGACACCCTGGAGTTCGAGGGGCTGGGCAACCGCAGTTACCTGGCCGGCGGTCCGAGAGCAGGGGTCGTGGTCGATCCGCCGCGGGACGTCGACCAGGTGGTCGTCGCCGCCGCCCGGCGAGGGGTGCGCATCGCCTACGTGGCGGAGACGCACGTGCACAACGACTACGTCACCGGCGGGCTGGAACTGGCACGCCTCACCGGTGCCCGCTACCTGGTCCCGGCCGACGCCAACGTCTCCTTCGCCCGCACTCCCGTCACGGATGGCGACACGTTCGAGGTGGACGGGCACCTGGTGCTGCGTGCGATAACCACCCCGGGCCACACCCCGCACCACACCTCATATGCACTGGAGGAGGACGGCCGCGCGGTGGCGGCCTTCACCGGCGGCTCGCTGCTGATCGGCACCGTGGGGCGTCCGGACCTGGTGGACCCGCGGCTGACCGAGCGCCTGGCCCGCGCGCAGCACACCTCCGCCCACCGGCTGGCGGCAACGCTCGACGACGAGGTGCCTGTGCTGCCCACGCACGGCTTCGGCAGCTTCTGCTCCTCCTCCCAGGCCGAGGGCGATGCGACCACGATCGGCAAAGAACGCACCAGCAACGACGCTTTCACCCTGGACGTGGACACCTTCGTGAAGCGGGTCCTGGCCGGACTGGAAGACGTGCCCGCCTACTACACGCACATGGGCCCGGCCAACGCCGCCGGCCCCGCGCCCGTCGACCTGACCCCGCCCGAGCCCGCCGACGCCGCACAGATCGCGAAGCGGCTGGCGGCGGGTGAGTGGGTGGTGGACCTGCGCAGCCGGGTCGCCTTCGCCGACGGCCATGTGGCCGGCTCCTTCAACTTCGAGGGCACCGGCAAGCTGGCCACCTATCTGGCCTGGCTGATCCCGTGGGGCAAGCCGGTCACCCTGCTCGGTGACACCTGGGCGCAGATTGCCGACGCGCAGCGGGAGCTGACCCGGGTCGGCATCGACCGCCCGGCCGCCGCCGCCACCGGAGATCCAGCCACCTGGGTCCGTGAGGGGGAACGGCTCGCCTCCTTCCCCCGCGCCCGCTTCGCCGACCTCGCCGATGTACACGAGCGCAGCGAGGACGTGGTGGTACTGGATGTGCGCCGGGATTCCGAACGTGCGAACGGCTTCATCAAGGGCTCCGTGCACATTCCGATCCACGAGCTGCGCGGCCGAGTCGGCGAGGTGCCGGACGGCACGGTGTGGGTGCACTGCGCCGGCGGGATGCGCGCGGCGATCGCCGCTTCCCTCCTCGACGCGTCCGGACGAAAGGTCATCGCCATCGATGACGGCTTCGAGGCAGCCGCCGACACGGGCCTGAGCGTCACCCGGCCCTGAATCCCTTGCTCCACCTGCACAGAAGGCACACGATGTTCCTCTCCCGCCACGATCCTGGCCGCCTCGGCCCCGATCAGGCCCACCCCCGCGCCACCGGGGACGGGCTGCCGGTGGCCGGCGACAGCGGACACAGTGGGCGGATAGCATGACCGTCCTGATCCTGGCCCTGATCGCAGGAGCCGTCGTCGGCCTGACGCTCGGCGCCCTCGGCGGCGGCAGCGTTCTGGCGGTGCCCGCGCTGATCTACCTGCTCGGCTTCACCCCCGCCGCGGCCACCACCGCCAGCCTGATCATCGTCACCGCCACATCTCTGACCGCCCTGTACGCGCACGCCCGGGCCGGGCACGTGCGGTGGAAGGCCGGAGCGGCATTCGCAGCCGCCGGGATTCTTCCGGCGGCTGCCGCTGGAGCCGGCGCCACCCACATGCCCCAAGCCGTCCTCACCGTCGCCTTCGCCACTACAGCCGTCTTCTCCGCGATCAAAATGCTCCGGCCCGCTGACACCGCCCATCCCGGAAGCGGCGGCGTACGGCCGGGCAAGGCAGCCGGGGCCGGTGCCGGCCTGGGCACGCTGACCGGACTGCTCGGTGTGGGCGGCGGATTTCTCGCTGTCCCCGCCCTGGTCACCGTCCTGGCCTTCGAGATGGAGGCCGCAGTCGGCACCAGCCTGCTGGTCATCACGGCCAACTCGCTGGCTTCCCTGGCCACTCGCTCCGGCGCCGCCGCCTCGCTCGACTGGGCGCTGATCGGCCCGTTCATCGGAACCGCGATCCTGGGCGCCTGGGACGGCAAGCGCATGGCCGCGAAGGTCGCCGGGCACCGCCTGCAGCACATTTTCGCAATGGTCCTGCTGGTCGTGGCCGCCTTCATGCTTGCCGACGCCGTGACGTGATGGCGGCTCGGGCCCGCGACAACTTCGACGGCCCGCATCCGCTCGGTATCCCCGGCCGCCTACCCGTGTCCCGGGATCCTGTAGACACCCCGGTTTTGATGTCATCTACTACCTACGACACGTCGTCAGCGGTTCACTCGCGTTCGTCTTCCCGGTCGGTGCAGATCTTTTGAGGGTCTGGCACACCTGCGGTTTTGTACGGATCGAGTCCCTCGTCGCCACGGAGCCCAGCGCGGCCGACCTGCCCGTCTGTCTCTCATGGCACCCGTTCGTCCGCGCCGGCGCCGAACGGCCGGGCGTAACTGACACGGCGTAGCGGTGCTGGATCACGAACCCGCAGGTCACGATCACGGGGAAACTTCATCACGGTGCGAGGTCTGGGGATGTGCAAGATGTGAGCGCATGGCTGGTTTCCGCAGCAGGAGACGGTCGCAAGAAGACTCGCTGTCAGTAGTCGTGCCTAGCCTGATGTCACGGATCGGCTTCTGCGCAGGGGGCGTTGCGAGGCGTTCGATGGTGGACGGGTTGCTGCTCGGGGTTCGGTACCAGTACCTGCGCACGGTGCAGGCGCTGCTGGTTAGGCACCGTCCGGCGGACATGTGGCCGTGATGGCACCAAGTTAGTTCTCGCGGGCCGGACTGCGCCCGGTTGCGAGGCGTTTCTGCCCCTCGGGCATGGGCAGGACGGCCAGTGCGGTGTCTGCAAGGTTCCGCAGCGTCTCCGGGTCCAGGCCGGCCTTGCCTACCGCCTCGATACCGCGGACCACCGTCAACAGCAGTGCCGCCAACCGCTCCGGATCCGCAGCGCTATCGATGTCGCCGTGGCGCTGGGCGGCGCTGATCTCCGTCCGCAGCAGGGTCAGCAGTGCCCTCATGGTCTCGGCCGACCGTCCGGCGACCGTCGGATCATGCGGGGCCAGTTCCGCCGCGCCCTTGGCCAACAGGCATCCGCGGCGCTCGGTGTCGGAGGCGGTGTTCTCCGCCATGAGGCGCACGTAGCGGCCGCGGCCCGGTGGCCGCGGCCGCTGTCGGCTCGGCGGCCCGTCGACGACCTGCCCGGCCGTCCGCCCCGCGGGGACGACATGGCTCGGCCGCGCTCGTCCAGGGTGGTCGGTCCGGGCGGGCGTGAGCGTTTGCGCAGGCTCAGGGGGACGTGGTCCAGCGTGGCGCTGTCTCGGCCCACTTGGCGTCCCACTGGGCGAGATTGCGCCGACGCAGGACCACGGCGACGCCGCGGTAGGCGGCGGCACCGGCGAGGGTCACGGTCAGGAAGCCGACGAGCGCCCAGCCCATGGTCCGGCTGCGGATCTGCTCGGCGGGCATGGGCGGCTCGGCGATCGCCCCGTCCGCGTCGACCCACACGTCGACGGAGCTGCCCGCGCTGAGCCCGGGCAGGACGTCGGTCTCGGCGGTGCGGATCCGTCCGTCCGGGTCGGTGTAGCGGACCGTGGCCGGATAGCGGTTCTCTCTCGCCTCCGCCGATCCGGGCTCCGGATGGTCCGGGGCGTCGTGGGTGAGGACGGCGGTGGTGAGGCGCAGGGTCTGCCTCTGGTGCTCGGCGGCCGCGCGGTAGTGCCGGTGGGCGGCGTCACCGATGGCGAACATGGCACCGAGCCCCAGGACCGGTACGAGCAGCAACATCGCCAGGGCGATCCGGCCCTGGAGGCGGTCGGTGCGCCGGTACAGCGGATTGTGCCGCCAGCGCCACAGCGACAGGGGGTGCACGAGCCCGTGGTGCGGGGGATCCGGGGGCTGTGCGGGTGGTGGTACGCCGGACACAGGTTCTCCTTTCCGGGGCAGGGGGTGGCGTACAGCAGACCCCGGCCGGTGAGGTGGCGGGGCCAGGGGGCAGCGAGGTCAGCGAGGCCAGCGGAAGAGCGGGCCAGGCCCGGGTGGGGACGTGCCCCTGGCCGACGGATGTCCGTGCGCGGCCCGCAACATCGTGGCGGCGCCGCGGATCGCCGCGGTATGCGGTGTGGGAACCGCCCGCAGGGGCGCGTGCGTGCCGCCGGCGAGCCGGTGAGTGAGGTCGGGGCGCAGTGCGCCGCCACCGGCCAGGAGGGCACCCCGGCTCAGGGCCTCGGCGGTGAGGGACGTGCGGTCCTGCCGGAGCATGGAGGTGAACATGGTGCTGATGGCTTCGGTGATCTCCGCCGTGGCGTCGGCGTCCGCGAGGTCGGTGGTGCCGGCGAGGTCGGTGGTGCCCAGGGCGGTGCGGCGGGCGTCGAAGACCAGGCCGTCGACGAGGAGGACCACCTCGGTGAGATGGGCGCCGATGTCCACCACGAGCAGCGGCAGGGAGAGGTCGGCGCCCGCGGCCAGGGCGATGGCGCGCGCGGTGGGGACGGTCAGGACCGCGCGGGGGCGGAGCACTTCCACGGCGGCGCGGGCCTGTTCCCGGTAGGCGGGGCCGTCCAGCACCGGCGCGGTGACCACCACCAGCGGGCGGGTGAGGCGGGGCAGGCGGTGGCTGAGGAGCCGGTCGAGCATCCGGGCCGTTCCCGGAACGTCGACGATGGCGCCGCGCTGGACCGGATACACCGCCCCAGCACCGGGGAAGGTGATGGTGGGTACGTCGAGGACCATCCCGCGGCCCGCTATCCAGGCGCGGGTGCGGGCGCTGCCCAGGTCCAGGGCGAGGCCGCAGCAGTGCCGGCACAACGGCCAGGGCCGGTGCCGGTGCCCGGCGGGGGAGCCGGGCTGGAATCGGCGGCGGACGGTCATCGTCCGGCCTCCCGTACCTGCTGGCACCGTGCGCAGTAGCGGGCCTGTGGAACGATCATCAGCCGGTCGCGCTCGACAGGGCGACGGCACAGGTGGCACGTGCCGTAGCGGCCCTCGGCGATGCGTCGCAGCGCCGCCTCCACGTCGGCGAGGACCATGCGCGCGGAGGCGGCGACTTTGACGTGCACTTCGGCCTGTGCCGCGGAGCGGCGCCGGAGCAGGTCCTCGGCGCGGGGCGGCGCGGCGATCTGCCGCAGCTGTTCCTGGCGGAACAGGCGCTGTTCGTGGAGGTTCTCCCGCAGCGCGGCGAGGTCCTCGGGCGACAGGTGCGCGGCACGGTCGCCGATGGTCTGGTGGTTCACCACTTCACCCCTTTGAGCAGGGCGGAGACGAAAACAGGAGGCGGACGGGGCGGGTCAGGCGGTGGCGCGGCCCTGGCAGGCGACGCAGTACCGGGTGTAGGGGAGGATCTCCAGGCGTTCGGCGGGGACGGGCTTGGCGCAGCCCTGGCAGATGCCGTAGGTGTCGTCCTCCACGCGGGCGAACGCCTCGTCGATCTCGGTGAGGACTCGCTGGATCGCCTCCGTCTGCGCGGACACCAGATGGGCGTCCGTGCTCTGGGCGCTCTCGTCGAGGGCACGCAGCTGAGCCAGGCGGCTGTTGCGGGCGTGTTCGAGGCGCTGACGGGTTTCATGAGAGGTCAGCCGCCCGGGGCGGGGGCCGGTCTGGGCGGTGTCGAGCGGCACGATGAGGTCCTTTCGTGAAAGCGCGCCAGGCGCGGCAGTAGCCGCCCGGTTCCGCCGGCCGCGGTCTCCACGACCGCGCGCACTGGCCGTACCGGACGGCTCGAGCACCTTCGACTCTGCTCGACCCGGCGTCGGAAGCCCATCGGGCGCGGACCCCATTTGCCCGGGGCAGCGGTGACCACGGGGCGATGGTGGGGAAGGGCGCGTGGGTACCCGATGACCTCGGATATGGGTGACGGGCCCCATCGACCGCGCGCGGTGCGGGAGGCAGGCTGTGTCAGGCTCGGTCGTGATCAGTTGTGACGGCTCCGCCGGGGTGCGATGGGCGACAGTAGAGCTGATCACACGCGGAGCGCAGAAGGAGGAACTTCCCCGGTGTCGCTGTTCTGGCGGATCTTCGGGCTCAACGCCCTGGTGCTGGGCACCGCTACCGCCCTGCTGCTGTGGGCGCCGGTGACCGTCTCCGTGCCGGTGCTGCTGACCGAGGCGATCATCCTGGTCGGCGGTCTCGCCGTCATGCTGGTCGCCAACGGCACCCTGCTGCGCTGGGGCCTGGCCCCGCTGGACCGGCTGACCAGGCTGATGACCACCGTCGACCTGCTGCGCCCGGGCCAGCGGCTGCCCGTGCCCGGCGCCGGCGGCGGTAGCGAGGTGTCCGAGCTGATCCGCACCTTCAACGCCATGCTCGACCGGCTGGAGCACGAACGCGCCACGTCCAGCGCCTGGGCGCTGCTGGCCCAGGAGGCGGAACGCCGCCGCATCGCCCAGGAACTGCACGACGAGGTCGGGCAGAGCATGACCGCGATCCTGCTGGTGCTCAAGCGCGCCGCGGACGACGCCCCCGAACCGCTGCGCGAGGACCTCCAGCAGGCCCAGGAGATCACCAGGGAGAGCCTGGACGAGGTCCGCCGCCTGGTGCGCCGCCTGCGGCCCGGCGTCCTGGACGACCTGGGCCTGGTCAGCGCACTGACCTCGCTCACGCAGGACTTCGCCACCCACACCGGGCTGCGGGTCGTGCGCCGTCTCGATTCCGATCCGCCCACCCTCGACCGGGAGAGCGAGCTCGTGCTGTACCGGGTGACTCAGGAGAGCCTGACCAACGCGGCCCGCCATGCGGACGCGCGGCAGGTCGAGGTGAGCCTGCACCGGGCGGGCGAGGCGGTGGTGCTGGAGATCGCCGACGACGGCCGCGGCATCGAGGCCGCCTGCGAAGGCGCCGGGATCCGCGGCATGCGCGAACGGGCCCTGCTCGCCGGGGCCACCCTCGACATCACCTCGACGCCTGGCACCGGTACCCGGATCCGCCTCATCACACCCGCCCCCAGGAAGCAGCTCTGACCATGCCCGATCCGACCCCGCCCGGACCCACCACGGCCTCGGCACCGTCCGCCACGGCCGGGAAGCCGATCCGCATCCTGCTCGCCGACGACCACGCTCTCGTACGCCGCGGCGTACGCCTGATCCTCGACAGGGAACCCGACCTGGAGGTCGTCGCCGAGGCCGGGGACGGTGCCGAGGCCATCGAGGCGGCCCGGAGCCAGGAGATCGACCTGGCCGTGCTGGACATCGCCATGCCGCGCCTGACCGGTCTTCAGGCCACCCGGGAGCTGGTGGCGCTCAAGCCGGGGCTGCGCATCCTGATGCTGACGATGCACGACAACGAGCAGTACCTGTTCCAGGCACTCAAGGCCGGGGCCTGTGGCTATGTGCTGAAGTCGGTTGCCGACCGCGACCTGGTCGCCGCCTGCCGGGCCGCGATGCGCAACGAGCCGTTCCTCTACCCCGGCGCGGTCACCGCCCTCATCCGCAACTACCTGGAGCGCGTCCGCCACGGCGAGGAAGACCCCGACCAGTTCCTCACCCCTCGTGAGGAGGAGGTGCTCAAACTCGTCGCCGAAGGGCACTCCTCCAAGGGGATCGCCGAGATCCTGTTCATCAGCGTCAAGACCGTGCACCGCCACCGGGCCAACCTCCTGCACAAGCTCGGTCTGCACGACCGGCTGGAGCTGACCCGCTACGCCATCCGCGCAGGTCTCATCGAACCCTGACGCCCGCCCCGCACCGACGTCCGGGACTCTGGTCGTCCACTCCCTGGCCGGAGCCCCGGACCGGCACCCCACGCCGAGCACACGGCAGGAGTCGAGCACCCCGCAGGAAGGGGACGGTGCATGCGCCCAGCACCCCGCAGCACCCCGACCGCAGTTCACCCGCTCGCGGGGACGCTCATCGCGCTCCTCGCCGTCCTGCTGGCGTTGGTTCCCGCCGATGCCGCGCGCGCGGCTTCCGTTCCGGTGCCCGCGGCTTCCGTTCCGGTGCTCGATCCGGCCCCGGCGGCCACGGGCGCCGAGCGCCCCGACACCGGTCCCCACGCGGACGGCCCGTGTGCCGTCGGCTGCGCGACCCAGGCCAGGGTCCGCCACGACCACCTCGGCGAGCGCCCGTTCCCACCGGATCACCACGCCACCGACCCCCCTGACGCGGATGCCGGCCCGGCTGTCGGTACCCGTGCTTCAGCGCCTTCCGCGTGCGCACCCGCCTCTCCCGGCCGGTCGGCCCACGACCGCGGCCGGGCCCCTCCGGCACCCGCAGGTACCTGACGCGACCCATCACCCTTTCCTCCGTCGCGGCCGCGCGGGCCGCTGCCGCGGCGTGCCTGCCGGAGGCTCGTGTTGAAACGCCGGAACAACCGCCAGAACAACCGCCGGAACGACCGCACCAAGTCCTTGCGCGTGCGTGCGCTACTCGCCCTCGCCGTGATCGCCGGATCGCTGGCCATCACCCTCACCACGCCCGTCCGCCTCGGCCTCGACCTGCGCGGCGGCACCCAGATCATGCTGGAAACCCGCTCCACCCCCACCACCGACGCCGACGCCGCGGCCACCGACCGCACCGTGGAAGTGCTGCGCGGCCGCATCGACGCGCTCGGCGTCGCCGAACCGACCCTCGTCCGCTCCGGCGACCACCGCATCCTCGTCGAGCTGCCCGGCGTGTCTGACCCGAAGAAAGCCGCCGACGTGCTGGGCCGCACCGCGCAGCTCACCGTCCACGCGGTCCTCGGCCCGGCCCGGACCGCCGACGGCGCCACCGCCCCGGCGACCGATCCGGCCAAGGAGCGCGTTCTGCCGGACGAGTCCGGACAGCCCCTGCGCCTGCGGGCCGCCGATCTGACCGGACGGGACGTCGAAGGCGCCGACGCCCGCTTCGACCAGCAGGGCGGTGCCGGATGGCACGTCGCGGTCGACTTCTCCAAGACCGGCCAGGACCAATGGCGGCAGATCACCGCACGGGCCGCCTGTCACCCGGCCGGTGACCCGCAGCGCCGGGTCGCCATCGTCCTCGACAACAAGATCATCTCCTCGCCGCAGGTCGAGCCCTCCGTACCGTGCGGGACCGGCATCCCGGGCGGCACCACCCAGATCACCGGCTCCTTCGACGACACCGAAGCCCGCGAACTGGCCCTGCTCATCTCCGGCGGAGCCCTGCCCGTACCGGTCGAGACCGTGGAACAGCGCACCATCGGCGCCACGCTCGGCGATGCGGCCATCGAGGCCGCGGCCTGGGCCGCCGGCATCGGCACCGCGCTGACCGCGCTGTTCATCATCGCCGTCTACCGGCTCATGGGCCTGCTCGCGACCGCGGCCCTGGCCTGCTACGCCCTCGTCTCCTACGCCGCCCTGGCCGCGCTCGGCGCCACACTGACCCTGCCGGGCCTCGCCGGGTTCGTCCTGGCGATCGGCATGGCCGTGGACGCCAACGTCCTGGTCTTCGAACGGACCCGCGAAGAGTACGCGGCCCGCGGCCGCCCCACCCCCCGATCGGCACTGACGGCCGGGTTCCGCGGAGCCCTCAGCGCGATCGCCGACTCCAACATCACCACATTGATCGCCGCGGCTCTCCTGTTCGCCTTCGCCTCCGGCCCGGTGCGCGGCTTCGGCATCACCCTCGCCGTCGGCGTCCTCGCCTCGATGGTCAGCGCCCTGGTGATCAGCCGGGTGCTCGCCGAGTACGCGGCCAACCGCCCCGCGGTCTTCCGCCGACCCCGCGTCACCGGCATCGCGAGCACCGGCTGGGTCCGCGACCGGCTGCTGCGCCGCGACCCGTTCCTGATGCGCCGTCCGCGCCGCTGGCTGGCCGCCTCCGCCGCACTCGCCGTCATGGCCGCGTCGGGCATCCTCGTCCGCGGCCTGGACTTCGGCATCGAGTTCACCGGCGGCCGGCTGATCGAGTACGCCACCAGCACCTCAGTCGATCCCGACCGGGCCCGCACCGCCCTCACCGACGCCGGGTTCCCCCGCGCGGTGGTGCAGTCCTCCGGTGACACCGGGCTCACGGTGCGCGCCGAGAACCTGACCAACGCCGACGAGGCCACCGTCACCGAAACCATCAGCAACCTCGGCGGCGAGACGAAGAAGATCCGCGACGAGCTGATCGGCCCCAGCATGGGCGACGAACTGCGCCGCAACGCCCTCATCGCGCTCTCCCTCGCACTGGGCGCCCAACTGCTGTACCTCGCGGTGCGCTTCCGCTGGTTCTTCGGGACCGCGGCCGTCGTCGCGCTCGCCCACGACGTGGTGATCGTCATCGGCGCCTTCGCCTGGCTCGGCAAGCCCATCGACGGGGTCTTCCTGGCCGCCCTGCTGACCGTCATCGGGTACTCGGTCAACGACTCCGTCGTCCTCTTCGACCGCGTCCGCGAACTGCTCGACCGCGACCGCACCACACCGCTTCCCCGCCTGACGAACCGGGCGATCCTGCAGACCCTGCCCCGTACCGTCAACACGGGCATGGGCGCGGCACTCATCCTCACCGCCCTCGCCGTCCTCGCCGACGACACCCTCGCCGACTTCGCCCTCGCCCTGCTCATCGGCCTGGCGGCCGGCACCTACTCCTCCGTCTTCACCGCCGCCTCACTCACCATCGAACTGCACCCGCCCCGGAAGGCGTCGCGGCCGCGGCCGTCGCGGTTCACCCGGCGGCACTCCTCCTCGGGGCAGAACGTGGTGTCGACTTCCGAGGAAACCCCTCGATAGGGTCACCGTCGTTTCCGAGCTCACGTCCTTCCCCACGACGCTTCCCCACGACGCCCGCCGCACCGACCACGTGCCACACCTTCGCGTCCTACCCCACACCCGTCGAAACCCCGGTCCTGGTGACCAGCGGTGACTGGTCCGGAGACGCCGACGGGCTCGTGTTCCAGAACACCGGGTCCCGCGCCGTCGACGTGGAATACACCACGTACACGAACGACGGGACCGTCCCGGTGGACGGCACGGTGTGCGTCACGACGAGCAAGGCGAGCAGACAGTTCTTCTACAACCCGACCACCGTGCACACGGTCACCTGGCGCACCGACAACACGGGCTGACATGACCGCACCGCGGGCGCTTCCGGACCGGAGGCGCCCGCCTTTCCGTCAGCCCCGGCCGTCCGGCCACTGTGGTGCCTCATCGATTTCCGCCGCTCACGGGGCCGGGCTGAGTTCTGGAACCCCACAGGCCTCGGGCACCGGCTCGGCCTATGTCATGACGACGTGCCGGTCGTAGCGCTGTCGCGCAGGAAGCCCGCGAAGGCCCCAGCGGCGGGGGTGAGGGCGTGGTCGGCCATGCGGACCAGGAGGATGCGGCGTACCGGGGCGGGGGATTGCAGCGGCAGGACGCTGACGCCGCCTCGGGTGCCTTCCAGCGCCAGGGTGGGGGCGAGGGCGACGCCGATGCCGGCGGCGACCATGGCCTGTGCCTCCTGGTAGTCGTGGGCCTCGTAGGCGATCTGCGGCTCGAAACCGGCTGTGTGGCAGCTGCGGGCGAGAGCCTCGGCCACCGGATGGTTCTCGGCGCGGGTGATCCAGGGGTCGTTCGCGAAGTCGGCGAGGGCGGCCGAAGGGCGGCCGGCGAGGGGGTGGTCCTTGCTGACGAGGAGGGCCGGGGGGTCGTCGACGAGTGAGGTGACGACGATGTCCTCGCGGTCAATGCGGTTCCAGTCGTAGTCCCACATCAGGGACATCTCGATTTCCCGGTTCTCCAGCATCGCCCACAGGCCCGCGATGCGGGCGCTGCGCACCGTCAGCCGTACGTCGGGGTGGGCTTTCCGGAAGGCGATCACGGCCCGGGGGAGGAGGGAAGCGCCGACGGTGGGGAAGGTTCCGATGCGGAGGATGCCCGCGCGTAGTCCCGCGAAGTCGGCGAGCTCGTTCTCGGCGGCCGTCAGTTCTCGCTCGATCCGCTCCCCGCGCTCGGCCAGGGCGCGTCCCGCGTCAGTGAGCGTGACACCCCGCGCATGGCGCTCCAACAGCGGCTGCCCAGCCTCCGCCTCCAAGCGGCTGACCTGCTGGGACACCGCTGAAGGCGTGTAGCTGAGAGCCCGCGCGGTCGCGGTGACCGAGCCCCGGCGGGCGACCTCGGTGAAGAGCAGGATGCGTCGCACATCGAGCACCGCGCCACCTCCGGCATTAATTTCAACTTAATACCCATGCAGATTTCCGAGATTGTACTTCATGCTCTCCGCGCCCACCGTGGATCACACCACGTACGGAAGTGCCGGCGGGGTTTCCACGAGGAGTCTGTTGTGTTGCGTCTGCAGGGCGAGATGATCCGCGGAGGAACCAGCAAGTGCTGGATCTTCGACCACCACGATGTGGTCGCGACCGGCGTGGACGCCGACACCCTGCTGCTCGCCGCCTACAACGCCGCCGACCCCCGCCAGATCGACGGCGTCGGCGGTGCCTCCTCCACCACCTCCAAGGCCGCGATCGTCCGGACACCGGCCGAGCCGGGCATCGACGTCGAGTACGCCTTCGCGCAGGTCGGCATCGGTGACGAGCGCGTGGAATGGACCAGCAACTGCGGCAACTGCGCCACCGCCGTCGCCCTGTACGCCGTCCACAACGGCCTGGTACCGATCACATCGGACTTCACCAGGGTGCGGATGCTCAACGTCAACACCGGGGCCCGCCTCACCGGCACCATCCCCACCCCGGGCGGTACGGCCCCCGACGAGGGCACGGCCGCGGTGCCCGGCACCGCGGCGCTCGGAGTGCCGGTCCTTCTCGGCTTCGAGGACCCGGCGGGTACGACCACGGGGCGCGCCCTGCCGACCGGCCGCGCCCTGGACACCCTGATCGGGCCCGCCGGTCCGGCCGAGGTGTCCCTGGTCGATGCCGGCGCCCCGGCCGCGCTGTTCGAGGCCAAGGCGTTCGGCCTCGACGGCACCGAGTCGCTCACCGAGTTCGCCGAGGCGGTGCCCGCGCTCACCGTGCTGCGCCGCGAGGCCGCCCTGGCCATGGGCCTGGCCGACCGGAACGACCCGGTCAGCCATGCTGTGCCGAAAGTCGGCGTCGTTGCCCGGGCCGCCTCATATCGCACCACTCATGGCACTCTGGTCAGTCAGGACGAGTACGACCTGGCCGTACGCATGGTCTCCATGCACGCACCCCACCCGGCGATCGGCCTCACCTCGGCCGTCGCCCTGGCCACCGCGGCCGCCATCCCCGGCACGCTCGCCCACCGCGTCGCCCGGCAGACCGCCGACGGCACGCTGCGCCTGGGCACCCCGGCAGGTGTCCTCACCGCCCAAGCCGTCCCCGCACCGGACGGCGCGTCCCCCACGGTGCTGCTGCACCGCGCCGCCCGCCGCATCGCCCGAGCCGAACTTCTCGTTCCCGTCCTGGAAGGACGCCCCGCATGAGCCGCAACGATGCCGCCCCGGGTACCGTCACCGCTCCACCACGCCGCACCCGTCGGCTGCTGTCCCTGCTCTACGTCCAATGCCTGATCGGTGTTCTCGCCGGTGCCGTCGTCGGCTGGCTGTGGCCTTCCTTCGGCGCCGAGTTGAAGCCCCTGGGCGACGGCTTCATCGCGCTGGTGCGCATGATGATCGCGCCGGTCATCTTCTGTACCGTCGTCCACGGCATCGCCTCCATGGGCAACGCGCGTGCCGTCGGCAGGGTCAGCCTCAAGGCGCTGCTCTACTTCGAGGTGCTGACCACCGTCGCCATGGTGATCGGCCTGGTCGTCGTCAACGTCGTCCAGCCCGGCAGCGGACTGCACGTCGATCCCTCCACCCTCTCCACCAAGGGGTTGCCGCCCGAGGCGACCGCGAGCCACGAGAGCTTCTCCGCCTTCGTCCTCGCCATGATTCCGGACACCCTGCTCAGCGCCATGACCGGCCACGAGATCCTGCCGGTGCTGGTGGTCTCGGTGTTGTTCGGCTTCGGCCTCAACGCCGGCGGCGAGGCGGGCGCGGGGATCGCCCAGGGCATCGAGAAGCTGTCCAGGATCCTGTTCACACTCATCCGCTGGATCATGCGGCTGGCCCCGATCGGCGCCTTCGGCTCCATGGCCTTCACCATCGGCAACTACGGCCTGGACACCCTGCGGCACCTCTTCCTGCTGGTCGGCTCCTTCTGGCTCACCGCCCTGTTCTTCGTCCTGGTCGTCCTCGGTACGGTCATGCGCGTCAACGGCCTGCGCCTGCTGCCCTTCCTCCGCTACATCAAGGAAGAGCTGCTGATCGTCCTGGGCACCTCGTCCAGCGAGCCAGTGCTGCCGCGCATGATGGCCAAGCTCGAGCACGTGGGCGCCTCCAAACCGGTCGTCGGTATCACGCTGCCCGCCGGGTACTCCTTCAACCTCGACGGCACCGCGATCTACCTCACCATGGGCTCGGTCTTCCTCGCCCAGGCCCTCGGCATCGACCTCAGCCTCACCCAGCAGCTGTCGATGCTCGCCATCATGCTGCTCACCTCCAAGGGCGCCGCCGGGGTCACCGGGTCCGGCTTCGTAGCGCTGGCCGCCACCCTCAGCGCCGTTCCCCACGTACCCGTCGCCGCCCTGGCGCTCATCTTCGGCATCGACCGCTTCATGTCCGAGGCCCGCGCCCTGACCAGCGTGGTCGGCAACGGCGTCGCCACTCTGGCGGTGGCCAAATGGGAGGGACAGCTCGACGAGGACCGTGCCAAGGCCGTCCTCCGTGGCGATATCCCGTACACCTCCGCTCCCGAGGCCGGCCACACCCCCGAGCCGCAGGTCGATCCCGCACCTGGCGAGAAGCCCGCGGAAGCCGACCCGAAAGCAGCGGCCGGAGCGGACCGTGACCCCGTGCCCGCCGTCGGCTGACGCACCGCGCACAGCCGGTCCGGAGCCCGTGCTCCGGACCGGCCCTTCTCGTGATCAGGAGCACCCGCACTCATGGCAGCACCCTGGGACGTCATCGTGGTCGGCGGCGGAAACGCCGGCTTCTGCGCAGCGCAGTCCGCCTGGGAAGCGGGCGCCCGAGTCCCTCGTACTGGAAAAGGCGCCACGGCAGGATGCGCGCCGCGCATCTCGGCCCCGGCTGGGACCTGGCCCTGGTCCGCGGCACCCCGTACAACACCGGCGATGGCATCCGCACGGCTCTTGACGCCGGTGCTCAGCCGTACGGCCACTGGAGCGGCTGCCACGCCGTCGCCTGGGACGCCGGGGCACGGCCTGTCGGCGACCGCGGGCTGACCAACCAGCTCACCCGCGGCGGATACCCGTTCGGCATCGTGGTCAACACCGACGGCCGCCGCTTCCTCGACGAGGGCGCGGACTTCCGCAACTACACCTACGCCAAGTACGGCGCCGAGATCCTCCGACAGCCCGGATCCACCGCCGTCCAGATCTTCGACGCCAGGACCGCGCCGCTGCTGCTTCCCGAGGAGTACGCCTCCGAGGACGCCACCAGTGTCACATCCGGCAGCGTGCGGGGGCTGGCCCGGGAACTCGGCATCGACGAGAGTCAGCTCGCTGCGACGGTCGAGGAGTTCAACGCCGCCCTCACCGGCGCCCCGTTCGACCCGACGGCCAAGGACGGCAGCCGCACCGAGGGGATCACACCGCCCAAGTCCAACTGGGCCCAGCCCCTCGACACACCTCCCTCCACCGCCTACCCGGTCACCTGCGGCATCACCTTCACGTTCACCTTCGGCAGTCGGTTGAAGAGGCACCCGATTGGTCAGCGTCAGCGGGTGGCCGGGCGGTGAGTGACGCGTCGCATGCGTCGCGGGGCATGCTGTCGCCGCTGTCCTGTTCCGGTCGTGCGGCAGCGTTGGTGACCGGACGTCGGGGGAAGGCGTGTCGGCGGGCGCCGGCGATGATGAACCACGACGCGGCCGCGGACGCGGCGGCGAAAAGCGGCAAGGCTGCCGCTCCCAGACGGTCCAGTACCTGCCCGCCTGCGATGGAGCCGCCGCCGATGCTGAAGTTGACGCCGATGACGTACAGCGCGGAGACGGCGGCCTGGGCCTGCGGTGCGGCCGTGAGCGCGGCGGACTGCAGGAGGGTGGGCAGACCCGCGAAGAGCAGGCCCCATATGACGACCAGGACGAGGCTCACGGCCGTGGCCCTGCCCGTCGCGGCCAGCGCGGCGAATACCAGTGCCATCCCGCCGGTGAAGACCAGGGTCGCGCCGCGGGGGCGGCGGTCGACCAGCACGCCGGTCGTCCACACTCCGACGACTCCCGCGAGGCCGAAGGCGAGCAGCACCGGGCCGGCCCCTGCCTCGCTGATGCCGATGTGCCGCAAGTAGGGCGATATGTAGGAGTAGATGCTGAAGTGGCCGAGCATGACCAAGGCCGTGGCGAGGGTGATGGTGAGCACGCCCGGGAGTTTGAACGCGGCCAGGGCCGTGCCCCGCGTTGCCGGTGAGCCGGACGTCTTTGGCAGCAGGACCGGCGCGGCGACCAGGACGAGTGCGGCCACCACAGCGAGCAGGACGAACGCGCTGCGCCAGCTCAGCGCGTTGCCGACCGCGGTTCCCAGCGGCACGCCGAAGGTCAGCGCGGCGGTGTTGCTCGCGAACACCACGGCAACGGCGCGGCCCGTCCGCTCCGCGGGAACGAGACGGGTGGCGTAAGCGGGCAGGACCGACCAGAGAACCCCGTGCACCGTAGCGGCGATCAGGCGGGCGACGACAGCCACGGCGTAGGACGGGGCCGCGGCGAGCAGCAGATTGCTCAGCACGAACACGGCCACGATGACGAGGAGCAGGCGCCGCTGCGGCCAGTGCGCGGTTCGGGCCGTGATCGGCAGCGTCACCACCATGATGACGAAGGCGTACAGGGCCACCAGCAGGCCGGCTCGCGACTCCGAGACACCCAGGCCGCCGCTCACCTGGGGCAGCAACCCCATGGGCAGGGTCTCCGTCGTGATCGACATGAAGCCGGCCAGGAACAGGACGGCCAGGCCGGCCGTCCCGGACCGGAGAGAGGACGTGGTTTTGACAACGTTATTCACGGCTGGGACGGTAAACCTGCACACCGATGTCAAGGTCAACGATGGAGAACAGGGCGCGGATTGAAGATCAGTGAGCTGTCTCAGCACACCGGGATCAGCAGCCGCTCGCTGCGCTACTACGAGCAGCAGGGCCTGCTTCACCCCCGTCGCCTCCCCAACGGCTACCGGGACTACTCCGAGGAGTCCGTCGTATGCGCCGAGCGGGTTCGCGATCTGCTCCGGTCCGGCCTCGGCACCGAGGCCATCAAAGACATCGGATGCTGCTTCACCGGGTCGGGAGCGTCGCTGCGGGCGACGGTGGACTCGGAGCTCGCCGCCGGCCTGGCCCGCGAGCTCGCGAACATCCAGAGCCGGATCGACACTCTCACCCGGCACCGCGACGCCATCCAGACCTACTTGGCCGAAGCACGTCTCACGGCGGACTGAGCCCGCGCACACCCAAACGCGACGAACATCACCGACTGGGCATTAGTATCTATTATGCGTTTTCCTGCCTCGAATGGCCCATCTTGTGATAGCGGTGCAGCGTCCCTACGGGCCGTCTCCCCATCCCCGGACAGTCCCGCACCCAGCCCCGAGTCGCTGTCCATCAGCGAACTCGCTCACCGGTGCCAAGTGAGCACGCGGTCACTGCGGTATTACGAGGAGCAAGGTCTCCTGCTCCCCGCACGCAACGCTGCGGGGCACCGCCGGTACGAGGCCAAGGACGCCGACTGCGTCGGCTTCATCCAGCGTTTGTACGGCGCGGGCCTGCCGAGCGAACTGATCCGTACGGTGGTCCAGGAGTGGAAACTCCCTGACTCCGCGCCCCGGATCGAGGCTCTTCTGCGCACCCGACACGCCGAACTCTCCCTTGAGGCGGAAGAACTGCACGCCAAGCTGACCGGCCTGGAAGCCGTGCTGAACGCGGTGACCGGCAACAGCTGACTTGCCCTTCACACCAGCGTGAACGTCTACCTTCCTGGTGAAGGCCCCGGACAGAAGAAGAGGGCCGGCACAGGAAAGGCGGACAGGTGAGCAGCTACATGCTGGCGCAGCTCCAGCTCAAGTATGGTTTCGCGAATCTGGCGCGCTACGAAGCCGCCATGGTGACAATCCGCGAACTCTTCGAATCCCAGGGCATCACGCTCGTTGCGGGCACGGTGACCCAGGTCGGGCCGCTGTACGAGGCATTCAATTTGTGGGAGATCGAGGACCAGGGCCACCTGGAACGCGCGCTCCGTGCCATGACGCTCGGCGATCCCCGTGCCCTGGAGGCCATGGGCGAGCTGGACGCCACGGTGGAACACGAACAGACGCGATTCCTCGGATCACTTGCGTTCGCGGGGAGCCCGAACACTGCGTGAGGCTCTCGGGCAGGTCAGCTCTCAGCGACCAGAGTGCCTGACTCTGCCCAGCGCCGGTCATCCGGCGCCCGGCCTACCGACCCTGCGGGTGCCGATAAATCATCCGGGCAGTTCAGACCGCTCGTCGGTATTCGTGGAGGGTTCCGCCGAGTCGGTCTCGTCTGCGGACTTCGAGGTGGGTGAGCTGGGCTTGTCGCGTGATGGGTGCGGGTAGTGGGCGGCGTGGAGCGGCTTGTCGGACATCAGGGCATTGAAGGCGGTAGTGAACTTCGAGTCGCGGTCGCGGATCAGGAGCTTCGCCCTGCTGCCCGCGTCCTTGAGGTCCTCGATGCCTATGCCCAGCATGACAACGGTCATCGCCCCCGCCAGGCTTGCGGGCAGCTCCCGCCTCTCGCCCAGGAGCACCCGACGCCTATAGTCGGCCCGTCCACTCACCGAATTCTACGCACTCAAATACTCGGCGGCCTGATCAACGAGTACAGATACGCCGCCTGACCAGGAACGATGAGTTTCCGAACGGTACACGGTACGCCCGGGCAACGACGAGTTCATCTCGCCTTCAGCCCGCCTTTGAACCTTCGGGTCGGCGGTAGGACGCGTTGTAGTCCGCGAGCCGCTGCAGGAGCTCACCGGCTTCGAACAGGAGGCGGCGTTCGCGCTCGTTCAGCACGTTCTCCACTGCTTCGTGCAGCCAAGCGTGACGACCGTACGAGGTTTGCTCGACGATGTCGTGACCGTACGCCGTCACGTCGACGAACACTTTGCGCCCGTCACTGGGATCGGGACGACGCTTGACCATCCCGGCGTCTTCCAGTGCGCGAAGCGCGGCTGTCATGTTCGGCGTAGTCATCTGCAGTTCCGCCGCCAACTCGCCTGGCCTCGTTGTCTCGCTGGTTCGTGCAGCCATGGTGAGCACCACCAGGGCTGAAGTCGCCAGTTCTTCGACAGCGGGCTTCTCAATCGCACCGAAGATCGCCGGGAAGGGAACCAGCCACGGTTCCGGCCTGGGCAAGACCCGCTGGGTCGTAGAACGCACCTCCGCCTGGATCCACCCGTTCAAGATGTCCACGACCAGCTCGCCACAGCAAAACGGCCCGCCGAAAACCGACGGACCGTCATGCAAGATCGAGGCTACCTCGCGTTCGGAGGGCTCTGAGCCGCCTTCTTGGCGGGGCGGCCACGCTTCTTGGCGGGGGGCTCCTCTGCGGGCCGGGATGCCGCGGTGAAGGGCTCCAGCGCCTTTTGCAGGGCCTTCAGTCCGTCCGGGCCCAGGTCCACGGTCCGGCGCTCATTCCTCAGGGCCTGCCGCACGGCAATGGTGTTGCTGCCGTCCTCGTTCTGCTCCCCGGTTTCGTATTCCTCTTCGACCCAGGTGGGCACGGATATGTCCACCGAGTGCACGTCCGCGGTGATATCGGGTTCGAGATCGCAGTGAATAACCGTACGTCCGTAGATTCGCGTTTCCACCGTCTGTCCGTTGACGACGACGGTCGTGACGGTTTCCTGAACCCCTTCCTTGTCCTTCTCGGTTTCCGCAACCTGCACAAAGCGAACTGCCACTGCTTCCCCTTTTTTTTGGAACCGCTCAAATCTTAGCGGGACAGCGGCTGTTGGCGCCAATCCAGAAAGTCCGAAAGCCCTTTCCGGTCGGAAGGGGCTTTTCCGGGGCGCACGGCGGGAAATGCGTGCGCGGGACCTCAGGTGCAGCCGTTGCGGGCGGTGCTCACGGCGACGTCGTACACGCCGCCCGTGGGTCGGGCGACAAAGTCGCACACGCGCAGGGCCTGTGGTCAGGCGGCGTGGCCGATGGTGATGTGGAGAGGCTGGCCCAGGGCGGTTGCCACGCGCAGCAGGGTTCGGGTAGAGGGGAGGGTGAGGCTGGTCTCCAGGCGGGCGATGGCAGGCTGGGTGATCCCGGCGCGGCGGGCGAGTTCGGTCTGGGACCAGCCCAGTTCGGTGCGACGCTGGTGGACGGTGCGGCCGTTTTCGACGGCCAGCCCGGTTTCGTCGCGGTGAACGCTGAGGAGCCACCGCCGCGGTGCGCCTGGCCAGGGGCACCGCAGTAGAGAGAATCCCAAGCGGGAGCTGGGCGGACGAGAGGTTCAGGCCGCCCGTGTTCTGACGCTCCGCCAGGATCGCCGGTGGCGTGTTTGCGGCCGGCGCGTTCCAGGGCTGTGCCGATGGCGGTAACGGCGTGGGTCGCGGCTCGGCACTTCTCAGGGCGCTGGTATTGGTGGCGTGCTGGTGGGCCCTGCTGATCGTGGAGTCCACCGCGACCCGCCAGTCGATCTGCCCGGCCTCGTCCGCGGCAGCGAGCAGCGCCCCGAGCACGCGGTCCCAGGTCCCGTCACCGGACCACCGGCGGTGGCGGGCCCACACGGTCTTCCAGGACCCGAACCTGCTCGGGAGGTCCCGCCAGGGGATGCCAGTGCGGTACCGGTAGACGATCGCCTCCACGATCCTGCGGTGGTCAGCCCAAGGTCTGCCACGGCGCCCGTCGCTGGTGGGCAGCAGGGGGTGGATGCGGCCCCACTGCTGGTCGGTCAGCCGGGCGTGACGGGGCATCGGGAACAGACCGCTGAGCACGTCTCCGGCCTCCTCAGCCGCGCCGCGCGAGAACGCCGGAGACGTACTTGCTGGCCCCGGGCCGCTGGCCCGCCCGGACTCAGTCGATCGCCTTGATCACCCGGGCGGGGACTCCCGCGACCAAAGCGCGGGCAGGAACGTCACGAGTGACCACCGCGCCGGCAGCGACCACCGCGCCGGCACCGATGGTCACTCCCTGCGTGATCACGGCAGCTGCTCCGATCCAGACGTCGTCCTCGATGACGATCGGGGCGAAGGAGAGGTACTCGCGGCGCTCGGCGAGGGGCAGAGGGTGCCCCCCGGTGATGAGGCTGACCTTCGGAGCGATCATGACGCCGTTGCCGATATGGATGCCGCCCTTGTCCATGAACGTGCATCCCTGGTTGACGAAGACGTTCTCCCCGAACGTCGTGTTCAGCCCGTACTCGGTGAAGAACGGCGGGTAGATCATCACCGACTTCGGGAGCGGGCCGCCAAACACAACGGAAAGTAGTTTCGCACGGCCTTCGCCGTCGCTGAACGGCAGCACGTTCAACCGAGACGTCGCGTCGGTCACCTCCACGATTCGCTCCGCATGACGTGCAAACTCGGGTGTCTGGACATACATGACCTGGTCTGTGCGAGTAGACATGCGCTGATCCCAGCACCTTGAAGAACGCACGATCAAACAACCTCACGACCAACCTGTCACAACCTATTGTTGTGACCCTAGGGTGGGATCGTGGATGTTGAAGCGCTACGCACCTTCGTGGCCGTCGCCGAGGCCGGCCAGTTCCAGGCAGCGGCGGACGAGCTCGGGATCAGCCAGCAGGCGGTCTCCAAGCGGGTCGCGGGCCTGGAGAAGCACCTCGAGGTCGCGCTCCTGGTGCGAACCTCCCGGGGGTCCCGGCTCAGCCTGGACGGGCAGGTCTTCCTGCCCCGCGCCAAGAAGGTCCTCACGGCTCTCGAGCAGGCTGAGCAGGCCGTGCGCCCCGGCAGCCGACCTCTGCGTGTCGACGTCCTCAACCAGCGCATCGCACCGGCCCAGGCCGTCTATCGGTTCTACCGCTCGCACCCCGAGATAAACCTGGACGCGGTCACGCTGAGCAACGAGAACGCCGCCCAGGCCACCCAGGCTGTGCTCGACGGAACCGTCGACGCGTCCTTCCGCGCCCTGCCGGCAGATCAGGTCCCGCCCGGGATCAGTGCCGAACGGCTCCTGGACACCCCCCTGGAGCTCCTGGTCGGG
The DNA here is from genome assembly GCF_042868035.1 of Streptomyces sp. NPDC007875. NCBI lineage: Bacteria > Bacillati > Actinomycetota > Actinomycetes > Kitasatosporales > Streptomycetaceae > Streptomyces > Streptomyces sp. NPDC007875. The sequence goes on along the minus strand of NZ_JBIADZ010000020.1, from coordinate 558 downwards.
CCCGGCCACCCGCTGTCGGGCGCAGCCTGGGTCAGGCCTGCGGACCTGGCCGGCCACCGCATCTGGATCCCCGGGATCAGGCCCGGCACGGAGTGGGCGGACTTCTACCAGGCGCTGTCCGAGGCCTTCGGCCTGAGCATCGACGCGCTCGGCCCCAACTTCGGCGACGAGGCCCTGATGGACGCGCTGGCCGAGTCGACCTCACTGGCCACCCTCGTCGGCGGCGGGGACCGGTACCTGTGGCCCCAGACCCACGACCTGCGACGCATCCCGTTGCACGAACCGACCCCGGTCTACCCGCACGTGCTGCTGTCTCGCACCGGAGACCAGCACCCCGTGCTGACCGCGTTGCGCGACCATCTACGAACCTCAGGACCGCGACCTACTGATGAAATGTGGGTGCCAGGCTGGGTAGACCTCTGACCGGACGCCCCGAATTAACCGACACGCCCTAGGGCGTGTTTCGAAAGTGCTGGTCACAGCCATTCGTTGATGGCCGCGACCAGCACGGTCGCCTCATAGCGGACGGCGAGCTTGTCGTACCTCGTCGCCACCGCG
>NZ_JBIADZ010000019.1:0-226074 GCF_042868035.1 Streptomyces sp. NPDC007875 | reverse complement strand
ACGAGAACTCGGTCGCGCCACCCACCCGCCCAGCCAACGCCGCCGCCTGCCCCCGCAACGCCTCCGCACTCCGGGCCGAGAGCACCCACGGAACCGTGGTCACGTCCGAGCAGGCCGGGTCCATGGGCGCATCGTCCTCGGGCGCCTGCTCCAGGATCAGATGGGCGTTCGTACCGGAGATGCCGAACGAGGAGACCGCCGCACGGCGGGGTCGTTCCAGGTGGGGCCACTCCACCGGTTCGTTCAGCAGCCGCAGCCCGCTGTCCTCCCAGTCCACATGCGGGGTGGGGACGTCGAGGTGCAGGTTCGCGGGCAGTTGTGGGTGCCGGAGCGCCATCACCATCTTGATCACACCTGCCACACCGGCCGCCGCATGTGTATGGCCGATGTTGGACTTCAGCGAGCCCAGCAGCAGTGGCCGGTCGGCGGGGCGGTTCTGGCCGTACGTCGCGGTCAGGGCCTCGGCCTCGATCGGGTCGCCGAGTTTGGTGCCGGTGCCATGTGCCTCGAGGGCATCCACATCGCCCGGCGTCAGCTGGGCGTTGGCCAGCGCCTGGCCGATGACGCGTTCCTGGGCCACGTCGTTGGGCGCGGTGAGGCCGTTGCTGGCGCCGTCCTGGTTGATCGCCGAGCCACGGATCACCGCCAGCACCCGATGCCCGTTGCGCCGCGCCTCCGAGAGCCGCTCCAGCACCACCAGGCCGACGCCTTCGGAGAAGCCGGTGCCGTCCGCGTCGGCGGCGAAGGACTTGCACCGGCCGTCCGGGGCCAGTGCGCGCTGCCGGGAGAACTCGGTGAACATGATGGGGGTGGCGAGCGAGGTGACACCGCCCGCCAGGGCCAGGGTGCACTCCCCCTGCCGTAGCGCCTGTACCGCCAGGTGCATGGCCACCAGCGAGGCCGAGCATGCGGTGTCCACCGTCACCGCCGGCCCCTCCAGGCCAAAGGTGTAGGCCACCCGGCCCGAGATCACGCTGGTGAGTCCGCCCGTGGTGGCGTAGCCCTCGAATCCCTCGGGGATGCGCGGGGCCCGGGACAGATAGTCCTGGCTGGACACACCGGCGTAGACACCGGTGCGGGTCCCCTTGAGCGACACCGGATCGATACCGGCCCGCTCCAGGGATTCCCAGGCCATCTCCAGCACCAGTCGCTGCTGCGGGTCCATGGCGAGCGCTTCCCTGGGGCTGATGCCGAAGAAGGCCGCGTCGAACCGGTCCGCCTCGACGAATCCGCCCTGGCGGACACAGCTGGTGCCGTAGTGCTCTGGATCGGGGTGGTAGAGGTTCTCGAGGTCCCAGCCGCGGTCCGTCGGGAAGTCCCCGATCGCGTCGACACCCGAGACGAGCAGTTCCCACAGCTCCTCCGGGGAGGTGACCCCGCCGGGAAAGCGGCAGGCCATGCCGACCACGGCCACCGGCTCGTGGGAACGCTCCTCCACCTCGCGCAAACGCAGACGCGTATCGTGCAGATCGGCGGAAACGCGCTTGAGATACTCGACCAGCTTCTCTTCGTTCGCCATGAGGGTCACCCGGCCTTCAGCGATCGTCGCGCCCGGCACATTCAGGACACACCAAGCTCGTTGTCAATAAACTCAAGGACCTGATCCGCCGAGGCGGACTCCAGCCTTTGGGCCGCGCTCATTTCATCCGTCGGCTGCCGTGGCACCTGCGTGCTCGGCGGGACGATCGCGGTGGGGGTGGCGGCGGTGCCGTCGGAGGTCAGCCGTCGCACTAGGTGGTGGGCGATGCCTTCCGGGGTCGGATACCGGAAGATCAGGGCCGCGGGCAGCCGTAGACCCGTGGCGGCCGCGAGGCGATCGCGCAGTTCGACAGCGGTCAGCGACTCGAAGCCCAGCTCCTTGAAGCTGGCATCGGCGCGTACCACCTCGGCATCGGTGTGCCCCAGCACGGTGGCGGCGTGGTCGCGCACCAGGCCGAGGAGCGTGCGATACCGGTCGACGGCCGACAGCCGCGCCAGCCGGGCGGCCCAGTCGACGGACGGCACTTCGGCGGCGGCAGCGGTGCGCCGCCGTACGCTTCCGCCACCGACGCTGTCAGTGGCCACCTGGCCGGTGTTCAGGGAGCGCAGCTGATCGGCCTCGGCGGGGCGCAGCAGCAGCGCGTCGATCGTCAGCACCGGGGCGCCCACGGCGTCGGCGACGACGACCCGCAGTTCCCGCTCGCCCTCGGCGGTCTGCGGACGGGCGGTGAGCCTGACCCGTACGGCGGTGGCCTCGGCCGCCCACAGGGACACCCCGCTCGCGGTGAACGGCAGCCACATGCGCCCCTCGTCCGGCTCCGGCCCGGCATCGAGATGGCCGTTCAGCAGCGTCGGATGGAGCACCGCGTCCAGCAGGGCGGGGTGGATACCGAATCCATGGGGCTCTCCCGCGGCCTTGGGCAGTTCCACATCGGCCAGCAGATCGGCGCCGTCCCGCCATACCGCGCGCAGCCCCTGGAACGCGGCTCCGTAGGCGTATCCGGATGCGGCGATCCGTTGGTAGAACCCATCGGTGTCCACCGGCCGCGTTCCGGGCGGAGGCCACGTCCCGGGCAGCTCCCCCGCCCGGCTCTCCGGTACGGCGGGGCCGAGTACGCCCACGGCATGGCACATCCAGTCGGTGTCCCCACCCGTGCGAAGGGCGTCGTCGGGGAGGGAGTAGACCGCGATGTCGCGGCGCCCGTCCTCGGCGGACGGGCCCACCACCACCTGGACACACCGGCCGCCCGTCGCGGGCATCACCAGCGGCAGCCGCAGCGCGAGCTCCTCCACCGCGCCGCAGCCGGCCTCGTCGGCCGCCCGCAGCGCCCACTCCATCAGCACGGTTCCGGGGACCAGGGCCACGCCCGCCACCACATGGTCGGCGAGCCAGCCATGCGTCTGGGGGGAGAGACGTCCGGTCAGCACATGGCCACTGCCGTCGGCGAGCCGCACCGCGGCGCCGAGCAGCGGATGGTCCGCGGCGACCAGGCCGAGGGCGCCGGGGTCCCCGCCGGACCCGCCGGGAGCCTCCAGCCAGTAGCGCCGACGCTGGAAGGCGTACGTGGGCAGATCGACCGCACGAGGCGTGGGGTCGGCCGGGAAGGCAGCCGACCAGTCCACCTCGGCCCCGGCGATGAACGCGTGCGCGACCGACTTCGTGAGCTGGGCCAGGTCTCCGTGGTCCCGGCGCAAGGTGGGCACCGCGGCGGCGCCGCTCTCCGTGCGCTCAAAGCTCTCCCGCATCGCCATGGTGAGGACGGGGTGGGTGCTGGCCTCGATGAACACCCGGTGGCCATCGGCCAGCAACGCCTGAACCGCCTCGGCGAACCGCACCCGCTCCCGCAGATTCCGCACCCAGTAGCCCGTGTCCAACACGGAGGAATCGGCCCGGCCACCGGTCACCGTGGAGTAGAACACCACCCCGGCCCCCGACGCCCCGACCGGCTCAACTCCGTCGAGCAGTTCGGTGAGTTCCTCCGCGATCTCGTCGACCTGGGGACTGTGCGAGGCGTAGTCCACCTCGATCATGCGCGCCCGCTCGCCCGCCTCTTGGCAGGCGGTCACTGCGGCGGCCACCTGCTCCGGCGGCCCTGACACCACAGTGGACTCGGGCCCGTTCACCACCGCCACCACTACCGCGGCGGCCCGATCGCCGAGCCCGGACAGCAGTTCCCCGGCCCGCTCGTGGCCCACGCCGAGGGAGGCCATGGCCCCGCCGCCGGCCAGGCGTCGCAGAGCCCGACTGCGCAGCGCCACGACCCTCGCGCCGTCGTCCAGGGACAGCGCTCCCGCCACCACGGCGGCGGCGATCTCGCCCTGGCTGTGGCCCACCACGGCGGCGGGGCGCACACCGTACTCGGCCCACACGGCGGCCAGGGATACCATCGCCGCCCAGAGCACCGGCTGCACCACGTCCACCCGGCTCAGATCGGCGGCGCCCTCGGCCCCCCGTAGGACATCCGTGAGCGACCAGTCGACGTGGGGTGCGAGCGCTCGTTCGCACTCCGCCACCCGGGCGGCGAACACCGGGGAGGCGTCCAGCAGCCCGCCGCCCATCCCGGCCCACTGCGAGCCCTGCCCGGGGAACACCAGCACCGGACCCGCACCGCCCGTGGTGGCCGCCGTGCCCGTGTGCACCACGCCCGGGTGGGTGCTCTCGGTCGCCAACGCCTGGAGGGCGGCGTTGAGTTCGTCGCGGTCCTCACCGACCACCACCGCGCGGTACTCGAACGCCGTCCGGGTGGTGATCAGTGACCAGCCCACATCCCGGGGTGACGGCGTGTTGTCGGCGGCCATGCGGGCGGCCAGCTCCCGGGCCTGTCCTCGAAGGGCCTCGGCGTTCCGGGCGGAGAGCACCCAGGGCACCGGCCGGTCGTCCTCGTCCGTCCGCGCCCCGGCGGGTGCGGGTTCCGGCTCGGGGGCCTGCTCCACGATCAGGTGTGCGTTGGTGCCGCTGATGCCGAAGGAGGACACGCCCGCGCGGCGGGGGCGTTCGTCGCGCGGCCACTCCACCGGCCCGGTCAGCAGACGCACCGCGCCGCTGTCCCAGTTGACGTGCGGGCTGGGGGCGTCGATGTGCAAGGTGGCGGGCAGCAGTCCGTGCCGCATGGCCATCACCATCTTGATGACGCCCGCCACGCCGGCGGCGGCCTGGGTGTGGCCGATGTTGGACTTCAGCGAGCCCAGCCACAGGGGCCGGTCTCCGGTCCGCTCCTGCCCGTAGGTGGCGAGCAGGGCCTGGGCCTCGATCGGGTCGCCGAGGGTGGTTCCGGTGCCATGGGCCTCGACGGCGTCCACCTCGGACGGCGACAGCCGGGCGTCGGCGAGGGCTTGGCGGATCACCCGCTGCTGGGAGGGGCCGTTCGGCGCGGTCAGGCCGTTGGAGGCGCCGTCCTGGTTGACGGCCGAGCCCCGGATCACGGCCAGCACCCGGTGGCCCTCCCGCCGGGCGTCGGAGAGTCGTTCCAGGAGCAGCAGGCCGACGCCCTCGCCCCATCCGGTGCCGTCGGCCGCCCCCGCGAACGGCTTGCACCGGCCGTCGGGGGCCAGCCCCCGCTGGCGGGAGAAGCCGGTGAACATGCCGGGTGCGGCCATCACCGTCACCCCTCCGGCCAGGGCCAGCGCGCACTCGCCCTGCCGCAGTGCCCGCGCCGCCAGATGGACGGCCACGAGCGACGACGAACACGCCGTGTCCACCGACACCGCGGGCCCCTCCAGGCCGAAGGTGAACGCCACCCGGCCGGACACCACGCTCGGGGTGCCGCCGGTCAGCAGATGGCCGTCGAGCCCCTTGGGCGCCTCGTGCAGCCGGGGGCCGTAGTCCTGGGCCGTCACTCCGACGAACACGCCGGTCGGGCTGGACCGGAGGGAGGTGGAGCGGATGCCCGCCCGTTCGAAGGTCTCCCACGCGGTCTCCAGCAGCAGCCGCTGCTGGGGGTCGGTGGCCAGCGCCTCGCGGGGGCTGATACCGAAGAACTCCGCGTCGAATTCCGGTGCGTCGTAGAGGAAGCCGCCCTCGTGGGCGTAGCTGGTACCGGGGCGGTCCTGGTCGGGGTCGAAGAGTCCGGCCAGGTCCCAGCCGCGGTCCCGGGGGAACTCCCCGATCGCGTCGGCGCCCTCGGCCACCAGCCGCCACAGTGCCTCGGGCGAGTCGACCCCGCCCGGGAAGCGGCAGCCCATGGCGACTACCGCGATCGGTTCGCCGGTGTCGCGCGGTGTGGTGGCCATGGACGCAGTGGAGGAGCCTGTGACGGGTGTGGTGTGGGCGCGCAGATGGTCGGCGACGGCCAGTGGGGTGGGGTGGTCGAAGGTGAGCGTGGCGGTGAGGGGCAGCCCGGTGGCCGCGCCGAGCCGCTCGCTCAGTTCGGTCGCCGCGAGCGAGTCGAAGCCCAGCTCCTTGAAGGTGAGGCCGGCATCGATGGCGCCCGGTTCGGAGTGCCCGAGGACGAGGGCCACATGCGTCCGCACGGTGTCCAGCGGATCGCGGTGCCACGCCGCGTCGGCGGGCTCGGCCGACTCTCCTGTGGGCGGCGCCGGGTCCGGGGCGCGGTCCGTCTCGGTGGCGTGGGCGGCCGTCTCGGTGGCGTGGGCGGCCGTCTCGGTGGTGTGGGTGGCCGGTGCGGTGGCTTCGGGTGGGGCGCCGGGCCAGTAGCGGTCGCGCTGGAAGGCGTACGTCGGCAGGGCGATCCGCTGCCGGGGATGCCCGGCGCAGGCCCGGTCCCAGGCCACTTCGGCGCCGCGGACATACACCTGGGCCATGGCGCTGGCGAAGGTGCGCACCTCGGGACGGTCGCGGCGCAGCGCCGCCACGGCGGCCGGGCGCGCCCGCCCGGGGGCCGGTCCCGGCCGTGCGGTGAGGCATTCGCGGGTCATGGCGGTGAGCGGGGCGTCCGGTCCGAGTTCGAGGAAGGTGGTGACACCGGCGTCCAGGAGGGTGTGCACACCGTCCATGAAGCGCACCGCGTGGCGGGCGTGCCGGGCCCAGTAGTCGGGTGAGGCGAGGTCTGAGGCGGTGACGAACCCTCCCGTCACATTGGAGACGAGGGGGACGGCCGGTGCGGAGAAGGTCAACTCCGAGGCGACGGCGCACAGTTGGTCGAGCACGCCGTCCATATGCGGCGAGTGGAAGGCGTGGCTGACCTTCAGCAGCCGGGCCTTGCGGCCGCGTTCGCGCCAGACGGCGGCGGCCGTGTGGACGGCGTCGTGGTCGCCCGAAATCACCACGGACGAGGGCCCGTTGACGGCGGCGATGTCCAGCCGGTCCTCCCATCCGGCGAGCAGTCCGGCGGTCTCGTCCGCGTCAGCCTGCAGCGCGGCCATGGCCCCCTTCGCCGTGACCGACTGCATCAGCCGGCCACGGGCGGCCACCAGGGAGCAGGCGTCGGGCAGGGTGAGCGCACCGGCCACATGGGCCGCGGCGATCTCGCCGACCGAGTGGCCCATCACATGGCCGGGGGTGAGCCCCCAGGATTCGGCCAGCCGGTACAGGGCCACCTCGATGGCGAACAGCGCGGGCTGGGTGTACGAGGTCCGGTCGAGCAACGCCGTCCGCGGCGAGGGGGCTTGGGCGGACATCACCTCGTACAGCGGCTCTGCCAGCCGTGCGTCCAGACAGTCGCACACCTCGTCGAGCGCCGCGGCGAAGACCGGATAGGCGGCATACAGCTCGCGGCCCATGGCCGCTCGCTGGCTGCCCTGGCCGCTGAAGAGGAAGGCGACGCCGCCGTCCACGGCCCTGCCCCGCACCGCTCCGGCGGTCTCCGCGCCCTCGGCCAGCGCGTCCAGCCCGCTCAGCAGTTCCTCGGTGTCCTCACCGAGGAGCACGGCACGGTGGTCGAAGGCGGTCCGGGTGGTGGCCAGAGAGTGTGCGATGTCGGCTGGGGAGAGGTCGGCGTGGTCCGCGCCGATGTCGGCCGGGGAGAGATCGGCGTGGCCCGCAAGATGATCTCGCAGCCGCCCGGCCTGGGCGCGTAGCGCCGCGGGGGTCTTCGCGGAGATCGGCCAGGCCACCACAGGGGGCGCGGGGACGTCGGCCGGTGCGGACGCGGGTGCGGGCACGGGGGCGGGCGCTTCGCCGAGGACGAGATGGCAGTTGGTGCCGCCCATGCCGAAGGAGCTGACCCCGGCGAGCAGTGGCCGGTCCGGGCGGGGCCAGTCGCCGAGCCGGTCCTGGACCCGCAGTCCGAGCTCGGTCAGCGGGATCCGCGGGTTCGGGGTGCTGAAGTGGAGGCTGGCCGGGAGCAGGCGGTGCTTGATGCCGAGGGCAGTCTTGAGGAGGCCGACGATGCCCGCCGCGCCCTCGAGGTGGCCCACGTTGGTCTTGGCGGAGCCGACGAGCAGGGGTGTGCCGTCCGTCCGGGCGGTGCCGAGCGCGGCGCCGAGCGCCGCCGCTTCGACGGGGTCGCCGACGAGGGTTCCGGTGCCGTGCAGCTCGACGTACTGGACGTCGTCGGGTGCGACTCCGGCCCGCCGGTGGGCGGTGCGCACCACGTCCTCCTGGGCCGCCGGGCCGGGGGCCGTCAGTCCGTCGGTGGCGCCGTCGTTGTTGACGGCTCCCGCGTGGATGACGCAGTACACCGGGTCGCCGTCGCGCACGGCCGCGGCCAGGGGTTTGAGGAGCACCGCCGCGCCGCCCTCACCACGGACGAAGCCGTTGGCGCGGGCGTCGAAGGTGTGGCAGCGCCCGTCCGGGGAGAGCCCGCCGAACTGGGCGGCGGCGGCCGTCATGCTGTCCTCGGTGAGGATGAGGTTCACACCGCCGGCCAGTGCCAGGGTGCACTCCCCGCGCCGCAGGCTCTCGCAGGCCGTGTGGACGGCCACCAGCGAGGACGACTGTGCGGTGTCGACGGTGAGGCTCGGGCCGCGCAGACCGTATCCGTAGGAGACCCGGTTGGCGATGATGCTGCGGTGGACACCGGTCATGGCGTGCCGGGTGGCCGCGGTGGTCTCCCGGCGCAGCAGGGTGGCGTATTCGTCCCAGATGGCGCCGACGAACACACCGGTCGGGGTGTCCTTCAGTGTTCCGGGGCGGATTCCCGCGTCCTCGAACGACTCCCAGGCGAGTTCGAGCATCAGCCGCTGCTGGGGGTCCATGGCCGTCGCCTCACGGGGCGAGATGCCGAAGAAGGAGGCGTCGAAGGCGTCGACGCGGTCCAGGAAGCCGCCGTACCAGGTCGGGGCAGGCCCGTTGGGGCCGTCGGTGGCGACGGTGCCGGTCCGGCGGCGGTCCTCCGGCATGGTGGTGACGGCGTTCCCGCCCTGCCGCAGCAGCCGCCAGAAGGCTGATGGACTGGGTGCGTGCGGCAGGCGGCAGGCCATTCCCACCACGGCGATGGGCTCCGCTTGCTGAGGTGTCCGGGTGGGCGCGGCGCTATCCATCGCACCCCATATGGCGCTGGGAGAACATCTGCGTGTTCTGGGTCATGGGCGGCACTCCCGCTCCGGATTGATGATCGGTGCGAGCACGTGGCCCATCGTGGGGCGCGGCTCTAAAGCAAGACCAAATGGGCCGCGGCCGGTGACTTTAGAGACGCGTTACCGGAACCCATGACCATCGCTGAGCGGGTGAGCCCTTTATGTGCCCTTGGCCGACCCGATCTCCGAGCACACAGGAGGAGTGTCATGACATCTCCATCGGCCGTGCCGCCAGGCGGCACGGTGTCGGACTACTACAGCTCGCTGGGACCGCTTCTGCAGATGGCGTGGGACGACAACTTCCACTTCGGCTACTGGGACGGCCCGTCCGATACCCGTTCGGTCCAGGAGGCCACCGATCGCTTCACGGATCTGCTGATCGAACGGCTGCGGGTGGGGTCGGGAGACCGGGTGCTGGATGTCGGCTGCGGTATCGGGAAACCGGCGATGCGCGTGGCGACCGCCACCGGTGCCCATGTCCTGGGCATCACGATCAGCGAGCTCCAGGTCAAACAGGCGACCGAATCCGCCCGGCTGGCCGACCTGTCCCACCAGGTGGCATTCCAATACGCCGACGCCATGGCCATGCCTTTCGAGGACGCGGCTTTCAACGCCGTACTCGCATTCGAATCGATCAATCACATGGACCGCCCGACGGCGCTGCGGGAGATGGCCCGTGTGCTGGGTTCCGGGGGCCGGTTGGTGCTCACGGATGTCACCCCGCCGAGCGACGGCAGTTACCAGCCGGACGGCGATCCCGATGTGGTCACCTCGCTGACCCGGCTGGAGGACTGGCCCGGTCTGATCGGTGACGCGGGACTGGTGCTCGATGAGCTGACCGATGTCACCGAGAACACGAAGGACACCGCCAACCGGATGATCGACGGCATCCTGCGCTGCCGCCGGGAGTTCGAGGCGCAGCACGGGGTCAGCGTCCAGGAGGTACTGGACGCCGCCAAGTCGGCCCTCCCCACCGTGCCGAGCGCCGGCTGTGCGATCGTGGTGGCCCACAAGCCCTGAATCACCAACAAACCTGACGGTTATTCGACATCCCCTTCATGGGTCCCGCGGAGCCGGAATTCCTCGCTCCTCATCAAAGCGGCGCCAAGGGGCCCATGATCTCGCAAGATTCGCTTGTCCCGGCCGATGCGATCCGCGTATTCTCATTCGCGGACTGCAACACCTCAAGTGCGGGATATCCGGACTCCGATCTTCCGGACGTATTGCGAATACCCGCTCCGCACCGTCGAGGACGCCGCCTCGAGGGCGCGTATATCCGGATTCTAGGTGAGGTGGGTAGTCATAGGACTTGCTTACGATGTGGGGCACCCGCCGAAGGCGTCCGATCTTGTCCGTTCTCTGATTCCTCGGCAGGGCCCGCGATAAAAGAGGGGTGAGTAATGGCAGTCGCGAACGGCGTGCGTCAGTGGATCCGGCGGCACCGCCCGTCCCCGCGCAGAGGAGCGCGACCGGACCACTTTCCACACGCAAGCGGCTCAGCAAGCGCCCACTTCCCATCCCCTCCGGGGTCGCCGGACTCCGGGGACGTGACAATTCCCGCGCGCCACCCGGACGGCCGGGGACGGCGATCCGCGCGGACCACCAGAGCCCATCCCGCACATCCGTTCGCCTCCGGAAGCAGACGGACATCGTCCTCGAAATCGAGGAAACACCCAGAAAACACCACGGGCACTTCCGGCAAAGGCGCCGACTTTCCCATGACCGCACTCGTCGGCGACTCGGATGGGGCACATCGTGCGATATGAGATCATGGGACCTCTCCGGGTGGTAGAAGGAGAGCGGAAATTAACCATCAGGGCGCGGAAGATCGAGGTCCTGTTGACCGTTCTTCTCGTCCGCGCCGATCAGGTGGTCCCGATCGACCAGCTCATCGCGGAGATCTGGGGGGAGTACCCGCCGCGCCGGGCGATCGCCGGGCTCCATGTGTATGTCTCCCAGATCCGTAAGTTCCTGCGCCGGCCAGGCCAGAGCGAAAGCCCCGTTCTCACCCGCCCCCCGGGATATGTCCTGCGGCTGGGCCCCGATCGCCTCGACTTCCACTGCTTCGAACGACTGGTGTGCGAGGGCCGGGATCATCTCAGGGAGCGGCGCTACCAGCAGGCCACGGCCACTTTCGAAAGCGCACTCGATCTCTGGCGCGACCCGTTGCTGGATGATGTATGCCATGGGCCGATCCTCGAAGGCTTTCAGACCTGGCTGAAGGAGGCCCGGCTGGAATGCATCGAGATGCTGACGGATTCCCGGCTCATGCTCGGCCGCCATCGCGAACTGGTGAGTGATCTGTACCAGTTGACCACCGAGCATCCTTTGCGGGAGGCACTCCACCGTCAGTTGATGCTTGCGCTCTACCGCTGTGGCCGCCGGGCGGACGCATTGCATGTGTATCAAGCGGCGCGCAAGACGCTCAATGAGGAACTCGGGCTCGAACCGTGCCGGGCCCTGCAGGACATGCAGCGGGCCATCCTCACCTCGGATGACCGACTGGAACTGCATGTTCCCGCATGAGGAAGACCGCGTAAGGAGGTGGACATATGAGCGATCACGTCAGTTACCTGTCCGACGGCAGCCCGATCGAGGTCGTCCTCGAAGGCGGACCTGAAGATCTGCCCCGGGCATTCCAGACCGGGCGGTCGACCCTCAGCAGCAGGAAGCTCAAAATCCAGCATCGCGATGGATACGAGCACTTCGAACTCGTCAGCGATTCCGCTGACATCACCACAGCGATCTTTCGCTGGACCATGCGTACGAAAATCGCCGAGTAGCCTCCATGGCCCCGGAACCCCGGGATCGCCGACCGGTCGCCGCCGACTCCTGATCCCGGGGCGGGGGCCGTGGCCAGGAGGTCCGTATGCTCACCTCACGATGGCGCGGCGTCATGATCGCCGCGGTCGCGATATCGACAGCCCTTGCCGCGCTGCCCGCCGGGCCCGCGTCGGCCCGGACGTCGGCCCAGCCTTTCGGCCCGCCCGGTGCCCAGGTGGTGAACGGCCGCACGCAGCCGATGTTCTCGTATCCGGATGCCGTGCGCGAGCACCTCATGGGTCCAGACGCCCGTCGACAGTGACGGCGACGGACACAAGGACCGGGTCGCGGTGGACATCATCCGGCCCAAGGAGACCCAGCAGGGTCTCAAGGTGCCGGTCATCATGTCGGCCAGCCCCTACAACGACACTGTGGGCCGCGGGTTCGAGTCGGAGCGGAAGGGCTACGACGCCCAGGGCGCCCCGGCCAAGTTCCCGCTCTTCTACGACAATTACTTCGTGCCGCGCGGCTACGCCGTGGTCGATGTGGATGTGACAGGGACCGGCAGATCCGACGGCTGTCTGACGATCGGCGGCGCCTCCGACGTGGCGGCCGCCAAGGCGACGATCGACTGGCTGGGCGGCCGGGCCACGGCGTACGCGGCCGACGGAAGCGAGGTGAAAGCCTCCTGGTCCACCGGCAAGGTGGGCATGATCGGCCACTCGTACGAGGGCATGCTGGCCAATGCCGTGGCCGGCACCGGTGTGGAGGGGCTGGAGACCATCGTCCCGATCTCCGGGATGAGCTCGTGGTACGACTTCGCCCGCACCAACGGCGCCAAGCACTGGAATGGTTTCGCCTCCTATCTGACGACGGCGCTGGACACCGACCCACCTCAGAAGTGCCAGGCGGTGCGGGACCGGTTGCAGGCCGGCGAGGACGACGCCACCGGTAACTACAACGCCCACTGGCATGAGCGCAATTACATCGCGCAGCCGGCGCCCGAGGTGAGCAAGGTGCGCGCGAGCGTCCTCGCGGCACACGACCTCAGCGACTACAACGTCCGGATCGACCAGTTCGCGAACTGGTGGGCCCCGCTGGCCGAGCGCGATGTGCCGCGCAAGCTGTGGCTGGGCCGCTACGGGCACACCGATCCGTTCGACTGGCCCGGTCGGCGCGCGCAGTGGGTCGACACCGTGCACCGGTGGTTCGACCACTGGCTGTACGGGGTGCAGAACGGAATCATGGACGAGCCCCGGGTCGATCTGCAGACCGGCCCGACCACCTGGACGACCCAGGCCGACTGGCCCGCGCGCACCTCCTCGGTGCCCCTGCGCCCCGGGCCCGACGGCTCGCTGGCGCTGAGCCCCGCGAGCGGCACCGGGACCTTCACCGACACCAAGCTGAGCGAGGCGGATCTCACCACCGACCCATCGGCGAGCCATCCGGGCCGGCTGGCGTTCCTCACCCCTCCGCTGCGCACCGGGGTGCGGCTCTCCGGCACGCCCACCGCGGATCTGCGGGTCACTCTCGACAAACCGACGTCGAACCTCACCGCGTTGCTCGTGGACTACGGCGAGGACGAACGGATCGACTGGAACCGCAACGAGCCGCAGAACAGGATCCATGACGGTCTTCAGGGCCTGGACGAGGACTCGTGCCACGGTGAGAGCACCACTCAGGACGACGCCTGCTACCAGAAGACCGCCAATGTGACGGCGCACAAATCCGCGGAGGTGATCGCCCGCGGCTGGATGGACGCCCAGAACCGCCACTCGGTCACCACCCCCGAGCCGCTGACCCCCGGCCGGTCCTACCGGATCGCCTGGAAGACACTGCCGAACGACTACGAGATCAAGCCGGGCCATCGGCTGGGGCTGGTCCTCGGCGGCACCGACGCCGACTTCCTCTACTTCGAGGATCCGACCGGGGCGAAGGTGACGGTGGACCTGGGCGGCAGCCGTGTCACCGTACCGGTGACCGCCGCTGGCGGATTCACCAAGTTCCTTCGTCCGTAAGGGAGTTGACGGGGTCCGGGCCGCCCACCGGCGGTCCGGGCTCAGCCCTGGATCCAGGTGTGGATCACATGGGCGCCCAGGTCCGCGTACCCGTCGGCCATGCGGTGGCCACTCTCGTACCGGGCCGTGAGGTCGCGGTAGCGGATGTCCTCCCGCGCGGAGAAGCCCAGCCGGCGTAGGTCACCGGCGAGCTCCTCCGAAGTGAAAAAACTGAGGAAGGGCTCACCGGCCTCGGCGGCCCATGCCGCGCGGGCCTCGTGCACGGCGCGGTGCTCCGGTGGCAGCGTGTCCGGCGGCTCACCGTAGTCGAAGACGGCTCCGGAGCCGCCCGGCAGGCCAGCGATGAAGCCGAGTGTGTCCAGCACGGCGGTGTGCGTCAGATAGGGCACCACCCCGAGCCAGCTGAAGAACGCCGGGCCGGCCGGGTCGAAGCCCGCCGCCGTCAGCCCGTCGGCCAGGCTCCGCCGCTCGAAGTCGACCGGTGCGAAGGTCAGCGAGGGCGGTACGGGGATCTCCGCGGCGGCCAGTCGGCCGCGCTTCCACTCCTGGGTCGCGGGATGGTCCACCTCGAACACCCGCAGGCCCTCCGCCTCGTACGGATTGCGGCAGCCGAAGGTGTCCAGCCCCGCCCCCAGCGCCACCGCCTGCCGCACCCCGCGCGCCACCGCGGCCGCGACGGCGTCCTCGGCGAACCGCGCGCGGGCGGCCACGGACAGCCGCACATCCTCGCGCTCGGGCCGGAAGGCCGCCTCGAGGAGGGGATCGTCCGCGTCGGCGGCGAGGATACGGAGCGCCAGCGGATCGTGAAACACCCGGCCGCCCTCCAGCTCCTGGTGGGCCGCGCGGAACGCGGCCGCGCCGCGGGCGGTGATGCTGGGCCGGCCGATCTGCATGAAGCGTCCTCCCCCGAGGTCCCGCCGTATGTCGCGGGCGACACACCCGATGGTGTCAGCTCAGCACTCCGCGCGCATCGCTAACCGCCCATGTTCACGAGGGAGTTACACGACGGACGGCGGCTTGGGGACCGCCCGGGCCGCGGCTCCGCGCGGCCGGCGTGCATTGTCCCATCGATGGGCGCCGAACAAGGGGCAGCCGGGCCCATCGGGTACATCCGGTCGGCCGAACCGGTGAAGCTCCACATCACTCCGCAACCCCTCCGGATGTCGTGCATATAAATACGACAATCCGACAATCGGAACAAAAGGGTCCGGCATGGCCCGGACCAGTGCGGAGTGCACCGTGTCCCATCACCCACGCCATCGGACGGCGCTTCTCGCCGTCGCCCTGCTCGGCGCCGCCACCGCGTGCGGCAGCGGGACACCGGCCACCCCCAAGGCCGAGGAGAAGCCGTCGAGAACCGCCCCGGCCAGGAGCGGGGCCATGAAGGGCTTCACCCTGGTGGCCACCGGCGATCTGCTGGTGCACGCCTCGGTCATCCGGCAGGCGCAGGCGGACGCGGGCGGTGACGGCTATGACTTCCAGCGCATGATCCGGGCGGCGGCGCCCGTCGTCGCCCAGGCCGACCTGGCCATCTGCCATATGGAGACCGTCTACGGGGCCGCCCACGGACCGTTCACCGGCTATCCGACCTTCAAGACGCCTCCGCAGCTCGCCTCTGCCGTGAAGAGCCTCGGCTACGACTCCTGCTCCACCGCCTCCAACCACACCCTCGACGCCGGTCCCGAGGGGGTGGTCCGCACCCTCGACGCCATGGACAAGGCCGGGCTCAAGCACGCCGGCTCGGCCCGTTCCGCCAGGGAGAGCACCCGTCCCACGATGATGGAGGCCGGCGGCGCCAGGGTCGCCCAGCTCGCCTACGCCTACGGCACCAACGGCATCCCGGTCCCCAAGGGCAAGGCGTGGCTGGTCAACCTCATCGACCCGGCGCGGATCATCAAGGACGCCCGGGCCGCGCGACGCGCCGGGGCCGATGTGGTCGTCGTCAGCGTGCACTGGGGCACCGAATGGCAGCAGGCGCCGGACAAGCTGCAGCTCGCGCTCGCCAAGAAGCTGACCGCCTCCAAGGACGGGGGCCGCCGCGACATCGACCTGATCATCGGCACCCACGCCCATGTCCCCCAGGCGTACGAGAAGGTCAACGGCACCTGGGTGGTCTACGGCATGGGGGACCAGATCGCGGGGATCATGCCCGACAAGCGCGGTCAGATGGGCTCGGCGGCCCGCTTCACCTTCGTCCCGCCCACCGCCCGGGGCAGGGCGTGGAAGGTGAAGAAGGCGGAGTACATCCCGCACGCCGTGGACAACGATCCGATCTCCCTGGTGAACCTTCCCCGGGCCCTGGAGAAGAGCCCCGGCAACCCGGGTTACACCAGCGCCCTGAGCACCATCCAGGAGGCGGTGCTCAGCCGGGGCGCCAAGAAGGACGGCCTGACCATGGGCCGTTGACCCGGCCCGCTCCCCGTGGCGCTACCACTCGGGCTGATCCGGCCCGCCCGGCTCGTCCGGCTGCTCCGTTCGCTGCCCTGTTCGACCCAGATCCTCCGCCTGGCCCGGCGGGCCGGGCTGCCCCGTCCGCTCCGCCTCCTGCGTGTGGAAGGCCAGGTTTTCGTTCTCCACATCGACCCGGACATGGCTGTGGGCCGGCAGCGTGCCGCCGAGCAGCATCCGGGAGAGCGGATTGTCGACCTCGCGCTGGATGGTGCGGCGCAGCGGCCGGGCGCCGTATTCCGGCTGGTGTCCGTGCCGGGCCAGCCACTCGACGGCGAGCGGGGTGAACTCCACGCTGACGTCCTGGGCGCGCAACCGGCGCCGGGTCTCCTCCAGCAGCACATCGGCGATCTGCCGCAGCTGGTCGTCGGCGAGCCGGCGGAAAATGACGACCTCGTCGATGCGGTTGAGGAACTCCGGCCGGAAGTGCTCGCGCAGCGGGCGCAGCACCCGCTCCCGGCGCGCGGCCTCGTCGGCCTCGTCGCCACCGCCGCCGAAGCCCAGAGGGCCACCGCGTCCGGTGATGGCCTCCGAGCCGAGGTTGCTGGTCATCACGATGACGGTGTTCTTGAAGTCGATGGTGCGGCCCTGGGCGTCCGTCAGCCTGCCGTCCTCGAGCACCTGGAGCAGGATGTTGAAGACATCGGGGTGCCCCTTCTCCACCTCGTCCAGGAGCAGCAGTGAGTAGGGCTGGCGGCGCACCGCCTCGGTGAGCTGCCCGGCCTCCTCGTGCCCGACGTATCCGGGGGGCGCGCCGACGAGCCGGCTGACGGTGTGCTTCTCCTGGTACTCGCTCATGTCGAGGCGGACCATGCGGTCCTCGCTGCCGAAGAGCGCCTCGGCCAGTGCGCGGGCCAGTTCGGTCTTCCCGACGCCGGTGGGGCCGAGGAAGAGGAAGCTGCCGCTCGGGCGGTTGGGGTCGGCGAGTCCGGCGCGGGCGCGCAGGACCGCGTCGGCCACGGCGGCCACGGCCTCCTCCTGCCCGACGACCCGCCGATGGAGGTGTTCCTCCAGGCCCAGCAGGCGTTGGCGCTCCTCCTGGGTGAGGCTGGCGACGGGGATTCCGGTCTGCCGGGAGACGATTTCGGCGATGTCCTCGACGGTGACCTCGGCGACGCGCCCGCCGTGGTACTGCGTACCGGATGCCTCCGCGATCCGGGTGTTCAGTTCGGCGATGCGGTCCCGCAGGGAGGTGGCGCGTTCGTAGCTCTCGGACGCGACAGCCTGGTCCTTGTCCCGGGTGAGCTGCTCGACCTCCCGCTCCAGGGCGCGCAGATCGGTGCCGCGGCCGCTGGAGCGCAGCCGGACCCGGGCCCCGGCCTGGTCCATGAGGTCGATGGCCTTGTCGGGCAGGAAACGGTCGGTCAGATAGCGGTCGGAGAGCTCGACGGCGGCGAGCAGCGCCTCGTCGGTGTAGCGGACCTGGTGATGGGCCTCGTAGCGGTCCCGGAGACCGTGCAGGATGGCGACGGCGTCCGCGGGGGTGGGCTCGGGGACCATGATGGGCTGGAAGCGGCGGGCGAGCGCGGCGTCCTTCTCGATGTACTGGCGGTACTCCCGGAGCGTGGACGCGCCCATCACATGCAGTTCGCCGCGGGCCAGCGCGGGCTTGAGGAGATTGCTCGCGTCCATCTGGCCGCCCTCGGAGCCACCCCCGCCGGCGCCCACGACCGTGTGCAGCTCATCGATGAAGATGATCAACTCGTCGGAGTTGGCGCGGATCTCATCGACGATGCCGGTGACCCGCTGCTCGAAGTCGCCGCGGAAGCGGGTACCGGCCACGACGCTCGCGATGTCGAGCTGGACGACCCGGCGGCCGAGCAGGATGTCCGGCACATCGGCGTCGGCGATCCGCTGGGCGAGCCCCTCGACGACGGCCGTCTTGCCGACTCCGGCCTCGCCGATGAGGACCGGGTTGTTCTTGCCGCGCCGGGCGAGCACCTCGATGCTCTGCTCGATCTCCTCATCGCGGCCGATCACCGGGTCGATCCGCCCCTCGCGGGCCAGTTCGGTCAGATCGCGGCCGAACCGGTCGAGGTTCGGGGTCTTCCGCTGGTCCACAACGGGCCGCTGGTCGGTCGTGGGGGCGCTCGGCGTGAGGCCGCCGGTCTGGGGCGGACCGGGGGCCCGGGGTTCGAAGCGGGCGGCGTTGAGGATCTGCCCGGCGGTGGACTCGCGGTTGGCGGCGAGCGCGATCAGTACGTGTTCGGGGCCGATGTACGAGGAGCCGCGTGAGCGGGCTATCTCATGGGCGTCGAGCAACGCCCGCTTGACCGCCGGGGTGACGGCGACCGAGTTGCGCGGCGGGCCGCCTCCCGCCTCCCGGTCGATATCCGCGGCGATCCGGTCGGGGTCGGCTCCGGCGCGCGAGACCATGCTCCGGGTGGGCTCGGAGAAGAGCGCGGCCCGCAGCAGATGTTCGGTGTCGAGGTCGGTGCTGCCATGTTCGGCGGCGTAGGACGCGGCGGCCGAGACGAGATGCCGCGCGTTCTCGCTCATCAGCCGGCCGAAGTCGACATGTCGTGAATCGGGCCGCTGCCCGGCAGGCCCGGTCCCGAGGAAGCGTGCGAGGAAGTCGCCGAGTGGATCCGGCCCGAAGTCCTCGGGGCCCTGGTTCGGGCCCTCATTCCCGCTGCCCATGTGACCAGTTTAAGGGCGATTGGCGCTGATGTCCGTTCGTGGGCGGTTTCGCGGGCGGCGGGCATCGGCGACGCAGGGCTCCGGCCCAGCTCCCCGGCCGGGCCGCCTCGGCTCGCCGCCTGGTGTGGTCAGGGCTTCACCCCGTGGCGTTCGAGGACGACCAGGGCGGCGTCATCGCCCTGGTGGCCGCCTGTGTGGCAGATCAGATCGCGGTGCACTCGGTCGACGAGGTGCTGGGGGCCCGCGCCGTTCCATCCGGGGAGCCGTTCGACGAGCGGATAGAAGGTGCCCTCGCTGTTCCGCGCCTCGATGACCCCGTCGGTGTAGAGCAGCAGCTGATCGCCCTCGTCGAAGGGGAAGACCTCGCTGTGGTACCGGTCGGCCACCAGATGGCCGAGGCCCAACGGCAGTGCGGGCGCATGGCCCTCCAGGGTCTTCACGCCCGAGTCGCGCAGCGCGATCGGCGGTGGATGTCCGCAGTTGACGAGGCGGACCACCGGCTGGTCGTCGGGGATCTCCAGCACGGCGGCGGTGACGAACGACTCCCCCGCCCCGGGCGCCTTGTCGGGGGGCTCGGTCCGCTCGGCGGACAGGGCGGTGTCCAAGTGGGCCGCCAGATCGGTCAGGGGTACGGGCCAGTGGGCCATCGCACGGAAGGCACCGAGCACCAGGGAGGCGTCCGCGACGGCGGTCAGCCCGCTGCCCCGGACATCGCCGATGATCAGGCGGGTGGTGTTCGAGGTGCGCGCCGCCGCGTACAGATCGCCGCCGATCTCCGCCCCCGGCTCGGCCGCGAGGTAGACCGAGGCGATCAGCAGCGGGCCGACGCGGACGGGAAGCGGGCGCAACAGGACGCGCTGCGCCACATCGGCCACCGCCCGCACCCGGTTCAGCTCGCGCATATGCCGGTCGAGGACCGCGCGGAACAGCACGATCATCGCCGAGACCAGGGCCAGGGTGATCACCTCGGTCAGGCGGCCGGGGTGGCCGAGGAAGCCCTCATAGGCGTTCGCCACGATCTGGGCGCCGACGGCCAGGAGCCCGACACACGCGGTGAGCAGGGGGCCGGCGAACGAGGCGGTCATGGCGGGGGCCGCGATCAGCAGCGGGCTGAGCCGGACGCTCGCCGGGGCCAGCACATCGCCGAGCGTGATCAGGCCGATGACCAGCAGGGGGATCACGACCAAGACGCGGGTACGCCACCTTGGCCGGCGCAGATCCGAATGACCCTGCCACATGTGCACATCTACTGCTTACGCCTGCCCTTGCCCCCGCGCCAGCCCCGCCCCGCCCGGCAGGGCACAACGCTCCACCGGAAGGGGCCCCGGTCTCCCACGGGGCCGCGGCCTCGCCGGGGAGACCGCCGCCGCACCCGGGAGGCGGCTGTCACACTTCCGGCCGCCGTCTCGTCCTCACTCGCGGGCCGACGAGAGGATCAGGACATGGCAGAGCTGACCGATTTCGAACAACAGCGCGACCGGCTGTGGGCCGTCGCCTATCGCATCACCGGCTCGGTCGCCGACGCCGATGACGCGGTGCAGGAGACCTGGCTGCGCTGGCAGGCGCTGCCCGCGGACGAGGTCGCCGATCCTCGCGCGTATCTGACCACCGTCATCAGCCGGATCTGCTACGACCTGCTGGGTTCGGCGCGGGTGCGGCGCGAGGCGTACGTCGGCCCCTGGCTGCCCGAGCCGGTGGTGGCGGCCGGCGGTCCGGAGGACCGGGTGACGCTCGACGAGTCGGTGGGTCTGGCGCTGCTCACCGTGCTGGAGCGGCTGACCCCGGCGGAGCGGACCGCCTTCATCCTGCACGATGTCTTCTCGGTGCCGTTCCCCGAGATCGCCGAGGTCGTGGGCCGGAGTTCGGATTCCGTACGGCAGCTGGCCTCCCGGGCGCGCAAGCGGGTCCGGGAGGAGGCGCCGCGGCGCTCGGTGGACCGCGGGGAGCACCGGCGGGCCGTGGACGCGTTTCTCCAGGCGGTCCTGGGCGGTGACATGGAGGGGCTGCTGGAGATCCTGGATCCGGAGGTCGTCTGGCGTTCGGACGGTGGCGGCAAGGTGACGGCGGCCCGGGTCCCGGTGGTGGGCAACGAGAAGGTGGCCCGCTTCGCCCAGCGTCTCGCCCGGGGCTTCGACCCGGCCACGATGGTGGTGCACCGTTGCGAGGTCAACGACGCCCCGGGCCTGGTCATCGCCGACCGCACGGGCGACCAGGCCGTGGTCTTCGCCTTCTCCGTGCACCAGGGTCTGATCACCGAGATCGACGTGATCATCAACCCCGACAAGCTCCGCCATCTCGACCTGCCGAACCTGTGACCGGCATCACCGTCACATCTCGGGCCGCCATGTCGTCCTCCTCGTGAACACCACCCGAGAAGGAGGCCGCCGGTATGGAGAAGCAACAGGTCCTGGTGCTCGGCGCGGGCTATGCGGGGCTGATGGCCGCCCTGCGGCTGGCCCCGCACACCCGCGTCACCCTGGTCGATCCGAGCACCGCTTTCACCGAACGCGTCCGGCTGCACGAGCGGGCCGCCGGACGGCCCGACATCACGCACCCGCTCGACGCGCTGGCGCGGCGGGCCGGCATCGTCCACGTGGCCGCCCGCGCCACCCGCATCGACCCGGCCGCCCGGCAGGTCACCACCGACGACGGCCGCCAGATGCCGTACGACCGGCTGGTGTACGCGCTCGGCAGCCGCACCCCCGACCCCGGTGAGCGCGCCTACACCCCGGAGACGGCGGCCGAACTGCACAAGCGGCTGCTGGACGGCCCGGGCGAGTTGACGGTGGTCGGCGGGGGACTCACCGGCATCGAGCTCGCGGCCGAGATCGCCGAGTCCCACCACGCCTGGACGGTCCGGCTGATCACGGGCGACGAGGTCGGCACGGGGCTGTCGGCGAAGGGCCGCGCCCATGTCCGTTCAACGCTCACCGGGCTCGGCGTCCGGATCGAGGAGGGCCGCCGGGTGGCGGGCCCCGAGGACATCGACACCGACGCGGTGGTGTGGGCCACCGCGATGACCGCGAACACCGCCCTGGCCGAGGCCGCCGGGATCACCCTCGATCCCACCGGCGGCATCAGCGTCGACGGCGCCCTGCGCTCGGTGTCCCATCCGGAGATCTACGCGGTGGGCGACGCCGCGGCCATGACCACCCCGGCCGCCGGTGCCCTGCGCATGGCCTGTGCCACCGCACTCCCGGCCGGTTCGCACGCCGCCTCCTCGATCATCGCCGAGACGCGGGGGCGGCAGCCGGAGCCGCTGCGCTTCCGTTTTGTGGTGCAGTGCGTGAGCCTGGGCCGCCGGGACGGGCTGATCCAGTTGGTACGGGCGGACGACTCCCCGCGCGAGCGGGTGCTACGCGGTGGCCTGGCCGCACGCACCAAGGAGCGGGTCGTGCGCTCCACGGTCAGCATGCTGCGGCTGGCGGCGCGCCGCCCCGGGGCCGTGCCCCTCATCCCCGGGATGAGCTGAGGCGTCCCGCGACGCTTCGCTGATGACGCCGCAGTTCAGGCCGTGGTCTGTGGCATTGGCCAAGGCCACGGCCCGATCGTCGTCGGTGAAGGTGTCGACCACGTAGGGCAGCCGACGCATCGGCGTAGTGCAGGTAGATCTGACCGGAGTTCTTGACTTCCTCCGCTCGTACAGGAGGGGCTCCCTACAGCTCGCGCCGTAGGGGGGTTCCTGCTTCGCTGCCGACTGCCGGCCTTCCGTTCTTCAACAGGCGGCGAACGGTCAGGTCCTCGATCACGATCGCTTGGTTTTCGCGAACGAGCCGAGTGGTGAGTTTGTGCAAGTGGTCGCGTCGTCGGTCCGTGATACGGGCGTGGACGCGGGCCACGCCCAAGCGGGCCTTCTCCCGGTTCCTGGAGCCCTTGGCCTTGCGGGACGATTCCCGCTGCGCCTTGGCGAGGCGCGCGCGGTCGCGCCGCTCATGCCGGGGGTTGGCCATCTTCTCCCCGGTGGAGAGAGTGAACAGGTGGTCGAGTCCAGCGTCAACGCCGACGGCACGACCGTTGGTCGGAGGCGACTTCACGCCGGGGTCCTCGACCAGGAGGCACACGTGCCAGTGTCCGGCCGCGTCCTGGGAGACAGCACCGTAGACGGCTGCGCGCCCTCCGGCAGGGGGCGGGACCAGACGATGTCCAGCGGCTCGGTGTGCGCGACAGCTCGACTGCCTGCGCGTCGGCCGGATAGAAGCGGTACCGATACGCCCGCTTCACGCGAGAGGTCACAGTTCACAAACTGCCAGATCAACTTGTGATCGCCTGATGGCACGTCAGCCGTGGGCACCGTCCTTGCCGCGATTACGCTTTCCCCGCCTTTGCTCGACAGAGTCCGATTCCTCCCCCGCTTTGCGAGGGCTTCCTCGGAGGCTCCCGATGAGCGCGTCCGGGCCGTCGTCAACGCGCAGTCGCCGACGGGGCCACCGCACGCCGCCGGACGCCGTCACCGCCAGGACACCCAGGAGGGCCAGCGCGGCGGCGGGGGCGAGGACTGTCCACGGGGCGCGCTCGGCGTAGGGGTGGTTCTCGGCCAGCAGCCGCCCCCACTCCGGGGACGGTGGCTGCGCGCCCAGGCCGAGGAAGCCCAGCGAGGCCAGGGCGAGCGCCACGGCCGACAGGCGCAGCAGGGCGTGCCGGACGACCGGGGGCAGAACCGCGGGCAGAACGTGGCGGCGCAGCAGATGGCGGCGGGAGGCGCCCAGTGCGCGGGTGGCGGCGAGATGCGTGGCGGCGCGCTGCTGCCGCAGCAGGGCCGAGGTGTGCGCGGCCAGCGGCGCCCAGGCGACGGCGGCCACGGCGAGCACGGGAGTGTATGGGCCGCGCCCGGCCGCTCCGGCGACCAGGAGCCCGGCGAGCACGGGCGGCACCGCGTTCACGGTCTCGACGAGTCCACCGGACAGCCGGGGCACCAGGCCGAGCAGCACCCCCGCCACCAGCGCGGCGGCGCTCACCGCCACCGTGAGCGCGAGCGTGGACAGCGCGCCGTGCCCCACCCGGGCCAGCAGATCGCGGCCCAGCGCGTCGGTGCCGAACGGATGCGCCCAGGACGGAGAGGTGAGCCGGGCGGCGGTGTCCACGGCCAGCGGGTCCCGGAGGGCGCCGAGCACCACGACGGCGAGCAGGATCGTGCCGTAGAGCAGCGGAACGGAGCGGGCGGACGGCGCGGAGGGCCGGTGGAGCGAGGGCAGCGCACCGTCGCGCAGCGCGGGCCCGAGCAACAGCCGGGCCGCGAGCCGGGCGAGACCTCCGGCGGCGGCCGCGAGCAGGACGAGGACGAGGGCGCCCGCCTGAAGCATCGGCAGATCCTGGGCGATGGCCGCCTGCAGGGTGAGCCGGCCGAGCCCGGGGATGTCGAAGACCTGCTCGACGGCGACCGCCCCGCCGGTGAGCCCGACCACGAACAGCCCGATGTTCGGCAGCACTCCGGGCACGGCACGCCGCAGCGCGTGGCAGGCGATCCGCCGGGCGGGCAGCCCGCGTGCGGCGGCGGCCCGGGCCCAGGCCTCCGCGAACGCCCCGGGCAGGGCGTCGTCCAGGACCCGGCCCAGCAGGGCGCCCGCGGGGACGCCGAGGGCGAGCGAGGGCAGCACCATCCACCGCGGCCCGTACCAGCCGACCGCGGGCAGCCAGCCGAGCCGCACCCCGACCACGGCGGCCAGCACGGACGCCAGCAGGAACTCCGGCAGCGCCGCGAACAGCGCGCCGCCGCTCCCCGCACCGGCCCCGCGCCGGGCGGCCCGCCGCCGCGGCCCGAGCCACAGCGTGCGCCCGCACACCGCGCCCGCGGTGACCGCCGCGACCACCAGCGCCCCGCCCATGAGCAGCAGCGAGACGCCGAGCGACTCGGCGACCGAGGGGGCCACGGCGGTCCCCGAGATCCAGGACCGGCCCGCGTCGCCGTGGGGCAGTCCGGCGAGCCACCGGCCGAGCAGCCGCAACGGCCCGGCGTCGAGGCCGAGTTGGGAGCGCAGGGACTCCAGGAGCTCGGGGCTGGGCTCGCGGTCGGCCTCGCGCGCCTTGAGGACGGTACGGGCGGGATCGGTGCGGGACAGCCAGGGCAGTAGCCCGATGCCGCACAGCAGCACCCCCGCGAGCGCGAGGCGCCACAACGCACTCAGACCGGTGGACCGCCCGGCGCCCAGGCGGGTGAACCGCGCCGCGCTCGTCCCGGTGGACCGCCCGGCGCCCAGCCCAGTGGACCGCCCGCCCGTGCTCGTCCCGGTGGACCGCGCCCCGGCCCGCGCGCCGCTCAACGCCGCGTACCGGTGCCGACGAGCGTGCGCTCGTACGGATCGAGGATCACACCCCGTACCGAGGTGCCGACGCCGTGGATGATCCGCTGATGGACCAGCGGGACGACCCCGTCCGTGCGCAGCACGGCGGTCTGCGCGGCCAGGGCGGCGCGATGGCGCGCGGCCTCCTCGGCACGGGACCCGGCCTCGGCGACCGCGCGGTCCACGGCCTTGTCGCACACCCGGGCCAGGTTGTAGCCGCCGTCGCAGGTGAAGTCGTCGGCGAGATAGGAGACCGGGTCGCCGGTGTCGAGCATGGTGTTACGGGCGGCCACCACGGCGTCGAACTTCCCGGCCAGGGCGTCGCTTTCGAGCCGGGAGTACTCCCGCACTTCCAGCTTCACGCTGAACCCGGCCTTGCGCAGTTGCTGTTGCAGCACCTGGGCGACCTCGGGCAGCTCCGGCCGGTTGTCGTAGGTGGCGAGGGTGAGCGCGGTGTTCCCGGCGCGCTTGGCGGCGGGGCGGCCGGACGGCCGGGGGCGCTCACCCGCGGCCCAGGTGAGGGCCGGGCCGAACAGGCCGCGGCCGGTGTCCGCATGCCCCTCGTAGACGTCCTCGGCGAGGGCGGAGGCGTCGACGGCCTGGCGGGCGGCGGCGCGGACGGCGGGGTCCGCGAAGGGTCCGGAGCGGGTGTTGAGGAAAAGGGCGGTGGTGCGGGCGGTGGGCACCTCACGGACGGTGGGCTGGTCGAGGGTGGCCGCCTGGGAGACCGGGACCGCCTCGGCCATGTCCACCTCGCCGCTGCGCAGCGCGTTGGTGCGGGCCGTGCCATCGGCGATGAAGCGGACATCGAGACCGGAGGCGTGGGCGAGGCCGCCCCAGTAGTCGTCGAAGCGGTGGAGGGTGGCTCGGGTGGCACCGGCCGTCCTGGCCAGGGTGAAGGGACCGGTGGCGGTGCCGGCCGGGTCGACCGCCGCTTTCCCGTCCGTCGCGTCCGAACGCGCCTCCGCCGTACCGGACTTATCCGTACCGGCCGTCCCCGTACCGGCCTTCGTGCGGTACGCCTTGGGCGCGAGGATGGCCAGGCTCGGGCTGGACAGTCGCAGGGGCAAGGCGGAGTCGGCGGTGGCGGTGGTGGTGACCCGGACCCGCCGCTCCCCCACCGCCTCGGCGGTGAGCGTGACCCCGGTGAGCGCGGCGGGCGCGGGATCGGCGTGAGTGGCATGGGTGAGGGCGCCCGCCACCGCCGCCGGGGTGACCTCGGTGCCGTCCTGGAACCGCGCCTCGCGCAGGGTGAACACCCAGCCGCCGCCGCTCTCCCGGGTCCACGACTCGGCGAGGGCGGGCACCGGGCCGCCGTTGCCGTCCAGCCGGGTCAGCCCCTCGGTGACCCCGAGCCGGCTGAGCAAGGTGGCGTCGGCGCCATACGGAGAGAAGCGCTCGGCGGGCGGAAAGGCCATCGCGACCCGGAGGCGTCCACCGCCCGCACCGGCCCCGGCGTCGTACGGCGAACCGTCGCGGGCCGCGAAACAGCCCGCGAGCAACGGGACGAGCAGCAGCGCGGCGGCCCACCGGCGGCGGACAGAGTGCATGGGCGTGCTCCAGGGGCGGCGCGGGAACGGTGAAACACAAATACTAGATGATAATCATTTCCATCAACGTCATGGCGCCCCGGGTCCCATGGGGACCTCGAAGTGGACGATCCCCTGACCGCCCCCGGGTGCCTCCCGCTCATCGCAGACGACCTTCCCCAGCGACCGCCAGAACGGCTCGGCACCCACCACCCCCGGATCGGTGTGCAGATAGACCGCGCGATAGCCGCCGTCCGCCACGGCGAAGTCCAGCAGCGCATGCACCAGCCGCCGGGCCAGCCCATTGCGCCGATGCTCGGATCGCACATAGACCCGGCGCAGCTGGGCGGTCTCCCCCGATGGGTAACGCGCGGCCAGCCAGGGCGGGTTGGGCGGATGGGCCGGGCCCCGGGAGTCGAGCGCGGCGGTCGCCACGACCTCTCCGTCGCTCTCGTCCACCGCCACCAGCAGGGTGTGGCGCGCGCCATCCAGATACGCCGTGGCGGGATCGATGATGTCGGCGTGCCAGCGTGGCACATAGCCGGTTCCGAAGTCGCGGTAGACGGTGTCGAGCATCACACTGCGGACGGCGTCGAGGTCATCGGGGGTCGCGGTTCTGATGCGATAGCTGGGCACCTGCGCATCGTACGCAATAAGCCTATGCGCTGATGGTACTGGCAGACTGGGTCCAGACCGGAGGAGGGGCCGATGGGGCGGGGACGGCCGTCAATGCAGGAGCTGATCCAACGGCGCAGGAACGCCGGTTTCGTGGGCCGGCACCGGGAACTGCACGCGTTCCAGGACAACTTCGGGCTGTCACCGGAGGACGGGCGGCATCGCTTCGTCTTCCATGTGCACGGCCACGCGGGCGTGGGCAAGACCTGGCTGATGCACCGGCTGGAACAGACCGCCCGCCAGGAGTACGGCGCGCTCACCGCCCGCGTCGACGAGGCGGCGGGCTCCGTCCCCGAGGCCATGGCCGCGATCAGCGAGCAATTCGCCCGCCAGGGGCGGGAGCTCACGGCCTTCGACCGTCGGCTCGCCACCTATCGGCAGCGCCGCCACGAGGCGGAGTCGGTACCGGCGGAGGGCGAGCGGCCCGGGCCCAGTACCGGCAGCATGATCGCCGCGCGGGCCGGGCTCACCGGCCTCGGCCTGGTGCCGGGGGCCGGGGCACTGGCGAGCGCCGTCGACCCGGTGCCGATCGCCGAGGGCACCGACCGGCTGCGGGCGGCGCTCAGCTCGCGGTTCCGCGACCACAAGGACGTCCAGCTGGTGCTGGACCCGGTGGAGACACTGACCCCGCTGCTGGTCAGGGAGTTATCGGAGGCGGCAGCGGCGGTGCCGTGGCTGGTGCTGCTCTTCGACACCTACGAGCGCCTCGGCCCGCTGCTCGACCCCTGGCTGCGCACCCTGCTGACCAGCGAACGCCTCGGCACCCTCCCCGCCAACACCGTGCTGGTGCTGGCCGGGCAGACCCGCCCGGACCCCGGCTGCTGGGGCGACCTGGCCGATGTGGTGGCGGAGCTGCCGCTGGAGCCGTTCACCGACGCGGAGGCCCGGCAGCTGCTCAGCGCCAAGGGGATCACCGATGAGCCGGTGGTGCGGGAGGTGCTGCGGCTCTCCGGCCGGCTGCCGGTGCTGGTGTCCACCCTCGCTGAGAACCCGGGAACCAGCGGCGATCTGGACGACCCCAGCGCCACCGCCGTCGACCGGTTCCTGAAGTGGGAGCGCGATCCGGTGCGCCGCTCCGCCGCCTTGGCGGGCGCGCTGCCCCGGTGGCTGAACGAGGACGTCTTCAGGGCCGCGGTGGACGAGGACGGGGCCGAGCTGTTCGGCTGGCTGCGGTCGCTGCCGTTCATCGGCGACCGTAACGGGGCGGCCCGCTACCACGAGGTGGTCCGTGCCCCGATGCTGAGGCTTCGGCGGACCACCTCACCGCAGCGGTGGAGCGCGGCGCACACCCGGCTGGCGGAGACCTTCGCCCGGTGGCGGGAGGCGGCCGCCGGGGGGCTCGACGCGCGCGAGGGGTGGCGGCTGGACGCCTGGAGCGGACCGCGGCTGGAGGAGTGGTACCACCTGCTGTGCGCACGGCCGTCGGCGGCGCTGCCCGGGGCGCTGCGGGACGGGATCGGCGCCTGCGACGCGGGTCCGGCCGTGGCCCGGCGCTGGGCGTCCACCCTGGTCGAGGCGGGCGAAGACGCCGACTCGGACGCGGTGCGCACCTGGGGGTGGCGTCTGGTGGAAGCGCTGGCGGACGAACGGCGGCGCGGTATCGAGGCGATGGGGCTGCTGCTGGCGCGGGCCGGGCTGGACGCCGCCGACCGGGTCGCGGCACTCGTCGTACGGGGGTGGCACCGCCGGTCGGTCGAGGAGTTCGACGGGGCGCTGGAGGACTTCCGCAGGGCGATCGAGCTGGACCCCGGGAACGTACGCGCGCACTTCGGGCGTGCCGTGGTCCATCGGGCGACCGGGGACTTCACCGCGGCGATGGACGCGCTGGACGGCGTGGCGGCGCTGGAGCCGGGCTCGACCTGGGTCCAGCGGGAGCGCGGGGAGACCTGCCGCCGGGCGGGCCGGTACGAGGAGGCGCTGGCCCGGCTCGACCCGGTGGTCGCGGCCGATCCGGCGGACCATGTGGCCCTGGGCAGCCGTGGCCAGACCATGATGGCGCTCGGCCGGATCCAGGAGGCCCTGGCGGACTTCGACCGGGCCATCGAACGACACGGCGACTACACCTGGGCGCTGGTCCGGCGGGCCCGTGTCCGCAGCACTCTGGGGGACGCGGCGGGCGCGCTGGACGACCTGGACCGGGCGGAGGCACTGGAGCCGGGCGTCCCGGGAACGCTGGGCGAGCGCGGCGATATCCACCGCTTCGCGGGCCGCTACGAGGAGGCCATCGCGGAGTACGACCGGGCGCTGGCCCTCGACCCCGGCTACGCCTGGGCCCTGGGGAGCCGCGCGATGGCCAACGAGGCCCTGGGCAGACGCGCGGAGGCGCTGGCAGATCTGGACCGTGCGGTGGCGCTGAATCCCGGCTACGCCTGGGCCGTGGCGCAGCGCGAGCGTTTGCTTCTCGGCGGGGATTCACCGGAGGGCGGACGGAACGACGGACCGGTGTGACCTCCCGGCACCCGTGCTTCCGGCTCCTCTCCCTCCGTGGCCGGTCACCGCCCCTGTCGTGGC
Organism: Streptomyces sp. NPDC007875; assembly: GCF_042868035.1. Lineage (NCBI taxonomy): Bacteria > Bacillati > Actinomycetota > Actinomycetes > Kitasatosporales > Streptomycetaceae > Streptomyces > Streptomyces sp. NPDC007875. Next base: position 196,317 of record NZ_JBIADZ010000019.1, on the reverse strand, counting down.
ACGCGCCGGGTGATGCAGGACGACACGGCGTGGCGTACGGCGCGCAGCACGGCACGGCAGCGCGACAGATACCGGGCCGGCCGGGACCGGCGGACCGGGCCCGGTGCGGCCGACGAAGCCGGTACGGCCTCCGCCAAGGACACGTCCTCGGCGGTGGTGTCCACCGGATCGGGAGCGGCCGGATCGGCCGGGGGCGGCGACGGATCGGTGGTCCTGGCCTGCGGGGTGACGGGGCGCCGGGTGGCTTCTGCGCGCATCATCGCGCGCATGGCGGCATAGACATCGATGGGCATGCGGATACTCCTGCGGTCTCGGACGTCCAACGGCTGAGCGGGCAGGGCACACCGCATCCGGGATCCGCGCGGCAGCCGCGGAAACGGGATGACGGACGTGCCCGGGCCCGGTCAGCAGCGCAGGACGACGGACCGTGAGGAGAGCAGGCCGGCCGGGAGGTCGCCCCCGGCGGCGAACGCGCCGACGCCCGTCGCGGGGTCGGCGGGGCGACCGCGGACCGTGACGAGCACGAGGGGGCCGAGGGACGTCGAGAGGGATCGATGGGCACCGAACGAGGCCCCGTGGACCACCCGCCCGGCGTGCCGCGCCGGATGCCCGGCACCGTCCCGGGCGAAGAGCTTGGCCGACGCCGAAGAGGTGGAGCGTTCGTCCTCGGTCTCCGGAGCCGGCCGAACAGGCGCTGGGACGACGGGAGCGCCCGCGGGGGCGGACGCGGCGAGCGCCCGGGCCGAGGCGGGAGCCCCGGCGTCACCGGGCATTGACGTGGACGTGGCCGGGTTCGGAGGCCCGGCCGCGCACTGGTCCGGCCCGGTGGACGGCGAGTCGCGGACGACCCCCAGGGCCAGCACGGCATGCAGCAACGTGACCGCCAGCAGCAGAAGGACGGCGGCCGCGCACGGGCCGCCGCACACCGCGGGGCGGTTCGTGTCGCGGCCGTGCACCATGCGGCCTCCCTCGCTGATCCCCCTCAAGGGAACCGCGCACAGCGGAAGACGGCACTCCGATTACCGGGAAAAGTCTATACTTTCACCCGTGTCGGTTATCTCCTCGAACACACATATCGCCGCATTTCGAGGAGTCACCGGCCGCCGTGGTGTGATCATTCGAGCAACGTGGCCGGTGCGGCCTGCCGCCAGGAGTCCAGCAGGATATCCCGCAACTCGTCGACGTCCTCCAGCGCGGCGAGCCGCACCCGCACCCAGGCCGAACTCGCCTCATGGGCGGCCACCCAGAACTTCTCCGGCTCCGCCAGCACCAACTCCTTCCGCTCCTCCTTGGGACATCTGACGGCCATCGAGGTCTCGTCCTCGGGCAAGGTGGCGAACATCTTCCCGGCGACCCGGAAGGTGGGCATCGACCAGGCGATCTTCTCTGTGGTCTCCGGCAGCGACAGGGCGACGGCACGGACATCGTCGGAGGTGGTCATGGCCCGACCGTAGAACACCCCACCGACAAGCGTGCCCGTGCTTGAATGCCCAGGTGACGGATCTGGACGTACTCAAGGTGTTCTGCGGGCCCTACGGCCGCGGTGGCAATGAACTCGGCGTGGTGCGGGACGGCGCCGCCGTGGTGGGCGAGGCGGAGCGGCAGCGGGTCGCCGCCCGGCTGGGGTTCAGCGAGACCGTGTTCGTGGACGATCCGGAGCGCGGCGTCGTCGACATCTACACCCCGAGCGTCCGGCTGCCCTTCGCGGGCCATCCGCTGGTGGGCACCGCCTGGCTGCTGGACCTGCCCGAGCTGGTGCCGCCCGCCGGTGAGGTTCCCGCGCGCCAGGACGGCGAGTTCACCTGGATCACCGGCCGGCCCGCCTGGGCGGCCGGGCGGCGCACCCAGCAGTACGCCTCTCCGGAGGAGGTCGAGGCGCTGCCCACCCCTCCCGAGGGCGAAGGCTGGCTGTACGCCTGGGCGTGGCAGGACGAGGCCGCGGGCCGGGTGCGGGCGCGCGCGTTTCCCCGCCGCGGGGACGGGATCGTCGAGGACGAGGCCACCGGCGCCGCCGCCCTGATTCTCTCGGGCGAGCTGGGCCGCGCCCTCAACATCACCCAGGGCGTGGGGTCGCAGATCCTCACCGGTCCCCTGCCGGACGGCTCCATCGAGATCGGTGGCCGGGTCGAGCTCGCCGAGGTCCGCTCGCTGTAGCTCCTCGCGGAGACGAGTTGGCCTGGCGGCCCCTGTGGCCTGGGGGCCGCCCTGAGCTCCGGCGGCCGTCCCTAGCGGAGGTCCGGGCGGCCGCGGTCAGTCCGTACGGGCGTAGTGGATCGCGATCCGCGCCCCGAGGCGTGCGTTGTTCTTGACGAGGGCGATATTGGTCCGCAGGCTCTCGCCCTTGGTCAACTCGACGATCCGGCCCAGCAGATACGGGGTCGCGTCCTTGCCGCCGATTCCCGCCTCCGCCATCTCGGCGAGGGCCTGCTCGATGATGCCGTCGATCCGCTCGGCGGGGATCTCCTCGGCCTCGGGCACCGGATTGGCGATGCTCAGCCCCGCCGTCATGCCCAGCTCCCACTGGGCGCGCATGGTGGCGGCGATCTCCTCGGGCGAGTCGACACGCAGCGGGGAGCGGAAGCCGCTCACCCGCGAGTAGAAGGCGGGGAAGTCGTCGGTGCCGTAGGTGAGCACCGGAACGCCCAGGGTCTCCAGCTTCTCCAGGGTCAGTCCGATGTCGAGGATGCTCTTGACCCCGGCGCTGATGACGGCCACCGGGGTGGTGGCGAGCTCGGTGAGATCCGCGCTGATGTCGAAGGAGTGCTCCGCTCCCCGGTGCACGCCGCCGATGCCCCCGGTGACGAAGACCCGGATCCCGGCGAGCGCGGCGAGCCGCATGGTGGACGCCACGGTGGTGGCGCCATGGCCGCCGCGCGCGATGACATGGGCGAGGTCGCGCACGCTGACCTTGCCGACGTCGGGGCTGGTGGCGAGCAGTTCGAGAGCGGCCCGGTCCAGTCCGGCGCGTGGCGTGCCGTGGAGGACGGCGATGGTAGCGGGGACCGCCCCCTCGGCGCGGATGATCTCCTCGACCTCGGTGGCCATCTCGACGTTCTGCGGATACGGCATGCCGTGGCTGATGATCGTGGACTCCAGCGCGACCACGGGACGGCCGTCGCGCAGGGCCTCCGCGACCTCCTCGGTGAGGGTCAGCCGGGGGTGGGGCGAGGTCATGTGGTCCTCCGCAGCGGTGCGTTGAGCGCGTCCTCGATCAGACGCGGGGTCAGGTCGGGTCGTACGGTGGCGGGGGTGGCCACGGTCAGCGCGGCGGCGGCGTGGCCGTAGCGGGCGGCGTCGACCGGGTCGGCGCCACCGAGCAGGGCGTGCGCGAACGCGCCGAGCATCGCGTCCCCGGCCCCGGTGACGTCGTGCACCTCCGCCGGTGGCGCCTCCAGCGCCACCCGGCCCTCGTCGAGGGTGCTCAGCAGGGAGCCGCGCGCACCGAGCCGCACCCACACATGCCGCACGCCGCGCTCGTGGAGGAGGGCCACGGCCCCGATCAGCTCCGGATCGTCCGCGGCGGCGTCCCCGTCGAGGTCCCGGCCGGCCAGCGCGCCCAGCTCCGCCACGTTCGGCGTGACGGCGAAGACCGGCCGCCCGGTGGCGAACAGCGGGGCGAGCAGGGCCGCCTTGGGGACGCTCACCGGGTCGATCAGGGTCTGGACGCCGGTGGCGGCGGCGAGGTCCAGGACGTACGAGAGGACCCGCGGGGAGAGGTTCCCGTCCAGCACCAGCAGGCCGGCGTGGCCGATGAGCTCACGCGCGGTGTGCAGATGCTCGGGGCTCAGCGCGTCGGTGGCGGCCATGTCGGCGATGGCCACGACCAGATCGCCGTCGGAGTCCAGCACCGCCGTATAGGTGCCGGTGGGATGCGGGCCGCGGTGCACATGGTCGATGCGCACCCCGGCGGCCTGGGTCTCGCTCAGCAGCCGCTCCCCCGCCGGGTCCTGACCCACGGCGGCGATGAGATGGGTGGGGGTGCCCAGCCGGGCGAGGTTCTCGGCGACATTGCGGGCGACCCCGCCGGGGCTGGTGTGGGATCGGCCCGGATTGCTGGTGCGGTACGCGACGGATGCGAGGCTCCGCACCTTGATGTCCACATTGGCCCCGCCGATGACCACCACCGCGTGTTCCTGGCGCAGGATGTAGCCGCGCCCCAGGATGGCGCCCTTCTTGCCCAGGTTGGAGAGATGGACGTTGACCGCGGCCCGGGTGGTCCCGAGGGCGTCGGCGATGGACTGGGCCCCGGCCAGCGGGTCCCGCCGCAGCAGCGCGAGAATCTCCCGTTCCCTGCGCGTCAGCATCATACTCAGCAGAGTAAAGGACCCTTAGCCCGATAAACAGGCCACTGACACCCATGGGTTGGCCCAGGAGATCGTAAAAGAACGACGGATGACATCCTGGGAGGCCATGGCTCGCCGGACACTCTCGGCAGCAGCCCGGGAACCTGTCCGGTGACGAGGAAGAAGGCCGATGAGACTCTGCTTTCTGGTGGAGGAGCGCTATCGCCATGACGGGATGCCCCGTGAGGTGATCCGTCAGCTCTCCGCCTGGGGCCACCAGGTGGACGTGGTCCGGCCGGGCCGTTCCCTGCTGCGGATGTCCGATGCGGTGCGGGCGGGCAGCCATGACGCCTGGGTGCTCAAGACGGTGTCCGGAGGCCCCGGCCTGACGCTGCTGGAGGCCGCGTCGGCGGTCGGGCTGACCACCGTCAACGATGCCCGCGCCATCCGCGGCGTACGGGACAAGGCGCTGGCGGCCGCGATCGGCCGCAGCCGGGGGCTGCCCTTGCCGCTCACCTACGCGGCGGCCCGGCCCGAGGCGCTGGAGGAGATACCGGAGGCCGAGTTCCCGCTGGTGGTCAAGCCCGCGGACGGCAGCTCAGGGCGGGCCGTGCGACTGGTGCCGACGCCGGACCGGCTGCGGGCGCTGCGCGCCGAACTGGCCGTGGAGGGCATGCTCATCGCCCAGCCCTATGTGCCGAATTCGGGCATCGACCTCAAGGTGTACTGCGTGGACGGGGAGTTGCACGCGACCGAGCGGAGCTCACCGCTCAGCCCCGACGGGGACGCCCGCGGCCGTCGGGTACGGCTGTCCGCCGAAGTGGCGGCCATCGCCGCCGAGGTGGGTGCGGTCTACGGCCTCGATCTGTACGGGGTGGATGTGCTGCTGGGCCCGGACGGGCCGGTGGTCGTCGATGTGAACGACTTCCCCAGCTTCAAGGAGGTGCCGGACGCGGCGGCCCGGGTGGGGCGTGCGGTACTGGAGTTGGCGCGCAGGGGTGGCGCCCGTTCCGGGGCGGCGTTCGTCGGCGCCCTCACCGAGCCGGTGCTGGCTCCGGAGCCGGTCCCGGCCGTGGCCACGGGCCGGATATGAACGCGCGCCGTGGTCACGGGCCGGATATGAACGCGACGGTGAGCGGCGGCCGATGAGGATCGGTCTGATCACCGCCGACCCCGGTCATCAACTCCTCGCCGACACGGCTGAGTTGCTGACGCCCCGCCATGAGGTGGTGGCGCTCGACCCGGGCGGCCACGGGGCGGGGGCGCAGGCCCCGGCCGACCCCGGGGAGGAGCCGGCCGACGCCGGGAGACTCGCCGATGTCTATCTGCTGAAGGCCCGGACGCCGCGCGCGCTGACGCTCGCCCGGTCTCTGGAGCGGCGCGGCGCCCCGGTGGTGAACTCCGCCGCGGCCACCGCACTGTGCCAGGACCGGACGGCGATGGCCGAACTGGCGCTCCGCGCCGGTCTGCCGTTCGCCCCCACCCGTACCGTGGCCTCGCTCGCCGGGCTGACGACGGAGCGGCTGCCTCGCCCCGTCGTCGTCAAGAGCCGCCACAGCCGCCGTCATGATCTGGTGGCCCGCGTCGACGACGCCGCACGGCTGCGCGCCCTGAGCGCCGACTGGGCGGATGAGCCCGTGGTGGTGCAGGACTTCACCCCGAACGACGGCTGGGACCACAAGCTGTGGGTCATCGCGGACCGGGTGTTCGCCGCGCTGCGCCGGTCGGAGTTGGCGGCGGGCGGCCGCGGTCCGAGCCTGCCGCTCCCCCTGGACGCGCTGCCACCGGGCTGGCTGGATCCGGTGCGCCACGTCGGTTCGGTGTTCTCGCTGGAGGTCTACGGAGTGGATCTGATCGACGCGGGCGGCGGCGCCCCGCTGATCGTGGACATCAACGCCTTCCCGGGGATCCGCGGTCAGGCCGGCGCCCCCGAGGCACTGGCGGCCCTGGCACTGCGGACCGCCGAACGGGGCGGACTCACCGCGCGCCGCTCATGACCGACACGAGGGAAATACTAGGGGACTCCCGTCCTAAATAGGGGTGGTCGCAGGCCGGACCGGAGCGGCAGAGTGGTCTACTGGTCTCCGCGCGACCCGAGGCACGCGCGCGACAGCCACACGACAGCCGCCGCAGAGCGAGCGGCGCGAAAGGACATCACGTGACCGCACATCCCACCGGCACAAGCCTGTGGATCAGGCAGTTCCACCCCGCGCCGGCCGCGTCGACGCGACTCATCTGCCTGCCCCACGCCGGCGGGTCCGCCTCCTACTACTTCCCGGTCTCCAAGGCGCTCTCGCCCGCGGTCGATGTGCTCGCCGTGCAGTACCCGGGGCGCCAGGACCGGCGCAACGAGAAGTGCATAGACAACATCCCCGAGCTCGCCGACGCGCTGGTACCGGAGCTGCTGCCCTATACGGACAAGCCGGTGGCGCTTTTCGGCCACAGCATGGGCGCCACCCTCGCCTTCGAGGTCGCCCTGCGCCTGGAGCAGAAAGGCGTGGTCCCGGTGGCGCTGTTCGCCTCGGGGCGGCGCGCCCCCTCCTGCCACCGAGACGAGTCCGTCCACCTCCGCGACGACGACGGACTGATCGCCGAGGTGAAGGCGCTCGCCGGCACCGACACCCAGCTCCTGGGCGACGACGAGATCCTCCGGATGGTGCTGCCCGCGATCCGCAGCGACTACAAGGCGGCCGAGACCTACCGCTACACCTCCGGCCCGCAGCTGGCGACGCCGATCCACGCGCATGTGGGGGACGACGACCCCAAGGCGAGCGTCGAGGAGGCCCGCGCCTGGGGCGAGCACACCACCGGTGGCTTCGACCTCCAGGTCTACTCCGGCGGCCACTTCTACCTCAACGACGAGGCCCCGCGCGTCATCGCGTCCATCCGGAAGGTGCTGACCGCGCAGTCCTGAGCCCCCGCCTGGCCAGGGTCACGGGGTGGCCGCCCCGCCGACGCGCCGCCGTAGGTGGTTCGCGGAACCCGCACTCGTAGGTGCCACGGCGGCGCGGCCCCGCTCCTGGCCGGGCTCTTCCAGGCTGCCGATCCTCGCGGTTGCCGTCGAACGCCTCCAGCCGATGCCGGGCGTGGCAGCGGATACGCGCCTCCACGGCCCGGCGGAGGTTCTCCCGCGCATCGTCCGTACCGGCGACGGCGGCGGTGTTGCCCTCGATCGGCCCTCCATCGTGCCGAGCATGGTGTCGCCAACCAGGGACCGATGTGAGTTCAGTTCAATTCAGACGGGAAGCCTCGCAGGGAATCGCGGTCACACCGCGCCCAATTCCCCTGAGCCTAGCCCCAACCTGAACTCGGTTGCGAGTCGATCCCTGGGTTGCGTTTGCCTCTCCCGCGACCACCGCGTTACCTGGAATGAGGCGCAGTGAGGCACACCGTCGCGGCGAGGAGCGGCCATGATCACGCAAGAGCAGGTCGACCGGGTCCTGCGGTTGAGCGGGAACGGTCTTCCGTGTGTGTCCCTCTACGTCCCCGTGCTGCCCGAGCAGCCCGGCCGCAGCACATTCATGACCCGGGTGGCCAGTCTGCTGGACGGCATCCGGCCGCTCTCACTGGACAGCTCGCTCGATCATGCCGCGCGGCTCTCGCTCCGCGAGGACATCGTGAAGCTGGAGAAGTCGCTGGCCTTCGAGCCGCACCAGCCCGGCGGCGTCGCCGTCTTCGCCTGCAGCGGCAAGGATGTGTACGAGGAGGTGTGGCTGCCACGCCCCACCCGGGAGCGCATCGTGGTGGACTCCGATCCGTACGTCCGCCCCATGCTGGCCGTGCTGGATGAGTACGACCGCGCCTGCGCCGTCATCGTGGACCGGGGGACCGGCCAGATCTGGGAGCACTACCTCGACCAGGCCCGGCAGCTGGAGGCGATCCGCGACCGTACGCTGCGCAAGCCCGACTACGCTGCGGGGCTCGCCGAGGACAGGGTCCGCAACAAGGCCGATGAGCTGAGCAAACGCCACTTCCGGAAGCTCATCGGCGAGCTCAAGCAGCTGTTCGGGAGGCGGGCCTTCGATGTGCTCGTGGTCGGCGGGCACTCCTACGAGGTGCCGAATTTCCTTCAGTTCCTCCCGCGTGACCTGCGGGAGCGGCTGATCGGCGACTTCACCGTCGACCGTGAGACCGCGACCCCCGCGGACATCAGGAACCGGGTGCAGAAGATCGTCTCCGACCACGCCCACCAGGAACAACGGCAGCTCGTGGGCGACATCCTGGAGGCCAAGGCGGCCGGGCGGCCGCCGAGTGCCGTGGGGCTGGACGAGACGCTGTGGGCGGCGTCGCTGGCCGCGATCGGCACACTGGCGGCGGACGAGGAGGCCGCCGCCCCCGGGGTCGTCTGTGACCGGGACGGGCTTCTCGCGCGCTCGGGCCAGAGCTGTCCGCTGTGCGGCGATCCGCTGCGCGAGGTCCCCGACATCATCGACGCACTGGCCGAAACCGTCATCGACGACGGGGGCGAGATCCGCCATATCGAGCCGGAGACGGAGCTGCGCACCCATCTGACCGGGGCCCTGCTGCGCTTCGAGCTCCCGCCGCGGCCGGCCGCGGCGGGATAGCCCGCCCCGGGGCGGCCACGATGGGCGGGGCCAGCGGGGCCATTCGGCCAGGCCGCGGCGACGAGCCCGCGGGCGCGCGCAAGGGCCGCGGTGGACCCCTCCCGCAGTAACCCCGCCGCCCGCAGGCCTCCTCGTCGAGCCGGTCGGCGGCGACGACCCGGCTCACCAGTTTGATGGCGGCTGCCTCGGGCGCGGCGAGGCGCCGGTTGGTGAACAGCAGGCCAGCGCCCGGGCCCGGTCCGGCGGACCTTCGGCGGACCGGGCCCGGCAGGGGTGTGCGGGCGGCGCCGCGGGACCCAGGCGGCCCGGCAGGTCCGAGAGGTGGCCGAGCCCGGGGCGCGGGGCGGTCAGCCGTGGGGCCGGTCCGCCAGGACGGTTCGTATGTAGTCCTCGACGGTGGCGTCCAGGCCCACGTCACGCCCGGCCCGCTCGGACAACAGCCAGCGGTGTTCGAGCAGTTCGTAGTAGATCTGCGCGGTGTCGGTGGCACCGCGCAGATCCTTGGGAATGGTCCGCACGGTGGGCCGGAAGACATCGCGGACCCACCGGTGGGCGAGCACCTCCGGGCGCGCGCCGAGCGGATCGCCGGGCGCGTAGTCGTCCTGTGTGGCCATCCAGGTCTCCAGGTCGTTCAGGAGGCTGCGGGCCTGGTTCTCCTCGGCGTCCAGTCCGGTCAGCCGCAGCAACTGCCGCTGGTGGTGGCCCGCGTCGACGACCTTGGGTACGAAGGTGACGGTGTCGCCGCCGGGTGAGCGCTCGATCTGCATCTCCGCCACGTCGAACCCGAGGTCGTTCAGGCGCCGGACGCGCTGGTCGATGGCATGGCGCTGGGCGAGCGGATAGACCGACTGGCGGGTCAGCTCATGCCACAGGTCGCAGTAGCGCTCGGCGATGGCCTCGCCGAAGAGCACCGGGTCGACCGAGGGGTGCAGGGAACCGCCGGCCTCCAGGTCCATCAGCTCGCCCGCGATGTTCACCCGCGCCACCTCGACGTCGTACTCCCGCTGTCCGCTGGTGAGCTTCGGCTGGATCTGCCCGGTCTCGGCGTCGACCAGATAGGCGGCGTACGCGCCCGCGTCGCGCCGGAAGAGGGTGTTGGACAGCGAGCAGTCGCCCCAGGCGAACCCGGCCAGATGCAACCGCACCAGCAGCACGGCGAGCGCGTCGAGCAGCCGTCGGATGGTGCTCGGCCGCATGGTCGTCTGGAACATCGAGCGGTACGGCTGCGAGCCCACCAGATGGCGGGTGATCAGCGCCGGTTCCAGCGGTTCGCCGTGCTCGTCGGTGCGCCCGGTCACCACCGCGAGCGCGTCCACCGCGGGGACCGCGAGCCGGTCCAGGTCGCGCAGCAGCCCGTACTCCCGCACGGCCGCCCACTCGCCGACCTCCTTGACCGCGACGATCTCGCCGCCCGCCTGCGCGAAGCGGACGACATGGCGGGAGATGCCCCGGGGCAGCGCGACCAGGTGCTCCTCCGGCCAGTCCTCCAGCGGGATGTTCCACGGCAGATCGAGCAGCGACGCCGGATGCTCGGGCGAGGTGGCGGTGATCTGCAGCTCCATGACACCCCAGTGTGCGGCACGGATGTGTGATCAGAGCCGGCCGGGCAGTGGGGTACCCGCCGGTGCGCGCATTCCGTCGAGGACGACCGTGACACACCGTTCGACTTGGAGCCGGTCGGCCGGGATGTCCAGCACACAGGCTCCGGCGGCGGCCGCCTTGGCCAGGAACGGAATGTCCTGCCAGGACAGATCGGCGCGCAGCACGCCGTCCCGCTGCGCGCGTTCGGTCAGCCGCCGTACGCGATCGAGCAGGGTGCGGCGGGCGGCGGCCACCTGGGGCCCGCCGCGATCGTCGAGGGAGTCCGAGAGCCCCGCGTTCTCCCCCGTGCGCAGGGCGAGGCCGGTGAAGAACCGGGTGAAGGCCGGCCAGGACTCGTCCTCGCCCAGGGCCTGTTCGGCGCTGTCGGCGAGTTCGCCGAGCACGTCGAGGAGGACGGCTTCCAGCAGCTGTTCCCGCTCGGGGAAGCGACGGTAGACCGTGCCGACGCCGACACCGGCCAGCCGCGCGATCTCGTGATAGCTGACGTCGAAGCCATGGACGGCCACCGCCTGGCGTGCGGCGGCCAGGACGCGGGCGGCGTTGCGCCGCGCGTCCGCGCGCGGCGGTCTGGGGGGCCGCTGAGCGGAGGGCATGCCCGTCATGTCCCCAGCCTAGTCAGAAGTGGACAGAAGCTGTCCACCTCCGTACGCTGAACTCTAAACGGACAAGATCTGTCCATTTAGCGAGCGGCACCACGGCCGCCTACCCGACCGGCCTCTCGCCACACGTCCCAGCCGTACGACCGCACAGCCGCACGACCGAACAGGAGCCAGGGCCATGAGCCATCTCGACGGCATCACCGCGGTGATCACCGGGGGCAGTGAGGGCCTCGGCTATGCCATCGCGGACGCCTTCGCCACCGAGGGCGCCGATCTGGTGCTGCTCGCCCGGGACCAGGAGAAGCTCGACCGGGCCCGGCACACCCTGGCCGGACACGGCACCACCGTACGCACCCTCTCCGTCGACCTGGCCGACCCCGGCGCCGTGACCACCGCCGCGCGTCAGGTGCTCGCGCTCACCGAACGGGTGGACACCCTGGTCAACAACGCGGGCACGGCACACTTCAGCCCGCTCGCCCAGACCTCGGCCGAATCCTTCGACGCCATGCTCCATCTCAATGTCCGGGTGCCCTTCCTCCTCGCCCAGGCGTTGCTGCCCGCGCTCGTAGAGGGCCGCGGCAGCATCATCAACATCAGCAGCTACTGGGCGCACAAGATGGTCGCCGAGCGCCCGTCCGCGGCCTACTCCGCCACCCGCGGCGCCATCAACGCGATGACCCGGGCCCTCGCCAATGAGCTGGGCCCCTCCGGCGTCCGGGTCAACGGCATCGCTCCCGGCGCCGTACGCACCCCCACCTACGAACGGGACTTTCTCGGCCCGATGAGCGCCGAGGAGCGCGACGGCCACGACCGCCGCACCCGGGACGCCTATCCCCTGGGCCGCGTCGGTGAACCCCACGAGGTGGCCGCCGCGGCGGCCTTCCTCGCCTCCCCGCAGGCCGGCTGGACCACCGGCACCATCATGAACGTGGACGGCGGGCTGACCGTCCGCTGACGGCCCTGCCAAGAGCCCGGCGGCCGATAAAATGGCGTCCGATGCCGAGAATCCGCCACACTCCCCAGGCGACGACGGGCCTGCGTCCGCTGCCCGCCGGTGGCGGCATCGACGCTCATCGGCATGACGAGCACCAGATCGTCTACGCCGGGCGAGGGGTGCTGGCCGTCACCACCGACGCGGGCAGCTGGATCGCGCCCGCCAACCGGGCGCTGTGGATTCCGGCCGGGACCGTCCATGAGCACCGCGCGTACGGCGCCACCGACCTCCATATGGTGGGGCTGGCGGTGGCGGACAATCCGCTGCGGCTGGAGCAGCCCGCGGTCCTCGGCGTCCGCCCGCTGCTGCGCGAGCTGATCATCGAGTACACCGCGCGGCCGGCGGACGCCGGCGCCGAACGCCGCCGACTGAGGGCCGTACTGCTCGATCAGCTCCGCCACTGTGCCGAGCAGCCGGTGCATGTGCCCACCGCCGGGGACCCCCGCCTGGCCGCGGTGTGCGCCCTCCTCCACGACGACCCGGCGGACAACCGGACCCTGCGGCAGCTGGGGGCCGCGGTCGGGGTCGGGGAGCGCACCCTGACCCGGCTGTGCGCGGCGGAACTGGGGATGACCTTCCCGCAGTGGCGCACCCAGCTGCGGCTGCATCACGCCCTGCGACTGCTGGCCGAGGGCGTCCCGGTCACGGCGGTCGCCCATCGGTGCGGCTGGGCGTCCAGCAGCGCCTTCATCGATGTCTTCCGCCGGGCCTTCGGCCACACCCCCGGCGCCCATCGCGCGCTCTGACGTCCGCCCCTCGTTCAGTCCTCGGCCAGGACCACGACCGTATCGCCCTCCTCCAGGGTCAGCGGTGCGGTCTTGGACGGGTTGAGGTGGACGCCGTAGAGCGGTGGCTCATGGCTCTGCCGGGCCAGCCGGTAGCCGATGGCCGTCTCACCGCGCTGACGGGCGGCCTCGATGACGGTGGCGAAGTTGGCCTCCGCGCCGGGTATCAGATAGCTGGGCGCGGGTTTGAGGTAGATCTCGGACCCCTGTGGGTCGAAGAGGTCGGCGAAGACCGCGTACAGGTGACGGTTCTCGGTGAGCTGGGTCAGCAGAAGGCTGATCACCTTGGTGGAGACGATGAAGTCGTCGGCCTTGGTGACCTGCGCGACCTCGCGGTTGGCGTCGTCGTGCATCTCGGTGACGATCGAGTACGGATCGCCGAGCTGGATCTCGATGTCGCGCAGGTGGAGCAGGGTGACCAGGGTGCGGTCGTCGGACCGTCCGGGGTCTATCCCGTCGTCCGTCAGCACCACGATATGGCGGTAGTCGTCCAGCCCGAGTGCCTCCAGCGACGGGCGGCGGGTGGGTTCGCAGTGCTTGAAGCCGACCGTGAGGTTCTTCAGCTCGCGGTTCGCCTCCTCCCTGGGCGGGCGCGGGGCGGCGATGTCCACCACCGAGCCGGGTTTCACCAGAAGGTCGAGCTGCGCGATGATCTTCTCCGCGCGGGAGTTCCAGCCGATCAGCAGGGTCCGGTCCGGTACCGGCGGCCGGAACGCGGCCGTGGCCATCGCCGAGCGCGCGATCCGGGGCCGGGCGGCCGCCATCTTGATGAGCAGATCGTCCTCGGCGACCATCAGCAGCCGGTCCCCGCGCTCGATCACGGTGTCCATGGCGGGGTTGACCAGCGCCTCGCCGTCCGCGCGCTGCACACCTATGGGCACACCGAGCTCGAAGGCGTTCAGCGACTCCCCGTAGGTGGCGCCGGTCAGTGCGGGCGCGTGCCAGGGGTAGATCTCGTTGCCGATGAAGCTGAGCAGTTCATTGAAGACGGTGGACAGACCGGACTGGCGGTGGGACTGCACGATCAGCCCGACCGCGATGTCATCGGCGTCGATCACCAGCGCGGTGTCCCCCGCCGCCAGCCGGGCGGCCGCCAGATTCGCCGAACTCTGCACGGCGGCCACCACATTGGGCCGCGTCCCGGGCCAGGTGCGGCCGTTGAGCAGCAGCAGTGTCTTGATGACGTCGATGTCGCTGTCGTCCCCGATGGGCGACAGCACCATGATGGCCTTGGCGCTGTCCGGGCTCACCAGCTCCAGGTCGCCGCGCTGCAGCGGATTCCCGGAGCGGCAGATCACCCGGGTTTTCCCGGTGTCCGGGATGCGGCGCCGGATCTCGTCCTCCATGTCGACCTTGTCCCGGTCGGCGAGGATCACCACACATGAGCGCCGTTCGCTCTGGTTGGCCTCCGCCAGCTCCGCTATCACCGTGAAGACCTGCTCCGACCAGCCCAGCACAATGGTGTGGCCCTGCTCGATCAGCCGTGAGGTGCCCTTGCGCAACTCCTGGATCCGGGCCTCCAGCCCGGTGGTCATCACACCGATCAGCGCGCTGACGATGAAGATTCCGCCGATGGTCACCGTGAGCATGAGGACCAGGAACAGCGGCCGGCCCGTGTCCCCGCCCATCGTGCCCGGATCGAGGGTCCGCAGCAGGCTCATCCAGACGACACCGAGCCAACCGCCGTTGTCCTTGGTGTCCTTGTGGGCGAAGGCGACCACCGCCGCGGAGACCAGGGTGATCAACGCCAAGGAGGCCAGCCCCAGCCAGCCGATCAGCGCCGGGGTGCCACGGTCCATCGTCCCGTCGAACCAGTACCGCAGCCGCTCCCGCAGCCTCTTGCGCATGCCGCATTCCTCCATAGCCCATCACGCCGCCGGGCCCAACGGCCCGTGGTGAGCGGCGCTTTACGCCATGAGGGTGTCGTCTGACCCCGCTTCAGCGCCAATCGGACGCCGCCGGTGACCAGCCCAGGGTCCGTCCGGCGGGCCGTCGGCGGAGCTCGTCGGCGGCCGTCCGGGGCGGCGGGGTCAGCCGGGGATGTCGTCCCACTGGTCGAGGAGGTCCTCACCCTCGGTGTCGGCCAGCGGGAGCATCGGGTCGGTCAGGGGCTGCTCAGCCCAGATGATCTTGCCATTGGGGGTGTAGCGGGTCCCCCAGCGCAGCGCGTACTGGGCGACGAGGAAGAGCCCTCGGCCGCCTTCGTCGGTGGTGGCGGCGCGGCGCAGGTGCGGGGAGGTGCTGGAGCCGTCGGCCACCTCGCAGATGAGGGTGCGGGCGCGCAGCAACCGGACGCGGCTGGGGGCGCATCCGTAGCGGATGGCGTTGGTCATCAGCTCGCTGAGGATGAGTTCGGTGGTGAAGGCGATCTCCTCCAGCCCCCATGCGGTGAGTTGCTCGGCGGCCTCGTTGCGGATGCGGGCGACCGCGGCGGGGTCGGAGGGCAGTTCCCATTCGGCGACGTGCCCGGGGTCCAGCAGGTGGGTGCGGGCGACCAGGAGGGCGATGTCGTCGCCGGGGTGGGCGGAGGTCATGGTGTCGAAGACGGCCTGGCAGGTCTCCTCCGGTGTGCCCTCGGACAGTCCGACGAGGGTGGTGCGCAAGACGCCGAGGCCCTCGTCGAAGTCCCGGCCGCAGTCCCGGATCAGCCCGTCGGTGTACAGGGCCAGCCGGCTGCCCTCGGGCAGCTCCAGCTCGACGGTCTCGATGGGTTCGCCGCCCAGGCCCAGCGGCGGGGCGAGGGGGATGTCGGGGAAGGTCACGGTGGAGTCCGGGAGGACCACCGCCGGGCCCGGGTGGCCGGCGCCCGCCACGGTGCAGCGGCCGGAGACCGGATCGTAGATGGCGTACAGACAGCTGGCGCCGCTGATCCCCGGGGCGTCGGTGCCCGATGCGGCCTGGTCCTGGTCGAACCGGCTGGCCAGCTCGTCGAGATGGGCGATGAGCTCATCGGGCGGCAGGTCGAGGGCGGAGAAGTTGTGCACGGCGGTGCGCAGCCGGCCCATGGTGGCGGCGGCGTGCAGTCCATGGCCGACGACATCGCCGACG
The DNA here is from genome assembly GCF_042868035.1 of Streptomyces sp. NPDC007875. Classification (NCBI taxonomy): domain Bacteria; kingdom Bacillati; phylum Actinomycetota; class Actinomycetes; order Kitasatosporales; family Streptomycetaceae; genus Streptomyces; species Streptomyces sp. NPDC007875. The sequence goes on along the minus strand of NZ_JBIADZ010000019.1, from coordinate 180,441 downwards.
GCGAGGGCGACCCGGCCGCCGGGCAGGGGGATGACGTCGAACCAGTCGCCGCCGACTCCGGCCTGGGCGGGCAGATAGCGGTGGGCCACGTCCAGGGCGTCCTGGTCGGGCAGGCCCTGGGGCAGCAGGCTGCGCTGGAGGGTGGCCGCCATGGCGTGTTCGCGGGTGTAGCGGCGGGCGTTGTCGATGGCGACCGCGGCGCGGGCGACCAGTTCCTCGGTGAGCGCCACGTCGTCCTCGTCGAACGGTTCGGACTGCTCGGAGCGCCAGAAGGTGGCGATGCCCAAGGTGACGTCCCTGGCCCGCAGCGGGATGGTGATCATCGAGTGGATGCCGTACTTGACGATCTTCGTCGCCTGTTCGGGGTCCTGCTCCTGCCATCCCTCATACGCCCGCAGGTCCGCCTCGAGCACCGGCCGGCCCGCGCCGAAGCCCAGCGCCTGGGGCACGCCGCCGGCGTAGGTGATCATCTTGCCGACCCGCCACAGCGGATGGTCGGCCCGGATGCCAGAGGTGGCGGTGCGGCGCATGGCGCTGCCCGCGGGCTCGTCACCGCGCAGCACGGGGTCCACGAGGTCGACGGTGGCGAAGTCGGCGAACCACGGGACACCGAACTGGGTCAGCTCCTCGGCAGTCCGCACGATGTCGAGGGTGGTGCCGACCTTCGAGCCCGCCTCGAAGAGCAGCCTCAACCGCCGCTCCGCCACTTCGGCCTTGCCGGACAGCGCGCGCAGTTCGGTGGAGTCACGGAGCGTGGCGACGCTTCCGGACATCCCGCCGTCCCACCGGGTGGGTCGCTGGTTGACGGCGAGCAGCCGGTCCCCGGCCAGGTGCACCTCGTCGGTGGCGACCCGGCCCGAGGCGAGCAGCTCGGCGGTGCGCGGCTCGAGGCCGAGTTCGGTGATGGGGCGGCCCTCGGCGTCCCGGGGCAGATCGAGCAGCCGGCCGGCCTCGTCGTTGGCGAGGACGAGGCGGCCGTGGCTGTCGACGATCAGCACCCCTTCCCGCACGGAGTGCAGGACGGCGTCGTGGTGCTCGTACATGCGGGTCATCTGGGCGGGGCCGAGCCCTCGCGTCTGGCGCCGCAGCCGCCCGCCGACCAGCGCCGTCCCGCCGGTGGCGAGCGCGAGCGCACCGGCGGCGGAGCCGAAGACCAGCGGCAGCTGGCGCTCGACCCGGCCGCTCACATCCGCTGCGGTCATTCCGGCGCACACCACACCGGCCACGGTGCCGTTGCCCCGGGGAATCGGGACGGTGGCCTGGACCTCCCGGCCGAGGGGCCCCTGCACGGACTCGGTGACGATCTTGCCCTTCACCACGGGCCGCCAGTCGGCGACGAGTTCCTTGCCGATGAACTCCGGCCTGGGGTGGGTGTAGCGGATGCCCTTGGTGTTCGCCACGACCACGAAGTCCAGATGTGCCCGCTTACGGGTCTCCTCGGCCCGCGGCTGCAGCTGGGCGGTCGGATTCTCCGTGCCCATCGCGGACGCGATCCCCGGGGAGGTGGCGAAGGTCTGGGCCACGGCGGTCGCGCGGCGGACGGCCTCCTGCTCGCTGTCGTTACGCGCCTGGAGGATGAGCGCCGTCGTGGCCGCGGCGATGAGCAGGCCGACAAGCAGCACTTGAACAGCGAAAACCTGCCCGGCGATGCTGCGTACGCTCAAGCTGCGCATGCTCAAGAACGAACGGAAGCGCTTCCGGGAGAGAGGGTGTGGGGCAGGTCTTGACCGACCGAAAACTCCGACCACGCACCCTTCCTACCATTCATCACCCTCGGATCGTGAAGCCTGGTGGCACACGATCGGGGACCGTCCCGGTCTCCGATACACATCGGCGCGGTGCGTGACGCCTCGCCCACGCATCGCTCACCGCGACGCTCCTGGCCGAGCGCCACGGGTCATATCGGCCCCCGTACCACGGTCACACATCAAGCCGGTGGGCCACAGCCCGCATCGCCGCCCTCGCGGCGTCCAGATCCACCCGCGCCCGGTCGGCCACCAGGTAGAGAAATACACCCTGGCGGGTGCGCTGGCTGAGCGGACGGATCAGGTGGTACTCGCTGTCCAGCGTGACCAGGATGTCCTCGAGACGATCCGGGTCGTAGCCGAGCAGTTCCAGAGTGGACAGCTTGGCCCGCATGACATCCGTGTCCCCGTAGGCCACCTTCTCCAGGTCCGGACCGCGCGGGGTCTGGACGGCGCCCAGGGTGATCCGGCTCAGATAGTCCACGAGCGAGGCCGCCAGCGCGCCCTCGCACTCCATCATCTCGCGCAGTGACTCCTCGATGTCGATCATGGCCCGTCGCCCTCCCGAGACCCTGGAGATCAAGTCCGCATATTTCATCCTTGCACAGGGCCCGCAGACGCACCCCCGCTCGCGTCGGGTCCCCGGCGCCGCGTGTCCCACCCCGTGGTGGCGGGCCGCCGATCGTCCTATCCTGCGCACGCGTTGATCGACTTCGGATTGAATCGTTGTTCCCGCTGGAGGACGCATGACCGTCGGCAGCACCCCGTCCCGGGCCGTGGTGGTGGGCACCGGCTCCCGGGCCCAGATGTTCACCGAGGCGCTGGCCCGCCGCCCGCATCTGAGGGTCGCCGCGCTGTGTGATCCGAACCCGGTGCGCATCGCCCACCACCAGCGACTGCTGAAGGAGGCGGGCGAGCCGGAGGCCGCCGCCTGGAGTCCCGAGGAGTTCGAGCGGAGGCTACGCGCGGACGATATCCAGGAGGTGGTGGTGACCTGCGTGGACGCGCTGCACGACGCGTTTGTCGTGCCCGCGCTGCGAGCCGGCTGCCGGGTGGTCACCGAGAAGCCGATGACCACCGACGCGACCAAGTGCCGTCGCATCCTGGAGACGGTCCAGGAGACCGGCAACCATCTGGCGGTCGCCTTCAACTACCGCTTCAACCCGGTGCACGAGGAGGTCCACCGGCAGTTGTCCGGCGGCGCCATCGGCGAGGTGCTGTCGGTGCACTTCGAATGGCTGCTGGACACCCGGCACGGGGCCGACTACTTCCGCCGCTGGCATCGCGAGAAAGAGCACAGCGGCGGGCTGATGGTGCACAAGTCCAGTCACCACTTCGACCTGGTCAACTGGTGGCTGGGGGCCCGGCCGGCGGAGGTGTTCGGCTACGGCCGACTCGGCTTCTACGGCCGTGCGGCGGGCGAGCGCAGCGGCTACCGGCGCGAGTACGAGCGGGCGCACGGCGCCGCCGCCGCGCAGGACGACCCGTTCGCGCTGGAGCTCGCCGAGAACGACGCGCTGCGCTCGCTGTATCTGGACGCCGAGGGCGTGGACGGCTACCACCGCGACCGCAATGTGTTCGGCGACGGCATCACCATCGAGGACGACATGGCCCTCCTGGTCCGCTATGACACCGGCGCCACCATGACGTACCACCTGACCGCCTACTCCCCCTGGGAGGGCTACCGGGTGATGTTCAACGGCACCCGGGGCCGGCTGGAGCTGGAGGTCGAGGAGAGCACATGGCAGCCGTCGCTGCTGGGCACCTCCTCCGGCCGCGGCACCATCCACGGCGACCAGGCCCTGGCCAACGCGGGCGGTCCGCGGCTGGTGCTGCGGCCGCTGTGGGAGCCGCCGCGGGAGGTGGAGCTGCCGGCGTTCGACCACGCGGGACACGGCGGCGGGGACGAGCGGATGCTGGATGTGCTGTACGGCCCGGTGGATCCGGCGGCGGCCACCGGAACGGCGGCCGTGGACGCCTCGGACGCCTCACGCCTGCGGGCCACCGAGGAGGACGGGGCGCTGGCGCTGGTCACCGGGCTCGCGGCCAATCAGTCGTTCGTCAGCGGAAAGCCGGTGGCCACGGCGGATGTCGTGACGCTGTAGCCGGGGCGCCGGGTCCAATGCGGCTCATCCCGCCCGGGGTTGGGGCAGGATGAGCCGCATGGACAAAGATGCGATCGAGACACCCCGGGCGCCCCTTTTCCGGAGCGCCACCCGGCGCCGCCGAAGACGGCTGCTCGGCTCCCTCGCGGCGGCCGGTCTGCTCAGCGCATGCGGTACGCAGACCTCCTCGGGAGTCGCCGCGGTGCCCGACGAGGCCACGTCCCGCCCGTCGGGCCTCGCCGTCTCCCCGGACACCGCCGCCCCCACCGCGCCTCCGGTCTGCCCCGACTCGGGGGTACTGCTGCGGGCCGATGAGGCCAACGCGGCGATGGGGCTGCGGGAGCAGCAGATCGAGCTGGTGAACTGCGGCAGACACGTCTATACGGTGAACGGCCATCCGTCCGTCCAGGTCCTCGACGAGGACCTGGAGCCGCTGGAGGTCACGGTCGGCCATGGGGCGTCGGGCATCGCCACCGTCGACGGCTTCGAGACGGCCACCGGGCCGGTGCGGCTGAAGCCCGGTGAACGGGCGGTGATGCGTCTGCTGTGGCGGAATCTGGTGACGGACACCACGCGCCCCGCCGCCGACGGGCGCTATCTGCGGATCGCGCCGAACGGCGACGGAAGGGACGCGCAGACCGTGCCCGACCACGTCGACCTGGGTACCACCGGCAAGCTGGGCGTGAGTGCCTGGGCCCGCCCCGCCCCGGATCGTCCCTCCCCGGATCGTCCTGGCGCGGATCGCCCGGACGCCGGTTCGTGAACGCCCGCCGGTGATGCCGTAGGTCCCGCGGCCCCGTCAGCCCGGGGCACCCAGCCGCTCCTCCGGCCGGTCGGCCGGATCGAGCCCCAGTTGCTGGGCGAGCCCGGCGGCCAGGGCCTCCAGGGTCGGATGGCGCCAGACGAAGTTGCCCGCGAGCTTGATGTTCAGCCCCGTCTCCAGGCGCACCCGCAGCTCCATGGCGAGCAGCGAGTCGAACCCCAGTGACCTCAGGGGGGTCTGCGGATCGAGGGTGGCGCTGCTGAGCCGCAGCACGGCACGGATGTGGTCGGTGAGATAGGACTCCAGCGCGGTGCGGCGGGCCGGCCCCGCGGGGAGTGCGGCCAGCCGGGCGCGGATGTCGTCGGTGCTCTCCCGGGCCGCCACCGGAGTGTCGTCGCCGGGGAGGAGCGGCGCGAACAGGGCGGACCGGCGGCCGGCGGCGGGGATCCAGGTGGCCGGTTCGCCGGGGATCACACCGGTCTGCACCCGCCGATGGGCCAGCAGGGTGCCGAGCGCGCCGAGCCCCTGCTCGGTGGGGATCGTCTGATAGCCGCGGTCGGCGAAGCCGGTGGCCACTCCGGTCTCGCCCCACGGGCCCCAGTTGACCGCGAGGGTGGGCAGGCCGTGTGCCGAGCGCCACGCGGCGAAGCCGTCCAGCCAGGCGTTGGCGGCCGCGTAGGCGCCCTGTCCGGCATTGCCGAGCAGCGAGGCCATCGAGGAGTACACCGCGAACCAGTCGAGCCGGTGTCCCTCGGTGGCCCGGTGCAGCCGCCACGCCCCGGTGACCTTCGGCGCCCATACGCGGCCCAGCTGGTCCTCGCGGATGTTGGCCACGGCCGCGTCGTCGAGGACCATCGCGCTGTGGACGACACCGCTCAACGACGCCCCTTCGGCGGCGGTGGCGGCGGCCACGAGCCGGTCGGCCGTGCCCGGGAGGCTGATGTCGCCGGTGACGACGGTGATCCTGGTGCCGGCGGCGGAGAGTTCGGCGAGCGTCCGCGCGGCGGCGCCGGCCGGTGCGGTACGCCCGCTCAGCACCAGGTGGCCCGCGCCCTGCCGGGCCAGCCAGCACGCGGTGGCGAGCCCGAGACCGCGCAGGCCGCCGGTGACGATGTACGTACCGCCCTCGCGTACCGTCAGCGGTCCGTCGGGCAGGACGGCGTCGAGCTCGCCCTCCTGCGGGATGGTCAGCACCAGTTTGCCGATGTGCCGGGCACCGGCCATCCGCCGGAACGCGTCGGTGACCTCCGCCAGCGGATAGGTGGTGCAGCGCAGCGGCTTGAGACGGCCCTCGGCGATCGCGGCGAGCACCTCGCGCAGCATTGCGGCGTACACCTGCGGGCGGGCCAGTTGCAGCTCCCTCAGGTCCACGGTGGAGAAGGTGATGTTGTGGCGCAGCGGGGAGAGCCCGAGCGGGGCGTCGGAGAGGATGTCGCGGACGCCGAGTTCGACGAAGCGGCCGAAGGGGCGCAGACACTCCAGCCCGGCCCGGATGGCCGATCCGGCGAGGGAGTTGAGCACGACGTCGACGCCCTCGCCTCCGGTGGCCTCCTTGACCTCGTCGCGGAAGTCCAGCGACCGGGAGTCCATCACACGGGCGATGCCCATGGCCCGCAGGAAGCGCCGCTTCTCCTCGCTGCCCGCCGTGGCCAGCACCTCGGCGCCCAGCAGCCGGGCGACCGCGATGGCGGCGAGCCCGGTGCCGCCGGTGGCCGAGTGGATCAGTACCCGCTCCCCCGCGGCCACCTGGCCGACATGGCGCAGCGCGTACCAGGCGGTGAGGAACGCGATCGGCAGCCCGGCGGCGGTGTCCGGGGCGAGGCCCTCGGGGAGGGGTGCGGTGCGGTCGGCCGGGACGACGGTGAACGATCCGAAGGCGCCACCGTGCACATCGGCCGCCACCACCCGGTCACCGGCGCGGAGATGGCCGACACCGGGCCCCACCGCGCTCACCTCGCCCGCGCATTCGAAGCCGAGCCGGTAGCGGATGTTCTCGTCGCCGGGGAGCAGGCCCATGGCGGTGAGGACGTCGCGGAAGTTCAGGCCCGCGGCGAGCACCCGCAGCTCCACCTCACCGGGCCCGGGCCGGCGGCGGGGGGTGGTGGTGAGCTCCAGGCTGTCGAGGTCGCCGAGGCGGCCGGCGCGCAGCCGGAAGCCGTCGGTGCCGCAGCGCACGGTGCGGGCCGAGGCGGTGGTGCGCTCGGTGTCGGTGAGGGGCGCGTAGTCCAGCTCGGCGGTGTAGCGGGCGCTGTCGCGCAGCGCGATCTCCTCCTCGGGACCGTCGGCGAGGAGTTCGGCGGCGAGGGTTTCCGCGAGCTCGTCGGGGGCGGCCGGATCGGTGTCCACCAAGGTGGCCCGCAGCTCGGGGTGTTCCAGGGCGAGCACCCGCACGAGTCCGCGGAGCGGGCTCTGTCCGGGGTCGGCCAGGTCCCCGGGGGTCACGGTGCGGGCGCCGCAGGTGGCGGCGTAGAGGCGGGGCGGGTCGGGGAAGCGGGCGGTGAGCGCCTGGGCGGCGGCGAGCACCCGGCGGGTGCGGCGCAGCCCGTCCTCCGCGCCGCCGTCGGCGGGGCGCGGGCCGCACAGCAGCACCACGGCGCGCGGCGGTTCTCCGGGACGGGTGAGCCGGGTGGTGAGGGCGTCACGGAAGGCGTCGAGCCCCTGGTCGGCCAGGGGTGCCTCCCATACCCGGGCGGTGGCGCCGGCGTTGCGCAGGGCGGCGGCCACCGGGCGGGCGGTGCCGTCCGCCTCTCCGACGATCAGCCAGCGTCCCGGCCGCCGGGTGGCCGCGGGCCGGGTGGCGCGCCGCCAGCCGACCTCGAGGAACCACTGGTCGGCCTCGGCCGTGCGGTCCGCGGCGCTGTGGACGATCCGCAGCCCGTCGACGGCCAGCACCGGCCGGCCGTCCGCGTCGAGCAGGCGGACGTGCCCGATCGTGGCCCCGGGGGTGGTCTCGGCGAGGCGGGCATGGCAGTACACGGCGGCCTCGGGGTCGCCGAGGACGCGTACGCTCTGCATCCGCGCGGGCAGCAGCAGCCGCCGGTCGTCCTCGTCGAGCAGCCCGGCGACGAGGAGTTGGGCGCACAGATCGACGAGGACGGGGTGGATGCGCAGGCCGTGTCCGGGGGCGCGGGCGTCCTCGGGGATCCGTACCCGGGCCCAGAAGCTGTTGCCGTGGCGGGAGGCGGACACCTCGGTGATGCCCTGGAAGGCCGGTCCGTGTGCCACGCCCCGGGCCCGCAGATTGGCGTAGAGGGCGTCGGCCTCGACGGGCAGCGGATGGCGCAGGGCGAGGGTCCGGACGGAGGCGGCGCGCGGGCGCTGCGGTGCGGCGAGTCCGCGGAGCACCGCGGTGGCCTGCCGCACCCAGGCGCCGTCCTCGTCGCGTCCGAAGATCTCGCATTCGGCGCGGTCGGCGGCGGCGAGGGTCACCGTGGTGGAGAGGTCGGTGCGGTCGGCGAGCCGCAGCAGTTCGCGGAAGTGCAGATCGGTGACCTCGACCTCCTCGGGCTCGGCGCCGAACACCTCGCAGGCAGCGGTGAGGGCGAGGGCGTAGGAGGCCGCGCCGGGCAGGACGGGGGCGTCGTGCACCCGGTGGTCGGCGAGCCAGGGCAGGGCCGCGGTGCCGGTGCGGGCGCGCCAGGAGTGGCGGACGGGTTCGCCGGGCATCTCCAGGTGCGCGCCGGGCAGCGCACCGGCCGGGCTCGCGCCGGGCGGGTCGTCGGAGGGCGCGGAGAGCGGGGCGTCGGCCCAGTGGCGGGTGCGGTCGAAGGTGATGGGTGGTACGTCGGCGAGGGCGGCGTCCGCGTACAGCACCGACCAGTCGACGGGGACGCCCGCGCAGTGCAGCGCGGCCAGATGGGTCCGGAAGGTGGCCGGCTCGTCCTCCTCACGGCGGAGGGTGGGCAGGACGACGGGGTCCTCCACCAGACCGGCAAGACCGCGCAGGACGGGGTGGGTGATGACCGGGTGGGGGGATATCTCGACGTACACCAGGTGGCGGTCGGCCGCGGCGGCGGCGACGGCCGCGGAGAACCGGACCGGGTGGCGCAGATTGGCGCACCAGTAGTCGGCGTCGAAGGCGGGCGGGGTGTGCGGATCGTCGAGGACGGTGGTGTAGAAGGGCACGTCCGGGCGGCGGGGGGTGAGGTCGGCGAGGGCGGTGCGCAGACCGGCCAGGAGCGGGTCCACCTGGGGTGAGTGCGAGGCGACGTCCACGGCGATCAGCGCGGCGGGCACGGAGCGGGCCTGCCAGCCGGCCACGAGCCGTTCGACCTGGGCGGTGTCCCCGGCCACCACGGTGGAGCCGGGTGCGGCCATGACGGCGACGGTGACCGCTGCCGCGGCGCCGCCGGTGTCGAGTTCGGCCTGCACCTCGTCGGCGCCGAGGCCCACCGTGGCCATGGCGCCGCTCCCGGCGACGCGGGTGAGCAGCCTGGAGCGGCGGCAGACCACCTTGGCCCCGTCGGCCGGGGAGAGCGCCCCGGCCACCACGGCGGCGGCGACCTCGCCCATGGAGTGGCCGATGACCCCGGCGGGCTCCACGCCGTGGGCGCGCCAGGTGGCGGCGAGCGCGGTCTGCAGGGCGAACAGCACGGGCTGCACCCGGTCGCAGCCGGTCACCGGAGCGCCGGAGCGGATGATGTCGAGCACCGAGAATCCGGACTCGGCGGCGATGAGGGCGTCGGCTTCGGCGAGCGCCTCGGCGAAGGCCGGTTCGCTCTCCAGCAGCCGCCGTCCCATGCCGGGCCACTGGGAACCCTGTCCGGAGAACACCCAGATCGGCCGGCGGGAGACCTCGGCGCCCACGGCGCCGGTGACCACGGCGGGGTGGGCCTGACCGGTGGCGAACGCCCGCAGGGCGCCGACGAGTTCGGCGCGGGAGGCGGTGGTGACGCCGAGCCGTCCGCGGCCGGCGCCGCGGCGCATCGCCAGGGTGTGGGCGATGTCGCGCAGCGGGGTGTCCGCGCCGTCGCCCTCCAGCCAGTCCGCCATCCGCCGCGCGGCGCCGGGCAGCGCGGCCGGGGAGCCGGCGGGGACGAGGAACACCTGCGGTACGGCGCGGGTGGCGGGCCGGGTGCGCGGTGCGGTGCGGGAGGCGGGTGCGGGGGCGGCGGGGGGTTGTTCCAGCACCACATGGGCGTTGGTCCCGGAGAAGCCGAAGGAGGACACGGCGGCCAGCCGCGGGCCGGTGCGCACCGGCCAGGGGGTGAGTTCGCGGGGGATGAAGAGGCGGGTGCCGTCGGCGTCGATGGTGGGATTCCACCGGGTGAAGTGCAAATTGGGCGGGATGAGTCCACGGCCCAGGCACAGCACGGCCTTGATCAGGCCGGTGACCCCGGCTGCGGGCTCCAGATGGCCCAGGTTGGTCTTGACCGAGGCGAGGGCGCAGCGGTCGCGGCCGGTTCCGTAGACCTGGGCGAGGCTGGCGAATTCGACCGGGTCGCCGACGGGGGTGCCGGTGCCGTGGGCCTCGACCATCCCGACGTCGGCGGGGTCGACCCCGGCGCGGCCGAGCGCCTCCTCGTACAGGGCGCGCTGGGCGGTGGCCGAGGGCGCGGCGAGCCCGTCGGAGTGGCCGTCCTGGTTGACGGCCGAGCCACGCAGCACGGCCAGGATCCGGTCCCCGTCGCGCACGGCGTCGGTGAGGCGTTTGAGGACGACGATGCCGCAGCCCTCGCCGCGGACGAATCCGTCGGCGGCGGCGTCGAAGGCGTGGCAGTGGCCGGTGTGCGAGAGCATGCCCATCCGGTCGAAGGAGCGGGTGATCCGCGGCTCGAACATCAGGGTGACCCCGCCGGCCAGGGCCAGATCGCATTCCCCGGCGCGCAGCGCCTGGACCGCCAGGTGGACGGCGACCAGGGAGGACGAGCACGCGGTGTCCAGGGCCATGGAGGGGCCGTGGAGGCCGAGGAGGTAGGAGATCCGGCCGGTGGCGACGCAGTGCCCGTTGGCGAGGGCTGAGCCCTCCAGCTCGCGGGGGTGCCGGTCGAGCCGGTTCATGTAGTCGTTGTAGCTGAGCCCGGCGAAGACGCCGGTGGCGGTGGAGCCGAGCCGGTCGGGCGGCATTCCGGCATGTTCCAGGGCCTCCCAGGCCACTTCGAGCAGTAACCGGTGCTGGGGGTCTAGGATGTCGGCCTCGCGTCCGGAGACGCCGAAGAAGTCGGCGTCGAAACCGGACACATCGCGCAGGTATCCGCCGCGGACGGGCGGCGCGGACTCGGGCCGGGCGGTCGTGATGGGGTCGGCCGCCCAGAGCGCGGCGCGCTCGGCGGGCGGTTCGGCGACGGCGTCGCGTCCCTCGGCCAGCAGCCGCCACAGGGCGGCGGGCGAGTCGATGTCACCGGGAAGCCGGCAGCCCATGCCGACGATGGCGATGCGGCCGGGGGAACGGCTGGGAGCGGGGGTGTGCTGACTCATCGGGGTCTCCGTGGGTGGTGCTCGGCCCGGGGTGGGGGCCGTGGGGGGCCGTGGGGTGGAGATCGCCGCGGGGGTGTACGGACTCAGGTGGCGTCCGGGCCGCCCAGCAGCATCGCGTGCTTCACGCCACCGATCTGGTAGTTGAAGCTGAGCGCGTGGTCGAAGTCGAGGGGACGGGTGCGGGTGCCGGGGACGGGGTCGAACGAGAGCCCGTCCGCGGGCTGTTCGCAGTTGGCCGTGGGGCACACCTCGCCGAACTCCATCATCATCAGGGTCAGGCCGAGGCCCACGCAGCCGGAGGCCGCTCCGTGGTGGCCGAAGCAACCTTCCTGGGAGGACAGCAGCACGGTGGAGTCGGGGCCGTACAGCTCGCGGACGGCGTTGGCCTCCATGGCGGTGACGACCGCGTCGCCGTCACTCGAGCCGTTGATGTACGGCACCTGCCCGATCCGCCAGCGGTCACCCAGGCACAGGCGGACGGCCCTGACCAGCTGGGCACCGGAGTCGTCGGCCGAGAGCGGGTTGGCCAGGCCGTCGCGGGTCATGGCGGCGGCGAGCACCTGGCCGTAGAGGTGGGCGCCGCGCCGTTCGGCGTGTTCCCGGCTCTCCAGGATCACGGTGGCGGATCCCTCACCGTGGTTGATGCAGTCCGCACGCCGGTCGTAAGGGCGCATCAGGGAGTCGAAGGACGGCATCGGTTCGGGCATTCCTACGGCGCCCATCGCTTCGTAGGCGTGCTTGGCGCCGTGCAGCAGCCGCTGGCCCTTTTCGATCAGGCCGACGTTGAAGACATCAACGCCGGTCACCACCGCGAGGTCGGTCTCGCCGGACGCGATGAGCCGACGGGCGTTGCCGATCTGCACGGCGCCGGACGAGCAGCCGCAGGAGACGGTGAAGCAGGGGCCGACGGTCCGGGTCAGCGCGCCCTGGACGACGGCGACATCGGAGGGTGACGCGGCCTGTTCGGCCGCGACGAGCATCTCCAGGATGTCGATGGGGTCGGCGGAGTCGGGGTCGACGCCGAGCAGGGCGATATAGCTGTCCACATTGGCGTCCACGCTGCCACGGCCGACGAGCACGGCTGCCTCGCCCAGATCACCGGCGGCCACGTCCAGGTCGGCGTCGGCGCACGCCTCGACGAGGGAGACCAGACCGAACCGATGGGCGTTGGTGTAGTGGCGGGAGAAGAACTCGGGGATGCCGGGGAGGCGTTCCTCGAACCGCTCGGCACCGAGGTGGACCGCGCCGAAGTGGACGCCGTGCCGGCCGAGGACGGTGCGGCCCTGGGAGGCGATGTCCCACACCTGGGCCGCGGTGAAGACGGGTTCGGCGCCGCCCGGAAGGCAGAAGCCGAGGCCCGTGACGACGGCGTCCCGGGCGTTCCCGGTGCCGCCCGGAGCCGGGCGGGAGGGGTGGCGGCGGGGGCTCACGACGCCCTGCCGGATCTGGAAAGAGTCATGACGGTGGTCCCTTTCGCTCACACCGGAGTACGGACCCGCCGGTACGGCGCGTCGCCGAAAGCGCGGTGGCGCCGTCGGTGGGCCGGAATCGGTTCACCGGCGAATTCGGAGCGTACGGCGCGGCGTTTGGGCGTACTCGAAGCCTTTCCCCGTTGGATGGTGAGTCGTCTCCGTTCGGGAGTCGCTCATCTTTCGGAAAGGACGGGTGGAATAGATGACGGTACGCCCGCAGGGACATGGGCCGGTAGGTGGTATCCGCATCACCGAGGTGGATTCGGCAGGTCCGGCGCACCGCTGTTGTACCCCCGGAGCCCGTGCCGCGCGACCCCTGGAAAGAAGGGGCTCGCGCCCCGGTTCACGCCCCCCTGTTGTGGAATCTTTCTGAAAGAGCGTACAGAAAAAGGCGCCTCAGGCATTCATGAGTATGGGGCGGTTTGAAAGCACGGAAGAGCCCTTTACCTATGGGGCAAAAACCGTAAAGGACGACAAAAGATGACGTACCCGTCCCCACTGTTCGACGATCTGGACCGCAAGATCGTCGCGGCACTGGTCGACAACGCCAGGACCAGCTTCACCGAGATCGGCGCCGCGATCGGGCTCTCCGCCTCGGCGGTCAAACGCCGGGTCGACCGGATGCGCGAGACCGATGTGATCACCGGCTTCACCACCACCGTGCGCCCGGCCGCCCTCGGCTGGCGGACCGAGGCGTATGTCGAGGTGTACTGCGACAGCGCCGCACCACCCCGGCGCCTCGCGGAGGTCGTGCGCAACTATCCGGAGATCATCGCGGCCATGACGGTGACCGGCGGCGCGGACGCCCTGCTGCATGTCATGGCCACCGACGTGGAGCACTTCGAGGAGGTGCTGGAGCGCATCCGGGCCGAACCGTTCGTCCGCCAGACGATCAGCTACATGGTGCTGTCCCACCTGCTCACAGGCAGTCCGGAGGCCGGTTCGGCGCCTCCCGCGACCGCGACGCAATGAACCGCCGCCAGACGGCCTCAGCACGCAGCATCGGTGCGCCTACACGCAGTTTTCCTTTCTTGTCTCCCCTCTCCTCCGTTTTCTACCGTTGATTCATCCCCCCGGTCGCCCGCGGAAGCGAGAGGAATCCTCCGTGTCCCTTACGCGTGTGCCGCGCCCCAGGCGCTTCTTGACCTGTGCCCCCAGATTTTTCGATGTGCGGTATGCCATCAATCCCTGGATGCGTGAGGACACCGAGGTCGATACCGATCTCGCCCGGGCGCAATGGGAGACGCTGATCCGCGCCTACCGCGACCACGGCCATCGGGTCGAATTCATCGAGCCGGTGGCGGGGCTGCCGGACATGGTGTTCGCGGCGAACTCGGCCCTCGTCCTGGAGGGCCGGGTCTTCGGCTCGCGATTCCACGCACCGCAGCGCCGACCGGAACAGCTGGCCTACGAACGGTGGTTCAAGGCCAACGGTTTTGACGTCCATCCGCCGGAGTCGGTGTGCGAGGGCGAGGGCGACCTGGTGCCGACCGGGCCCTTCGTCCTGGCGGGCACGGGCTTTCGCACCACCCGGGCGGCCCACCAGGAGGTGCAGGAGTTCTTCGGGGTGCCGACCATCAGCCTGCTGCTGGTGGACCCGTACTTCTACCACCTGGACACGGCGCTGTTCGTCCTCGACGACCAGAACATCGCCTACTACCCGGAGGCGTTCTCCCCCGGCAGCCGGGAGGTGCTGGAGCGGCTCTACCCCGACGCGCTGATCGCCACCCGCGACGACGCCATGGCCTTCGGGCTCAACTCCGTCTCCGACGGCCGCCATGTCTTCGTCGCGCCCCGGGCCACCGGCCTCATCGACCAGCTCACCGACCGCGGTTACGTCCCCGTCCCCGTCGACCTGTCGGAACTGCACAAGGCCGGCGGGGGCATCAAGTGCTGCACACAGGAGATCCGCTGATGACCGCCACCACCCCCACCGCCTCCGGTTCCCCCGCCGCCGCGGCGGACGGTGCCCGCGCCGCCCGCTCGTCGCGGGAGCTGATCCGCGCCGAGGAGTCCTCGCTCGCGCACAACTACCATCCGCTGCCCGTGGTCGTCGCCCGCGCCGAGGGCACCTGGGTCTGGGACGTCGAGGGGCGCCGCTATCTGGACATGCTGGCCGGCTACTCGGCGCTCAACTTCGGCCATCGACACCCGGCCCTCATCGAGGCGGCCCACCGCCAGCTCGACCAGCTCACGCTGACCTCGCGGGCCTTCCACAACGACCGGCTGGCCGGGTTCGCCGAGGGGGTGGCCGAGCTCACCGGACTCTCCATGGTGCTGCCGATGAACACCGGCGCGGAGGCGGTGGAGAGCGGCATCAAGGTCGCCCGCAAGTGGGCGTACGAGGTGAAGGGCGTCGCCCCTGACCAGGCCACCATCGTGGTGGCGGCCGACAACTTCCACGGCCGTACGACGACGATCGTCGGCTTCTCCAGCGACCCCGTCGCCCGCGACGGCTTCGGCCCGTTCGCCCCGGGCTTCCGCGTGGTGCCGTACAACGACCTCGCGGCGCTGGAGGCCGCCGTCGACGAGACCACGGCGGCGGTCCTCATCGAGCCCATCCAGGGCGAGGCGGGCGTCGTCATCCCCGACGACGGCTATCTGCGGGGGGTGCGCGAGCTGACCCGGCGCACCGGGACCCTGTTCATCGCCGATGAGATCCAGTCCGGTCTGGGCCGCACCGGCACCACCCTGGCCGTCGAGCACGAGTCGGTGACGCCGGATGTGCTGCTGCTCGGCAAGGCGCTGGGCGGCGGCATCGTGCCGGTGTCGGCGGTCGTGGCCGACCGCGCGGTGCTCGGAGTGCTGGGCCCCGGCGAGCACGGCTCCACCTTCGGCGGCAATCCGCTGGCCGCGGCGGTCGGCTCGGCCGTGGTCGACCTGCTGCGCACCGGCGAATTCCAGCGCCGCGCCACCGAGTTGGGCGAGGTGCTGCGGGCCGGGCTGGCCACGCTGACCGGCAAGGGCGTCGTGGGCTACCGCTGTCGCGGGCTGTGGGCGGGCGTCGATGTGGACCCCGCCCTCGGTACCGGGCGCGAGGTGAGCGAGCGGCTGATGGCCGAGGGGATCCTGGTCAAGGACACCCATGGGTCGACGATCCGGCTGGCACCGCCGCTGACCATCACCCGTGAGGAGCTGGAGGGGGCGCTGGCGGCACTGGAGAAGGTCCTCGGCTGAGCGAGTGATCGAAAGCGACGAGGAGCGCCGGGCCGCATTACGTTTCATACGGCCCGGCGCTTCGTCATGTTCAATCCGCGCACAGATTGTTTTTCAGCGCCCCTGTCGCATGCCGCGAGAACGTCGGATCGCAGATAACGCCCAGGTCACGGCGGACTTTTCGAGTTTTTATGTACGTTGTTGAGCATTCCACTGTTCCTGATCGCACGGTGTGGAACACTTCGTGTCGTCTCGCCGGGTGGACCTGACGGGAAGTTGGCAGTTCTCGCAGGTCGGCGCGGTGGAGAAGGCAAACGTCATGGTGCGGAAAGGAGTTGCGGCTGGAGTGGACGGTGAGCCGGTCACGGTGACTGCCGCATACCGGGTGGACCCCGGCCGCGAAAGCGAGTTCTATGCCTGGGCGATCGAGATGCTCAATGCCGCGGCAAGTCTTCCGGGATATCTCGGAGGCGGGGTCATGGGATCCGGTTCGGCCTCCTCGGAGTGGCATGTCCTCTACCGGTTCGAGGCGGAATGCCCGGCACGGGCATGGGATTCCTCGCTGGAACGTGCGCGATTGGCATCCCGGACCGGGCCCTTCGTCCAGGAAAAGGGAACACAGCGCACCTCGGGACTGGAGAACTGGTTCAAGGGGCCGGTGCGGCCGCTGCCGCCACCGCCCAAATGGAAGCTGTGGCTGGTGAATCTGAGCGCGGTCTTCCCTCCGGTCCTCATCTTCAATGTGCTGGTGATCCCGTTCATCAAGGACACCAATTTCCTGCTGCGGACCCTGGCTCTGTGCCTTGGGGTGACCGCGATGGTGACCTGGCTGGTCATGCCACGGCTGCAGCGGATTCTGAAGAAGTGGCTCTACCCGCCGCTTCAGTCGATACGAGGACGTCACAGGCGGATGGCGGCCGACGGTCCGCGCGCTCGCCGGTAGGTGAGCGACGCGCCGCGGCCCGACGACCGGGGCGGGTGATCCCCGGCCGGTTTTCTCATCGCAAGGAGGCAAATCCGGATGGAATCGCTGAGGACACTCCTCGTCGATCATCACGACTCGTACACGTACAACCTCTTTCATCTGCTGACCGAGGTCAACGGCGAGGAACCGGAGGTGCTTCTCCATGACGCGCCGGAATGCGCGGACATCGATCTGACCGCGTTCGACAACATCGTGCTCTCCCCCGGCCCCGGGCATCCGGCCGATCCGCGGGACTTCGGCGCCACCGCCCGGCTGATCGAGCGGTCGACCATTCCGGTGCTGGGGGTGTGCCTGGGGTACCAGGGGATCGCGCTCGGCGCCCAGGCGCGGGTGGTGCCCGCGCCCGAACCGAAGCACGGGCATCTGTCCCGGATCAAACACGGCGGGCGCGGGCTGTTCCGGGGTCTGCCGCAGGACTTCACGGCCGTTCGCTATCACTCGCTGTGCGTGGCCGAGCCGCTGCCGCTGGGGCTGCAGGGCATCGCGTGGTCCGAGGACGGTGTGCTGATGGGGGTGCGGCACCGGGCCCGTCCGCTGTGGGGCGTCCAGTTCCACCCGGAGTCGGTGCTGACCGGATACGGCCACCGGATGCTCAGCAACTTCCGCGATCTGACCGTCGAGCACGCCAACGGCGAGTCGGTGACCTCGACCGTGACCCCCGCCTCCGCCGAGGAGCCGCGCCGCACCCGTACCGCCGCCGAACCGGCCGCGGGGCCTTCCGGCTCCCCGCAGGCCCCTCGGGCCCCCGAGGCGGACCCCCGGGCGGAACTGGCGCGGCTCGACCCCGAGGACGGCGCCCCGGCGCAGTCGCCCCCGGAAGGGCCCGCCTACCGGCTGCACGCCCGGTGGCTGGCCGATGCCACCGACACCGAGGCGGCCTTCACCCGGCTGTACGCGAAGGCGCCGCACGCGTTCTGGCTCGACAGCTCGCGCGCCGAGTCCGGCGAGGCGCGCTTCTCCTTCCTCGGGGACGGCACGGGTCCGCTCGCCGAGTTCGTCCGCTACGACACCGACACGGGCGTCTGCGAGGTCGAGCGGACGGGACGGCCCGCCGTCCGGATCGAGGGCAGCGTCTTCGACTACCTCAAACGGGAGCTGGTCCGCCGCCGGGTGACCGCCCCCGGTCTCCCCTTCGACTTCACCGGCGGCTATGTGGGCTACTTCGGCTACGAGCTCAAGGCCGACTGCGGCTCCCCGGGCCGTCACCGGTCCGCCACCCCGGACGCCTGCTGGCTCTTCGCCGACCGGTTCGTCGCGGTCGACCACCAGGAGGGCGTCACCTACATCTGCTGCCTCACCGAGGACACCCCCGACGGCCACCGGGAGGCGAAGGACTGGCTGGACACCACCGTGACCGTGCTCAGCGGGGTGCCGACGCTC
Source organism: Streptomyces sp. NPDC007875 (assembly GCF_042868035.1). Taxonomy (NCBI): domain Bacteria; kingdom Bacillati; phylum Actinomycetota; class Actinomycetes; order Kitasatosporales; family Streptomycetaceae; genus Streptomyces; species Streptomyces sp. NPDC007875. The sequence goes on along the minus strand of NZ_JBIADZ010000019.1, from coordinate 162,418 downwards.
ACCGGCCCCGCCCCGCAGCCGTCCGCCCTCGCCACCACGGCCGCCGTGGAGCCCTGGCTGGTGCGGGACCGGGAGCGGTATCTGGCATCGATCGAGGCGTGTCTGCGGGAGCTGCGCGCCGGGGTGAGCTATGAGATCTGCCTGACCAACGCCGCCTGGCTGCCCGCCCCGAGCGACAGCTACGCCTTCTACCGGGCCCTGCGGCGGTTCAACCCGGCGCCGTACGCCGCCTATCTGCGGTTCGGCGGCACCGATGTGGCCTGTGCCTCGCCCGAGCGCTTTCTGCGCATCACCCCCGACGGCACCGCCGAGGCCAAGCCGATCAAGGGCACCGCCCCGCGCGGCAAGGACCCGGAACAGGACGCGCGGGCACTCGCCGCCCTCGCCTCCAGCCCCAAGGCCCGCGCCGAGAACCTGATGATCGTGGACCTGCTCCGCAACGATCTGGGGCGGGCGTGCGCACCGGGCAGCGTGTATGTGCCGCGCCTGATGAACACCGAGACCTACGCCACCGTCCACCAGCTGGTCTCCACCGTGCGCGGCCGGCTGCGCCAGGAGACGACCGCCGTCGACTGCGTCCGGGCCTGCTTCCCCGGCGGCTCCATGACCGGCGCCCCCAAGCTGCGCACGCTGGAGATCATCGACTCGCTGGAGACCGAGGCCCGCGGTGTCTACTCCGGGGCGCTCGGCTACCTCAGCTGCAACGGCGCGGCCGACCTCAACATCGTCATCCGTACGGCCGTGTTCACCGGCGGCCGGATGCACATCGGCGCGGGCGGGGCCATCGTGCTCGATTCCGATCCGGCCGAGGAGTACGAGGAAATGCTGCTGAAGACCGCTGCCACCATGCGTGCCTACGAGGCCGTGGAGCCCGTGCCCGGCAGGGAGCCCGCCGGGGAGATCGACGAACTGCTCGTGGCCGCCGCCACGGCGCCACCGGCCCCGGCGGCGAAGGAGCCCGGCCGGTGACCGCCCTGTCGGTGTTCGCCGTTTCGGTGTCCGCCCCGCCCATGCCCACCGGGCCCACGGTCTCCGCCAATGTGGCCGCGCATCTCGCGGCGCTCGCCGACCGCCGCGGCTGGTCCGGCCGGGCCGCCTTCTTCGAGGGCCACCGGGCCTGGACCCACGGCGAGGTCCACGACCGCGCCGAGCGCGCCGCCACCGTGCTGGCGGGCCGGGGCGTGGCGGCCGGTGACCGGGTGCTGCTGGCGTTACCCGACGGCATCATGTGGGTGACCACGTTTCTGGCCGCCGCCCGGCTGGGCGCGACGGCGGTGCTGGTCAATCCCGCGCTCACCGCCGACGACCACCGCTTCATGGCCGAGGACTCGCGCGCCGCGCTGGCCGTCTCGGGCCCCGATCTCCAGGACCACTTCGACGGCGTGTCCTGGCTCGGCGCCGACCAGCTGTCGGCCCTGACCGGTCCGCCCGCCACCCTGGGCGCGGCGGCTCCGGCCCCGGCGGCGGAACCGGTGACGGCCACCACCCCGCTGTACATCCAGTACACCTCCGGGACCACCGGCCGCCCCAAGGCGGTGACCCACAGCCACGGCGATGTGGCCGCCTATCACGATCTGGTCGGGCAGGAGGTGCTCGACATCGGCCCGGCGGACGTGTCGTTCTCGGTGTCCAAGCTGTTCTACGCCTACGGCTTCGGGAACGCCTTCGTCTTCCCCCTCTTCTCGGGGTCGGCGGCGGTGCTGACCGCGGACCGCCCCGGACCGGCCCTCGTCGACGACCTCGTGGCCCGGCACCGGGTGACCCTGCTGTACTCGGTGCCGTCCTCGTACGCCGCCCTGGTGGACGAGCGCGGCACCGGCCATACGGCCTGCTTCGCCTCCGTCCGCGCGGCGGTCAGCGCGGGCGAGGGGCTGCCGCCCGCCCTGGGCGAGCGGGTCGGTGAGCTGCTCGGCGCGCCGGTGCTGGAGCAGATCGGCTCCACCGAGGCGGGCCACGCCTTCTGCGCCAACACGGTGTGGGACAACGTGCCCGGCACCCTCGGCCGTCCGGTGCCCCGCTTCGAGCTGGAGTTACGGGACCCCGAGGGCGCCGTGGTGACGGACGGGACCGACGGCACAGCCGAGGGCGAGCTGTGGGTGCGGGGCCCGACGGTGGCCACCGGCCGCCCGGGGGACGGCGGTTGGCTCGCCACCCGGGACCGGGCCCGGCGCGAGCGCGACGGGACCTATCGCCATCTGGACCGGGTCGACGACCTGGAGATGGTCGGCGGGATCACCGTGTCGCCGCTGGAGGTCGAGGAGGTGCTGCGGCAGCACCCGGCGGTGCGGGAGGTGGCGGTGGCGGCCGTCCCCGACGAGCGGGGCGCGACCCGGCTGCGCGCCTATGTCGTACCGGCGGCCGACCCGGGCGGCCGGGCGGCCGACGAGGAGGCGCTGACGGCCGATCTGATCGCGCTGGCCCGGCGGCGACTCGCCGCCTACAAGGCACCGCGCACCGTGCGCCTGGTGGCCTCGCTGCCGCGCACCCCGACGGGAAAGCTGCGGCGCCATGTCGTCCGCACGGGCCGCTGGTGACGCGCCGCGGGCCCAACAGCCGCGCCCGAGCGCACGGCCTCCCGACCGACTTCGAACGATGAGGACCTCGATATGTTGCAGCGGCTGATCCCCGAGCGCGGGTTCTATCTGGGGCTGATGTTCCAGGAGGCCGCGGCCCGCCACGGCAGGGTCAGGGTGACCCTGGACCGGCCATTGGACGTCGCCCCCGACGCCGGAACCGACCTCGGGTACACCGAACTGGCCGATCTGGTCGACGACCTGGCCGCCCGCCTGTGGTCGGCGGGGGTCCGCCCGAGCGAGCATGTGGCGATCCTCAAGGGCGACAACGTCGACATCGTGTTGCTCACCTGTGCGGTCTCCCGGATCGGCGCGGTCCCGGCGCTGCTGTCGCCCTCGCTGGACGGACAGGTGGCCGCGGTGCTGCTGGACCGGCTGCACGCCCCCTGGCTGATCACCGACCGGGCGACGCTGGGGTCCACGCTCAGCACGGTGGACACCACCCTGGCCCGGGGCGTGCTGACGGTGGACGAGGCGCCCGGGCACACCACCGCGCTGCCCGCGCTCGCCGGAGTGCCGCGCCGCCCGGCCATCCGGCTCCATCCCGGTGAGCCCTCGCTGATCACCCACAGCTCGGGGACCACCGGCATCCCGAAGCTGGCCGTGCACTGCCCGCACACCATGTGGAACCGGCTGGTGCCCCAGCAGGCGCTGGGCCGGGCCACCCGCCGTGAACCGGCCGCTCTCCACATGTCGTTCGCGCACTCCCGCTTCTACCATCTGCTGGGCGTGCTGATGCACTTCGGCAGCCCGCTGCTGCTGCTCGTCGACCCCGACCCGGCCCACGCCGGCCCGCTGCTGGCCGCGCACCGCCCCGGCATCGTCGAGACGCATCCCAACACCTATGTGCTGTGGGAGGACCTGGCCGACGCGCCGGACGGACCGCTGTCCAACGTCCGGGCGTACGGCTCCACCTTCGACGCCATCCACCCCCGTACGGTGCGGCGGCTGCTCGCCGCCTCCCGGCGCCGCGACCCCCGGCTGATGCAGTTGTACGGGCAGAGCGAGACCGGGCCCATCGCCTTCTGCTGGTACACCCGGCGGGGCGCGGACCGGGTGCAGGCACGGCGGATGGGCACCGGCATCCCCGGCTTCACCCGGATCCGGGTGGTGGACGAGCGGGGCCGCACCTGCCCGCCGGGGGCGACGGGGGCCATCGAGGCCCGCACCCGCGGCCGGATCCTCACCTACCTCGGCGCGCCGGAGAGTTACGCCCGGCAGGTGGACCGCGGCTGGTGGCGAATGGGCGACATGGGCTACCGCGACCGGTGGGGCGCGCTGTATCTGCTGGACCGCGAGGTGGACCAGATCTCCACCGTGGACAGCAATCTGGAGGTGGAGGACGAGCTGCTGTCGCGGATCGCCGACCTCCGGGAAGTGGTCATCGTCCACGGTCCGGAGCGGGAGCCGGTGCCGGTGGTGTGCACCCGGGGGGACCAGCCGCTGGACCCCGCCCGCTGGCGGCAAGCGACCGGGGATCTTCCGGCGCTGGCCGAGCCGGTGCAGTGCCGCTTCGAGGATCTGCCGCGCACCGGCACCTGGAAGATCAAGCGGCTGGAGATCGCCCGGCTGCTCGCCGCGGGTGAGCTGCCCACCCTGTCCACCGCACCGGTCGGTGGCTGACATGGCGGCGCGGAAGGAGAGCGGGCGGGTTCTGGTGGTGGGCGCCGGTCCGGTCGGGATGACGGCGGCGCTCACCCTGCGCGCCGCCGGGCTGCCGGTCACGGTGCTGGAGGCCGGGGCACGGGACCGGGTGCGGGCCGGGAGCCGCGCGCTGTTCGTCCACCGCCGGTCACTGCGGCTGCTGGAGCGGGCCCGCCCGGGGCTGGGCGCGCGGATCGCGGCGTACGGGACGACCTGGCACACCCGGCGCACCCTCTACCGCGGCCGTGAGGTGTTCGCGCGGACCCTTCCGCGGGTCGCCGGAGACGGGGGCCGCGGAGACGGGATTTCCTCAGACGGGGTGTCCGGAGACGCGTCCGCGGCACTGCCCGCGTTCACCAGCCTGCGTCAGGTGGACACCGAGCGGTTCCTCTTCGAGGCGTGCACGGAGGCGGGCGTTAAGTTCCGCTTCGACGCCGAGGTGCGCGGGGTGCGCTCGGGAGGCGATGAGGTGACGGTGACCGCGAAGGGCGGCGCGAGCTGGACGGCCGGCCATGTGATCGCTGCCGACGGGGCCCGATCGGGGGTGCGCGGGGCGCTCGACATCCCGCTGGAGGGCACCCGGTCCGAGGGGTACCACGTGGTCGTGGACGTGGCGGATCCGGCCGGCGGGGACCTGCCGGCCGAGCGGGTCTTCCACTACGAGCACCCCGGTACCGGCGGCCGCACCGTGCTGCGGGTGCCGTTCACCGGGGGCTTCCAGATCGATCTGCAGTGCCGCGCGGACGATCCGCCGGAGTCCTTCGGCACCGAGAAGGCGGTCCGCCGCTGGCTGCCCCGGCTGGTGGGCGAGGACTGCGCCCACCGGGTGCTGTGGGTGTCGCGCTACCACTTCCTGCGCAAGGTCGCCGCGTCGTTCGCCGATCCGTCGGGCCGGGTGCTGCTGGCCGGTGAGGCCGCGCATCTGTTCCCGCCCTTCGGCGCCCGCGGGATGAACAGCGGCATCGCGGACGCCGTCGCGGCGGCCGAGGCGGTGTCGGCGGCATGCTCCGAGCCGTCGCGGGGACCCGCGGCGGTGGCCGGGTACGCCGCCGCCCGCCGAAGCGCCGCCCTGCACAACAGCGAGGCCGCCGGGGCGGCCCTGGACCATCTGCGGCCCCGGCCGTGGAGGCGGGCGGCCCAGCGGGCGGCGGCGGCTCTGGCCCCCGTGGTCCCCCGCTGCGGGGAGTGGCTGGAACGCGCTCCTTACGGCCCCCGGGGCGGCCCGGCGCGCGGCTATTGACCGGCAATCCAGCGAGCGCGGCTAGGAATCCGGCCGGACATCCGCACACCGGACACCGGGCCAGGCACAGGCAACCCGGGGCAGCACGCATCGGACATCGGAAACACCGGAAGCTTCGGACAAATCGGGACGGAGACGTGGAAGCGGACATGGTCGCTGCACAGAACATCGGTCACGCCGACGCGTCGGACCAGAAGCAGTGGACGCTGATGTGGCGCGAGGACGGCGGGCTGATGCCCTCCCGGGCGGTGCCGGACGCCGCCTTGCTGGCCGCCGATTCCTGGCTGGTCGACGACGGGCGGGTGCGGGGGTTGGACCACCACCGCCGCCGGTTCGTCGCCGCGTGCGTCGAGGCGTCCGGCGACTCCCCCGCCCGGATCGAGAGCTTCTGGAGCGAGGCGATCGCCGCCCTGCCCCGTACCGAGCGCTGGTTCCCACGGGTCGAGCTGGCCGGTCCGGAGCCGGCCCGGCTGTTTCTGCGGATACGCCCGGCGCCGCCGCGGACGGTCAATGTGAACGTATGTCTGACCGAGGAGTTCGATCCGCGGTCGCATCCTCGCCGTAAGGGCCCCGACCTCCCCCTTCTGGCGCATCTGCGCGAGCGGGCCGCCGCCCGGGGCGCGCAGGAACTGATGCTCACCACCCCCTCCGGGCTGGTGCTGGAGGGGACGACGGCGAGCGTTCTGTGGTGGGAGGACGACGTCCTGTGTCTGCCGCCCCCGGGGCTTCCGCTGCTGGCGGGCGTGACCTCGGCGCTGATCCAGGACCGGGCGGCCGAGCTGGGTGTCCGCACCGAGCACCGCAACCGCACCGTGCAGGAGCTGGACGGCCGTGAGGTGTGGCTGGTCAACGCGGTGCACGGAATCCGTCCGGTGACCGCGTGGCTGGGCCGCCCGCTGCGGGCGGGCCCGGCGCTGCGCGCCGCCTCCTGGCAGTCCTGGCTCGACGGCGCTGCCGATCCCCTGGTTTCGACGAACGGAGTTCACCGATGACGGCGACCACCCCGGCCCGCACCACCGCCCGGCTGGATCTGAAGGGCCTCGCTCCCGAGGTCTCCGCCGCGATGGGCGAGCTGCACCGGGCGGCGGTGCGGGCGGGCCAGGCGGCGGGGGTCGAGCCCGAGCTGCTGGAGCTGGTGCGCATCCGCGCCTCGCAGCTCAACGGCTGCGCCTTCTGCCTGGACATGCACACCAAGGACGCCCGCGCCCAGGGCGAGACCGAGCAGCGGATCCACACCCTCGGCGCCTGGCGGGAGACCCCGTTCTTCACCGAGCGGGAGCGGGCCGCGCTCGCGCTGGCCGAGGCGGTGACCTCGCTCCAGGACGGCCAGGTGCCGGACGAGGTCTACGCGGCGGTCCGCGAGGTGTTCGACGAACCGCAGGTGACAGCGGTGATCTGGGCCGCCGTCGTGATCAACGCCTACAACCGCACGGCGATCAGCGCACGGATGGTGCCCGGCGCCTATCAGCCCGCCCCGCGCTCCTGACCCCGACGCCGGCGCGAGAGCACGCCGGCGTCAGCACTCGCTGGAGGCCAGACCATGAACACCCACGGACCGCGACGCGTCTTCCGCCCGCGTCCGCCCCTGCCCGGGCGTCCGGCCAGGGGTCCCAATCCGCTGCGCCGCCGGACGGACCGGATCCAGACCTGGTGCACCGTGCTGTTCGTGCTGATCCTCGCGGTCGGGCTGCCGGCCGCCGCGATCAGCGCGGGGTACGCGGCGCACGCCTCCCAGATGCGCGTCGTGGCCGCCGAGACCTCGGCGCGGCACCAGATCACCGCGCGGCTCGCCGAGCCCCCGCCCGGGCCGGACCACACCGATGTGCGGGAGCCGCGGCAGGCGCGGGTGCGCTGGGTCGCCGATGACGGTGAGCGCCATACGGGCACCGCCACGGTGTCGGGCGGCGGCTCGGGGGGCGAGGTACGGGTCTGGGTGAACCGCGAGGGCGCCCTGGCGCAGGCGCCCTCCTCCCCGGCGACCGCACGGACCATGGGCTGGTTCACCGGCTGTGTCACCGCCGCGGCGGTGGCCGCGGTCGCGTTCACGGGGCGGTCCCGGGTCCGGCGGGCCCTGGACCGCAGGCGGTACGCGCGATGGGAGGCAGAGTGGAAGGTGGTGGAACCCGCGTGGTCCGGCAGGAACCGTCGCTGAGCGGCTCCGGCCGCCTGCGCGGGGTCCGCGGCCGCCGGAAAGCAGCCACAGCCACCAGAGGCGGCCGCCAGAAGATGAGGAGCAGGCCATGTCGCACACAGTGGAGTGGAGGGTCCATCTCTACCTCTCCGAGGACGAGGGGCGGACCACGGCGCGCGTCGAGCTGGACACCGGGGCCGCGGCGCTCACCGGCCGGGGACTGGCCCGGTGCAACCCGGACGACGAGGACGTGCCCGTGATCGGCGATGAGCTCGCCGCCGCGCGGGCGCTCAGCGACCTGGGGCAGCAGCTCGTGCACGCCGCCGAGCGGGACCTGGAGAGCGTGGGCGCGCCCCCGGCCTCGCGCAGGCCGCGGCCCGGCTACGGCTGGATCGCCTGAGGAGCCGGACACGACCGTAGTACGGACCTCAAGGGGCGAGGTCCGGCAGGCGCTGACGGCCTCAGCGCCGGGCGGGTCCCGGTTCCGGATGGCGCGCCATGGGGTTTTCTCCTCGTGGGAAGGCTGGAGAGACAGGGCGGAAATCCCACCGCACCAGCGCTGGCCATTATTTATGAATACATCTTGACAGCCCGTTTGGTGCCCCCGGACGATGAACCGGTCTCTCAACGCCGAGCCGCCGACCGCGGGGAGCCCCCTTGACGCTGTCGCCGCATCTGCCGGACAAACTGACCATCTCGCTGTGGGACTTCAGCTGGTACACCCGCACCGGCCCGGGCGAGCCCTTCGCCGACCTCGACCGCGCCTTCGAGGACGCCGTGGCGCGCGGTTACAACACCGTGCGCATCTGTGCCATGCCGTTCCTGCTCTTCGGCTCCCGGCTCGACACGAGCAAGCTGCGGCTGTCAGGGCTGGGCGGCGCGTACGGGCAGCGGATGCGCTGGTACGACGTGGGCGGCGGGGGCGAGATCGACGGACGGGCCTGGCTGCGCGAGCTCTTCGCGGCGGCCCTGCGCCATGACTGCTTCGTCATCCTCTCCAGCTGGGAGTACCAGCAGAGCCCGTCGTTCGGCGAGGACCGCGCCTGGTTCGACGCGCTGATGGCCGTCGATCCCGAGCGCCGCCCCGAGGCGCTCGCGGACGCGCTGGCCGATCTGATCGACTTCCTGGTGATCCACGGTCTGGACGACCGGATCGCCTTCACCGAGCTGCACAACGAGGTCCAGGGCAGCCGGCTCACCGAGGGGCTGGCGGGCCAGGACAAGGTCGTCGCCCTGCGGCCGCGGCTGGAGCGGGGCATCGCGCGCTTCAAGGAGCGCCACCCCAACCGTCCCGTCACGGTCAACTACGCCAAGGTGCCGATCGGTTCGCTGCGCGGGGTCCCCCGCGAGGTGGATGTGGCGGTCTTCCACCCCTACGTCTACGGGGTGCTGGACGAGCTCCTGGCCACCTTCGCCATCCGCGACCGGGGCCGCCCCTTCGCCCAGGAGCAGGTCCGCCGGGAGCTGCTGCGCCCCGGCGCCCCCGACCTGGCCGACTGGGCTCCTCCGCCCGGCGATCTCTGGCGGCTGGAGGCCACCACGGTCGGCCGCCGGGAGATCTACGTCCACGACTGGTGCGACCCCGACCGCTGGGACGCCTGGCTGTACGACCGCTATGCCATGCACCGTCTGGCGATGGAGCAGCGGCTGGTCACCTGGATCGAGGCGGCCGCGGACTGGGCGGCCGGGAGCGGGGTCCCGCTGGTCTTCGGCGAGGGCTGGATCGGCTACACCCCGCTGCACGGGACCTTCGAGGAGGGCCCGGTGGGGGCCGCGTTCTGCCGCCGCGCCGTCGAGGAGTCGGCGCGGGTGGGCGCGTGGGGCGCGGTGGTGTGCTCCAACGCGGCGCCCCAGCACCCGATGTGGCAGGACATCGCGCTGCAGCGGGAGTGCAACGCGCTGCTGCGCGGCTGACGGGCCCGGCCGTCGGCGGCTCCGGTGACGATGACGCACTTCACGGGGGCAGGCGTTCAGCCAGGCACTCGCGCGCCACTGGAGCCGCGCTCGCACCGGTAACCGCCGTCCCCAACGGGTACGCACATCACGTTCCCCTTGGCGGTGACGGCGAAAGGGCCCGAATGTGACGACGTCCCCAGCGGATCCCAGAGAGCGTGCCGCCGGGCGGGCCCCGCGCCGTGCGCTGGTGGCCGGTTCGGTCGGCAACTTCATCGAGTGGTACGAATTCGGTGTCTACGGCTTCTTCGCGACGATCATCGCGGCGAACTTCTTCACCCCGCACGGCGGCACCGAGCTCGAGGGCCTGGTCAAGACCTATGCCTCCTTCGGGATCGCGTTCTTCTTCCGCCCCATCGGCGCCGCCGTCTTCGGCCGGGTCGGCGACCGGATCGGCCGAAGGCCCACGCTGATCCTGGTGCTGCTGCTGATGACCGGCGCCACGACGCTCATCGGAGTGCTGCCCACGTACGACACGCTGGGCGCGGCCGCGCCCTGGCTGCTCACCCTGTTGCGGATCCTCCAGGGGCTGTCCGCGGGCGGGGAGTTCGGCGGTGCGGTGTCGATCATGACGGAGTTCGCGCCACCGGGCCGGCGCGGGCTCTACGGGGCATGGCAGTCGTTCACCGTGGCGCTGGGGCTGCTGGCCGGGGCCGGTGTGGCGGCGCTGCTGGCCACGGTGATGAGCGAGGAGTCGCTGGGCGACTGGGGATGGCGGTTGCCGTTCCTGGCGACCCTGCCGATCGGGCTGGTCGCCCTGTGGCTGCGGCTGAGGCTGGAGGAGACCCCGTTCTTCCGCGCGGCGGCGGACGGGGAGACCGGCACCGCGCCGGGCCCCGGCGCGCCGTCCGCCGGACCGGAGCGGGTGGCGGACCCTCGTGAGATGGCCGGGGCCATCGTCATGGGGGCCGCGCGCATCATGGGCTGGGCCGCGGCCGGTTACACCTTCCTGGTCGTCATGCCGTCGTATCTGCAGGCCACCTTGAACGCCACCTTCCAGCAGGCGCTGGTCGCCACCGTGGTGGCCAACGCGGGCTTCGCGCTCTCCATCCTGCCGGCGGGCCTGCTCAGCGACCGGATCGGGCGGCGGCCGGTGATGCTGACCGGGGCCGCGCTGGTGGCGGTGCTGGCCTTCCCGCTGCTCAATGTGTTGCAGGAGCCGGACAGTTCGGCATGGGTCCAGGGAGCGGCGGTCTTCGTCGCGGGCGTGGTGGTGGGCCTGATGGCGGGGCCGGGCCCGGCCATGCTCGCCGAGATGTTCCCGACCCGGGTCCGCTACACGGGCCTTGGGCTGGCCTACGCGCTGTCCAACGCGGTGTTCTCCGGATGCGCGGGCCTCATCATCACCGAGGTGATCAAGCGCACCGGCGAAGTCGACATCCCGGCCTACTACGTGACGGTGACCTGCGCCATCAGCGTGCTCGCGCTGTTCACCCTGCGCGGGGAGGACCACCGCGGCGCACTGCCCGAGATGGCGCGGGCGGGGAAGGCCGCCGAGACGGAGGAGGAGACACCATGCGCGTGATCGGCCTGATGTCGGGCACGTCCCATGACGCGGTCGACGCCGCGGCAGCCGATCTGGTGCTCGACGGCGACACCGTGGTGCTGGCCCCGCTGGGGCTGGTCGGCGAGGCGTATCCGCAGGCGCTGCGGTCGGCGCTGAGCGCCGCGCTGCCCCCGGCGGCCACCACCATGAAGGAGGTGTGCGCGCTCGACACCCGTATCGGCCAGGCGTTCGCCGCGCTCGCGGCCCGCGCCGACCGGGAGCTGTGCGAGGGCCGCGCGGACCTCATCGGCTCCCACGGTCAGACGGTGTACCACTGGGCCGAGGGCGGGCGGGTGCACGGAACGCTGCAGCTCGGCCAGCCCGCCTGGATCGCCGAGGCCACCGGCTGCCCGGTCGTCTCCGATCTGCGCACCCGCGATGTGGCCGCGGGCGGCCAGGGCGCTCCCCTGGTCAGCCTGGTGGACGCCCTGTGGCTGCGCGGGCGGCCCGGTGTGTGCGCCGCCCTGAACCTGGGCGGGATCGCCAACATCACGGTGGTGTCGAGCGCCGGCGATCCGCTGGCCTTCGACACCGGCCCGGCGAACGCGCTCATCGACGCGGCGGTCGGCGATCTGACGGACGGCCGCCTCGACCATGACGCGGACGGCGCCATGGCGGCGCGCGGCACCGTCCACGAGCCGCTGCTGGAGCGGCTGCTGGCCGAGCCGTACTATGCGCTGCCCGCGCCCAAGACGACCGGCAAGGAGCTGTTCCACGGGTCCTATCTGCGGGCGGCGCTGGCCGCCGCGGGCCCGGTGCCCGACGATGACGTGGTCGCCACCGTCACCGAGCTGACGGCCCGTACCGTCGCCGACGCGGTGCGGTCGGTGCACGCCACCGAGGTGATCGCCTCGGGCGGCGGCACCCGCAACCCCACCCTGATGGGGGCGTTGCGCCGGGCGCTGGGCACGATCGCGCTGCGGACCTCCGATGAACTCGGCCTTCCGGCGGCGGCGAAGGAGGCGTACGCCTTCGCCGTGCTCGCCTTTCTGACCGCCCACGGGCTGGCCGGTACGGCACCGAGCTGCACCGGCGCCCGCCATGCCAGCGTGCTGGGGTCGATCACCCCGGGGAGCCGCGGCCTCACCCTGCCCGCACCGGGCCGGCCGGCGCCCACCCGGCTGGAGATCTTCCGCCGCTGAGCGGACGGCGCCGCGTGGCCGGTAAAGGGGATGTCGGCATCGGCCGTACCCGGGGTACGTTGGGAGCGGTCGGCTATAGAAGGGGCGAACGTGGGTAAAGACCCCCCGAGTTGCCGACGGGGGACCGACGGGGGGACGGGGGCACGTGGCGGAATCCGGAATGGGTGTGGGCTTAAGAGGCCGCAGCGGGATCATCAGTCTGGTCGGAGAATGTCTCAGGCTGGGGCCCACGGACGAGCGGCCGGTGATCATGCTGCTCGGGCCGCGCGGCAGCGGGGCCAGCGAGTCCCATGGCGCGCTGATGGAGAAGTTCGGGCCCGAGACACCGTTCGCGTATATCAATCTCGGCGGTGAGCAGTCCCTGCTGCCGCGGTACGCGCTGGCGCTGCTCGCCCGCCAGCTGGAGCGCAAGCTTCCGCGCTACCGCCGCTCCCACTTCCCGCGGCTCACCCTCGGTCTGCTCGCCTCGGACCACCAGCTGCGGATGACGAGCCTGGCGGAGGGGCGGCGCAACATCCGGCGGGAGCTGGACGCGTTCCAGGAGCGGGCGGAGGCACGCTACGGCGACTATCTCGCCGCTTTCTTCGAGGTGGCCGGAGGCGCCGTGGGCGCCCCCGACGGCGCCTCCACGGCGGCGCTCACGCTGCTGCGGGACGCGCTCCGGCGCGGCCGGAGGCGGCTGCCGGGCCGCAAGTTCACCAGCAGCGCCGCCTGGTACGGCGGCCATCCGCTGCTGCAGAGCCGGGATCCGTGGGAGGCGCTGGTCGAGCTCAACCTGTGGCGCCACGACGGGGACGAGGACGATCAGGAGCGGCTGGACCGGGTGCTGTTCTCGGCCCTGCTGGAGGACATGCGCGGCAATGTACGCCACTCGTTCATGCCCCGCTCCTATCTGCTGCTGCTCGACAACTCCCACACGGAGTACGGCCGTCGCTTCCTCGATCTGCTGATCCGGGCCCGCCATGACGACGCCGTGGTGGCGGGCACCGACTGCGATCCGCTCACCGTCGTGGCCAGCTCCAACCGGTGGCTGCCCCGCTGGGGCCCGGCCACCGGCGATCAGTGGCCCTGGCGGCTGCGCGGCCCGGACCGGGCCTCCCTCACGGACTGGACGGAGCACCGCCCGGGCCGGGACAGCGATGACACCTGGTGGTATCCGCTGCGGCTGCGCGATCTCAATCTGGACGAGGTGCGCATCCGGATCGAGCTGGAGCTGCGCCACCATCCCGACCTCGCGCCGTTCGCCCGGCTCGCGCCCTTCATCCACCGGCTGACCGCGGGGCTCCCCCGGGCGGTCAGCCAGGTCCTGGAGCTGTTCCGGCATTCGACCGTGCCCACCGAGGACGGCGCCGAGCAGGACCGCTGGCTGCGCACCCTGCCGGACCGTACGCCGCGGGAGGGCGAGGACACCCGGACGCTGGCGGAGGCCGCCCTGGACCATCTGCTGCGCGGTTTCGACCCCATGCAGCGGGCGGCGCTGGAGGAGTGCGCGGCGGCGCGCGATCTGTCCATCGGCACCCGGCTGCTGGGCTCGGGCGACTCGCTGTTCGGCGAGGTCCGCGGCCGCTGGCTGCTGCACAGCCCAGGCACGGTGACCCCGGCCCTCCACCCCTGGCCGCGGCGGCTGCTGCTGTGGCGGCTGGCCGCGCGTCCGGACGACTGGGACGCGGTGCACGAGCTGCTGGCCGAGCACTTCAGGTCCGAGGGCCGCACCGTCCAGGAGATGTACCACCGGCTCGCGGCGGAGCGGATCGACGAGGTGACCGGGTATCTGGTGGCGCGCTTCCCGGCGGTGCCCGCGGCGCAGTGGATCAGCGAGTTCAACACGATCACGGCCGCCCCCAACCGGCTGGGCCAGGCCGGCGGACCGCTGGAGCTGCTCGCCGGCCTCGCCCCGGAGGAGCCCCCGGAGGCGGTCACCACCGCCTCGGTGATCCGGGAGCTGATCACGGTGCGCTGGGTGTGGAGCGATCCGCTGGCCGACCCCGGGATGCGGCTCAACGACATGATCGCCGACGGGTTCAACCAGCTCTCACGACTGCGGAGGAACGACATCGTGGCCCTGTTCAACGAGGCGGAGCGGTACCGCCACTGGCGCCATCCGCTGACGTCCACGAGCGAGGGGTGAGCCCGGTGCCGAGACTGGAATGGCCACTGCACATCGTGCGCCGGGTGGTGATCGGCGTGATCGCCGTCGCCCTGCTCGCGGTGGCGGTCCCCCTCACCGTGAACTGGATCGAGGAGAAGCGGGCACGGTGCGGCGACGGCGTCGTCAAGATGGGCGACGACCGCGAGTGCGTGGGCGTCACCGACGGCTCGTACACCTTCGCCGACCATCTGGAGCCCGTGGAGAAGAGGATCAAGGCGGAGAACGACCAGGTGGACAAGGACGGTGACAAGTACGTCAGCGTCGCCTATATGACCTCGTTCACGCTGACCGAAGACGACAGCAACTCCGAGGAATCGGTCCGGCATGAGCTCGAGGGCGCGTATCTGGCGCAGTACCGGCACAACCGCGGCGATCTCTCCTCCTCCCCCAAGATCAAGCTGTTGATCGCCAATATGGGCAGCAGTGCGGCCCACTGGGAGCGCACCGTCGATGAGCTGATCGACCGCAAGACCTCCGACGACAAGCTGGTCGCGGTCACCGGGCTCGGCCCCAGCGACAGCCAGAACCTCGACGCGCTGAGGCGGCTGTCCGACAACGGTCTCGCCCTGGTCGCCAGCACCATGACGGCCACCAACATAGAGGGCATCAAGGGGCTCGTCCGGGTCTCCCCGACCAATGTGGACGAGGCGTACGCCGCCGCCGCGTATCTCAAGAAGGAGAAGGTCCACCGCGCGGTGGTGGTCCAGGACGACGCGCGGGACAACTACTACGCCAAGACGCTGGGTGACGCCTTCACCAAGGTCTTCCAGGAGATCAAGGGCGCCCAGCTGGTGGCGGACAGGATGACCTATGACTCCTCGGTGCGCGGCGCCTGGGAGAACGAGCTGCGCTATATGCCCGGGCAGTTGTGCGACCAGAAGCCGGAGGCGGTCTTCTTCGCGGGCCGCGGCAAGCACCTCACCCGGTTTCTGGACGCGATCGCCAACCGTCCGTGCCAGGATCGGGAGTTCATGGTGATCACCGGCGACGACACGACCAACCTCACCGCCGATGACCTGGCCCACGCCGCCGAGAGCAAGGTGCGGGTGCTCTACACGGGCCTGGCGCACCCCGATATGTGGAAGGAGGACCCCCAATCCGTCTCCCGTCCATCGGCCCGCCACTTCCAGCCGGGCGGGGCACTGGCCAAGTGGTTCCCCGACGACCAGCACCAGGACGGCCAGGCGATCATGGCGCATGACGCGGTGCTCACCGCCGCCCAGGGCGTCCAGATGGCGGCGCTGGGCGATGTGACCGGGGAGTCGGTGGCGCGGATGTTCCACCAGATGAACAGCCGTCAGCAGGTACCGGGGGCGAGTGGGTTCATCTCGTTCCAGAACGATGGCAATCCACGGAACAAGGCCATCCCGATCCTGCATCTCAACGCGAAGGGGCGCTCGGAGCTCGTGGAGGTATCGGCACGACGGGGTGAGCCGGCCAGGAAGCAGTGACGCTCGGGCCGCGGGTGAGGCGATGGCGGCCGGCCGCCGAGGAGGCGGTGCCGGTCAGCCCGTGCCTCCCTTGGGCTCGTCCCCGGTCTTCTCGTCGTCGATGATCTCCGCGTCCACGACCTCCTCGTCGGACGCGTGGGCCCGGCCCCCGCCGTCACCGGAGGAGCCGGCCGCCGAGCCGCTCGCTCCGCCGTCGGACGGGGCGGACTGCTGGGCCTGGGCGTAGAGGGCGGTGCCGATCTTCTGTCCGACGGTGGCGGTCCGCTCGGTGGCCTCGCGGATCGCGTTGGTGTCCTCGCCCTCGAGCGTCCCCTTCAGCTCCGCGACCGCCGCCTCGGCCTCCTGCCGGACGTCCTGCGGCACCTTGTCGGCCTGGTCCCGCAGCAGCTTCTCGGTCTGGTAGACCAGCGCCTCGGCCTGGTTGCGGGTCTCGGCGGCCTCGCGGCGCTTGTGGTCCTCCTCCGCGTAGCTCTCGGCCTCCCGCATCATGCGGTCGATGTCGTCCTTCGGCAGCGCGGAGCCACCGGTGACGGTCATCCGCTGCTCCCGCCCGGTGCCGAGGTCCTTGGCGGAGACGTGCATGATGCCGTTGGCGTCGATGTCGAAGGCGACCTCGATCTGCGGCACCCCGCGCGGGGCCGGCGGAAGACCGGTCAGCTCGAACATCCCGAGCTTCTTGTTGTACGCGGCCATCTCGCGCTCGCCCTGGAAGACCTGGATCTGCACCGACGGCTGGTTGTCCTCGGCCGTGGTGAAGACCTCCGAGCGCTTGGTCGGAATGGTCGTGTTGCGCTCGATCAGCTTGGTCATGATGCCGCCCTTGGTCTCGATACCGAGGGACAGCGGGGTGACGTCCAGCAGCAGGACGTCCTTGACCTCGCCCTTGAGGACACCGGCCTGCAGGGAGGCTCCGATCGCCACGACCTCGTCGGGGTTGACGCCCTTGTGCGGCTCCTTGCCTGTCAGCTCCTTGACCAGGCCGGTCACGGCGGGCATCCGGGTGGAGCCGCCGACCAGGATCACATGGTCGATATCGGAGGTCTTGATCCCGGTGTCCTTGATCGCCTGGTGGAAGGGGGCCTTGCAGCGCTCCAGGAGGTCCTCGGTCAGCTGCTGGAACTGCGAGCGGGTGAGCTTCTCGTCCAGATGCAGCGGACCCGCGTCGGACGCGGTGATGTACGGCAGGTTGATCGTGGTCTCACTGGCCGCGGAGAGCTCGATCTTGGCCTTCTCGGACGCCTCGCGCAGCCGCTGGACCGCCATCTTGTCCTTGGCCAGATCGACGCCATAGCCGCCTTTGAAGCGGGTCACCAGGTGGTCCACGATCCGCTGGTCCCAGTCGTCGCCGCCGAGGTGGGTGTCGCCGTTGGTGGCCTTGACCTCCACCACCCCCTCGCCGATCTCCAGCAGCGAGACATCGAAGGTGCCGCCGCCGAGGTCGAAGACCAGGATGGTCTGGTCGTTCTCCTTGTCCAGCCCGTACGCCAGGGCGGCGGCCGTCGGCTCGTTGATGATCCGCAGTACCGTCAGCCCGGCGATCTCGCCCGCCTCCTTGGTGGCGGTGCGCTGGGAGTCGTTGAAATACGCGGGGACGGTGATCACGGCGTCCGTGACGTCCTCGCCGAGATACGCCTCGGCGTCGCGCTTGAGCTTCTGCAGCACCCGCGCGGAGATCTCCTGCGCGGTGTAGCGCTTGCCGTCGACGTCGCCGGTGGCCGGGAACCGCCACCGGTCCTCGCCCATGTGGCGCTTGACCGATCGCGCGGTGCGCTCGACGTTCGTCACCGCCTGGCGCTTGGCGACCTCGCCCACCAGCACTTCGCCGTTCTTGGCGAAGGCCACCACCGAGGGGGTGGTCCGGGTCCCCTCGGTGTTGGTGATGACGGTCGGCTCGCCGCCCTCCAGGACGGATACGACCGAGTTCGTCGTACCCAGGTCAATACCGACTGCGCGGGTCATCTGAGCCCTCCTCCCGATCTGCCTCCCAGTATCCCAAAAAGGGATATTCGGGGCGGCGCGGAGGCGGGCCGGGGCTCAGTCCCGCAGGTGGTCGATCTCGCGCATCTTGTTCGTGGCGTCGAGCGCGGCGACCTTGTACGACTCGGCGAAGGTCGGATAGTTGAACACAGCGTCCACCAGATAGTCGACGGTGCCGCCGCAGCCCATCACGGCCTGCCCGATATGGATCAGCTCGGTGGCGCCGGTGCCGAAGCAGTGCACCCCGAGCAGCCGCCGGTCCTCCGGGGAGACCAGCAGCTTCAGCATGCCGTGCGCATCGCCGACGATCTGGCCCCGGGCCAGCTCGCGATAGCGCGACACCCCGACCTCGAAGGGCACCTTCTCGTCCGTGAGCTGGTCCTCGGTGCGGCCGATGAAGCTGATCTCCGGGATGCTGTAGATCCCGATCGGCTGCAGATGGTGGATCGGGTTCACCGGCTCCTCGCAGGCGTGGTACGCCGCGCTGCGCCCCTGTTCCATGGAGGTCGCGGCAAGAGCCGGGAAGCCGATGACATCACCGACCGCGTAGATGTGCGGTACGGCGGTGCGGTAGTGCTCGTCCACCGCTATCCGGCCCCGCCGGTCGGCAGTGAGCCCCGCCTTGCCGAGGTCCAGCCCATCGGTGAGCCCCTGGCGCCCCGCGGAGTACATCACCGCGTCGGCGGGGATCTTCTTACCGCTCTCCAGGACGGCCAGGGCACCCCGCGCATGGCGCTCGACGGCCGCCACGGTCTCGCCGAAGCGGAAGGTGACGGCCAGGTCGCGCAGCCGGTACTTCAGCGCCTCGACGATCTCGACATCGCAGAAGTCCAGCATCCCCTGGCGCTGCTCGACCACGGTGACCTTGCTGCCCAGGGCGGCGAACATCGAGGCGTACTCGATGCCGATCACCCCGGCGCCCACGATGACCATGGAGCGCGGCACCCGCTCCATGTTGAGGACCCCGTCGGAGTCCATGATCGTCCGCTCGTCGAACTCCACGCTCGCGGGGCGAGCCGGGCGGGTGCCGGTGGCGATCACGATATGCCGCGCGGTCAGCAGCTCTTCCTGGCCGGTCGCGTCCGTGACGGCCACGGTGTGGTCGTCCACGAACCGCCCGGTGCCCGGGAACATCGCGACCCGGTTGCGGGACAGCTGGTTGCGGACGACGTCCATCTCACGGCCGACCACATGCTGGGTCCGGGCCGTCAGGTCGGCGACGGTGATGTCCTCCTTGAGCCGGTAGCTCTGGCCGTACAGATCCCGCTGGGTCAGTCCGGTGAGATAGAGCACCGCCTCGCGCAGGGTCTTCGACGGAACGGTTCCGGTGTGCAGGGAGACCCCGCCCACCATCTCCTTCCGGTCGACGACGGCCACCCGGCGACCGAGTTTGGCGGCTGCGATGGCAGCTTTCTGGCCGCCCGGTCCGGACCCAATCACAAGCATGTCAAAGTCGGTCACGGACCGAGTCTGGCATCGGATGACGCCCCGCTGGAAGAGCGAATCGACGGTCAACCGCCCCGGGCGTCACCAGACTTGGGGCGCCCTATCCGGCGTGCGGCCACAGACGGCCATCGGCGTCCCGGGCCAGAGAGGTCAGGGAGGCCAGCAGCACGAGGGCGACCAGCCCGGTCGGCAGGGCGGGCGCGGCCCGCGCGGCATGCGCCACCAGCAGCCCGCCCGCCGCGGCACCCACCACCAGGGCCCCCAGCAGCGCCATGCTGAGCCGGCCCACCCTTCCGCTGCGCGCCGCGTCGACCAGCAGCCCGGTCAGGACGCCGGTGAGATAGGTGGTGGAGAAGCCGGGCGGCCCGACGGCCCGCACCAGACCGCTCTGCCCTCCCATGGCGAGCGCGGCCACGGCCAGCAGCCCCAGCTGCCGGCCGCCGGAGGGGTGGCCGCCGGCGGCCGCCCACACCGCCCAGAGCCCGCCGAGCGCGAGCAGTTCGACACTGAGCGCGCAGCGGGCGCGCCAGGCGGGCCGGGGGCCGCGGACGATCCGGCCGCTGAGCAGCGCACCCACGATGTATCCGGCCATGGCGACCGCGGTGTCCCGGGCCAGCGTCGCGTCCAGGGCGGCGGTCGACATGCCGAGCAGGGAGAGGTTGGCGGTCATGACGCTGGTGAAGACCCCGCCCAGCGCCAGAAAGCTGATCGCGTCCATCGCCCCGGTGGCCACGGTCAGCACGACGGCGGCCGCCACTCCCCCGGAACCGGCGGCCCGGCCCTGGCGCCGCCGCTTCGGCGCGGGGTCGGTGTCGCTCTCATCGGCCATCGGCACTCCTCCGGCCACCTCGGGTGCCCCGGGCGGCGCACCGGAAACAACGGCCCTGGGGAGCGCCGGGGCGTCAGGAGCGGGCCGGGGCGGCCGCTGCCCGCCGCTCGCGGTGTTTCGCGGCCTTGGCACTGTTGCCGCACAGCCGCATGGAGCACCACCGGCGCCTTCCGCCCGGTGTGTGGTCGAGGTAGACCATGGTGCACAGCGAGGCGTCGCACGCCCGCAGCGCCCCGCGCCGCTCCGGGTCGCCGAGCACCGCGATGAGGTCGCGGACGACGACCGACTGCAGCTCCCGCCCGGACAGGGGGCGATCGGCGCCGTCGACCCCGACGCCGGTGCCGGTGGCTATCAGCAGCGGCTGCGGCGGGGCGGGGCGCGCCCGGTCATTGAGCAGCGCCACGGACACGTCCGACGGGGGCCGGCCGTGGACGACCGCCGCCACCGCGTCGTACGCCGCCTCGCGCAGCGTCCACAGCTCGGTGAGGAGCTCATCGGTGACGGCCTCGTCGTGGAGCCGCAGCCCGACGCCGTCGCACCACTCCCGCAGCCGGTCGAGGGTGCCGAGGCGCTCGATCGGGGTGCTGCCGCGCCGCCCGAGGGTCGCGACGAGATTCAGGGCGAGGCTGCCGGCGTCGAAGCGCAGGGCCCGCAGCCGGGCGGTCACCCGTGGCCGCGGGGCTGGCTCCGTCGAGGAATCCATCCGCATATAGTAACCGCCTGAAGGGTTACCAAGCGGCTGGGGATGAGGACACACCATGCGGATCGCGGTCATCGGCGCGGGTGGCGTCGGCGGATACTTCGGCGCGCGGCTCGCCGCCGCGGGTGACGATGTCACCTTCGTGGCACGGGGCCGCCATCTCGCGGCGATCCAGGAGAAGGGGCTGACGGTGCGCAGCCCGCTGGGCGAGCTGCGGGTGCCGTCCGAGGCGGTGGTGCCGGCCATCTCCGACCTCGAGGCCCCGGACCTCGTCGTGGTGGCGGTGAAGCTGTGGGACACCGAGGACGTCGCCCGGCAGCTGGCACCCCTCGCCGAAGGCGGCGCCGCCGTCGTGTCGTTCCAGAACGGGGTCCAGAAGGACACGGTGCTGCGCCGCCATCTGCCGGCCGGGTCCGTCCTCGGCGGGGTCGGCTATATCTCGGCGTTCATCGAGGAGCCCGGGGTGGTGGTGCACAACGGCACGCTGCAGCGGCTGGTGTTCGGGGAGTACGACCGTGAGGAGTCCCCGCGCGCCCGCGATTTCCTCGACCGGGCTGTGGCGGCCGGTATCGACGCGGAGATCAGCGCCGACATCGAGCGCACCATCTGGGAGAAGTTCGTCTTCCTGGTGGGCCTTTCCGGGACGACGTCGGCGGTGCGGCAGCCGATCGGGGTGGTCCGCGGGGACCCCGGGTCGCGGGCCCTGCTGCATGAGGTGATGCACGAGGTGGTCGCCGTAGGACGGGCCAAGGGGGTGGCCCTGGACCCCGGTTTCGCCGACGACCGGCTCGCCTTCTGCGACACGCTGCCCGCCGCGATGACGTCCTCCATGCACAACGACCTGCTGCACGGCAACCGTCTCGAACTCGGCTGGCTCAGCGGGGCGGTGGCCGACCTCGGCGCCGAGCTGGGCGTCGCGACCCCGCGCAACCGGGTCATCGCCGACATCCTCTCCCCGTACGCCCTGGGCGATCCGGCCGCGACCGGCGGCGCGCGGGTCAGCGCAGCAGGGGCAGCTTCCCGATGAGCTTGCTCACCTTGTTCCGCGGGCCGACGAGGCTGAGCGCGAGATAGTCGAGGTCCTCGGTCTTGGTGCCGGCCAGGCTGTCGAGGTACTCGTCGTAGACCCGTGAGGTCTGGGCCTGCCCGGGCATGTCGACGAGGTACAGGTCGTCCTTCCCGGCGGCCTTCGCGCGCAGCTCGCGCAGCGCCTCCGGGCCGGCGGCCAGGATCGAGCAGCCGGCCCACGGCAGCCCCGGGTGGCCGGCGCCGGACCCGTCCGTGCCGTCCGGCCCCAGCAGCTCCGGCATCGCCCGGCCGACGGCGGCGGCCATGCAGGCGGCGGCGTTCACCGCCCGGCCCGCCGGCAGTTCCTCGTCCACGACGATCACCCACTTCAGCTTCGCCTGCCGGGTGGACTGATCGGTGCGGACATCGTCGTCGGTCAGCTGGGGAACGGACACGAGCGGCACTCCTTGTCGATGGCTAATGTGGTGGATGAGGTGGACGGTACCCATCCATCCGTGCTGTGGCACGGCCCGCCGAATTTCCTCAGGCAAGGGAGCGCTTTTGTGGAACTTGATGCACTGGACCGCGCTCTTCTGCGGGAGCTGCAGAACGATGCACGCCAGACCAATCGCGAGCTGGCCCTGCGGACCGGGGTCTCGCCGTCGACCTCCCTGGAGCGGGTCCGGGCGCTGCGGGAGCGCGGCATCATCAGCGGCTATCACGCCGCCGTCGACCTGGAGGCGGTCGGCCGCCCCGTCCAGGCGCTGATCTCGGTGCGGATCCGCCCGCCGTCCCGGCCGGTCATCGAGGGTTTCCGGGAATGGGCCGCCCAGCTGCCGGAGACCATCGGCCTGTTCGTCACCTCCGGCGCCCATGACTTCCTCATCCATGTGGCGGTGCCGGACACCAATGGGCTGTACGCGTTCGTCATCGACCGCCTCACCGAGCGCCGTGAGGTGGCGGATGTGCAGAGCACGATGGTCTACGAACACGCCCAGTCGCGCTGTATCGACCCCGCACCCGCTGAGCGCCCCGCACCCTCCCGCCGGAGGCGGTAGCGGGTCGGGGCAGGGACGGGACGGGTCAGTGGTGCGGGGTGTCGCCGAAGGCCGTCACCGTCAGGAACCGAATGGGCAGGGTGATCAGCTTCTCCGGGCCGTGCGGCGCCTCGCCGTCGAACTGGAGGGCGTCACCGGCCCCCAGTGTGTAGCTGGACTTGCCGTGGCCGTAGACCATGACGCCCTCGAGCATGTAGATCAGCTCGGTGCCGCCGTGCTGGAAGAGCGGGAACACCTCGCTGGACTCGGTGAGGGTGACCTCCAGCGCCTCCATCCGCTTATTGCTGCCGCGCAGGGCGCCGAGCAGGGCGTACTCATGGCCGATCCGGGTGCCGCGGCGCACGATGCGGGCGCCGTGGCCGGCCGGGACGAAGACCGCCTCGCGCTCGTCGTCCATCCCGCGGAAGAGCGCGGTGACGGGCACGCCCAGGCCGCGCGCGAGCCGGGAGAGTGTGGTGAGGCTGCAGGCGGTCTGGGCGTTCTCGATCTTGGACAGCATGGCCTTGGAGATGCCCACCCGCTGGGCCATCCCACCGACCGACACCCCGGCCGCCTGCCGGTACTCCCGCGCCCGGACCGCGATGATCCGCTCCAGCGCCTTGTCGTCGTCCCCCGCGTCTCCCGCCATCCCCCGCATCCTAGGCCCTGTCCGGCGGATCTTCGCGGGCCCGCGACGCCTGGCACGACACCTCGCCGCGTTGTCGGGATCATCCGGGTACGGCCCGGTACGAGGACGACTCTCCGTCTTGCGATGCTCCCCCAGCTACCGCTGGGAGGTACCCCCTGTACCAGACGCCGCGGGCCCCGCGGCGGCAGCCGCTGATGCCACAGGCGCGAAGATCCACCGGACAGGGCCTAGTGCCGGGTGAGGGCCCCACCTCGGCGGCGGGCGGCGCCGTCACGACGCCGCCCGCCCCGGGCCGTTGACTGCCGGGAGGTCAGGAGCCCGCCACCGCCGCCGTCTTCTCCGGCTGCGGCCCGGGCGTGGCGGGGGCATCCCGCGTCCACAGCGGCCGCAGCCGGTAGGTCAGCAGATAGAGCACCGCGGCGGCGGCCGCCGCGACGAACATGCTCAGATCGCCCGCGTGCGGATACGTCGCGGCGAACGCCCCGGTGTAGAGGTCGGATTGCCAGAACGGCACCGAGGCCACCACCCCGCCGGCCCAGGCGACGAAGCCCCAGGAGAGCACCCGTCCGCGGTCGTACAGCTCGGCGATCCGACTGGGGTCGGAGCGGCCGCCCAGGTGGTAGTCGAGCAGCAGCACGGTGGCGAACGGCGCGATGAAGTACGCGGTGAGGTTGAGGAACACCGAGAACTTGTCCTCGATACCCGAGTGTCCCCACAGGCTGATCCCGTACGCCAGCGCGCAGATGAGGGTGACGGCCTGGGTCCGGGTGACCGGCACCTTCAGCGTCTGGACGGAGATCGCGCCGCCGTAGACGTTGAGGAAGTTCTGCGCGAGCGCCGACAGGCCGATGGCGATCAGGGCGGGGATGGCGAACGGCCCGGTCAGCTGGTGCAGGGCGGTGATGGAGTCGGTGCTGGTGGCGTTGGAGCCGAGGAGCACGCCGAGGATGCCGAGCCAGCAGATGGTGACGAAGTTGCCGAGCCCGGTGTACCAGGCGGTGCGGCTCACCACGCGTGGCGAGTCGGGCAGATAGCGCGAGTAGTCCGAGGCGAACGGAGCCCAGGCGACGAGGAAGGAGAGGAACCAGCCGCCGAAGGTGATCCAGCCGCCGGTGGAGCCCACGTAGTCCGGCGCCTTCGGATCGGCGCCGAAGGTACCCGCGCCCCGCACCAGGGCCACCACCGTGATCATGACGAACAGCGGGGTGAGCACATAGGTCAGCACCCGCTGCAGGAAATTGATCATGTTGTAGCCGTAGATGGACACCACCAGCTCGACCAGGGTGAGCGCCAACCCACAGACCCAGAAGGGCAGATGGGTCAGCTCGGCGATGGCCTTGCCGCCGAGGATCACGGTGACGGCGGCCCAGCCGACCCCGGCGAACACATTGATGTACGCCACCGGCAGGAAGTTGCCGAAGAAGCCGAGCGGGCCACGCGCCTGGATCTGCTGGGGCACCCCCAGCCGTACGCCCATCCGGGACATCACGGCCATCAGCAGTGAGCCGAGACCCGCGCCGGCCACGATCGCGGCGACGGCGGCGCCGAAGCTGAGACCGAGCCCGACCGCGCTGAACCCGAGCAGGATGATGGGGAAGTTGAGACCGGCGGCGAACCAGACGAAGAACTGCGAACTGGGCTTGCCGTGCCGCTCGTTGTCGGGGATGTGGTCGACCCCGAAGGGCTCCACCTTGGTGACCGCGCTGCCGTACACCGGCGCCGTGTCGTCGTGGGTCATGGGCGTGCTCCTGAGACGGGAGGAGTGGACGTCAGGGGGAACCGGTGGGCGTACGGATCCGGGCGGCGGCGTCTCACCACGGCAGCGGCGCGGTGTGCGAGATGTCGAAGAAACCGCCGCCGCTGTAGACCAGCGGGGCCAGCTCCTCATGGCGGGCGGAGACCACCCGGCCGGTGAAGACGGTGTGGCTGCCGGCCTCCAGCCGCTCGCCGATCTCCACCTCGAGCTGGGCGCAGGACCCGTCGATCAGCGGGGCGCCGAACTCTCCGGGGGTCCAGGCCAGCCCGGCGAACTTGTCGTCCGCCTTGGAGGCGAAGGTCTTGGCCACATCGAGCTGGCCGGCGGCGAGGATGTTGATCCCCAGATGGCCGGCCCGGTGCAGCGCGTGGTGGGTCGTGGAGGTGCGCTGCACGCAGACCAGCACCATCGGCGGATCCAGCGAGATGCTGGCGAACGCGTTCACCGCGAGACCCCGGGGCCTGCCGTCGTCCTGGCAGGTCACGACGGTGACACCGGTGATGAACTTACGGTGCACCCCACGGACCAGATCGGCGTCGACGGCCGCTCGCTGGGTGGTGGTGATGATCCCGAGCGCCTCCAGCAGCTGGCGGGGATCCCAGGTCACCCACTCCTCGCTGACCACACCGTGGTCGAAGCGGGTGAAGGTGGCGCCGGAGACCTCGACCGGCCTGCCGGTGGCCGGCACGCCGAGGAAGTCGCCGGTGTGACTGCCGGTGCTGCGCCAGCGGATCGCCAGCGATTCGCCCTCCTCGACGATCTCCTCGATCTCGGTACGGAGATCGGGAAAGGCCCGGCGGATGGCGCGGACGGACTCCTTGAACTGCTCTCGGTCCTGGGGTGCCGCGGCCGGGCCGCGGCGGCGCACATAGGCGGGGCTGAGCAGTTGGTCGAGCGCGTCGACCTGACCCCGGTCCCAGACGGCCTGCCAGGTGGAGCGGATGCGGGCGGTGCGGTCAAGAGTGTGCGTCATGACGTCTTCCCTCACTCAGCTCTTGTATGGCAGAGGACCGTAGAAAGGGCCATCAGTCGCTGTCAACACCCAGGGACGAAAGAAGCGGAAAAGGGCCTGCAAGACCCGGTCGAACAGCAAAGACACAGGTCAATAGTTGTTGTCTCGGCCGTGGCCCTTGACGGGGCCAGAACCGGACTCCTAGCCTCCCTGCCATGGCACAGCGTGAGCCGGAAGAACAGGACGGACGCTGCATGCGCTTCTCGATATTCCACAATCTCGGCGCCCCGGGCCGTCTCGGCGAGTACGCCGACGTCATGGCAGAGGCCCGGGAGTTCGCGGTCACCGCGGACCGGGCGGGCTTCTGGTCCACCTGGTACACCGAGCACCACTTCGGGCACGAGGCGATCGAGATCACCCCGAACCCCGTGCTGATGGGCGCGGACATCGCCGCCCGTACGACAGATATCCGGATCGGCCAGGCGGCCTCCATCGCCACCTTCTGGCATCCGCTGCGGCTCGCCGAGGACATCGCGATGCTCGACCAGCTCTCGGGGGGCCGGGTCGAGGTCGGTCTCGGCCGGGGGCTGTACGGCCGCGAGGCGCTCAACCTCAACGCCCTGGCCGATCCGCGCGACCAGGAGCAGAACCGCGCGCTGTACGACGAGACCGTGGAGGTCCTGCGCAAGGCGTGGAGCGGCGAGTTCTTCTCGCACCAGGGCCGCTTCTACGAGTTCCCCGCCCCCGGGGTGAAGTGGAACCACCCCCTCTCCCCCGCCACCCCGGAGTACACCGAGGCCGGTGTCATCACGAAGATGCAGGTCACGCCGTTTCCGCTGCAGCGGCCGCATCCTCCGCTGTGGCAGGTCATCGACAGCCCCCGGTCGATCAAGGCCGCGGCGGCGGACGGCGTCCAGGGGCTCTTCTGGCTGCCTCCGGTCTCCGCGCTCAAGGAGCGGTTCGAGCTCTACCGGGACACCGCGAGCCAGGCGGCGGGGCGCGAGTACGCGCTGGGCGAGGGCATCGGTCTGGTGCGCGATGTGTATGTCGCCGACACCATGGAGCAGGCGCGCGCCGAATTCGAAGAGGCGCTGATGACCACCTACCGGTGGATCATGCACTGGCGGGGGCTGGGCAACCTCATGGAGGCGGGCGAGGAACTCACCGACGCCCATGAGCTGTCCTTCGACTTCCTCCAGCGGCGCAATCTGCTGGTCGGCACCCCCGAGTACGTCTCGGAGAAGATCGCCGAGCTGCGCGACGAGGTGGGGTGTGAGCATCTGCTGCTGTGGACCACCCACCCCGGTCTGCCGCACCGCAACGCGATGCGCAGCCTGGAGTTGTTCGCCGGGAAGGTCATGCCGCAGTTCACCACCGGCGGCGGTCATGGCTGAGGCGCTGCTGCGCAAGGTCGTCACCGTCGCCGATGAGCTGCTGCTGGAGCTCGGCCGCCCGGTCGCGGTGCCGGTGCGCCGGGTCGCGGCGGCCGCGGTGATCCACAACCCCTGGGCCGGCGACGGCCTCGTCGCCGATCTGGGGCCCGAGGTCGAGCGGATCGCACCGGGGCTGGCCCGGCTGCTCACCGGCCGGATCAGCGAGGCGCTGGGCGGGGTCGACCGGATCGAGTCCTTCGGCAAAGCCGCGATCGTGGGGCTCGACGGGGAGATCGAGCACGGCGGCGCGCTGATCCACACCCCCTTCTTCGGCAATGTCTTCCGCGAGCTGACCGAGGGCACCTCGATCATCGTCTTCAGCGACGACCGGCTTCCGGCCGGTGAACCGCTGACCGTGCCGCTGTGGCACAAGACCGCGGCCGCGACCCGCTCGCACTACCAGACCTGCCAGATCCGCATCCCCGACGCGCCCCGCCCGGACGAGATCGTCGTCATCGCGGCCGGGGCGTCCGGGCCCCGCCCGAACGCCCGGATCGGGGACCGCGCCACCGACCCCCTCATCCGCCTCGCCGATCTGGACGACCTGGAGACCGTGACGTGAACATCCGCAAGATCATCACCTTCACCGAGGACATCCACAGCGAGGGCGGCCGCCCGGTGGACCCGCCGGCCCGTACGGCGGTGGTGCTCGCCGTCATCGAGAACCCCTGGGCCGGTCAGGGCTTCGTGGCGGATCTGCTGCCCGGGATCGACGAGGCGGCGCCGAAGCTGGGCGCGTTGCTGGCGCCCCGTGTGGTCGAGGCGCTGGACGCGCCGGTGGAGGCGTACGGAAAGGCCGCGATCGTGGGGCTCGACGGGGAGGTCGAGCACGGCTCCGCGCTGATCCACACTCTGAAGTTCGGTGACCACTTCCGCCGGGCGGCGAACGCGACCACCCTGCTGCCGGCCGTGGAGAAGCGGGCCGCCGCGGGGACGGTCTTCGACATTCCGCTCAAGCACATCACCGACGCCACCATCCGCTCGCACCACCAGAGCATTGAGGTCCGGGTGGCGGACGGGCCGCGCGCCGACGAGATCGTCATCGGGCTCGCGGCGGCCGCCCAGGGCCGCCCCCAGGCCCGGCTGGCCCCGCTGTCGACGGAGCGGTGAGCGGCATGGACGCGGTGCGAGCGCCGGGGGCGGGCGCTCCCGGCCGGCCGGCCCCGGCGGGGGCCCGGCCGCCGGTGGCGCTCGCCCATGAGTCCCATGGCACGGGAGCGCCCATGGTGCTGCTGCACGGCGTGGGCCTCGACCGCCGCATGTGGGACCGCTGCCTGCCCGCGCTGGCCGCCCGACACCGCGTGACGCTGGTCGATCTGCGCGGCCACGGCGCCTCCCCGGCCGCGGCGGCCGGGGTGTCTCTCGCCGAGCTGGCCGCGGACGTCGGGGCGCTGCTGAACGGCCCCACGCATGTCGTCGGCTTCTCGCTCGGGGCCCTGGTCGCCCAGCGGCTGGGGCTGGACCGGCCGGACCTCACCGCCTCGCTCACCCTGGTCAGCTCGGTCGCGGGCCGTTCGGAGGAGGAGCGGGCGGCGGTGGCCCGCCGCCAGGAGCTGGCCGCCGAGGACTTCGGGGCGTCCGCCTGGGCGGCGGTCGACCGCTGGTTCTCGCCCGCCTGGCGGGCCCAGGACCCCGGTCTGGCGCAGCGGGTGCTCGACACCCTGCTGGCCAACGAACGGGCCTCCTACCTCGCGTGTTACCGGGTCTTCGCGACGGCCGACACCGGGCTGTGGCGGTGGCTGCCCCGGATCGCCGCCCCCACCGTGGCGGTGACCGGCGAGCGGGACCCCGGCTCGACCCCGGCCATGTCGCACCGGCTGGCGGGGCGGATCCCGGGCGGCCGGGCGGTGATCGTGCCCGGCGCCCGCCATCTGCTGCCGCTGGAGTGCCCCCAGGAACTCGCCGACGTGATCCTCACCCACACCGGAGCCCACCCCGGAAGCCATACCGGAACCGACACCGGAGCCCACCCCGGAGCCCACACCGGACAGGAGTCCCACCGCTCATGAACCCTCTGCCGCGCCATGACCACTACATCGCGGACCAGTGGACCGCCCCCGCCGACGGCGGCTACTTCACCAGCGTCAACCCGGCCACCGCCGAGCCCTGGTACGAGGCGGCGCGCGGCACCGCCGCCGATGTGGACCGTGCGGTGGGCGCCGCCCGCACCGCCTTCGAGGATCCGCGCTGGCGTGATCTGAGCCAGACCCGGCGCGGTCGGCTGCTGCGGAACCTGGGCGATCTGATCGGTGAGCACGCGGAGCGGCTGGCCCGTACCGAGACCCTCGACAACGGCAAGCTGCTGCGGGAGATGCGGGCCCAACTCGCCGGACTGCCCGAGTACTTCTACTACTACGCGGGACTCGCCGACAAGATCCAGGGCGAGGTGATCCCCGGGGCCGGCCGCGAGCTGCTCAACTACACCCTCCGCGAACCGGTGGGCGTGGTCGGCGCCATCACCCCCTGGAACTCCCCGCTGCTGCTCACCGCCACCAAGCTGGCCCCGGCCCTGGCCGCCGGGAACACGGTGGTGGTCAAGCCCTCGGAACACACGTCGGCCTCGCTGCTGGCGCTCGCGCCGCTCTTCGCGGAGGCGGGGTTCCCGCCGGGGGTGGTCAATGTGGTCACCGGGTACGGCCCGGAGGCGGGCGCACCGCTGACCGAGCACGAGGCCGTGGCCAAGGTGACCTTCACCGGCTCCAGCGGAACCGGCCGCCGGATCGCCCGTACCTGCGCCGACCGGCTGATCGGCTGCACCCTGGAGCTGGGCGGGAAGTCGCCCAACATCATCTTCCCGGACGCCGATCTGGGGTCGGCCGCCATGGGGGTGATCGCGGGCATCTTCGCGGCCGCCGGACAGACCTGTGTGGCGGGGAGCCGGGTGCTGGTGCACCGGGAGGCGTACGACGAGGTCCTGGAGCGGGTGACGGCGCGGGCGGCCACGATCCGCGTCGGCGATCCGCTGGAGGAGACCACCGAACTCGGCCCGCTCGCCCTCGCCGAGCAGTTGGAGAAGGTCGAGTCGTATGTCGAGCTGGGGCAGGCCGAGGGCGGAAAGGTGGTCTGCGGTGGCAGGCGGCCGGAAACGGGCCTCGACGGGTACTTCTACTCCCCCACCGTCTTCACCGGCACCGACAACGGGATGCGGATCTGCCAGGAGGAGATCTTCGGGCCGGTCGCGACCGTCATGCCCTTCGGCTCCGAGGAGGAGGCCCTGGCGATCGCCAACGACTCCGCGTACGGCCTGGCGGCGGGTGTGTGGACCCGGGATGTGAACCGGGTGCACCGGATGGCCGCCCGGCTGGAGGCCGGGACGGTGTGGGCCAACACCTATCGCGCGATGTCGCCGATGTCGCCCCGGGCCGGGTTCAAGACCAGTGGGATGGGGACCGAGCACGGCACGGAGGTGATCCGGGAGTACACCCGGCTGAAGAGCGTCTGGATCAACACCAGTGAGGAGCCCGCCGGGGACCCCTTCATCCTGAGGTCCTGAGGTTCTGAGGTTCTGAGCCGATCTTGGGCCGGTCTTGGACCGAGGGAAGGGTTCTTGTATGGCACAACACCCGAGCACATCTCCGGTTGGGCTCTCCGTTGGCCCCTCGGTTGACGAGGAGCGACGGCCGCCTCTAGGGTCACGTGCCATGCAACAACCCACCGGAAAGCGGCTTCAGCAGACCAGCATGCAGGCGAGGGTCGCCGAAGAACTGCGGCAGATGATCATCAGTGGTGAACTGCCGCCCCGCTCCAGCCTCTCCGAGATGGCGCTGTCCGAGACCTTCGGCGTCAGCCGGACGCCCATCCGCGAGGCCCTCAAGCAGCTCCAGATCGAGGGACTGGTCGAGGTGCGGCCACGGGTCGGAACGTTTGTCGCCGTACCGTCCCGGCGCGAGCTGACCGAGCTGTTCCAGATGAAGGAGCTGCTGGAGGGCGCCGCCGCCCGGCTGCTCGCCTTCCGTGGGAACGTACCGGAAGTGGAGCGGCTGGAGGCCAATATGAAGGCGGCCGACGCGGCCGTCCGGGACGGTGACGCCGAGCAATACGCGGCACTGGTCCACGAGTTCCACGATCTGATCGTGGTGGGCGCGGACAACAGCAAGCTGGAGGCGCACTACCGCACCCTGATGAACCAGCTGGCCTACGCCCGGCTGGTGCGCACCTCGCTGTCCCGGCCCGGCCGGCTGGACGAGTCCGACGACGAGCACCATCGCGTCCTCAACCTGATCCAGGCCAAGGACGGCGACGGCGCGGAGCGGGTGATGCGGGAGCATGTGCGGATGAGCCACCAGGCCCTGATGGCGGGCATGGACGAGCGCCGGGCCTGACGCGGGCCGCGGCGCCCTTGGCCGACGCGATGGCGATGTCCCTCCGATGTCCCCGATGTCCCTCCGGGGAAGGGCGGTTCACCCCTGGTCGGCCGCCGCGCGTGCGGAGCGCAGCGCGGAGCGGAGCCGGTTCCTGGCGCCGCGGAGGTGTTCGCGCAGGGCGGTGGCGGCGTGCTCGACATCGCCGGCGCGCACGGTCGCCAGCAAGTCGGCATGGGCCTCGGCGGAGGGGCGCAGATCGACGTTCTGGGCGTTGGTGACGTCGAGGACGACCCCGAAGGTGGGGCGGTACTGCTCCCAGACCGCCAGCAGCCGACGGTGCCCGGAGAGCACATAGAACTGCGAGTGGAACTCCAGGTCGGCGAGGGCGAAGTCACCGGCCGCGGCGCGGTCCGCGGCGTCGCGCATGTCCCGCACGAAGCGCTCGGCGGGCTCCCAGCCACCGGGCCCCGCCCTGCCGATGGCGAGCGTGAGGGCGAGCGTCTCCAGGGACTCCCGCAGGGTGTAGAGCTCGTCGACGTCGTCCTCGGTCAGCCCGGTGACGAAGACCCCGCGACGGCGCGCCTCGACCAGCCCCTCGGCCTCCAGCCGACGCAGCGCGTCCCGCACCGGGCCGCGGCTGACGTCGTACTGTTCGGCGAGGGTGCCTTCGACAAGATGGGTGCCGGGGCGCAGCCGTCCTGAAACGATGAGGACACGCAGCTCATGCGCGACCAGATCGCCGAGGGACTGCTGCTGCAGCGAGGTGATGGGCACCGACGGGCTCCTTCTGGCGGATGGACCGGCGCTGGTCAACGGTTAACCGTCGACCTCAGTATCGCCCGCCCGCCGGCGCCCGCCCGGAACACCGGACGTACCGGGAGCCCGGACGCCGATCCTGTCGTACGTTGGCAGAAGACCCACGGCAAAGGTGGCGGGCCCGCATCCCGCACAGGGTCGTGACCAGCATGGTCTTGAGGAACTCGGACTCGGGGACAACAGATCGCCGAAGGCCAGGACGAAGACCATGAATGATGTGCGCAGACGTACGGTGCTCGCCGCGGCCGGAGGGACGGCCATCGCGGGCAAGGCCGCGACCGCCCGTGCCCAGGCCCCGCCCGCCCCCTCCTCCGACGCGCCCCGGCCGGGGACGGAATCCGGCCCGTACGAGACCAGGATCCGGGCCCTGATGGCGCGGATGACCATTGACGAGAAGCTCGGCCAGCTGCAGCAGTTCGCCTGGACCGGCGACACCGGACCCGGCGGCGGGCAGACCGCCGCCGCGGAGAAGGCGGCCCGCGGGGGCAGGCTCGGCTCCGTGCTCAACATCTACGGGGCCCGCACCACCAACACTCTGCAGCGGATGGCCGTCGAGAAGTCCCGGCTGGGCATTCCGCTGATCTTCGGCCTCGATGTCATCCATGGCATGTGGACCACCTTCCCCATCCCCCTCGCCCAGGCCGCCGCCTTCGACCCGGCGGTGGCCGAGTGGGACGCGGAGGTGTCGGCGAGGGAGGCCCGCTCCAACGGTGTGCACTGGGCGTTCTCCCCAATGATGGACGTCACCCATGAACCGCGCTGGGGGCGGATCGCCGAGGGCGACGGCGAGGACCCGTATCTGGCGGCGGCGCTCGCGTCCGCCAAGACCCGCGGCTACCAGGGCGACGACCTCCGCTCCCGGCACCGCCTCGCGGCCTGCGCCAAGCACATGATCGCCTACGGGGGCGTCGAGGGCGGCCGCGACTACAACACGGTGGACGTCTCCGAGGCCCGGCTGCGCAACTTCTACCTTCCCCCGTTCAGGGCGGCCCTGGACGCCGGGGTGGCCACCGTCATGGCGAGTTTCAACACCGTCAGCGGGGTCCCCGCGCACGGCTACCGGCATGCGCTGACCGAGATCCTCAAGGACGAGTGGGCCTTCCGCGGCTTTGTCGTCAGCGACTACAACGGCGTCCAGGAAATGATCGTCCACGGCTATGCCGCCGACCGCTCCGACGCGGCCCGGCTGGCCTTCAACGCCGGGATCGACATGGAGATGGCCAGCACCACCATCAACGAGTACGGCAGGCGGCTGCTGCGCAGCGGGCAGATCACCACCGAGCGGCTGGACGACGCGGTGGCCCGCATCCTGCGCCTGAAGTTCCGGCTCGGGCTCTTCGAGCACCCCTACGCGGACGAGGACACGGCGATCGCCGGGCCCACGAAGGCGTCCCGGGCGGCGGCACGCGAGGCGGCCGGGCGCACCATGGTGCTGCTCAAGAACGAGAAGTCCACGCTCCCCCTGGACCGATCGGGCTCCATCGCCGTCGTCGGGCCCTTCGCCGACTCCACCGACCTGCGCGGCTCCTGGGCCGGGACCTGGGCCGACGCGTTCCGCCCGGTCACCGTCCTGGACGCGGTCAAGGACGCGGCGCCGAAGGCCAGTGTCAGCCATGTCGAAGGCGTGGACGCGTCCGGCCGGAGCACCCGGGGCATCGCCCGGGCGGCCTCGGCGGCCAGGGCGACCGATGTGACCGTGGTGGTGGTCGGGGAGGCGGCGACGCTCAGCGGAGAGGCATCCGTACGCAGCGACCTCGGCCTGCCCGGCCGGCAGGAGCGGCTGATCACCGCGATCGCGGACACCGGCGCGCCGTTCGTGGTGGTGCTGCTCAGCGGACGTCCGCTGACGATGGGCGGCTGGCTGGACCGCACCCCCGCCGTGCTGCAGGCATGGCATCCGGGGATCGAGGGCGGCAACGCCATCGCGGACGTGCTCTTCGGCACCGTGAACCCCGGTGGCAAACTCCCGGTGACCTTCCCGCGCACGGTCGGGCAGATCCCCATCTACTACAACCACGAGAGCACCGGACGCCCCTACGACCGGGCCAACCACTACACCTCCAAGTATCTGGACCTGGCCTACGGACCCCAGTTCCCCTTCGGCCACGGCCTCAGCTACACCACCTTCGACATCGGCGAACCCCGGCTCAGCGTCAGCCGCGTCCGGGCCGAGGCACTGCGCAAGGGCGACACCGTCGAGGTCGCGGTCGCGGTGCGCAACACCGGGCGTCGCAAGGGCGATGAGGTGGTGCAGCTGTACATCCGCGATCCGGTGGCGAGCATCGTGCAACCGGTGCGCAGGCTCAGCGGTTTCCGCCGGGTCAGCCTCGGCGCCGGGAAGGCCGCCACCGTCCGCTTCCGGCTGAGCGCTGAGGAACTGGGCTTCTGGACCCAGGATCCGCACGGCGGATTCCTGCTGCAGAAGGGCGAGATCCGGGTCTTCGCGGGCAACAGCTCCCTGGCGAAGGGGGGACGCACCCTCACCATCACCTGACTCCTGACCAGCGGCCTGTAACCGACTTCACCAGCGCCGCGGCCGACATTACTTGTAGGGTGCATGCTGACCGCTACGCACCCGGAAGACGCCCTTGATGACCGCCGCGCCCTGGCCCTCGACCACCACGACGAGCGGACGAGACCCCGCGGCACGCCGCACCGGACGCTCCGGCCACGGTGGGGTGGAGGCCCAGTGGGCGGTGTGATCACCGGCTTCGGCGTCATCGCGTCGATCATCGTCGCCGGCTATGTCCTCGGGCGCCGCCGCTCCCTGGGCGAGCACGGCAGGGAGGTGCTCACCAAGCTCTCGTTCGATGTGGCCTCCCCCGCGCTACTGTTCACCACGCTCTCCAAGGCAGACCTCTCCGCCATCATCTCCACCCCGCTGCTGGTGACCGCCCTGA
The DNA here is from genome assembly GCF_042868035.1 of Streptomyces sp. NPDC007875. Taxonomy (NCBI): domain Bacteria; kingdom Bacillati; phylum Actinomycetota; class Actinomycetes; order Kitasatosporales; family Streptomycetaceae; genus Streptomyces; species Streptomyces sp. NPDC007875. The sequence continues at coordinate 126,782 of NZ_JBIADZ010000019.1, read as the reverse complement.
GCACCTTCGTGGTGGCGGGCACGTTCGTCGCCGTCGGCGCCGTCCGGCGGTGGAGCGTGGGCCGGACGACGATCGGCGCACTGTGCGCGAGCTATGTGAACGCGGGCAACCTCGGCATCCCCATCGCGATGTACGTCCTCGGCGACGCGAGCCTGATCGCCCCGGTGCTGCTCTTCCAGCAACTCGTCATGACCCCGATCGCCCTGACGGTCATCGATCTCAGCCGCCCCGGCCGGCGGCCCTCGCTGATCCGCAGGCTGACCACGCCGTTCCGCAATCCCATCGTGATCGGCTCGCTGTCCGGCGTCCTCGTGTCCGCCACGGGCTGGCGGATCCCCGGGCCCGTCACCGAACCGCTTTCGCTGCTGGGCGGCATGGCCGTGCCCGCCGTCCTGCTGGCGTTCGGGATCTCGCTGCCGGGCACTCAACTCCCCGGGCGCGGCGCGGAACGCGGGCCGGTGCTGCTGTCGGTGGCGTTGAAGTCCTTCGCCCAGCCGGTGGTGGCCTGGGCCATCGCGGCGGGTGTGTTCGGGCTGGGCGGCCCGGCGCTCTTCGCCGCCGTCGTCACCTCCGCGCTACCGGCGGCTCAGAACCTGTTCACCTATGCCTCGCGGTATGAGACCGCCACGATCCTGGCCCGCGAGTCGATCCTGCTGTCCACGCTGCTCGCGCCACCGGTGCTGATGACGGTCGCCGCGCTGTTGGGCTGAGCCCGGGCCCCACGGCGGCCGCCCGGTCCAGGTGTTCGCACCGGTGTGCCGCCGCGCGGACCCGTCCGGAAGAACTTTGTTTGCCCCCGGGGGCCCAGGGCAGGCGGATATTCGTGCTTCGGACCGTAGGCACGCACCGCGGGAGCAGTCTGTATTGCTCCACACCGCGGCGGCGCGCCGGTCAGCACGTCCCCGCGAACCTCCCGCGATGCACCCCCGGTCCCAGGTGACCCGTCAGCCCATCGCAGGAGGTGTGTTCCGTGACGACCGCGACGCAGGACATGGCACGGCCCCAGACCGGCCCCACGAAGCACCCGCATGACGACGCGCCCGACACCAGCGCCGAGTTCGCGGAAATGGCCCGGCTTCCCGACGGGCCGAAGAAGGAGGCATTGCGCCGTCAGGTGGTGGAGGCGTGGATGCCGATGGCCGAACGGCTGGCGCGGCAGTACCGCAACCGCGGCGAATCCCTGGAGGACCTGCAGCAGGTGGCCGCGCTCGGTCTGGTGAAGGCCGTCAAGCGGTACGACCCGGAACACGGCACCGCCTTCGCCGGGTTCGCGGTGCCCACCATCGTCGGCGAGATCAAGCGCCACTTCCGGGACCATCTGTGGGTGCTGCACGTCCCCCGCCGGGTCCAGGACCTGCGCAACCGGGTGCGGGCCGCCCACCGCGAGCTGTCCCATTCGGCGGACGACCGGCCGCCGCGGACCCAGGACATCGCCGAGCGCACCGGGCTGACCGAGAAGGAAGTGCGGGCCGGTATGGAGGCCATGGGCAGCTTCACCCCGCTCTCCCTGGACGCCCAGCTGACCGGCTCCGACGACGGCTACTCCCTGGCCGACACGCTCGGTGCCCAGGAGGCCGCGTACGACCGGGTGGTGGACCGCGAGGCCGTGCGCCCCGGTCTGAGCCGGCTCCCCGACCGGGAGCGGCAGATCCTCTACATGCGCTTCTTCTGCGATATGACACAGAGCCGGATCGCCGAGCAGCTGGGCATATCGCAGATGCACGTCTCGCGGCTCATCAACCGCACCTGCTCGACACTGCGCGACCAGGCGCTGGCCGAGGCCCGCTGAGCGGGGGCCGACCGGGCCGGGGCGCGCGTTGCGCCGCTGGAACGATGTGCATCGCCTTAGTGGGTGACCGTGGCGCCGTGGGGAGCGGCGGCTCCCCCCGCGGACTGCGAGGGTCGGTGCGGCGGGTGACGGACGCCCAAGCGAAGGAGACGAAAGCCAGTGAACACCAATCCCGAGCGTCCTCCTCCGGTGCACGTCCCGGAACTCCTCAAGGGGCAGAAGGCCCTGGTGACCGGGGCGAACTCGGGGATCGGAAAGGCGACCGCGATCGCTCTGGGACGGGCCGGCGCGGATGTGGTGGTCAACTACGCCAGTGACCGGCCCGCCGCCGAGGCCGTCGTCACCGAGATCCAGAGCCACGGTGTGCACTCCTACGCCCATCAGGCGGATGTGTCCCAGGAGGACCAGGTCATCGACCTGGTGTCCACGGTGGTCGACCGCCTGGGCACGATCGACATCCTCGTCGCCAACGCGGGGCTGCAGCGGGACGCCCCCACGGTCGAGATGACACTGGAGCAGTGGGAGAAGGTCATCTCCGTCAACCTCACCGGCCAGTTCCTGTGCGCCAGGGAGGCGATCAAGGAGTTCCTGCGGCGTGGCGTGGTCCCGGAGGTGTCGCGGGCGGCCGGGAAAATCATCTGTATGAGCTCGGTCCACCAGATCATCCCGTGGGCGGGCCATGTGAACTACGCGTCGTCCAAGGGCGGCGTGGCGATGCTGGCACAGACCCTGGCCCAGGAGTTCGCGCCCCAGAAGATCAGGGTGAACGCGATCGCGCCGGGCGCCATCAAGACCCCGATCAACCGCAGTGCCTGGCAGACCCCCGAGGCGCGGACCGCCCTCCTGGAGCTCATCCCGTACGGCCGGATCGGCGACCCCCTGGACATCGCCAACGCCGCCGTGGTCCTGGCCTCCGACCTGTGCGACTACGTAGTGGGCACCACCATCTACGTCGACGGCGGGATGACCCTCTTCCCGGGCTTCGCCACCGGCGGCTGACCGGAGGCCACGGCGCGGCGGGCGGATTTCGGGAAGACTGGCGCACATGTCCGAGGCCCCTGTTTCCCTCACCCATCCCGTCCCCTATTACGCCCAGTGGGAGTCGGCCGCCCTGGTGCCCGACATCATCGCGGGCACCCTGTCGGCGGCCGACGACCCGCTGTGGCAGAAGTCCGGGGCCGCGAGCCGGGAAGAGTACGCGTTCTGGTCGTGGCGACTGTGCGGGATGGCGTGTCTGCGCATGGCCCTGGAGCACTGGTGTGGCACCGCGCCGCCCGCGGTGACGCTCGCCGAGGAGTGTGTCGAGGCGGGGGCCTATGTGCGCCATCCGGACCGGGTGGACGGGCTCATCTACGCTCCGTTCGCCGCCTACGCACGGCGGCGCTGGGGGCTGTTCGCCGAGTCCCGGCCGCGGCTGCCGGCCGAGGAGCTGCCGGAACATCTCGCGGCCGGGCGGCTCGCGATGCTGTCCGTCCACCCCTCGCTGCGCACCCTGGACCCGCGGCCGCCGCACCGGGGCGGCCACCTGGTGCTGACCGTCGGCGCCACCCCGGACCATCTCCTCGTACACAACCCGTCGGGCTTCCCGGAGGGCTCGCAGCGCTTCGCCGAGGTCCCCTGGGCCGACCTCGGACGGTTCTACGCGGAGCGGGGTGTCCTGCTCGGCCCGGGTGAACGCCGGTCGTAGGGCCGCGGGCTCGCGCCGGAGGTAAGGCCGGGCGCTCCCGCAGGTCGCAAGGCTCGCGCCGCCCCGAGGTCCTGGTGGCGGGCACGCCGTGTCACTCGTGCGCACCGTTGCGGTTTCCGCCGGGCCGGGTACCCATGTGGTTCCCGTAGATCATCGACGCACCTTCCCAGGGAGCCGCAGTGAAAATCGGCGTATCCACGTTCGTCACCGACCAGGGCATCCGGCCCGCCCCGCTGGGGCGGGCCCTGGAGGAGCGCGGTTTCGAATCGCTCTTCATCGCGGAGCACAGCCATATCCCGGTCGAGCGCCGCACCCCCTATCCGGGTGGCGGAGACCTTCCGGAGGTGTACTACCGCACCCTCGACCCCTTCGTGACGCTGGCCGCGATCGCCACGGTCACCGAGCGCCTGCTGCTGGGGACCGGAATCCTCCTGGTGGTGCAACGGGACCCGATCACCACCGCCAACGAAGTGGCCTCCCTCGACCTGGTCTCCGACGGAAGAGCCGTCTTCGGGGTCGGCGCCGGCTGGAACCGTGAGGAGATGGAGAACCACGGGACGGATCCCTCCACCCGGGGGCGGCTGATGGACGAGCGGCTGCGGGCCATCCGTGAGCTGTGGACGAAGGAGAAGGCCGAATTCCACGGGGAGTTCGTGAACTTCGACCCCGTCTTCCAGTGGCCCAAGCCCGTCCAGCGGCCGCATCCGCCGATCTATGTGGGTGGTGGCGGCGACGCCGCGTTCCGGCGGATCGCGGACCTCGGCGATGCCTGGCTGGCCAACAGCGGATCCCCCGAGGAGCTGGGCCCGCAGATCGAGCGGATGCGCGAGGTGGCCGGCCGTGAGGTGCCGGTGACGGTGTACGCGGTGCCCGAGGACGCCGACGTGGTCGAGGGGTATCAGCGCGTCGGTGTGGAGCGGGTGCTGTTCTATCTGCCGACGATGCCGGAGGCGGAGACGCTCGCACGGCTGGACGCGATGTCCCAGATCGCCGCCCGGTTCCGGTGAGCCGCCGGGGGCCGCGATGCCGGAACTGACGAGCGCGCAGGCGCGCGAGCGTTTCGCGCGGGCCAGGCTGGCCCGGCTGGCGACCGTCGGCGCCGGGGACCGCCCGCATCTGGTGCCGGTGGTCTTCGCGCTGACCGGCGACACGGTGGTGACGGCCGTCGACCACAAGCCGAAGCGGACGATGCGGCTGAGGCGCCTGGACAACATCCGCGCCCACCCCGCCGTATGTCTCCTGGTGGACGACTACGACGAGAACTGGGACCACCTGTGGTGGGCGCGGGGCGACGGCACGGCCCGCGTCCTGCCCCCCGCCGACGAGTCGGCGCTGTCCTCGGATTATGTCCGGCTGCTCGTGGACACCTACCCGGTCCAGTACGGGGACCGGCCGCCGCGCGGGCCGGTCGTGGAGATCACCGTCGGGCGGTGGAGCGGCTGGCGGGCCGGATGAGCCGCGTCGCCCGTGAGCGGGTCAGCGCGCGGACTCCGCCAACCTCGCGAACTCGCTGCCCAGCTGGGACATGGCGTGGTCGTACTCCTCGGCGGAGACGGCCTCCCGGAGCGTGGCGAGGACCGCCCGGACACCTCGGTCGGCCTCCGGCTCCGACAGCCCGGTGCGTTCATGCACCCTGCGGATCGACTCGTCGGGGTCGAAGATCTCCATGTCCCCCTCCCCGCGCTGAAGGGACTCCCGGAGGTGTTCGGGCAGCTCCCGGGCGAGATCGCGGGCCTCGCCCGCACTGAGGCGGGCCGCCACGGTCTCGAGCGTGGCGCGGGTGACATCGGCCGCTTCCTGCCGTGAGAGCTGGGTGCGGTCCGCCACTGTCCGGAAGAACTCCCTGTCGTCCATGCGGGCCTCCCTACGACGCGCCCAGGACACGGCTTCATCACCACCTTGCCATGCGTGACCGCAGCCCGCGAGGCACTACTCGATGTCATCAGGCGCGGGGACGGGCGCGGGGGGACGATGGTTAGGTGGGGCTACGGCCATCCTGTTCCCCCAGGAGGTGGACGACCATGACTTACTCCTCCGACAGTCCGCACGGCGCCGAGCAGCCGAGAAGGGAACCCTCCGGCCGGCCCGGAGAGCGGCCCTTCGGCGAGGGCACGCCGTACGCCACGCTGCAGAACATGCTGTCCGACACCGCCTGGCAGGTCCTGGTGGCCGCGGGTGTGGTGGCGATCGCGCTGGGCATCATGGTGCTGGTGTGGCCGGGGGCCACGCTGGTGGTGGTCGGCGCCCTGTTCGGCGCCTATCTGCTGATCAGCGGGATCTTTCAGCTGGTCGGGGCTTTCGGTGCGCATATACCGAGGCATCTGCGGGTGCTGAGTTTCGTCACCGGGGCGCTGAGCGTGCTGCTCGGACTGCTCTGCTTCCGGGGTCCGGCCCAGTCGATCCTGCTGCTCGCGCTGTGGATCGGCTTCGCCTGGCTGCTCCGGGGCGTGATGCAGACCGCCACGGCGATCTCCGGTGAGGACATGCCCGCCCGGGGCTGGCATCTGTTCCTCGGTGTGCTCACCATCCTGGGCGGAATCATCCTGATCGTGGCCCCCTTCGGCTCGATCACGGCACTGACCGTGGTGGCCGGCATCTGGCTGCTCGCCCTGGGCATCATCGAGATCATGCACGGCATCCAGTTGCGCACGCATCTCGGCGGCGGTGCTCCCCGCGCGGAGCACCGGGGTCTGCACTTCCCCCGCTTCCGCTCACAGCCGCATCCGCAGGCGTAGCCGGGCCGTCGCGACGGCCGCTCACGGCCGCCGCGACGGTGCGGGACGGTCAGGGGCTCCGGCTCGGGACGAGGTGGCGGGGCGGGTCAGCGGGTCTGCACCCACCACGCCATCAGGCCGATGGCCGCGGTGCCGCAGGCATACGACGCGCCGCGGACGAAGTTGGCGGCCGCGAGTCGGCCGTATCGACGCCATCTGCTGGTGGAACGGCTGGGTACCGGTGGGCGAACCTCCATGGTGTGCATATGGAGCCCCTTTCGTGAACGTACGGACAGTGACTGTCCGACACGGGGGAACGACGCGCTGGAGAAAGCATACAAAAGTGTGAACTTGCTCCATGCATCGGACTCGCCGAAAAAAATTCCTTTCGACACGATTTCAGGGCGGGGCCGATCAGCGGGATTTGGCGGCCGCGGGGACGGTGCGGGTAGCGGTGTTCCAGCCCGAGATCCGGACCGAGGGGGCCGAACCGCCCAGGTCCGCCGTGCGATAGGTGGCGGTGAGCGTCACCGACTCCCCCGGCCACAGGCTCACCTCGTTGTCCGACCAGCGCACGGGCAGGACGGGCGTGTCCGAGCCGTTCACCAGATGGGCGTCCACGAGCAGCGCCGGTGTGCCTCGGCTGGCGGTGTTGCGCAGGGTAACGGTCGTGGTGGCGGTGGAGTCCGGCCCGCCGGTCGTGGTGGCGGTGGCGGACACGGGCGCCTCGGCCATGTCGTCGAGCCCGGTCAGATCCGCGTAGGAGGTGGTGGGGGTGTAGTACCAGTCGGTGTTGTCCCAGTCGAGCACGTCCTGCTCCGTGGAGAGCCAGTACACATTGCGGCCGATCTCCTTGCCCGCGCCATCGGTGAGCTGGAGCTTGGCCAGATAGGCGCCGGACACTCCGCTCACGTTGGCCGGGACGGTGAGCGCGGTGGCCTTGCCGCCGTCGCCCGGCACCCGAAGACCGGTGGCGCTCTTGTCGAACTTCCGGGTGCCGTCGGGGGTGTAGAGGCTGACCCGGGCGGTGAGTCCGGTGGCGGCGGTGTGCCGGCTGTTGACCACGACCACCGAGCGGGAGTCGTACGAATACTGGATGTGCAGCGGCTCATTGGCCTTCTTGGCGCCGTAGTAGGCCCCGCCCTGGTCCAGATAGCGGTCGAAGAGCTGCCAGTGGAGTGAGGTCCAGCCGCTGTTCAGCATCCAGTGGACGACACCGGTGGCGGGCCGGGAGGCGTCGGAGAAGTTGCGCGCGTACGCCTCGAACTGGGCGCGCACCGCCTCGTACCGCGCGAGCCGCGCCTTGCGCACATAGTCCGCGAGCCCGGTCGGCGGTCCGTAGCGGCCGATCAGCGCGTTGTCGAACAGCCTGAGGTCACCGAAGGTGTCCGACGGGGACCGGTGGTACTGCTTGGCCGACGGGTCCCGCCACAGGGTCTCCAGTTCGCTGGGGGACATCATGCGCCGGAGCGTGTCCAGGGTGGGGATATCCGGCCCGGCGCTGGTCTCGGAGTTGAAGCCGGTGGCCCCGCCCTCTCGCTTGGCGTACCAGTAGTCCGGCGGGACCCAGTCGTAGGGGCCCGTCATCTTCATGCCGGACTTTCCGAGCTTCGGGGAGGACTTGGCGGAGGCGGCGGGGATCACCGGGTTCGGCCAGTCCGCTGCCTCGAGCGCGTCGAGGTAGTTCTTCTCGATGGTGGCGTCGGGGGCGAAGTCACTGCCGATGAGGAAGGAGATGACGCTGGGGTGGTCGCGCAGCCGCGCGGCCTCGGCGGCCATCGAGTCCTTGGCGACCGGGTAGTCGGCGGCGGTCCACTTCTCCCCCGTCTCATCGCCGTTGACCTGGCCCTCCCACTTGTCACAGCACTCCCAGCCGGGGAGGGTCAGGATGCCGTAGCGGTCGGTGAGGTCGAAGAACTCGTCCGGCTCGATATGGCCTTCGAGGCGGACGGTGTTCAGCCCCAGGTCGAGGGTGTACTTCAGCCGGTCCTCCACCGAGCGGGCGTCCCAGCGCAGAAACACATCGGGCGACCAGCCGCCCGCCTTGATCAGCAGCGGGCGTCCGTTGATGCGGTACTGGCGGGCGCCGTCGGCGTTCAGCGGCGCCTTGACGTCGCGGATGCCGAAGCTGTGGTGAGCGGTGTCGGAGGGGGTGCCCGAGACGGTGGCGGTCAGGTCGAGGTCGTACAGCGGCTGATCGCCCATCCCGGCGGGCCACCACACCTTGGGCCGGTCCAGTCGCAGTCCCGGAACGTCGTCGGGGGTGAAGGTGACGGTCTTGGTCTGGTGCGGGGCGAGCGACACCGTGCGGCCGATGGCCGCGGGGCCGGCCGTACCGGAGACCGTGGCGGTGACCGTGGCGCCGGAGTCGTTACGGACCTGGGCCTTGACGGTGAGTTCGGCGGAGGCGAGCGAGTCGGTGTCCAGCCGGGTCGTCACATGCGCGTCGCGCAGGGCCACCGGGCCACCGCGGCGGATCAGAACATCGCGGACGATGCCCATGTTCTCGTCGGGCGGGGGCTGCAGCCAGTCGATCCAGCCCATCGTGAGGTTCTTGCGCGGATCGTTGGGCTGGACGCGGAACGCCACGGTGTTGGTGCCCGCCTTGACCTGGTCGGTGACGTCCAGCTCATGCTGGGTGTACGCGCCGGCGATCCGCTCCTTGGTGGCGACCTGGGCACCGTTGACATACACATCGGCGGCGGACACCACACCACTGACGTCCAGATAGGTGCGGCGGGAGGGGTCGGCCACGGTGAAGTCGCTTCGGTACCACCACGGGACGGCGAAGTCGGCGGCCGGGATCTTCTTGAGGTTGGTCGAGTAGAACGGATCCGGGTACGTGCCGGCGTTGAGCAGCCCGGAGAGCACCGTCGACCGGGGCCCCACCGGGTGCCAGCCGGATGTGGGGTAGCCGGGCGTGGAGATGGCCGCGGGGGTGTCCGACACCTTGGCCGAGGACTGCGTGGCGAAGCCCGCGAGCGGAGTCGCGGTGCCCGGGGCCCCGCCCACCCGGGTCACCGGGGCCGCGGCGCCCGCCGCCGTACCGGGGCGCGGGGGCGCGGCGCCGGTGGTCAGGGAGATGGTGAGGAGGAGGCCGCCGACGGCGAGCGAGGCGGTCAGGGCGCGTCGGACGCGGGCTCGCGCCCGCCGCCGGGATGGTGCCGGACGGAGGACCACGGATGTCTCCCTGAGGGCAGGCAGAGCATTGGTTAAGTAGGTTTCCTAACAATCTAGGGACGGTAGAGATCTGAGGGAGGCATGTCAACCAGGCCCGCCGAGAATGCCCCTTCCGGCGGATAGCGCGGTGGGGTGCGGAGCCGCGGTGATGCGCGGCGGTCACGCGCGGCACGGTGATGCGCGGCCAGCGCCCGGCACGGCCAGACCGCCAGGCGCGGAGTAGCCGGCGCGGCGCGGTCGTCACGGTCACCACGGCACGGCCGACGGGCTGTGCCCCGGCCAGGCGCAGAGCAGCCGACACGGCGCGGCCGAGCGCGGCGCGATCGTCCGTCACGGCCCGCGGAGCGCTGACGCTCCGTGCCTGGCCCCCGCGCCCTCGTTCAAGCGTGCCAGCGCAGCACCGCGCCCAGGCCCCCGGCCGGTCCCTGAAGTCCCTCGGGCACCACCAGCACCTCGGTGTCGGCCACCGCCGCGGACCGCATCAGCGCGTCGTCCGCGCGGGCGGCCTCGGGTGTTCTGACACCCATGGCACGCGCCTGGGAGCGCTGCACGGCCACCTGATCGGCGTCCGGGCCGATCCACACCTCATGACGCATATCGCCCCCCGCGGTGCCCAGCAGCAGCGTGGCCGCCTGATGGCTGCGCATGGCCGCCACGACCGCCGGCACCCCCTCCGCCGCGCCGCTGCTCGGCGGTCCGTCGCCGTCGTGCCCACCCGGGCCCGGCCCGCCGGGGCGGCCCCGCCCGGCGCGGAAGAGATCGAGGACCGACTCCAGATGGGCGCGGGCGTACTCCGCCCGGACATGGTCGATCTCCGAGTTCAGCAGCTCGGAGCATCCTGAGGCCCTGCTGCCGTGGCGCATCTCCTCCGTCGTGGCGCGCAGCGGCTCGGGCAGCCGGTCGCGTACTGCCCGGCGCTCGCGCGGATCACCGGCCAGGATCAGCAGTTCGGCATCGCCGTCCGACCACTGCCGCACCAGCTCGTCGGCCACGCGATCGGCGGTCAGCTCCCAGGTGTTCCCGACCCGGTTGCGGTAGTGCCACTCGTGGCGGTCGGCGGGCACCGACCGGTGGCCCCGGCCATGCGCTCTCCTCCCCGCGCGGCCCGCCGGGCGGCTGCCGGTGTCGTCCCGCAGCTCCAGATCGGCGCCCGCCTGGTCGACGAAGGCCACCAGACAGGCCGGCCACTCGCCACGGAACGCGGCCAGTGGCGCCACCCGCGGCAGCATCGACCAGGACGTCACCACATCGATCGGGGACGTGGCCAGCGGCAGGTCGAGCACCACCTCGCCATCCGTCGCGAACAGCGCCCGCCCCGCGGACGCCCTGGCCACCTGCTCACCTGCCAGCCGCTCGATCACCGCGTCACAGGTGGCGCGGTCGGCGCCCTGCTCGGCCAGCTGATCCGCCACGAACCGCTCCCGCAGCGTGCGCCGCCTGGGCGCGTCCTCCGTGCTGCGGGAGGTGTCCATGTACACACCCGCCCATGGACCGGGGCGATCGAACAACGGCTTCAGGAATCCAACGTCCATGACCTCCCCCAAACCCGGGGACACACACGGCAGAAACCGGCCGACCCGAATTCCGCGGATCGCCGTTTCGCTCCTGACACCAGGATCCCTCCACCTCACCGGGTTCGCCAGAGACGACTAGAATCGCTGGCATGGCTCGCTCCAACGAGGAGGTCGAAGCCCTCCTGCGCGAGTACGCCGATCTCCTCCTGATCACGGGCGGGGACGCGTACCGGGCGCGTGCGTATGAGAAGGCCGCCCGGGCGATCGGTGGCCATGCGGCCGACATCTCGCAGTTCGACGCGAAGACGCTGCGGGACATCCCCAATGTGGGCCGGTCGATCGCCGACAAGGTGGTCGAGTATCTGCGCACCGGGACCATGCCCGCCGTCGAGGAGGCGCGCGCCGCGATCCCGGCCGGGGTGCGGGAGCTGACCGCCATCCCAGCGCTGGGGCCGAAGAAGGCCATGATCCTCTACGAGGAGCTGCAGATCTCCTCGATCGACCAGCTGGCCCAGGCGATCGAGGAGCACCGGCTGCGGGATCTCAAGGGCTTCGGGCCGAAGTCGGAAGAGAACATCCTGCACGGCATCGCACTGATGCGCGCCGCGGGCGACCGCATCCCGCTCGACGAGGCCATGGACGTGGCCGATGACATCATCGCCGCCCTGTCCAAGGTGCGCGGCTGCCGGCGGTGTGCGTACGCCGGGTCGTTGCGCCGGATGAGGGAAACCGTGGGCGATGTGGACATCCTGGTCGCGGCGGAGGATTCCGGCCCGTTCATGGAGGCGTTCACCGGGCTTCCGCTCACTGCCGAGGTGATCGCACACGGCCAGAAGAAGACATCGATCCGCACCACGAAGGGGCTGCAGGTGGATCTGCGGGTCCTGCCGCTGGACTCATGGGGCGCGGGACTGCTCTATTTCACCGGCTCGAAGGCGCACAACATCCGCGTCCGCGCGATCGCGGTGCGCCATGGCCTCAAGCTCTCCGAGTACGGCCTCTTCGAGACCAAGAGCGGCAAGAGCATCGCCTCACGCAGCGAGGAGGACGTCTACGCCCGGCTGGGCATGGACTGGATCCCGCCGACGCTGCGCGAGGACCGGGGCGAGGTCAAGGCCGCCCTCGAAGGCCAACTCCCCAAGCTGGTCACGGAGTCGGACCTACGGGGCGATCTGCACACCCACACCAACCTCACCGATGGGCTGGAACCGCTGGAGGACATGATCACCAAGGCGGAGCGGCGCGGATACGCGTACTACGCCATCACCGATCACGCGCCCAAGCTGTATATGCAGCAGATGACCGAGGAGAAGATGCTGGCCCAGCGGGAGCGGGTGCGCGAACTCGACCGGGGGCGCGGACGCGGGCACACCCGGCTGCTGCACGGTGTGGAGCTCAACATCGACACCGACGGAGACGTGGACTGGCCGCCTGAGTTCCTTGAGGACTTCGACGTGTGCGTGGCCTCGGTGCACACCCAGTTCGGCCTGGACCGCAAGGCCATGACCCGGCGGCTGGTGAGGGCCTGCGAGAACCCGTACGTCCATGTCATCGGCCATCCGACGACCCGGCTGATCGGCAAACGGCCCGGTATCGACGCCGACTTGGACGAGGTGTTCGCCGCCTGCGCCCGCACCGGCACCGCGCTGGAGATCAACGCACATCCGGACCGGCTCGATCTGTCGGACGAGCACATCCTGCGGGCGAAGTCGTACGGAGTGGTGTTCGCCCTGGACAGCGACGCCCACTCGACCCGGGATCTGGACAACATGCGGTACGGGGTGGGCGTGGCGCAGCGGGGCTGGCTCACCCCGGACGACATCATCAACACCTGGCCGCTGACCCGATTGCGGCGTTTTCTGCGCAAGGACAAGGGGCAGCAGCCTTCTACATGACCACTTCCGAACCCGCGCGCTCCTACCCCGCCCGTCGGGCCCCCGACGCCGAAACCCTCGCCGAGCTGGACGGACGGCTCATCGACTGCCGTGCCTGCCCCCGGCTGGTCGAGTGGCGGGAGGAGACCGCACGCACCAAGCGCCGGGCCTACGCCGACTGGGACTACTGGGGGCGGCCGGTGCCCGGTTTCGGACCACCGGACGCCTCGGTGGCGATCGTGGGCCTCGCGCCGGCCGCTCACGGTGGAAATCGCACCGGTCGGATGTTCACCGGCGACCGCGCCGGCGACTTCCTGTACTCGGCGCTGTACGACCTGGGGCTGGCCAGCCGGCGCACCGCCACCCACCGCGGCGACGGTCTGGAGCTGCGGGGGGTCAGGATCACCTCGCCGGTGCACTGCGCCCCGCCCGCCAACCGCCCCACTCCCGGGGAGCGGGACACCTGCCGCCCGTGGCTGGCCCGGGAGCTGCGGCTGCTGCGGCCGACCGTACGGTCCGCCGTGGTGCTCGGCGCGTTCGGCTGGCAGGCCGTGATGCCCGCGCTGGAGGCGGCCGGATGGTCCGTGCCCCGGCCGCGGCCCGTGTTCGGGCACGGCGGGCGGAGCACACTGCCGGCGGCCGATGGCGGGGCGCCGCTCACGCTCTTCGGCTGCTACCACGTGAGCCAGCAGAACACCTTCACCGGACGGCTCACCCCGGCCATGCTGCGCGAGGTGCTCGGCGCCGCGGCGGAGGCGGCCGGGCTTCCGGTCTCCGGCCCGGATCCGTCCTGACCACCGCGGGATTCCGTCGGGCGGGATTCCATCAGGGGCCATCAGCGGGCGGAGGGAAGGGGAGGCCCCGGGCACTGGGGCAGGAGGGCGCCCGGGGCCTCCGATCATGGGGTGGGCCGGATCAGTTGAGACCCTGGCCCGCATCGCTGCCGGTGTCACCGGCCCCGGCGGCGGCACCTGGGTCACCGGGGCCGCTAGCGTCCCCGGCACCACCGGCGCCTTGGTCCCCGCCACCGCCCACCGCGCTCGCATCACCGGCACCGCCAGCCGCGTCGCCAGCACCACCCGCCGCGTCGCCAGCACCACCCGCCGCATCACCGGCGCCACCGGCCGCATCACCAGCGCCGCCCGCCGCGTCGCCGCCACCGGCGCCGCCGTCGCCTGCGCCGATGACCGCGCCGGTGGCTTCCAGCGCACCGGTCACCGGCTGGAAGAACGTCTCGCCGCCCTGGGTGCAGTCGCCACTGCCGCCGGACGTCAGCCCGACCGCCGCGTCCTCGGCGAACATCGCACCGCCGCTGTCACCGGGCTCGGCGCACACATCGGTCTGGATGAGGCCGTTGACGATGTCGCCGTTGCCGTAGTTCACCGTGGCGTTGAGGCCGGTGACCGTACCGTCGGTGACTCCGGTCGTGGAGCCGGAGCGCTGCACCTTCAGGCCCACGCTCGCCTCGACGGCACGCCCGATCTCCTGGGTGCTGCCGTCCTGGAGGTCGACCGTGCTGGACGCCTGGGTGGTGGCGTCGTCGTACATCACCAGTGCGAAGTCGCTCGCGGGGAACTGGGAGTCCTGCACGGTGCCCACCTGCTGGGCGCCGGCCTCGTCCGAGGTCCAGGTCTGGGATGCGTTGCCACAGTGGCCGGCGGTCAGGAAGCCCGGCGCGCCGTCGACGCTGACGTTGAAGCCGAGCGAACAGCGGGCGCCACCGCCGAAGATGGCATCGCCGCCGTCGAGCCCTCCGGCCGCGGCGTCACCGCCGCCACCGGCGTCACCAGCACCACCCGCGCCCTGCTCCCCGCCGGCGGCGCCTCCGGCACCGGCATCACCGGCCCCGCCCGCGCCCGCGTCGCCCGCACCGCCCGCGCCCGCATCATCAGCACCGCCCGCCGCACCCGCGTCACCCGCGGCGTCCCCGGCACCCGCGCCGCCGTTGTCGCCGGGCTGGGCCGCCTCCTCGCCGTCGAACTTCTTGAACTCGCCCTGGCTGCGCTTGACGCTGACCGTGCCCTCCATCTGGTCCGTGGCCTTGGTCAGCATGGCCCACTTGGCGCCGGTCACCGTCCGGTCGGCGGTCACCTGGACCTTGTTGGTGACCGGGTCGATGGACCAGGCGGTGCCGGGCACCGACGCGTCGCTGCTCAGCGTCTTGGTGGCGGCCTTCAGGTCTTCCATGCTGTTGGACACGACCTTCGCCACGGCGCCCTTGGCCCGGACGCCCTCGGCGGAGTCCTCGTCCATCACATTCATGACCAGTTGGCGGTTGGCGTTGTCGTAGTACCAGCCCGCACCGTTGTCACCGAGGTCCGCGGCGAGGCTCCTCGCGAGCTTCACCGCAACCGGGGACGAGAAGGTCTTGGCGCCCGACGTCTCGTCCGGGTTCGCATTCGCGTTGGGCAGCAGAATGGCCGCTGCTCCGAGCGCGGCGACGGCGGCTCCGGAAATGGCGAGGGTCCGCTTGTTCACACGTCGGTGGCTCAACTCACTGACCTCCAGTCGGGGATGCGCGGCAGGCGTGTGCGGAGCGCTTGCCGCGCTCCGCCACGCCCCCGCGCGGGGCCACCACGTCGTACGCGGACGCGTTCGCCCCGTTCTCACCCGTACTCAAGGTCTGATGAATGGCTGCGCCGAGCGATCCCGATGGGTAGGCTCCGCCGGTTCGGCCGGTCGTTCCCGCCTACGGAGTGTCCGGCGGACCACGCGGCGGAGCCGCATATCGATGCTGCCGGCGGAGCCGCATATCGATGCCGCAGGAAGGGGCGGGGAGGGGAACAGCCCACCGCAGGCGTCACGATCCGCCGGACACCTCCTATCAGCGGCCCTCGGCGGCCTCGGCCTGGGCGCCCAGCTCCCACACCTCGCCGAGCGCCATCCGCTCCGCCTCGGCGGGGGAACCGCCGGTGTCCTCGAAGTGGTCGACATAGGCGCCGATGAACTCCTGCCAGCGCTGGTTGGCCGGATCCTTGTCCAGCGCCGCCATCGCGGCCGCGAAGTCCTCGCAGTCCACGAGGTGGAAGAGATGGCGTCCACTGCGCCAGATCCGCCAATTGGTGATCCCGGCCCGTCGCAGCGCCTCCAGCAGGTCCTCCGGGACCGTGGCGTGCACCTGCTCATAACCGGACTCCTGGCCCTCCTTGAGAACCGAGTGCAACGCCACTCGCATGGGACGCTCCTCCTTCTTCCGCTGCCGCTTCCGTTGACGGGCGGCCACGGTGGCCGCCCGTCGACGTCCCATGATGCAGCGCTCAGCCCTTCTGTTCGACGCGCACCCAGTCCACCTCCGCCTGCACTCCCCCCGCCGCGATCCGGTCGACACTGGACTGCGGCAGGCCCCAGTAGGGGGTGGTGACCTTGTTCCACCCGGCCGGATACGCCCCGCCCAGGGCGAGGTTGAGGATGACGTACTGGTTGTGGCCGAAGACCCACTGGCCACGGGTGGATTCGAGCTTGTTGCGGGTCGTCTCCTGGACCACCCGGTCGTCGACGAGGAAGCGCATCACGGTGGGTGTCCACTCCACCGCGTAGGTGTGCCACTGGTCGGCGCGGCCGCCGCCCTCGTAGATCTGGCGGGCGCCGATGTTGCCGTCCGCCGAATAGCCGGGGCCGTGCAGGGCGGTGCTGGTCCAGTCCGCGTAGCCGATGTTCTCCATGATGTCGGTCTCACCGGAGGACGGCCAGGAGACCGACGGATCGTCCACATCGCTGCCCAGCAGCCAGAACGCGGGCCAGAACCCGTCGCCGACCGGCAGCTTCATCCGGGCGCTGACCCGCCCGTAGGTGAAGTCCATTTTGGTGTGGGTGTCAATGCGCCCGGAGGTGAAGTCGTAGGTACCGCCGCCCGCCTGGGTGCAGCCCTTGCAGTACTTCGCCCTGAGGACGAGATTGCCGTTCTCGGTGCGGATGGTGTCGGAGGAGTCGACATACGCCTGCGACTCGCCGTTGACCGAGCCCATCTCCTGGCCGGTCCGCACCACACGCCACTTGGAGCGGTCGAGGGTGGCGCCGGTGAAGTCGTCGAGGAACGTCGTCCGGTAGGCACCGGACTGCTCACCGGGGAGGGCCGGGTAGGCGGCGGAGGCACTCCCGCCGGTGCCCCAGACCTGGAACTCGTAGAGGGAGTAGCCGAACTGGGCCGTGGCTGGTGCCGGGTTGTAGAAGGAGCGGCGCTCCTTGCCGAGCATCCGCACATAGCGGCCGGTGGCGGGCTGCGACAGCTTCACGGTGTCATGGCGGCCCACCGCATCGGCGGGCGACTTGACGTCCGCGCGACGGGCGGCCACCTCGGCGGCGGAGGGCTGATACACCGTGCGCCAGGTGCGGTTGTCGTCGGACACCTGCACCTGATAGTCGACGGCGTAGGCCGCCTCCCAGTAGAGGTCGACGGTGTCGATCGTGGAGGTCGCGCCGAGGTCCACCGAGACCCAGCGGTCGGCGTTCCAGTCGCTGGACCAGCGGGTCTGGTCGTCCTTGAGGTTGGCGGGCCAGCCGCCGTCGGTGAGGAAGGCGGGTGAATTGCCCGCGTGCTGGTAGTAGTTGGAGTAGGCGGGGTGATTCAGGGCGAGGTTGGCGCGGGTCGTCGACGCCGGGGCGGGCTCTCCGCCGTAGACCTTGAACGAGTACAGCGAATAGCCGTAGGGCGTGCCACGCTCGATGCCACGCATCCGTACGTAGCGGCCGGTGACGTCCTGCGGATAGGTGTGGGCGGTGAGGGATCCTCCGGTGCCGGCGTTCTCGGTGTAGAAGGGGGTCCAGTCGGTGCCGTTCTTCGACACCTCCAGGACGTATCTCTTGCCGTAGGCGGCCTCCCAGTCCAGGACGACCCGGTCGATGCGGATGGTGGCGCCGAGGTCGACGCGTATCCATGCGTCGTTGCTGAACGGACTGGCCCAGCGGGTCGACCCGTTGCCGTCGAAGGCCAGGCCCGGCGCGGTGCCGTCGTTCTCGCTGCCGGACGCGCTGACGGCGTTGTGATTGGCGGCGTACGCGGCCGCCGCGCGGTCGGTGTCCCACGTCGCCTCGGCGGCGGCCTTGGTGGAGTGGGACGCGGGCGTGGCGAGGGCCGGGCCCGTGGACAGCAGCGCGACCGTGGCCAGGGTGGCGAGGGCGCTCAGCAGGGTGCGGTGGCGGTGGGTACGGGATGGCATGCGGCTCTCCTCGAGGAGGTCGTGGGGGTACACGTGTGGTGCCGAAGTGCGGTGGTGCTGAAGTGCCTTCGTGCCGTGTGCCGATGTGCCGTAGTGCCGATGTGCCGTAGTGCCGATGTGCTTTCCGTCGTGGCCTGCGTGCTGTGGTGCGCGTAGTGCCGTCTGTGCGGGCCCTGGAGGCGTCCGGCGGGTCTTTCCCCTCCCCGCCCCTTCCCGATACCAGGGGCTCCGCCCCTGGACCCCCGGCGTCCGGGGCAGAGCCCTGCCACGCGGCGGAGCCGTACATCGATGCCGCGGAAGGCGCGGGGAGGCGAACAGCCTCCCCGGCCGTTCCCGCTACCCGGGCTCCGCCCCTGGACCCCGGGGTCTGAGGCGAAGCCCTACCACGCGGCGGAGCCGCACATCCCCTACGCCGCGCGGCGGGCCCGGCCGCGGTGGTCGCGGATGATCTCCGCGTAGCGGTGGCCGGAGCCCTTGATGGTGCGGACCTGCGTGCCGTAGTCGACGTGGACGAGGCCGAAGCGCTTGTCGTATCCGTAGGCCCACTCGAAGTTGTCGAGCAGCGACCATGCGAAGTAGCCGGCCAGCGGGGCGCCCTTGCGGGCCGCCGAGGCGCAGGCCGCGAGATGCTGGACGAGGTAGTCCTGGCGCTCGGGGTCGTCGATGGTCCCGTCCGGGCGTACGACGTCGGGGTAGGCGCAGCCGTTCTCGGTGACGTACAGCTTGCGGGCGCCGTATTCGCCGGTCAGGCGCAGCAGGAGGGTTTCGATACCGGTGGCGTCGATCTCCCAGTCCATGCCCGTGCGGGGTACGTCCGGGCGGCGGACGGCGCGGGCGTGGGGGGCCGGGCCGGTGGGGTCGTCGGTGACGGTGGCCGGGAAGTAGTAGTTCAGGCCCAGCCAGTCCAGGGGTGCGGCGATGGTCTCCAGGTCGCCGGGGTGCTCCGGCAGTTCGACGCCGTACACCTCGCGCATGTCCGCGGGGAAGCCACGGCCGTGGACCGGGTCCAGCCACCAGCGGTTGGTGTGGCCGTCCATGCGCCGGGCGGCCGCCAGGTCCTCCGGCCGGTCGCTCGCGGCCACGACGGTGTTGAGGTTGTTGACGATGCCGATCTCGGCGCCCGGTGCGGCGGCCCGGATCGCCTGAGCGGCGAGGCCGTGGCCGAGCAGCAGATGGTACGAGGCGCGGACCGCCGCGGTCAGATCGGTGAGCCCCGGCGCCATCACACCTTCGAGGTGGCCGATCCAGGCCGAGCACAGCGGTTCGTTGAGGGTGGTCCAGTGGTGCACCCGGTCGCCGAGGCGGTCGGCCACCACCGAGGCGTAGGCGGCGAAGTGTTCCGCGGTGTCGCGCACGGGCCAGCCGCCCCGGTCCTGGAGCACCTGCGGCAGGTCCCAGTGGTAGAGGGTGACGGACGGGGTGATGCCCGCCTCCAGCAGACCGTCGATCAGCTCGTCGTAGAAGGCCAGGCCCTTGGCGTTGACCGGCCCGTCGCCGCCCGGCACCACCCGTGGCCACGCGATGGAGAGCCGGTAGGCGTTGGTGCCCAGCCGCTTCATCAGCCCGATGTCGGCGGGCCAGCGGTGGTAGTGGTCGCAGGCCACATCGCCGTGGTCGTCGCCCGCGACTCTGCCGGGGGTGTGCGAGAAGGTGTCCCAGATCGAGGGCGACCGTCCGTCCTCGGCAACGGCTCCCTCGATCTGGTAGGCCGAGGTGGCCGTGCCCCACAGGAAGTCGTGCGGGAAGGCTGTGAGGTCCAGGAGTTCGGACACGTACGTCCTTTCAGAGGTGGGAAGGCCGGTCACTTCACGGCTCCGGCGGTGAGTCCGGCGACGAGATAGCGCTGGAGGAGCAGGAAGCCCGCGACCACGGGAACACTGACGACGAGCGAGGCGGCCATGACCTGGTTCCAGTACACCTCGGTCTGGGTGGCGTACCCCTGGAGGCCGACGGCGAGGGTGCGGGTGGTGTCGTTGGTCATCACGGACGCGAAGAGCACCTCGCCCCAGGCGGTCATGAACGCGTAGACGGCGACGGCGACGATGCCGGGGATCGCGGCCGGGACGACGACCCGGAACAGCGCGCCGAGCGGTCCGCAGCCGTCCACCAGCGCCGCCTCGTCCAGATCGCGCGGCACCGAGTCGAAGTACCCGATGAGCATCCAGATCGAGAACGGCAGCGAGAAGGTGAGATAGGTGAGGATGAGGCCGCCGCGGGAGCCGAAGAGGGCGATGCCGGTGGCGTTGCCGATGTTGACGTAGATGAGGAACAGCGGCAGCAGGAAGAGGATCCCGGGGAACATCTGGGTGGACAGCACGGTGACCGTGAACACCCGCTTGCCCCGGAAGCGGTACCGGCTGACCGCGTACGCGGCGAAGACGGCGATCACCACCGAGCAGACGGTCGCGGCGCCCGCCACGATGACCGAGTTCACGAAGTAGTCGGCGAGCGGGACCGTCGACCAGATGTCGATGTAGGGGCGGATGGTCAGCCCGCTCGGCAGCCAGCGGAACGTCCCGGAGACGTCCTGCAGTGGCTTCAGGGAGCTGGAGACCATGACGTACACCGGCAGCAGGACGAAGCCGGTGAGCAGGGTGAGGAAGATCCGGCGGGCCCAGAGGAAGGACCGGGGGGCGGCCATCGGTGAGCGGGGCGGCGCCGGGGCGGTGCTAGACATCGGCCGTCTTCCTTCGTCGGGAGGTCAGCAGGAGGTACAGGCCCGTCACCACGAGCAGGAAGAGCAGCAGCAGAACGGACATGGCGGAGCCGGTGCCGAAGTTCCAGGTGGCGAATGTCGTCTGGTAGACGTGGATCGAGATGAGGTCCGCTGCCTCCGGCGCTGCCTTGCCGAACAGCACGTAGGGGGTGTTGAAGTCGTTGAACGTCCACAGGAACAGCACCAGCACCAGCACCTGGTTGACCGGGCGCAGCGAGGGCAGGGTGATGCGGCGGATCTGCTGCCACATCCCGGCGCCATCGAGGGCGGCCGCCTCGTAGAGTTCCTTGGGGATGTTCTGCAGACCGGCCATGACGACGAGGAACGCGAACGGCCAGCCCTTCCACACCGACACGGTCAGCAGCGCGATGAAGCTGTTGTCGCCGATCAGCCAGAACGAGGGCTTGTCGGTGAGGCCCAGCTGGTCGTGGAGGACGTGGTTCACCAGGCCGTTGTCGTGCTGGAACATGAAGGCCCAGGTGATGACGGCCGTGTAGACGGGCAGCGCGTACGGGACCAGGAACAGGGTGCGCAGCAGCCCCCGGCCGCGGAAGGTGTCCTGCAGGAAGATGGCGGCGGCGGTGCCCAGCAGCCAGCACAGCCCGACCGACAGCACGGTGAAGCCGCAGGTGACCCAGAACGAGTGGAGCAGCGCCTCCCCGGCCGGGGCATTGATGTCCACCGAGATCTTGTAGTTGTCCAATCCGGACCAGGGCGCGGCGCCCCAGTCCCGGATGGAGAACCGGGTGAGCGCCTTGAAGCTCATCAGGATGCCGATCACCATCGGCACCAGATGGACCAGGAGCTCGAGTACGAGGGCGGGCAGGAGCAGCAGGTACGGCAGTCCGATGCGGCGGATCCGCCCGGGGCGGCGCGGGCCTCGCGCCGCCCCGGGGGTGCTCCCCGCCGACTCCGTCCGCCCGTCTGCCTTGGCGGTAGCGGTCGTGGTGGTCATGAGGTGTCCGCACTCACTTCGCCGGCATCTGCTGCTGGGCCTTCTCCAGCTTGGCCTTCACCGACTCGGTGGTCACCGGGCGTCCGCCGGCGGCGTCCGCGAGCAGTTCCTTGACGGCCGTGCCGACGGAGGTCTCGAACTGCGACTCGTCGGCCACCTGCGGCAGCGCCGCGGCGCTCTTGGCGAGGGTGTCCCGCAGGGCGGCCGTCGCCTTGGTGTTGAAGGCGGGGTCGGACTGGGCGGCCTTGACCGGCGGGATGGAGCCGTACGCCTTGTTGAGGATCTTCTGCTCGGCGTCGCTGGTCATGAACTTCACGAACTTCAGGGCACCGTCGTGGTTGTCGGTGTTCTTGAAGACGGCCAGGTTGATGCCGGCGACCATCGAGTTGACGGCGGTGCCGGGGCCGGGGGTGCCGGAGCGGACGGGCGCCGGGGCCACGCCCCACTCGTCGTCCTTCATGCCCAGTGAGGCGAGGGTGGCGGAGGCGGTCTGCCACAGGACCATCGCCGTCTTCCCCTTGGCGAAGTCGCTGAGGGACTGGTTCTGCGCGTACTCGGCGTTGCCCGGGGCGATGATCTTGTCCTTGGCCATCAGGTCGACGTACTGCTTGATGGCGGTGACCGCGCCCTCGGAGGTGAAGTCGGGCTTGCCGTCGGCGGTGAAGAAGTCCGCGCCGTGCTGCTTGGCGAAGACGAAGACCTGGTGGATGTTCTCCGAGAGGTTCGCGCCCTCGGCGCCGAGGCCCCACTTGCCGTCCTTGGAGAGCTTCTTGCCGTCGGCGACCAGCTCGTCCCAGGTGGCGGGCGGTTTGGAGATGCCCGCGGCGGCGAACATCTTCTTGTTGTAGTAGAGCGCGTACGCCATCGAGTACAGCGGCACCGCGGCCGGGTCCTCACCCCGCGCACCGGTCGAGCCGAGGGCAGAGGCCACGAAGCGGTCCTTGCCGCCGATGCTGCCGAAGTTCTTGGTGTCCCACGGCAGCAGCGCCCCGGACGCCTGCAGCGAGGCGCTCCAGGTGTTGCCGATGTTCAGGACGTCGGGGCCCTGGCCGGAGGTGGTCGCGGTGAGGATCCGGTTGAGCAGCTCGGACCAGGGAATGACCTCCAGCTTCACTCTGATCCCGGTCTGCTTCTCGAACTTGTCGAGTTCGGGCTTCAGGACCTTCTTGTCCACCGTGATGCTGGCGCCCTGGTTGGAAGCCCAGTACGTGAGCGTCTTCGGCGAGTCGTTGGAGCCGCCGCCGTCCGTCGAGGAACCACCTCCGCACGCCGAGGCGGCAAGGGCGAGTGACAAGGTGACGGCGCCTATGGCCGCGGCTCGGATCCTGCGCATGGCTCCAGGTGTCCCTTCCGGGAGTGGTGAATGCCAAGAAGGGCCCGGGCACGCCAACCGCGTTCAACTCCCGAAGCCGCTCACGGCTTAATTTAGGACGTGAGTTAAACCTCAAGAGAAGGTCGCGTCAAGAGATCCGGCGGAGGTATCTTGCGGCGCGGAGCCGGGACTTGAGGAGGCCAGGTGGCAGCGCACAACGGGCGTAACGTTCGTGACCTGCGGCGGGAGAACCGCGCCGCCGTGCTGCGTCGGTTGTATTTCGACGGGCCGATGAGCCGCTTCTCGCTGGCCCCCGCGACCGGGCTGAGTTCAGGTTCCATCAGCAATGTGGTCGCCGAACTGCTCACCGAGGAGCTGGTGGAGGAGGCCGGAAGCATCGACTCCGACGGCGGCCGCCCTCGCACCCTGCTGCGGATCACGCCGCACAGCGGCCACATGATCGGGGTGGATGTCGGCGAGACCCGGGTCCGCGTCGAGCTGTTCGATCTCTCGCTGGCCGAACGAGCCCGCGCCGACCGGCCGTTGCCCACCCGCGGCGCCGGGCGCCGGGTGCGCTACGACAGCGAACTGATCGCGGGCCACATCCGCGACGGCATCGCGGAGGTCCTGGAGGCGGCCGGGCGCGACCCCGCCCGGCTCCTCGGCGTCGGCATCGGAGTCCCCGGCATCGTCGAACACTCCGGGGAGGACGGAGCGGTGGTGCACGGCCAGCCGATCGGCTGGGAGGCGGTGCCGCTGGAGCGGATGCTGCGCGGATCGGGCCATCTTCCCGACGAGGTCCCGTACTTCATCGAGAACGGCGCCAAGACGCTGGGGCAGGCCGAGATGTGGTTCGGCGCCGGGCGCGGTGCGCGCAACGCAGTGGTCGTGCTCTTCGGATCGGGCGTCGGCGCCTGCGTCGTCACCGACGACGTCGAGCACGGCCGGGCGGTGGAGTGGGGCCATCTCACCGTGCGGGTGCGGGGCCGCCGGTGCCGCTGCGGGGCGCTGGGCTGTCTGGAGGCGTACGCGGGCGCGGAGGCGCTGCTGGAACGCTGGCAGGAGGCGGGCGGGCAGCCGCCACCCGACACCGACGAGGAGACCGCCCTGACGGCGATGCTGGCCGCCGCCTACCCCGCGGACGGTGGCGCCCCGGACCCGGTGGCGGCCGCCGTCCTCGCCGAGACCGCGGAGTACCTGGGCGCCGGGCTGTCCGACCTGATCAACCTCTTCCAGCCCGAGCGCATCCTCGTCGGCGGCTGGGCCGGTCTCCAGCTCGGCGCGCGTTTCCTGGATTCGGTGCGCGGCCACGCGGTGTCCTACGCGCTGCCGTACCCGTCCGGGCGGGTCGGCATCGACTTGGGCGCGCTGGGGCCGGACGCGGTGACGGTCGGCGCCGCGATCCTCCCCCTCGCCGCGTTCTTCGCCCGCGGTGGGCGCCGTCTGCCGCCCACTCCCTCGCCGGAGCCGTCCCCCGCGTGGCGCGCCACTCTGGGCTCTCGGCTGGCGTAGGGGCTACGTGTGCGTCCGGGCGGGGGCTACGGGCACGTCCGGGCGCGGGGGCTACGTGTGCGTCCGGGCGCAGGGGCCACGCGCACGTCCCGCGCAGGGCTACGGACACGTCCGGGCGCAGGGCTACGCACACGTCCGGGCGCAGGGGCCACGCGCACGTCCCGCGCAGGGCTACGCACACGTACGGGCGCAGGGCTACGCACACGTACGGGCGCAGGGGCTACGCCGACTCCCGTACCACCAGCTCCGGTTCGAAGAGGACCGCGGCCGGCTCGGTGCGCAGGCCCCGGACATGCTCGTCGAGCAGCCGGGCCATCGCCGCCGCCATGTCCTCCACCGGCTGGCGCACCGAGGTCAGCGGCGGCCGGCAGGTGGCGGCCACGCTGGAGTCGTCGAAGCCGACGACCGCGACATCGTCGGGCACGCGCCGGCCGCGCTCCCTCAGCACCTGGCAGACCCCCTGGGCCATCAGGTCGTTGGCGGCGAACACCCCCTCCACGTCGGGGTGGTCGGCCAGCAGCCCGGTCATCGCCGCCACCCCGCTGTCCAGCGTGAAGCCCCCCTCGGCCACCGGCACATACGGATGTCCGCCGCGGGCCATGGTGTCGCGGAACCCGGCGAGCCGCTCCTGGCTCGCCGCCACGGCCCACGGCCCCGACACGGTGGCCACCTTCCGGCATCCCCGGGCCAGCAGACGCTCGGCCGCGAGGCGGCCACCGTCCCAGTGCGCCAGGTCGACGTGGCTCAGCGCGACCGGCCGCACGGGCCGGGCGAAGAGCACGGCGGGCAGTCCGGCCTCGGCCAGCAGCGCGGGCAGCGGATCGTCGGGGTGGGTGGACACCACGAGCGCCCCGTCCGCGTTTCCCTGTCGCAGATACCTCAGCACCTCCTGCCTTGCCTCGGGGGACTCGGCGAACATCAGCACCGGGTGCGTCGAGCGCGGCCGCAGGAACCCCACCACCCCGCCGACCACCCGGCCGAAGAACGGATCGGCGAACACCCGAGCGGCGAAGGCGTTCTGCTCCTCCTCCGAGGTGTCCCCGGTCCCGTCCCCGGCCCCGGAGACGACGAGCGCCACGGTGCCGGTGCGCCGGGTCACCAGCGATCTGGCCGCCCGGTTGGGCGCATAGCCGGTGCGCTCGATCGCGACGCGGACCAGGTCCTGGATGGCCGGATCCACGTTGCGGACGCCATTGACGACCCGGGACACCGTCGCCCGGGAGACACCGGCCTCCCGGGCGACATCCTCCAAGGTCGGGGCGTGTCGGTTCATGTCCGCACCCTAGTGGCAGCGCGCCCCGAGGGCATAGAGCGCTCTCCCGCCACCGCCGGGGACGCGTCACCACCGGCCATGGATCAGTGGTAGACGCCGAACTCGTAGAGCGAGTAACCGTAGCCGGTGCCGCGCGCCGTGCCATGGACGCGGACGTAGCGGCCGGTGCCGGAGACGTCGAAGTCGTCCACACCGCCGTTGCCGTCGGTCACCTCACGGATGGTGCGCCAGCTCTGGCCGTCGTCGGAGGTCTGGAGGGTGTAGGCCTTGGCGTAGGCGGTCTCCCAGACCAGCTGGACATGGGTGAGGGGGGTGGATGTGCCGAGGTCCACCTGGAGCCACTGCGGATCGCTCCAGTCGGCCGCCCAGCGGGTGTCCGTCTTGCCGTCCACGGCGTTGGCGGGGGTGCAAGGACAGTCGCCGCCGCCCGTCTGGTACGAGGAGGCGGTGGCCGGCTTGCCAAGCGCCACATTGGTGCCGTTCACGGCGGGCGGGACGACCCGTACGGAACGGGTCTCGATGCCCACGTTGCCCTTGCCGTCGGTGGCCTTGACGTAGATCTTCCACACGCCGGGGCGGTCCGGCGCGGTGACCCTCAGCCGGCCGCCGCCGAGGTCGGTGGCGGGCAGCGGGACAAGCTTCTTGTCCTTGTCGAGGTACATGCTGCTGCCCAGCACCTGATAGGAGAGCGCGTCGCCGTCGGGGTCGGTGGCCTTGGCCGTGAGCGTCAGATCGCGGCCCGCCTCCACCTTGGCGGGGTCGCCGTCCACGGCTAGTGAGGAGATGACCGGCGGGGTGTTGTCATGCGAGGTGTCCGCGCCGTACGCCTTCTTCACCGCGTAGTACGACAACCGCTTCTGGCCGGCGGGCAGCAGGTTGAACCAGACGCCGCCGAAGTCGTCCTCGGTGCCGTAGTGGAACATCGTGGCACCGAGCGCGACGCCCTGGTGGCCGGTGACGCAGTTCCACGCCTTGGTGTAGCCCGCGGCCTTGGCCTGGTCGGTGGGCTCCTCCGGCACACCGTTGGCGTCGTCGGGGACCTCCCACTCCCCCGCGGGGCCGGTCTCGGTGACGATGTACGGCTTGGTGTAACCGCCCTGTTCCCAGGTGGCCTTGATGTCGCAGACGGCGTTGTAGGAGTTGACGGCGTACAGGTCCAGGTCGGGGGCGTTCCTCTGGTAGTACGGCCAGGCGCCGGTCCATGCGTCGGTGGAGGTGACCGGGTGGTCGGGGTCGACACCATGGATCTTCTTGGCGATGTCGTTGACGAACGTGGTGTAGGCGTCGCGCTGCCGCTCCAGCTCGTCGCCGCTGTAGCAGTTCTGCAGCCCGAGCACCGACTCGTTGCCGACGTTCCACATCAGCACGCCCGGGTGGTCCTTGTACGTGGCGACCCACTTGGGGAACTCGGCGAGCATCTGGTCCTTGTAGGCGGTGTCCGTCAGGTAGTTCACACAGCCGCCGCTGCCCGGGCCGCCACCGGGCTGCAGCCAGAAACCGGCGATCACCTTGATGCCGTGGGCGGCCGCGGCGTCGAAGAGGGGTTTGCTGGTGGCGTCGGTGCCCCAGGTGCGGAGGGTGTTGACGCCCATCGACCGCAGATCGGGCAGATAGCGATCGGCGTCCGCGATGGCGGGGCCCCAGGTCAGGCCCTTGATCTGATACGGCTGGCCGTCCACGGTCAGCCGCCAGTCGCCCTGGGTGCCGGTGACCTTGACGACGCTTCCGGCGGCGCGTGCCGGCTGACCGGGCAGCGCGAGGGCGCCGGCGGCCAGCAGACCGGCGGTGAGGGGCGCCGCGATACGGCGTGGAGCGGTACGGGTCCGGGTCATGGTGGTGTCTTTCGGTGTGTCGGGGGGAAGTGGAGTGCGGCGGCCCGGCCGCGGTGGTGTCCGCACCGGCGGCCGGGCCGTGGTTCACGGCAGCTCGTAGTTCTCGTCCAGGGCCGCTCCGGCCTCGGGGTGGGTCTGGTCGTAGCCGCGGGCGTCGCACTGCAGCGCCCCGACGACGCAGTGCTCGACGAGCGCCTTCAGCGTGGGCGCGTCCCAGGCGTTGAAGAAGTCGTAGTGGAACGACCAGCTCGGGCCGCTGGCCAGCCTCGCGTGCGAGAGGTCACCGTTGACCGGGAAGGCCATCTTGAACTCGACCATCGGCAGCGCCACCGGGTGGTCGGCCGGGCACACGTTGTTGTTCGTCCCGGGGTTCACCACGGGGTAGGCCATATGGCTGCGGTGGTCGGGCGTGTCCAGGTACTTGCCGTCCCAGCAACTGGGCGCCTGGAAACGGATGTTGAGCTGGACGTCGGGCCGGCTCGGGCAGTCCTTGGGGAACTCGACGTTGAAGAAGCTGTCGCCGCACTCCCAGCCCTCCACGAAGCCGGGGTGGTGGCGGAACTCCTCGGCGGTCTGCATCGGGTCGCCCACCACGAAACGCAGCCCCTTGGGGAACGGCCGCACACTGGTGTAGTCGGTGACGCCCGCCTTGTAGTAGATGGTCTGCGGGCCGATGGGCAGCACCGGCCGGTCGGCGTTGAACAGGGTGGGCATCCAGTAACCCGACTTGTCCCCCGGCGCCTTGCAGGTGGGCCGGCCGGCGTCGAGGGAGGCCGTGGTACTGGCCGCGTCGGTCGTGGTGTTGCCCATGAAGGTGTGGTCATGGGACGCGCCCGGCTGCTGCGGGTACACGATGGGGTCGTCCGGCCTGGTGTGGCTCACCGAGCAGTTGGCCTGGAACTCGTGGAAGTAGCGGTGCGGCGGCTCCTTCGTGGACGGTGTGACGCCGGTGACCGGCGGGTTCGCCGGAATGTAGCCGTCGCCGTCCGGGTCCTCGGGCGAGGAGGACGACGGCGCCGCCATGACGTGCCCCGCGTGGGCGGCCGCGACGCCGCCGCCCACGGGATTGGCCGCGGGCGCTTCGGCGCTCATCGCGATACCACCGAGCCCGAGCGAGGTCAGCAGTAACGCGCCTGCGATCAGGGTTCCTGAAACGATCTTCGATCTCCGTGCCATGGAGACTCCTGCCACGTGGAGAGAGGGTGAAGGTGGCCAGGCGGCCGTACACGACGAGGACTCGCGGCGCCGTGGGTACGGGCCGGGCCGCCCGTATGACGGGCCGTCACAGGCCCGCGACAATAGTGGGAGAGCGCTCTCCAAGACGGGAGTGTCCGGGCGGGGACGCAAAGGTGTCAAGGCGTCGAGCGGAAAGGATCAGACGTCGGCTCCGCTTACCTCTTGAACACAACATCCATAGACACGGGCGGTCGCGAATCCGTCCCGAGTGCGCCCGAACTACCGAATTTTCCAGGCCAGTTGATGTTCAAAAGGCAACAACACCCACAGACTGCGGTCACAACTCTTGACGAGTCGTTCACATGGATGAAGCATGCGACGGCAAGAGAGCGCTCCCTCACCTCCATCCCGTTCATTTACTGAACCAGGAGAGACGCCCCCATGACGCCTTCCCCCACGCCTTCTTCCTCCGGCCGCTCCCCGGTCGGCCGCCGGGCGGTGCTCGGCGCCGCGGCCGCCGTCGCATCGGTCCCCGCCCTCGCCGGCCTGGCCACTCCCGCGTCCGCCACCCCCGCGGGCCGGAGAAAGAGCCCGCGGGCGCTGCCGGGCGGCGGCGACCTCGGCCCGAACGTCATCGTCTTCGACCCGTCCACGCCCGGCATCCAGGCCAAGCTGGACGAGGTGTTCAAGAAGCAGGAGTCGGCGCAGTTCGGCACCGGGCGCTACGCCCTGCTGTTCAAGCCCGGCTCCTACAGCGGGCTCAACGCCCAGATCGGCTTCTACACCTCCATCGCCGGACTGGGACTGTCCCCCGACGACACGACCATCAACGGCGATATCACGGTCGACGCCGGGTGGTTCAACGGCAATGCCACCCAGAACTTCTGGCGATCGGCGGAGAACCTCGCGGTCGTCCCCGTCAACGGCACCAACCGCTGGGCGGTGGCGCAGGCCGCGCCCTTCCGGCGGATGCACGTCCGCGGCGGGCTCAACCTCTCCCCCGACGGCTACGGCTGGGCGAGCGGCGGCTACATCGCGGACAGCCGCATCGACGGCCAGGTCGGACCGTACTCCCAGCAGCAGTGGTACACCCGCGACAGCGCAATCGGCAGCTGGCTCAACGGCGTGTGGAACATGGTGTTCTCCGGTGTGGAGGGCGCGCCCGGGCAGAGCTTCCCGAACCCGCCGTACACCACGCTCGACACCACCCCCGTCTCCCGGGAGAAGCCGTTCCTGTACCTCGACGGCAGCGAGTACCGGGTCTTCCTGCCCGAGAAGCGGACCAACGCCCGCGGGGTCACCTGGGGCAACGGCACCCCCAGAGGCACCTCGCTGCCGCTGTCGCAGTTCTACGTGGCCAAGCCCGGCGTCTCCGCGGCCACCCTCAACGAGGCGCTCACCCAGGGGCTCCAGCTGCTGCTCACCCCGGGGATCTACCACCTCGACCAGCCGATCCAGGTGAACCGGGCGAACACCGTCGTCCTCGGGCTCGGCTACGCCACGCTCATCCCCGACAACGGCGCCACCGCGGTGAAGGTCGCCGATGTGGACGGGGTGCGGCTGGCCGGTTTCCTCATCGACGCCGGACCGGTCAACTCCGCCACCCTGCTGGAGGTCGGCCCGGCGGGAGCCTCGGCCGACCACTCCGCCAACCCCACCACCGTCCAGGACGTGTTCATCCGCATCGGTGGCGCGGGCCCCGGCAAGGCCACCACCAGCATGGTGATCAACAGCCGTCACACCATCGTCGACCACACCTGGGTCTGGCGCGCCGACCACGGTGACGGGGTCGGCTGGGAGACCAACCGCGCCGACTACGGAGTCCGGGTCAACGGCGACGACGTCCTCGCCACGGGGCTGTTCGTGGAGCACTTCAACAAGTACGACGTGCAGTGGTACGGGCAGCGGGGCCGCACCATCTTCTTCCAGAACGAGAAGGCGTACGACGCCCCGAATCAGGCGGCCATCCAGAACGGCTCCATCAAGGGCTACGCGGCCTACAAGGTGGCCGACTCGGTGACCACCCACGAGGGATGGGGGCTCGGCAGCTACTGCTACTACAACGTCGACCCGAGCATCGTGCAGCACCACGGCTTCGCCGCCCCGAACGCGTCGGGGGTGAAGTTCCACAATCTGCTGGTCGTCTCGCTCGGCGGCCAGGGCCAGTACGAACGCGTCATCAATGACACCGGATCTCCCACGTCGGGCACCTCCACCGTGCCGTCGACCGTGGTGTCATATCCCTGATCTACGATGCGTCGCGGGCCGGTGTCCCCGGTGAACCGCCCTCGATGTACCGACCGCCCAGGAAGGACCACCACGCCATGGCGACCACCCCCGTGCGCGACCGTTCCACGATCATGGTCCTGAACGGGCCGAATCTCAATCTCCTGGGCCGCCGGCAACCCGAGATCTACGGCACGGACACTCTGGCCGACATCGAGAAGCTGGTCGCCGTGACAGCCGCCCCGCACGGTCTGACGACCGACTGCCGGCAGAGCAACCACGAGGGGCAGCTGATCGACTGGGTCCATGAGGCGCGTGAGCACCACGCGGCGGTCATCATCAACCCCGCGGGCTACTCCCACACCTCCGTCGCGCTGCGCGACGCCCTGGCGACCTGCGACGGTCTGCCGATCGTGGAGGTGCACATCTCCAACATCCACCAGCGGGAGGCATTCCGGCACCACTCCTATGTCTCCGCGCTGGCCAACGGGGTGATCGCCGGATGCGGTGTCCAGGGCTACGCGTTCGCCGTCGAGCGGGTGGCCGCCCTGCTGGCCGCCGCCAAGGCGTAGACGTCCGGCGCTTCGGACCCGTCCGGCACTCCGGGCTCGTCCGGTGCGTCAGGCCCGCCCGGCACACCAGGCGCGTCCGGCGTGTCCGGCACGCCAGGCGCGTCCGGCGCGTCAGGCGCGTCAGGCGCGTCAGGCGCGTCAGGCGCGTCAGGCGCGTCAGGCCCTGATCACCTGGACACCGGCCTCGGTGTACGGAGCGACCAGCTCCGCACCGGCGCCGGTGTCCGTGATCAGCACATCGATCTCCTCCAGTGCGCAGATCCGGGCGAACGCCCGGCGGCCCAGCTTGGAACTGTCCGCCACGACCACCACCCGGGCCGCCCGGCCGGCCATGAGGTGGTTGATGCTGGCCTCCCCCTCATGGTGCGCGGTCGCGCCCTGGACCGTGTCCAGCGCGTCGACGCCGAGGATCGCCAGATCCAGCGACACCTGGCCCAGCACCCCGGTGGCCAGCGGCCCCATCAGTTCGAAGGACTGCGGACGGGCGACCCCGCCGGTGAGCACGATCTTGACCTGGGGGCGCACCGCCAGCTCACTGGCGATGTTCAGGGCGTTGGTGACGACCGTGACGGCCGGGCCGCCGCCCGGGGCGGACAGGTCGCCGCGCAGGGAGATGGCGCGGGCGACCTCGGTGGTGGTCGTCCCGCCGTTGAGACCCACGATCGAGCCCGGTTCGGCCAGGCGGGCCGCGGCCGCGGCGATCCGCTGCTTCTCCGAGGCGCGCCGGGCGGTCTTGTAACGCAGCGGAAGGTCGTACGAGAGGTTCTGCGCGACCGCGCCGCCCCGGGTACGGGTCAGCATCTGCTGCTGAGCGAGCTCATCCAGGTCGCGCCGGATGGTCGCGGCGGACACCGCCAGCTCGGCGGCCGCCTCCTCCACATCGATCCTGCCGTCCCTGGTCAGCAGATCCAGCAGGGCGTTCCAGCGCTCGGGCCGTTTCACGTCGGTCACCCTACCCCGTGCACATCGGCTCTGGACTTTCATGCGTGATACTGCGCATTATCTGCTCGCATGAAACAACTCCGCGCATGACAAGTGCTCGGGTCATCCGTGCGACGAGGGGAGTCCCATGAGCCACACCGAGGCCGAGATCGCGAGCCAGCCCGACTGCTGGCGGCGCGCCATCGCCCTGGCCCGGGATCCGGAGGGGCCCGTACCGGCGGCGCTGCCCCGGGCGGGTGAGCGGGTCGCCGTCGTCGGCTGCGGCACCTCGTGGTTCATCGCCCAGTCGTACGCGGCGCTGCGCGAGGCGGCGGGCCAGGGCGAGACCGACGCGTTCGCGGCGTCCGAGATGCCGGCCGGCCGCGCCTACGACCGGGTGGTGGCCCTGTCCCGGTCCGGGACCACCACGGAGGTGCTGGAGCTGCTCGGCGCGGTGCGCGGCCGGGTGCCCACCACCGTCATCACGGCGGTCCCCGACTCCCCGGTCGTGGGCGCCGCGGACGCCGCGGTCGTGCTCGACTTCGCCGATGAGCGGTCGGTGGTGCAGACCCGCTGGGCCACCAGCGAACTCGCCCTGCTCCGCGCCCACTTGGGCGCACCACTGGAGCACCTGGAGGCGGACGGCGAGGCGGCGCTCGCCGAGCCGCTGCCCGGGGCGCTCGTGGACGCCGGGCAGTTCACCTTCCTCGGGCGGGGCTGGACCTACGGGGTCGCCCAGGAGGCCGCGCTCAAGATGCGGGAGGCGGCGGGGGCGTGGACCGAGGCATATCCGGCCAAGGAGTACCGGCACGGCCCCATCAGCGTGACCGGCCCGCGGAGCGTGGTGTGGTGGCTGGGCGAGGGGGCATCGGATGTGGCGGACCAGGAGATCACCCGCACCGGCGGCCGGGTCGCCGGCTTCGGCCGCGACCCGCTGGCCGAACTGGTGGTGGTACAGCGGCTCGCGGTCGCGATCGCGGCGACGCGCGGGCTCGACCCCGACGAGCCGCGCCATCTCACCCGCTCGGTGATCCTCGGCTGAGCCGGGACCGACGAAGCACGCGAACTGAACGAACATGGAAACGGGCGGAAGGAGCCGGTAGATGCCGCTGGTGGCCACCGGGGAGATCGTCGGGACGGCCGCACGCGCCGGGCTCGGCGCGGGCGCGTTCAATGTCATCCAGATCGAGCACGCCCAGGCGATCGTGGCCGGGGCGGAGGCGGCGGGCGCGCCGGTGATCCTGCAGATCAGCGAGAACGCGGTGCGGTATCACGGCGCCCTGGCCGCGATCGGCCGGGCGACCGTGGAGGTGGCCCGCGCGGCCCGGGTGCCGGTGGCCGTGCATCTGGACCACGCCACCGGGCCGGAGCTGGTGCGGGAGGCGGTGGACCTCGGCTTCGGCTCGGTGATGTTCGACGCCTCGGCCCTGGAGTACGACGGCAATGTGGCGGCCACCGCCGAGGTGGCGGCCGATTGCCATGCCCACGGGGTGTGGGTGGAGGCCGAGTTGGGCGAGGTGGGCGGCAAGGACGGCGTCCACGCACCGGGCGCCAGGACCGATCCGGCCGAGGCCGCCGCCTATGTGGCGGCGACGGGTGTGGACGCGCTCGCGGTCGCGGTGGGCACCTCGCACGCCATGGTGGTCAAAGCCGCGGTGGTGGATCTGCCGCTGGTCGCGGCGCTGCGCGCGGCCGTGCCCGTACCGCTGGTGCTGCACGGCTCCTCCGGGGTGCCCGAGGCGGATCTGACCCGGGCCGTGGAGGCGGGGCTGACGAAGGTGAACATCGCCACCCATCTGAACGTGGCCTTCACCCGGGCGATCCGCGACCATCTCGCCGGCCACCCCGAGGTGGTCGACCCGCGCCGGTATGTGGCGGCCGCGCGTGACGCGGTGGCACGCGAGGTGACCCGGCTGCTGAAGCTGGTGCGGGCCACGCACTGAGAGCGCCTGCCGGAAGGCGTTCTGCGCATGCCGGAAGCTGTTCTGAACGCGCTTGATTCACGCGATATCACGCAACGGCTTCCGTGGACGGGTGTATTGACATGAGCTTATCAACTCGCCAGGATGCCCGACGAGGTTAGGAAAGGTTCCTAACAAAGGGGTGTCCTATGCGCAAGCGTTTCGCTTTCGTACTCGCCGCGGCCGGACTGCTGGCCGGCTCCGTCACCGCCGGCGCCAATGCCACCACCCGGGGCCCCGCACCGGCCCCCGCGTCCACCAAGGAGGGCACGGTCACCGCCGCGCAGCTGCTCGCCAAGGTGCAGGGCTGTTCACAGATATCCAGTGGCAAGTACCGCACCGACGACGAGACATCGGCCAACATCCCGGTCTGCGGTGCCAATGGGGCGGTCTTCTGGAAGGCCGACATGGACATCGACTGCGACGGCCAGGTGACCTCCCGGTGCAATGGCGACACCGACCCGTGGTTCCAGGACGACACCGCCTTCCACCAGTCGGACGGCAAGCCCCTCATCGCCGACAAGCTGCCCTATGTCGTGGTGCCGAGCCCGAGTTCCACCTGGGACTACACCAAGTCCGGCA
The DNA here is from genome assembly GCF_042868035.1 of Streptomyces sp. NPDC007875. Classification (NCBI taxonomy): domain Bacteria; kingdom Bacillati; phylum Actinomycetota; class Actinomycetes; order Kitasatosporales; family Streptomycetaceae; genus Streptomyces; species Streptomyces sp. NPDC007875. The sequence continues at coordinate 91,830 of NZ_JBIADZ010000019.1, read as the reverse complement.
TCAAGGGCGGCGGTGTGGTCGCGGTCATCTACAACAACAAGGTGCAGTACGCGGTGGTGGGCGACACCGGGCCGACGAACATCATCGGTGAGGCGTCCTACGCCACGGCCAACGCGCTCGGCATCGACCCCGACCCGGAGACCGGCGGCGCCGAATCGGGGGTGACGTACATCGTCTTCAAGAACTCCTCCGTCTCCCCCATCGAGAACCACGACAAGGCCGTGTCGGTCGGCGACGGTCTGGCGAAGCAGTTCATCCAGAACAACTGACCCCGCCACCCCGGCGGCGAACGGACTGTGGTGCACGGCCCCTGACGGCCGTGCACCACTGTTGTGCGTGCGCGAAGCGGCGGCATCGCGGGGCGGCGGCCGGAGGGGCGCGGCCGATGACTTTTCCTCAGCCGGGCGGTCTTCACCGGTGAACACCATGACAGGAGGTGGACGTTGGCCCGTCCCGAGCCCGAGAAGCCGCCCACGCCGCCCCCGGCCCCGCCGTCCCCGGCCGTGCTGGTCCTGGGCCGGCCGGTCACCCGCGCCGAGGTGGAACGACTGTGCGAACGGCTGTCCGCGCTGGCGCGCCGGGCCGGTCCGGGCCCGGTCACCGTGGACGTGGGCGGGGTGGGCCGGCCGGACCTGGCCGTGGTCGAGGCCCTGGCCCGGCTGCGGCTGACCGCCGGCCGGCTGGGGCGCGGGATCCAGCTCCGCAACGCCTGCGGCGAACTACGGCGGCTGCTCGCCTGGACGGGGCTGGACGAGGCTCTGACGGCCCCCGCGGCGTCAGGCCACGCCCTGGGGCTCGAGCCGGGTGGGGAGGCCGAACAGCGGGAAGAGGCGCTCGGTGTCCAGGAAGGAGTTGAGCCCGGTGATCCGGCCCCCTGATATCTCGAGGACCTGAAGCGCCCAGGCCTCATGGCCGCCGCCGGCGCCGCTCGGACGGTACTGGCCGAAGGCGGGCAGGCCGTTGGCCACGGTCGGGACCAGACGTGAGCCGCGGCAGCCGATGCCATGGCCCAGCAGCCACTGGCGGATGTCCTCGTGGCCGCGCAGCCACAGCTCGTACGGCGGCATGGAGAGCGTGGCGTCCTCGTGCAGCAGGGCGGTGAGGGAGTCCAGGTCATAGCGCTCGAAGGCGTCCACATAGCGGGCCAGCAGGGCGCGCTGCTCCTCGTCCAGCGGCTTGACCGGATCGGAGTCGCTGATCTCGCTCGCGGCGAGGGTGGCCCGGGCGCGCTGCAACGCGCTGTTGACGGACGCGACGGTGGTGCCCAGCAGCTCGGCGACCTCGCTCGCCTTCCACGCCAGCACCTCGCGCAGGATCAGCACCGCCCGCTGGCGGGGCGCCAGATGCTGCAGCGCGGCGATGAACGCGAGCCGCACCGCGTCCCGCTGGGCCGCCACCTCGGCGGGGTCTCCCCCGTCCGGCAGCACCTGGCCGTCCGGGACCGGTCCGATCCAGGTGGCCTCCGGCTGCTCGGCGAGTGCGGCCGGGAACGGGGTGGCCGCGGAGGTCAGATCCATGGGCCGGGCCCGGCGCTTGCTCCCATTGAGCATGTCCAGGCAGACATTGGTGGCGATGCGGTAGAGCCAGGACCGCAGCGCGGAGCGGCCCTCGAAGCGGTCCAGGCCCCGCCAGGCGCGCACCATGGTCTCCTGGACGGCGTCCTCGGCCTCGAAGGCAGAGCCCAGCATCCGATAGCAGTAACCGGTCAGCTGCGTGCGGTACGGCTCCAGCTGGAGCTCGACACCGGTCGCGCCGTCCACCGCCGCCACATCACTCATCGCCGCACCTCATCGCTCCTCGGACTCCCATGGGGCAAACGTAGCGGGCACCACTGACAACGGCGCCGACCTGCGGAGACGACAGACGCATCGGGCACCGGACGGGTGATTCAGGCCACCGGGCGGGCGCTGACCGCGGCGGCGTGCACCTGATGGCCGCCGCTGGCGATCATCCGCACCTCGTCACGGTCGCTGATCTCCGCCCGCACGATGCCGGTGTCGTCCGCGTACACGGGGTGCCCGCCCGGCCCACTGCTGTCCGTACGGTGCACCACCACGACGTCCTCGGTGCCCGGGACGGTCGCATTCACAAAGATCAGCTCATACCTCTCTCGGCTGCGCATCACACCCTCCTCAGCACCGACCCTCCCCCGCTATCTCAAACCGGGACATTCAACACTATCGCTCGGTCCGGGTGGCGCAAGAGGTTCGGTGGTCACCGCGATGCGGCGGTCACCTCCGCCCCGTCGGCGGCGTCCGCGCCCTCGGCCACACCCTCCGCTTGATCCGCTTCAAGGGGCGTTGTCTCCAGCCGCAGCAGCGGCGCCAGGATGGGGCCGAAGAGGGTGGCCGCGGTGATGGACCCCAGGGTGATGGCCCAGGCGACCGGGCCGAGCGGGGTGCAGTCGAAGAACTGGCTGACGCCCGGGGTCTGGATGATGGCGGCGAGCACCGCGGCGGAGCCCAGGCCGGCGACCAGGACGTGCCGGTCCAGGCCGCCCGTGGTCAGGGTCTGCGCCAGCTGGGTGCCGACCAGGGCGGCGAGCGCCACCGTGCCGGCCCGGCGGCTTCTGCCGGTGACCCGGGCGCCGGTCCACGCCAGTCCGGCCCCGACGGCCGTGATGACGCCCCGCAGCAGCATCTCCTTGGTCAGCGCCGCGCCCAGGGACCGGCTCGGGCCCTCCTTGAGCAGCCGTTCGCCGGTGTGCCCGGTCGGCTCGCGCACCGCGATGGCGAGCGCGGGCGCGAGGTCGGTCAGCAGGTTGACCAGCATGATCTGACGGGCGCTCAGGGGTGTGGTGCCGGTCAGGGCGGAGGTGGCCACGCTGAAGGTGACCTCGCCGAAGTTGCCGCCGATGAGGATGGCGAGGGCCGCCCGCACCGAGGCCCACATGGCGCGCCCCTCCATCAGGGCGGAGACGATCGTCTCCAGGCGGTCGTCGGTGACGACCAGGTCCGCCGCGGCGGTCGCGGCCGGGGTGCCGCGCCGCCCCAGGGCGATCCCGACGTCCGCGAGCCGGATCGCGGGGGCGTCGTTGGCGCCGTCCCCGGTCATCGCCACCACCCGGCCGAGGCGCTGATACGCCTGGACGATGCGGACCTTGTGGTGCGGGCTGCACCGGGCGATCACGTCCACCGTCGGCAGCAGCTCGTCCAGCTCCGCGTCGTCCATCTCGTCCAGCTCCGGACCGGTGCACACCTTCGGCTCGGGGAGGTCCATGATGGGGGCCGCGATGGCGTCCGCGGTGGCGGGGTGGTCGCCGGTGAGCATCATGGTCTGCACACCCGACTCGCGCAGCGCCGCCAGGGCGGGGGCGGCGCTGGTGCGCACGGGGTCGGCGATGGCGATGAAGCCGAGGAAGTCCAGGTCCCGTACGGCCTCGTCGGACAGCTCCTCACCCTCCCGCATCCGCCGCTCGGCCACCGCCAGCACCCGGCGCCCGGCGCCGGCCAGCTCCTCCGCGGTCTCGCCCAGCTTCCTGATGCCCTCCGCGTCCAGTTCGGTGGCCTGGCCGGTGCCCGAGGTGCGCCGCCGGGCGACGCGGTCCAGGACGCCCTCGGGCGCGCCCTTGACGCTGAGCAGCGGACCGTGCACGGTGCGCCCGGTGGTGGCGTGGTAGGCGCGGGAGGGTTCGAAGGGCAGCGCGTCGGTACGGCGCCAGCGGGGCGCTCCGCGCCGCACCCCGACCCCGGCCCGGCGCGCCCCGACGCTCACCGCGCGGTCGGTCTGGTGCGCCATGGGCTCGGCCTGGCGGGCCGGCGGGGTCGCGCGCAGGGCGGCGGCGAGCACCGCCTTACGGGGCGCGTCGAGCCGGTCGGCGGGGAGCGCGCCACCGCTGTCGCTGACGGCCGCGAGCTGGAGGTTGCCCTCGGTGAGCGTTCCGGTCTTGTCGAAGCACAGCACGTCGGCGCGGCCGAGCGCCTCGATGGTGCGGGGGTTGCGGACCAGGGCACCGAGGTCGGCCAGCCGGCGGGCGGCGGCCAGCTGGGCCGCGTTGACCAGGAACGGAAGCCCTTCGGGGACGGACGCGACGGCGAGGTTCACGGCGGAGGCGAGGTTCTCGGTGATCGGGAGGCCGTGCAGCAGTCCGGCACCGGCGACCGCGGCGGCGGACCCGAGCGCGATGGGCACGCTGGACCGGGTGAGCGAGGTCAGCCGCGCCTCGACACCGGTGACGGGGGCGGCCTGGCGGGCGGTGGCCAGGCTCCGGCCGACCTCGGTTGCCGGTCCGGTGGCCACGACGACGGCCACGGCGCGCCCCGCGGAGACGGTGGTGCCCTCGTAGAGCATCGACCGGCGCTGGGTGATGTGCGCGCCGACGACCGGCGCCGGATCCTTGCTCACGGGGAGCGATTCGCCGGTCAGCGAGGACTCGTCGACCTCGAGCCCCTCGCCCTCCAGCAGCCGGCAGTCGGCGGGCACCACGTCCTCGGGGCCCAGCATGACGATGTCGCCGGGGACGAGATCCCCGGCGGTCACGAGCCGTTCCGTACCGCCCCGGCGGACCCGGGCGCCGATCGCCGACCGGGCGAACAGCTCGGACAGCGCCCGCTCGGTCCTGACCCGCTGGAATCCGCCGACGAGGGCGGAGATGCCGGTGATGGCGGCCACCAGCGCGGCGTCGGTGCGCGAGCCCACGGCGGCGGCCAGGGCGGCCCCGGCGGCGAGGACCGGGGTCAGGGGGTTGGCCAGCTCCTCGACGAACGCGGCGGGCAGCGTGGTGCGGGTGGGCTCGCCGCGGCGCGGCCCCAGCGCGATGCGGGCGGTCGCCTCCTCCGGCGTGAGGCCGTCGTGGTCGGCCTCCAGGCGCTCCAGCACCCGGGGAACGGGCATCAGATGCCAGGGGGTGGTGGTCACTGGCGGGTCCATGGGGCGGGCGAGGAGCTGGCGCGCCCGCCAGTGGCCCAGGGCGAAGGCCAGGGTCCCCGCGGTGGTGCCCGCCGCCGCGGCGCGGGCGGTGGCCTGGTCCGGGGCCGCCTGGAGGGCGGCCACCGCGCCGACGGCGCTGCCGCCGGCCGACAGCAGGGCGCTCTCCCGGTCGACTCGCGCGGCCACGCCCACGGCGTCCACGATGAGCCCGGCCGACTCCAGGTCGGCGCCGACGAGCAGATGGGCACCCCAGGCCGGGGGCTCGCCGTCGCGGTGCACGCCGACGCCGCAGTCGGCGGCTCCCAGGGCCCGGCGGTTGCCGGAGAGCAGCAGCACCACGGCACCGTCGGCCTGCAGGGAGCGTACGGAGGCCACGAGGCGGCGGCCGGAGGGCAGCACGGCGTCGGCGAAGGTGAAGCCCGTGGGATGGGGCCGGTCGGTGGCCAGGACGATGCGCGATCCCGCCCGGCGGGCGGCGGCCGCCACGGCCTCGGCGCCCGGCACGGTCTGCGGAGCGAGGCCCACCACCGCCTGGAGCCTGTGCCCCCGGGCCAGGCCGAGCACCCGCTCGCTGCCCCTGCGGCGGAGCCGCGCCGCGGTCTGCTGGCCGGTGCGGCCCGTCAGCTCCAGCCGGTCCAGGGAGCCGAGCACCCATCCGTTGTCGTGGCGGGTCTCCAGGGGCTCATCGGGCTCGAAGAGGTCGAAGAGCCGCTCGGCGGTCCGCTCGGGGTCGGCGCCGCCGAGGAGTTCCAGGTCGATGGGCTCGTAGCGGTCGCCGCGCAGCGCCGCCTCGTCCAGCACCACGGTGTCGACCCGGCCCAGCCGCCGCAGACTGCTGCGGTCCATGGCGAGAACGCCGCGCAGGGCGAGAAACTGGCCGAGGCTGGTCGCGAACCCCTCCCGGCCGGCCCCCGGCGCCTTGGGCACGGACGAGAACGCGACCGCGAATCCGCGGCGCGGACCGGCGAACGGGGCCGCGAGGACACCGGCCGCGGCCCCGGCGGCCATGGAGCGCTCCGCGAAGCGCTCCACGGTGTCCTGAGGGGGCTTTCCGGGCCGCTCGACCACGATCGGCTCGGCCACCACGTCCTGGGGTCCGTGCACCAGTTGTGGCTCCATCGCCGCCCAGGCCCGGCCCTCCGCCTCCGCCTCCCGCCACAGGGCCATCCGCTCGATGAGGTCGAGCGCGAGCCCTCCGCCCCGGGTGGCCACGCCCTGGGTCAGCGCGGTCAGCACCGGCAGTGCCGCCTCGGTGGGCTGCCCTCGGGTGATGGCCAGGGCCAGCCGCCGCAGGCGGGGGTGGTTCTGGATGATGGACAGGGTCGCGGCCGCCTCGGTGGGCAGTTTGAGCCACGGGGTGAGGCGCAGGGCGGTGGCCACGCTCAGCCCCACGACGTCCGCCGCCACGACGGCCAGCGACTGGGCCTCCTTCCCGCCGCCGGAGGGATGGCGCGGCTCCGGGGCCCACTCGTCGAACTCCTCGGCGGGCGCGACGGGCTGCTGGACCTCCGCGCGCTCGATCCGTGCGATCAGGTCCTGGTCGGACGGGGGCGGCTTGCCCACGGCCACCACGACCCGCTCGGAGGGCGCGTTGACCCGTGCCCACTGCACCCGCGGATGCTCCTCGAGGGCCCGTTCCACCCGGCGGGCCACCTGCTCGCCTCCGATGCCGTGCACCCCGCGGACCTCGATGTAGTACCGCCCCGGGTAGGACCAGATCCCGCGCTGGGAGGGCCGGACCAGTCGCCCGACGGCTCCGGCGGCATCCCGCACACCCGCGGCCACACCGGCCTTGATGGGCGCGAGGAGCTGCAGGGGCGGCAGGGGCAGGTTCAGCGGTGACAGCGGTGACATCGAGGGAACCTCCGCTCTCCGGGCGGCCTGCCCGGTTCATCCCTATTACCCTTAAAAGGGAAGAAGATTCAATCCGCCATCACCGTGTGGACGTGAGACCAGTGACCACTCCCGCTACTTCACGCAAGCGCAGCTCCTCGACAGCCGCGAAGAAGACGGCACCGGGGCGCGGCGGCGGCAAGTCGACGAAGTCCCAGGCCGCGGCAACCACGTCGGCCACGTCGAAGTCTTCGCAGACGAAGAAGGCGACGAAGACCACCAGGCCATCGAAGACCACACAGCGGCAGCGGACGGCGAAGGCCGCCAAGGGCGCCATGGAGACGTCGCGCAGCAACGGTCGGCGCAGCCTGACCCTCACGGTGCCCACATTCGACACCATGGGCCACGCGACGAAGGAGACGCTCGACACCGTCGGGCACGCCACCCGGGGCACCCTCGACACCGTGGGTCACGCCACGAAGGAGACCTTCGACACGGTCGGCCACGCCACCACCCGTGCGACCGGGGGCGCGGCCAGGGTGGCACTGAAGCCGGTCGAGGTGGCCCGCCGGGTGCTGCCCGCCAAGGGCGGACTCCCGCTGTACGTGGGGCTCGGCGCGCTGGGTGCCGTGGAGGTCATCGAATGGCCGGTGGCCGTCGGCATCGGGGTAGGTTATGCGGTGCTGCGCAAGGGCGGCATCATGGCCCCGCCGGCCGAGAAGGGCGCCGAAGGCCGCGGTGCGGGCCGTTCGAAGAGCAGCCGCTCCGGAAGCCGTGCCAAGACGCGCAAGTCGGCCAAGGCCGCGGCGTAGCGCTCCTACCAGCAACTCCCGCCTCCCGCCGGTTCCGTCCGCAAAACGGGCAGAAAGCGGGCACGACTCTGTTGGAAACGGGCACCCCACAGTCACTGTAGCGTTGGTATACACCAGGAAGCGGATCTAACACCCGTCACTGAATTCCCCCTGGGGTCCGGCGCATTGCGTGGCCCGCGGTGCGCCGACCCTCCGTCACCTGGGGGTTCACCCGAGACGGACTGACCACTCCGTCACGAACCGACTGAAAGCGGTGACTCCTCTTGGCCCTCCCCCACAGCGCTCAGAGTGCCCCTCGAGTGCCCGGACAGGCAGTGCCCGCCGCCGCCTCGCGGCACGCCACCGGAATGGCCACGCTCGCCCCCGACCTCCATGTGGTGGCCGGGGACGAGGACTTCTGCCGACATTTCGGCGCATCCTCTGCTGAGTTGTGCGGCCGTAGCCTGTTCGACCTGCTGCACCCCAGCACCTCCCCCGTCCTGCGGGAACACTTCTCGCGGCTGCACGACGGACGGCGCACCCGCTTCACCGAGCGCGTCCTCGGCTGCCACTCACGCGGCCAGGTGTTCTCGGGCAAGCTGACCGGAACGGCCATCCAGGGCCGCTCCGACCGGCTCTCGGCCATCGTCGTGATGGTCAAACCGGATGACGAACGACCCGAGGAGGCACCCGCCCGCACCAGCCAGAAGCTGCTCTCGCCTTTGGAGGCCCGGATACTCGAGGGAGTGGCCACCGGCGCGTCGACCGTGCAGATGGCCGCCAAGCTCTACTTGAGCAGACAGGGCGTCGAATACCACGTGGGATCGATGCTGCGGAAGATGAAGGCACCCAACCGGGCCGCCTTGGTCTCGCGCGCCTACGCGGCAGGCATGCTGACCGTGGGCACTTGGCCGGCCCGGGTGCGTCCGGAATTCGTCAAATGAGGCCGATCATGTGACGCCACGTCACTCCGAGCAGGCCCGGGGCAGCACCGCCCCGGGCCTGTCGCCTTCGGCAGCCCCGCCCCTACCGGCCGGTACTCCACGGGCCCGGCGTTGGACGCGTCCGCCGCTCAGTAGTCTGGGACGGCCATGCGTTCACTCCCCCACGCGTCGCGCACCGCGCGACAACGCCCCTGCCCTCGGCTGCCACGCGGCCTTCTGTCCGCCGTGGCGGCCGCGTGCGCCATCGTGACCGCCGCGGGGTGCGCGGCCCAGTCCGGGGTGCGGGACGACGGCGCGGCGCCCTCGCTGTCGGCACCGGCCAGCGCGGTTCCGCTGTGGCCCCAGTACACTCCCTCGGCCGCGTCGTCGCCCCGTCAGAAGCCGGACTTCGACCGCTATCTGCCCGTGAACAAACTCCGGCTGCCCTCGGGCGGACTGACCGCCGTCTCCGCGCAGGACCTGCTGCTCAACGACCCCAATGTGCCGGCGCTGGTGCAGAAGGAGATCTCCGTGTGCCCGGGCAGTGGCGACTGCCCGCTGCGGGGCGCCGTCCACCGCGATCTGACCGGCGACGGCAAGGACGAACAGGTGGTGGCGGTCGATCTGCCGAGACTCGATCGGACGCTGCTTCAGGTCTACACGGCTTCGGGCCGCACGGTCCGCCCCGTGCTGATCTACTGGGGCCCGCCAGGGCTCACCGGCGAAACCTTCGGCCGCGATCTGCTGATCAGCGCGACCGGCGAGGACGGCCGGGTCACCACGCGCTTCCGCTGGAACGGCCGCGTCATGGCGGCCGTGACGCCCGAGGACGGCGCGGGCGCCCGGGTGAAGGAGCCGGGGGCCGGCCCGGGTGTCGTACCGGAACCAGTGCCGGGCGGCGCCGCCACGGCGGACCCGGGCACCAGTACGGAGACGAGGACGACGCGATGACCACCGGCTTCCTCCCGCCCGGCGCCCCGGGCACCGGCTCCCCGACCGAGGCACATCTGCTGCTCGTCGAGGACGACGAGGTGATCCGCAATACGGTGCGGATGGCCTTGGAGCGGTACGGCTTCACGGTGTCCACCGCGGGCGACGGTCTGACCGGGCTGGAGATCTTCCGTGAGAAGCAGCCCGATCTGCTCCTCCTGGATGTGATGCTGCCCGAGCTGGACGGCATCGGGCTGTGCCGCAGGGTCCGCGAGTTCAGCCTCGCGCCGATCCTGATGATGTCCGCGCGCGGGGATGCCCTCGACGTCGTCTCCGGTCTCGAGGCGGGTGCCGACGACTATGTGATCAAGCCGTGCGAGAGCGCGGTCCTGGTGGCCCGTATCCGCTCGCTGCTGCGCCGCGCCTCCTTCACCCCCGCGGCCCGCGCCCCGCACGCCGGGGCGCGGAACGGGGCCGCGGAGCCGGACGGCGCGGCCGGGCCGGACATCCTCGTCTTCGGCGATCTGACCATCGACACCCTCGGCATGGAGGTGCGCCGCGCGGGGGAGCCGCTCGCCCTGACCCCCACCGAGCTGCGGATGCTGCTGGAGTTCGCCGGCTCACCCGGTGTGGTGCTGGAGCGCCGTACGCTGCTCAGCCGGGTCTGGGACCACGCGTGGCAGGGCGACACCCGGGTGGTCGACCTCCATGTGCAGCGGCTGCGGGCGAAGATAGGCGCCGAACGGATCGAGACGGTCCGCGGCTTCGGATACAAGCTGCGGCGCTGATATGACGCTGAGATGGCGGATCGTGGCCCTGGTGGCGGCGGCGACCTGTGCCGCGGCGGCCGCGGTGGGGGTGCTGGTGCACCATGCCTCACGCGACCGCGAACTGTCCCAGGCGCGTGACGGGGCGCGGACCACGCTCGACCGTGCCGCGCTCAGCTACGCCCGCACCGGCGGCGTCCAGGGCTCCGGTGCGGTGATGGACGCACCCGGGCTGCCCCAGGGACTGCGGCGGCTGGTGAAGAAGGGGCATCAGGGCACCGAGTTCACCACCGGCCCGGACGGGCCCGCGATGTGGGCGGCCCGGCCCGCCGACGGCCAGATCCTGTCCGTACGCGTCGACATGAGCACCGCGATGCGCAACATCGGCGCGCTGGACACCAACATCATCCTGGCCGGACTGATGACCACCGCCGTGGTGCTGCCGCTGGGCGTGCTGACCGCCGAGCGGATGAGCCGGCGGCTACGCCTCGCGGCGGCCACCGCGCGGCGGATCGCGGCCGGGGACCTGGACGCCCGGATCTCCGCCGCCGCCCGCCCGCACGACGAGATCGCCGAGATCTCCGGGGCCGTGGACTCGATGGCCGCCGCGCTGCAGGAGCGGCTGCTCGACGAGCAGCGGTTCACCGCCGATGTGGCACATGAGCTGCGCACTCCGCTGATGGGCCTGGTCACCGCCGCCGAACTGCTCCCGCCCGGGGAGGCGGCCGGGTATGTGCGCGACCGGGTGCGGGTGTTGAGCACACTGGTCGAGGATCTGCTGGAGATCTCCCGGCTGGACGCGGGCGCCGAGGAGGCCGACCTGTCCCCCTGCCCCCTGGGGCCCGTGCTCGACGAGGCCATCGCCGGCACCGGGCTGACGGCACACCTGCGCACCAGCGGGGCGAAGGACGGCGAGCCGCAGGACCCCGAGGACGGCCCGAAGGTGTGGACGGACCCCCGCCGACTGACCCGCATCGTCACCAATCTCGTGGTCAACGCCCATCGCCACGGCCGCGAACCGGTCGAGGTGACGGTGGCGGCGGACGGCCGGACCGTGACCGTCCGCGACCATGGAACCGGCTATCCGGACGATCTGCTGGAGAAGGGCCCGCAGCGGTTCCGCACCGGGGTCCGGGAGCGGGGCCGGGGCCACGGTCTCGGGCTGACCATCGCGGCGGGACAGGCTCAGGTCATCGGCGCCACGCTGCACTTCGGCAACGCACCGGACGGCGGCGCGGTCGCCACGCTGCACCTGCCCGAGCGGCCCGAGCCCGGACCGATACACGGCTGATACACCGTCGAGCGGAAGTCGAGAAGCGGCCGAGCCCCGGCCGAGATCGCCCGTTGCCGTTCCGAAGATCTTCGCTGAGGAGGATGGCGCCGACCCCCGCGAATCCTCGCGGCCGGGATCGATGGAGGAGCAATCGGCATGGCAGGTCCCCTCACGGCACTACGCGAACGGTTCACCCCGGACTCGGAGCAGGCGCCGCGGGACACCAGACCCCCGGGCCGGCAGCGCGGCGCGAAGAGACACGGAAGGCCGAAGCGGTCCGGCATCCGGCGGTTCTTCACCTGGCGGAAGCTCATCGCCTATGTGGCCTTCCTGTGCGCCCTGCTGATCGGGGCGTTCACCGTGCTCTACTACTCCATCGACGTTCCCAAGGCCAACGCCCAGGCGAAGGCGCAGAGCAACGTCTACAAGTACAGCGACGGCACGATCCTCGCCCGCACCGGTGAGATCAACCGCGAGATGGTCACCCTCGACCGGATCCCCACGGGCGTGCAGCACGCGTTCGTCGCGGCGGAGAACAAGTCGTTCTACAAGGACTCGGGCGTGGACCCGATGGGCATCCTGCGGGGACTGGTCAACACCGTGGCCGGCAAGGGCACCCAGGGCGGGTCGACCATCACCCAGCAGTACGTCAAGAACTACTACCTGAGCCAGGAACAGACCGCCAGCCGCAAGATCAAGGAGTTGGTGATCTCCCTCAAGGTCGATCAGCGCAACTCCAAGGAGGACATCCTCGCGGGGTATCTGAACACCAGCTACTTCGGCCGCGTCGCCTACGGCATCCAGGCCGCCGCCCGCGCGTACTACGACAAGGACGTCGACGACCTCACGGTCGAGGAGGGCGCGTATCTGGCGGCGCTGGTGCAGGCCCCCAGCCAGTACGACTGGGCCGTCGCGAGCCCCAAGGCGAAGCGTCTGGTCACCCGGCGCTGGAACTACGTGCTGGACAACATGGTCGACATGCAGTGGCTGGACCCCGCGCAGCGGAAGCACATGCGCTTCCCCGTGCCGGTCGACCCCAAGCCCGCCCCCGGTCTCGGCGGCCAGGCCGGCTATCTCGTGGACGCGGCCCGCAATGAGCTGATCGCCTCGGGCGTCAGCGAACAGGAACTCGCCGCGGGCGGCTGGACCATCACCCTCAACATCGATCCGGCCAAACAGCGGGCGCTGGAGAAGACGATGCGGCAGGGCCTCGACGGCTCCGCCAAGGGGAAGCCCCGGGCGGACGGCTCCGCCGAGGAGAAGCAGGCCCGTGCGGACGCCGCCGCCACCCAGGGCGGCGCGGTCTCGCTGGACCCGAAGAACGGGCGGATCCTCGCGCTCTACGGCGGGCGGGACTACACCCGGCACTATCTGTCCAACGCGAGCCGCGGCGACTACCAGGTGGGCTCCGTCTTCCAGCCGGTCGCCGAAGCCGCGTCCCTGGACGCCAAGATGCGCAACGGGGCCGCCGCCGGCGGACTGCCGGACATCAAGCGCACCGCCGGGGCCCTCGGCATGGACACCGACGGCGGCTTCGACACCAAGGAGTCGGCCGGACTGGGGCTGATGGGCTCGAGCCCGCTGAAGATGGCCGGTGTCTACGCCTCGTTCAACCACCAGGGCAAGCGGGTCACCCCGAGCATCGTGAAGTCCGCACGGCGCGGCGACGAGACGGCCGGACTGCCGAAGGCCGTGGGCAATCAGGCGATCGCCCCCGCGGCGGCCCAGCTGGTCACCCGGAGTCTCGCCACGGACGGCGGTAAGGACACGGTACGCGCCGTCAAACGGCCCGCGGCGGGCAAGGGCGGGGTCTCCGACGACAAGAGGGCCGCCTGGTACGTCGGTTACACCCCGGACCTGGTCACCGCGGTCGCCCTCTTCGGCGAGGACGCCGAGAAGCGCAAGCAGAACCCCCTGAGGAACGCCAGTGCCCAGCGGGTCGCCGACCTCTGGAGCGGCTACACCGACCAGGCGCTGCGCGGTGCGCCCGCGGCCTGGTTCGACTTCGGCCCCGAGGCGGGGGCGATTCCGAACCCGGCCCAGACGGCGCCTACCGAACGGTGAGGGCGGCGGCGAAGCCGCCGGCGAGGGCCGCGGCCCCGAGGAGGCAGACCAGGAGCAGCCGGCGCCGCAGCGTGCGGTAGACCTCCTGGTACTCCGCCCGCAGCTCCTCGCAGCGCCGCACCACCTTGCGCAGGGTCTGCTCGGTGACGGCCAGCTGGTCCTGGATGTAGAGCCGCTCGACCTCCGCCCGCTGGGCGGAGGTCAGCCAGTCGAGCCGCGCGGTGAGGCGGCGGGCCCGCTCCCGGGCCGCGTCCCGCTCCGTCTGCAGCAGCAGATAGCCCTCGATCTGGTTGATTCCGGCGGCGATACCGGGGGGCTCGGCGGCTCTGGCCATACTCACGCCACACTCTCCTTCTGGCCGACATCGGGATGGTGCAGGTCGAACGCGGGGGATTCGGAACGGATCTTCGGCAGGCTGACGAAGTTATGGCGCGGCGGCGGGCAGGAGGTCGCCCATTCCAGGGAACGGCCATATCCCCAGGGGTCGTCGGTGACGACCTTCTCGCCGTACTTGGCAGTCTTCCAGACGTTGTAGAGGAACGGCAGGAACGACAGGCCGAGGACGAAGGAGCTGATCGTCGAGATGGTGTTCAGGGTGGTGAAGCCGTCGGCCGCCAGGTAGTCGGGAATTCTGCGGAGCATTCCCTCGGCACCCAGCCAGTGCTGCACCAGGAACGTGCCGTGGAAGCCGAGGAAGAGGGTCCAGAAGGTGATCTTTCCCAGCCGCTCGTCGAGCATCTTGCCGGTGAACTTGGGCCACCAGAAGTGGAATCCGGCGAACATCGCGAAGACCACGGTCCCGAAGATGACGTAGTGGAAGTGGGCCACCACGAAGTAGGTGTCCGAGACATGGAAGTCCATCGGCGGCGACGCCAGGATCACGCCGGTCAGGCCGCCGAAGACGAAGGTGATGAGGAATCCGATCGCCCAGAGCATCGGGGTCTCGAAGCTCAGCGACCCCTTCCACATCGTGCCGATCCAGTTGAAGAACTTGATACCGGTCGGCACCGCGATCAGGAACGTCATGAAGGAGAAGAACGGCAGCAGCACACCGCCGGTGACATACATGTGGTGCGCCCAGACGGTGACCGAAAGGCCCGCGATGGAAATCGTCGCCGCGATGAGCGATATATAGCCGAACATCGGCTTCCGGGAGAAGACCGGAATGACCTCGGAGATGATACCGAAGAACGGCAGGGCGATGATATAGACCTCCGGATGGCCGAAGAACCAGAAGAGATGCTGCCAGAGCAGCGCACCGCCATTGGCCGCGTCGAAGACATGCGCCCCGAATTGGCGGTCCGCCTCCAGGGCGAACAGCGCGGCCGCGAGCACCGGGAAGGCGAGCAGCACCAGCACGCCGGTCAGCAGCACGTTCCAGGTGAAGATCGGCATGCGGAACATCGTCATGCCCGGAGCGCGCATGCAGATGATCGTGGTGATGAAGTTGACCGAGCCGAGGATGGTGCCGAAGCCGGAGAGGGCCAGACCCATAATCCACATGTCCGCGCCCGCCCCCGGTGAGCGCACGGCGTCCGACAGCGGGGAGTAGGCGAACCAGCCGAAGTCGGCGGCGCCCTGCGGGGTCAGGAAACCGCCCACCGCGATCAGCGAGCCGAAGAGATACAGCCAGTACGCGAACATGTTCAGCCGCGGGAACGCCACATCGGGCGCACCGATCTGCAGCGGCATGATCCAGTTGGCGAACCCCGCGAACAGCGGGGTGGCGAACATCAGCAGCATGATCGTGCCATGCATGGTGAACGCCTGGTTGAACTGCTCGTTCGACATGATCTGCAAACCCGGCCGCGCCAGTTCGGCGCGCATCAGCAGCGCCATCACCCCGCCGATGCAGAAGAAGGCGAACGAGGTGATCAGGTAGAGCGTCCCGATCGTCTTGTGATCGGTGGTGGTCAGCCATCTGACGGCCGTGGCCCCTGGGCCGGGGCGGCGCGACGGCGGGGCGGCCGGCGCCGCCGCGACAACGGTGTTGTTCCTCATGACCGCTAGGTGTCCGGCGCCCCTCGAACCGTCACCCCGAGAGCTGTTGCCTATTTCTCGCTCCGGGGTGTGATGATCCGAGGCATGCCGGACACCTTCGGATCATGAGCACCGACGACGCCTTCGACGCCGCCTACCGTGAGCATTACTGGGCGGTCAGCCGTTTTGTGGCACGGCGGCTGGACGACCAGGCATGGGAGGTCGAGGAGGTGGTCGCCGAGGTCTTCGCGGTGGCCTGGCGGCGCCGGGCCGAACTGCCCGAGTCACCGCTGCCGTGGCTGTACGGGGTGGCCCGGCACTGTCTGGCCAACACCGTGCGTGGCAAGGGCCGTTACCGCAGGCTGCTGGTCAAGCTGGGCCATCACGAGGTGACGCGCGGTGGGCGCACCGTGGCGAGCCCGGACGCGGAGCGGCCGGGCTCCTGGGTGCTGGAGGCGCTGTCCCGGCTCGCCGAGGCCGACCAGGAGGTGCTGCGGCTGACGACATGGGAGGAGCTGACCGTCGAGGAGCTCAGCACCGTGCTGGGGTGCGGCCGGTCCGCCGCGGCGATGCGGCTGCACCGGGCACGGCAGCGGCTGCGGGAGCAGATAGAGACCCTGCGCCGGGACGACCGGGTCTCGCTGGGGTGCACGAGCGGCAAGAGCGACATGGCCGACTGGGCTGACAGGGCCGACAAGGCCCACAAGGGTGGACACGCATGACCGACGAACTGGATCTGCTCCGCGAGGCCGACCCCGTGTCCGCCGACACCGGCCCCTGGCGGGACCGGCCGCTGGACGCGCGCGCCGAGCTGCTGCTGCGGCGGCTGCCGTCCCGGGACCGGGGGCACCGTACCGTCCGGCGCGCGGTCTGGAGCCTGGAGGCCATGGCGGCCGCGACGATCCTCGCCCTCGCGCTGACCGTCTCGGGCACCGGCTCCTCCCCCGCCGTGGCCGCGCCCAGGCCACTGGTGGCACATGCCTCCCGTGCGGATGTGCCGCTCACCGAGATCCTCCGGCGGGCGCGGGCCGCGGCCGAGGGCTCCGCCGAGAAGAGCCGGCGGGGCAGCCATCTGCGGACCTGGTCGCTGAGCATGGAGTCGGGGAAGGACGCGGTGACTCTTCCGCAGGAGTCCCTGACCCGCTGGAACGCGGACGGCAGCGGTTCGCTCCTGGAAGTGGCCATCGATCCGCGCCACCCGGACCGCCCGGTGATCGCCGACGGTACGCCGCCACGTGCGGTCCACGACGGCAAGGTGCTGCGCGAGGAGAAGTATCCGGCCGGTATCAACGGCGCCAACGAAAGCTACTTCGAAGATCCTCCGGCCGGGGCCTCGGCGCTGCGCGCCTACCTCGCCGTCTGGTCCCCGGGCGCGGACGACGACCCGGCGGAGCTGATCTCGGCCGTCGAGTCGTTTCTCGCCGTGTGGACTCCCGGTCCACGCCAGAGGGCGGACATCGTCACCCTGCTGTCCGGGATCGAGGGGCTGCGCCCGGCGGGCAAGGTCACCGACCGGCTCGGCCGGGAGGGGCAGGCGTTCCGGTTCACCCCCGCATCCTCCGGGATGCGGTACCTGATCGTCCTCGATCCGGACGACGGCAGCGTCCTGGACGTCGAGGAGACCGTCACCCGGGACGATCCGGAGTACAAGCTGAAGGCGGGCGACGTGATGTCGTACAAGGCGTGGGTGTCCTGATCGGGCGGACGCGAGGGGGCCGAGCGGGCCACGGGTCGCCCCGGGCGGGCGTCAGTCGCCGTCCCGCTGGCAGTGGGGGCACCACAGGCTGGTCCGTCCCGCGATCCGGCCGCGGCGCAGCGGATGGCCGCAGCGGGGGCAGTGCGGGTCCGGGTCGTCGCGCTGTCCGGTGAGCCAGTCCGGGTCGTCCGGCACCCGCCCCGCCCGCACCGAGGCGCGCAGCACCTCGCGTATGGCGGTGTGGAGCCGTTCGTGTTCGTCGTCGGTCAGCGCATTGGCCGGCCGCTGCGGATGGATCCGGGCCCGCCAAAGGATCTCGTCGCCGAGCAGGTTGCCGAGCCCGGCGATCACGGCCTGGTCGGTCAGGGTGGCCTTGAGGCGTCCGCGCCGCCCCGCCAGCAGCCGGTCGAGATCGGCCCGGCTCAGGGAGAGCGCGTCCGGGCCCTGATCGCCGAGGATCCGGTCGACGTCGGCGTCGGTGGCGGCGAGCCAGATGCCCTGGAGTTTGCGCTGGTCCTCGTAGCCGAGGCGGTGGCCGTCGTCGAGGTCGAAGGCGACGCGCTCGAACCGGCCGGCCGGTTCGGAGTCCGCCGCGCAGACCAGCCGCCCGGTCATGCCGAAGTGCAGCACGACCGTGGGCCCGTCGGTGGGGGCGATCAGCCACTTGCCGTGGCGGCGCGGTGCGGCGAAGCGGCGGCCCTTGAGATCGCGCTTCAGCCGCTGCGCGGTCACCCCGTGCAGCACACCCGCATCGGCCACCTCCGCCCGCTCGACGCGGTGGCCCTGGGCGCAGGAGGCGAGCGTTCGCCGGAACCCCTCGACATCCGGTAGCTCGGGCATAGCGTCAGGCTACGCCCGGGGGCTCCGTCGCGCGTCAAGGAGAACCACTCCTTGGGCGGCTTTCATCAGATAAAGTCCAAATTATGCGATTCATACGCTTCGCCCCGGGGGCGAGCGGTCGCAGCCATAGGCTGTTCGCGGTCACACGGTGTCTGCCGTTCCTGGTCCTGGCGGCGGTGCTCAGCATCGAGCTCTCCCCCGCGCACACCCTCTACACCGGCCCCCTGCTCTCCCCGGCGCCGGCGCTGGCGGCGGTGACCATGGGGCCGTTCGGCACCGGCGGGGTGGCGCTGCTGGCCATGGCGGTCAGCGCGATCACCGCCACCCGCAACGCCGCCTGGGGCACCGAGATGGTGTACGCGAATCTGCTGGCCCTGCTGGTGGTGGCGCTCGCGAGCGTGGCGACCAGCGCGGTGCGGGTGCGCCGGGACCGGGAGCTGGCCCATATCCGCCGGATCGCCGAGGTGTCCCAGAACGTGGTGCTGCGGCCGCTGCCCGCCCGGATCGGTGCCGTGAACACCGCCAGCGTCTATATGGCGGCCGAGCGCGGAGCGCAGATCGGCGGGGACCTCTACGAGGCGATGTGCACCCGCTACGGAGTGCGGCTGATCGTCGGCGATGTGCGGGGAAAGGGGCTGGCCGCCGTGCGGTCCGCCGCGGCCGTGGTGGGCGCCTTCCGGGAGGCGGTGCACTACGAGCAGGACCTGGCCGAGGTGATGCACCGCTGTGCGGCCGCGCTGGCGCGCGAGTACGAACTGCTGGACCGCTCCCAGCTCCAGGACCCGCAGGAGCTGGAGGAGCAGTTCGTCACCGTCCTCCTCGCCCAGGTGTCGGACGAGTCGCTGGTCGAGCTGATCAACCGCGGCCATCCGCCGCCGCTGGTGATGCGCGAGCGCAAGGTGCGCTCCCTGGACCCGGCGCGCCCGCTGCCGCCGCTCGGCCTGGAGGAGTTCCTCAGCCCTCCCCCGATCCGCGTCGAGACCTTTCCGTTCCTGCCCGGTGACCGGCTGTTGCTGCACACCGACGGCGTGGTCGAGGCCCGCAACCACTACAACGAGTTCTTTCCGCTGCACCGGACCATGGAGACGCTGGACGGCGCCACCCCGGGCGAGTATCTGGACCGGCTGCGTCACGCCCTGGTCCGGCATGCCGAGGGACGACTGGCGGACGACGCGGCCATGGTCCTCATCGAGCGGGCCATCGGCGGCGCGCGGCGGCCGTTCCTCTGAGCGGCATCCACCGTGCCGTCGGCCCGCGTTGGCCACTTCGGCATGGGTTGACGCCCTCGCGGAGCGCGACGACACTGTCAGGGACGGTCACGATTGTCAGCGCCCACCGTGCGGAATCCCCGCTCGGGTGGGTCATCGGCCCCGGCTCGCTGACAGGCAACCCTTGTCCCGCGACGGGGTGCCCCCGGGTGACGACCAGGTTCCGTCGGCGTGGACGGGACAAGCGCGGTCTCGCTGCCTCGCGAGCCCCCGATGATGGGATCGGTGAGATGCCCAGGACCGACAGCGACGGGGGCGGCGCCCGTCGGCGTCCCCGGCCGTGGTCCCCGCTCCGCCGTCTCCACCTCCTGACCAGACGTCTGCACATCGACCTGCTGCGCATCTGCAGCGCCGCCAGTCCAGCCGTCTGAATCGACGCGGTCACCGAGCGCGGCCCAGCGTGCCGGGGTCGGGTGTGTCCCGGCACCGTCCCGGCGAACGCCCCGCGCGGGCTTCCCTTCCGTTGCGCCATCGGCGCCGCCCAGACCGGCGGGCCGGGGCTCCGTCCTTGCCTTGGAGAGCCATGTCCGAGACGTTTCCGGTCAGTTCAGGTCCTGCCGCTCTTCTCGACCCCGACCCCTGCTCACCCCGCCCCCGGATCGCCTCGCCGGCCGCGCCGCACCGGTTCCGCAGCCGCATCGGCGTCGACCTCGCCGGTGGCTTCTATCCGGTGCCGCATCGCTATCGGCTCTATCTCTCCGCGAGCTGTCCGCTCTCGCTGCGCGTCTCCATCACCCTCGAACTGCTCGGGCTGCGGGACACCGTCGCCACCGCCCTCGTCGGCCTCCCGGACGACACTCCCGAGGCGTTCGCCGCGCTGCGCGGGGCCTACGAGGCCACCTGGCACCGCTACGGCGGACCGGTGGACGCGCCCGCGCTGTGTGACGGCTGGACCGGACGTGTCGTCAGCAATCACACGCCCGACATCCTGCGCGACCTCGCCGGCCATCTGAGCGACCACGGCGGAACCGGACGTCCCCGGCTGCGCCCGGCGCCCCGCGCCGCGGACATCGACGCCCTCCGGGAACTCCTCGACGACGACATCACCCACGCCGCACGGCAGGCCGGGACGGCGCACGAGGCGCAGTGCCGGGAGGCGGCGCTGGAGCGGCTGCTGACCGCCCTCGGCCGGCTCGACCGCAGGCTGGCGGCCGCGCCGTACGCGCTGGGCGACGAGCTGACCGCCGCCGATGTGGACCTGTGGGTGGCCCTCGTCCAGCTCGACACCGAGCACCGGCTCCGCCTGGACGCCGACGCGGCCCAGCGGGTCTCCCGCCATGGGCAGCTACGCGCCTATGTGCGGCGGCTGCACGCCCATCCGGCCTTCCACACCACGATTCCGGAGGCCCTCCAGGACGACGTGTCCTGAGCTCGGGTCCAGGACCAGGCGCCCTGTCCGGCGGCTCGGCTCAGGACAGGGCGGCTGGGGCGTCGCCGAACTCGCCCATCGCCCCGGCCACGATGGCCTCCAGCCGGGCGTGGTGGGCGCCGCGCCAGTAGACCCGCTCGCAGACCGTGCAGCGGGCGAAGACCTCGTACGTGCGCCGGGTGCCGTGCTGGAGCAGCTCCCGGACCGACTCCTTGTCGGCGTCCTCCAGCGGGCCGTTGCACGCGGTGCAGCGGGTCCAGGGCGCCAGGCTCGGGGTGAACCGGCCGAGGACATCCCGCAGTTGCTCATCGGGGCGGTCGCTGTAGACATACGCCCCGGCCCACAGCTCACGGCGGCGCAGCAGTCCCCGGTCGCGGGAGAGCAGCACCCGGCGCTGGGCGGCGGAGCGTGCGGCCAGCTCGGGGTCGCCGATGTCCTCGCTCTCGTACGCGGCGTCCACGCCCAGCAACCGCAGCCGGCGCGCGAGCGTGCCCAGGTGCACATCGAGCAGAAAGCGCAGCGGCGCGCCCGGCACCCGCTGGGGGCGGACGACCGGATGGACCTCCACGGTCTCCCCCGCGCTCGGCACATGCGAGACGGCGGTCTCCTCGCCGTTCACCACCAGTCGGCCGACCTCGGTGAGCGGGACCCCGAGCGACTCGACGACATGGCCGAGGGTGGAGGCGCCGTCGGTGACCACGGCCGTCCAGGGGCGGCGCCGCTCCGGGACGGCGAAGAACCGCAGTTCAGGGGCGAGGCTGAGGTGGATCTCGGGTCCGTTCACACCGCCAGCATGCCAGCCGAGCCCGGCCTGGGGCGACGGCGTTTCGGGTCCGGCCCCGGGCCTGACGATCATGGAAGCGGCCGCCGGCGGGAACGCGTCGCATCATGGTCGCGGCCGCGCCCGCATGACCGTCGGCCGGTGTGTCAGTCCGCCGGTGGGGCCGCCTTGGCCCGGTCGCGCCGCCGCTTGCGGCGCCAGGCCACCATCCGCAGATACTCCTCGTACAGCACCCGGCCCAGCAGCGCGCCGCCGAAGACCACGTATCCGACGCCGACCAGCCAGGACTGGACGACCAGGACGGTGCCGACCGGACCGTAGGAGACGGCGTTGGAGGCGATCAGCGGGGAGAACACCAGCTGGGAGAAGACCCGCAGCCCCAGCAGCCCGACGCCGGTGGCCAGCGCGCCGGGCAGCAGGGCGCCCCAGCTGATCCGCCCGCCCAGCAGCAGCCGCTGCGACCACCAGAAGAACAGCACCGTGCCCAGCACCGCCACCAGCACCCGCGAGATGCCGGGCTCCAGATGGGCGGAGAGCAGCAGATAGCAGATCAGCACCACGAACCACACCAGATGGCGCCAGGCGGTGTGCCAGCGGCCGGCCGGAAGCTCCCACACCTTCTCGTAGCCGACCTGCAGCACCGCGCCGAAGCGCAGGCTGAAGACGGCCAGCGTGGCCAGACCGAAGGCGGTGGTGGACTCCAGCGCCTGCTTGGGCGGGGCGAACAGCTCCTGCACCTCGTCCCGCGAGGTCGAGGAGAGCCCGAGGCCCTCGGCCAGCCACTGGGCGAATCCGAGCCGGTCCACCGGATCAGCCGCGGCGACCACGATCAGCAGGGGTACCAGGGTGAGAAAGCCCAGCGCGGCGAAGCCCATCGCACGGTGCAGCAGCTCGAAATCACTGCCCCGCCGCCATCCGCGTCCGATCGCGGACCGGTGGAACGCGTCCTCCAGCCGCCGCCACCACCTGGGCCCCCGGGAGCCGGACGCGGACCGATGCTCGGACATACACCCACTCCCCTACCGGCGCCACCGGCTCAGCCCCCGGCAGGCGGGAACGCGCGCCGGGCGGCGCGCGCGCCACGGGCCCCCTTCGGCAGGGGTGTCGGTCAGTACGGGTGTCGGTCGGGCTTGTCCATCCATGCCTTGTACGCCTCGGCACCCATCGGCGCTGGACGCCCCGCGGATCGATCGTTTTGTCCAGGAAGTTTTCGTTTGATCCAGATTACCCGCCGAGCGCCGGCCTCTCACGCCGTGGCCATGACCGGGGCCCCGCTGTCCGCGTCGATGACGCTGACCCGGACGGCGGGCTCGCGCACCGTGTCCAGGCTGGCCGCGGCGTCCACCGCGAAGAGCACCAGAACGGGCCTCGCGGCCGCGCCGCCGCCGTGCACCCCGGCGAACTGGAGGATGCGCCAGCCGCCGTCGTCCCAGTGGTCCAGCAGCGCGGAGCGCACCACGCGGGAGGCGCTCTGCCAGGCGCGCGAGCGCTCCAGCAGTTCGACGGTCGCGGCGACCGGGACCGCCGCCGGGACTCCGGTCGCGGTGAGCGGATGTCCGGCGTCGGCGAGCGGATGTCCGGCGTCGGCGAGCGGATGTCCGGTCGCGGCGAGCGGGTGCGCGGTCGCGGCGAGCGGGTGCCCGGTGATCCGCAGTCGCAGCCGGCGCAGCGGCATCCGCCAGCGGCGGTCCGGATCGGCGGAGAGGGCCGTCAGAACCGCCGCCGCGGCCAGGACCAGACACAGCGCCGCGGCCGGACGGCGGGCCGCCGCGGTCCACCAGGGCTGCTGGGCCAGGGCCGCCGCGACCCCGCCCGCGAGAACCGCGGCGGCGCGGGCGAAGGCGCGCCAGGTGAGGGGGGCGTCCTGCCGTGCCGTACAGCCGCAGGAGGCGCCGGGGGCGGCGGTGCGGGCGTAGCCGAGATAGCCGAGGAAGCCCGCGCCGAGGACGGCGGCCGCCGCTCCCGGGAGCGCGGTGGCGGGTGACGCCAGCAGCGCGGCGGCGACGAAGAGTTCGCCCGCGCCGAGGACGCGGAGGACGAGCGCGGCCCGGCCGCCGTCGCGCAGCAGCCGTGCGAGCGCGGTACGGGGCGCCTGCCGGGCGGCGCCCCGGCCGAACAGCTTGCCCGCCCCGGCCGGTCCGAGCACCCCGGCGAGCAGCAGCGGGGCGAGGGCGCAGACCAGGGCGCTCACCGCCGCCTCCCCGCACCGGGCGCGACCGCGACCCGCACGAGGTCCACGGAGCCGTCGGACGGCCGCCACGCGCCCAGGACCTGAGCGCTCTGCCCGATGGTGAGCCGGGACAGATCGGCGGTGGGCGAGGCATCGCCGTACGAGGCGCTGGTGGTCTGCGCCATGAGGTTGCCGACGATCTCGTGCTGCCCGTGGGCGAGATGCAGCCGGGTCTTCTCGATACCGCGGATGGTGGCGTGGAGGTTCACGATGTTGACCCACACCGCGTCGGCGGCGAGGGTGCCGTCGGGCAGGGGAAGGCCGCGGGCATAGAGCCCGTCGCCGGTCTCGATGTCGGCCGCGGTGGTGGCCCGGGCCTTCCAGACGCTGGTGGCGTTCGTGACCCGCACCCGGGAGTGGTCCCCGTAGGAGCCCGCGACCTCCAGGACGTCGTGGTTGATCGCGGTGATCCGCCCCTCGGCGAAGGCGCTCTCGGCGACCGCGGGGTCCAGGGGGCGTATGGGTGCGGCGAAGGCGGCGTCGGCGTCCACGGCGCCCAGGGCGGTCGCCCCGATGACTCCGGTGCCGAGGGCTCCCGCGCTCAGGGCCCCCGTGCCGATGACGGTGGCGCCGCGGAGGGCGGCGGCGGTGAGGAAGCGACGGCGGTCGAGGGGGTCGCCGGTTCGGTACGCGCTCATGGCCGGGCCCGCCTCATTCGAAGATGGAGACCGGCAGGGTGCCGGAGCTCAGGCTGCCGATGGCGGAGAAGGCGGCGGGGGTGAGGTCGATGACGCGGTTGGTGCGGCAGACCCCGTCGCAGCAGGTGGACTCGGAGCAGAAGCTGCGGGTGCGCGGGCCGCAGTCGCTGACGGTGACACAGACGCTCGCGCCCGAGCAGTCATGGCGCACCTTCATCACGGAGCCGCAGCCGCGCCGGGGTATGTCCTCGCCGCACAGGTCCGGCCGGGTGATGTCCCAGCACGCCTTGGAGGCGTTGGGCCAGGCCGCCTGCAGAGCGCTGGAGCGGCAGGTGCCGCACGCGCCACCGCCCGCCGAGGCGCACGGACCCCAGGCGTTGCCACAACAGAACCAGGTGGCCTCGCCGTTCCAGAGCTTGGTCGATCCGCACGCCATGCCACTGTCCTCCCGGCTTCGGTCCGGCCCTCGGAGCAGCACCATCATCCGTGGGGCCGGACGCGGCCGCCACGGGAAGGCGTCCGGTCGGAGTCCTCGTCAGCGGCCGGGGCCCCCAGTGCCGCTCGACGATCGTGACGTCGGCCTGACCGCCTCCCTCGCACATCGACCCCCACCTCCACGGCCCCCTCGCACCGCTCGGCCCGGGGGCCTCACGGGCTTCGGGTGCCTGCGCCGGGCTCCGTCCGCCGAGCCGGTGGCCAGGGTTCTTACAGCCGCTCGACGATGGTGACGTTGGCCTGGCCGCCTCCCTCGCACATCGTCTGCAGCCCGTAGCGGCCGCCGGTGCGCTCCAGTTCGTGCAGGAGCGTCGTCATCAGCTTGGCGCCGGTGGCGCCGAGCGGGTGGCCCAGGGCGATGGCACCGCCGTTGACGTTGACCCGTTCGGGGTCGGCGCCGGTCTCCTTCAGCCAGGCCAGTACGACGGGGGCGAAGGCCTCGTTGATCTCGACCAGGTCGATGTCGCCGATGGTCAAGCCGGTCCTCTTCAGGGCGTGCGCGGTCGCCGGGATGGGCGCGGACAGCATCCGGATCGGGTCCTCGCCGCGCACCGACAGATGGTGCACCCGGGCGCGCGGCGTCAAGCCGTGCTCCCGTACGGCCTGTTCGGAGGCGACCAGCAGGGCCGCGGCGCCATCGGAGACCTGCGAGGAGAGCGCGGCGGTGACCCGGCCGCCCTCCATGAGCGGCTTGAGGGCGGCCATCTTCTCCAGGCTGGTGTCCCGGCGCGGCCCCTCGTCCATCTGGACGTCCCCGAACGGGACGATCTCGCGGTCGAAGCGGCCCTCGTCCCTCGCGCGCAGCGCCCGCCGGTGCGAGCCCAGGGCGAACTCCTCCATGGCCTCGCGGGTGATGCCCCACTTCTCGGCTATCAGCTCGGCTGCGTAGAACTGGCTGACCGGCCGGTCGCCGTAACGTGCCCGCCACCCCTCCGAGCCCGCGAAGGGGCCTTCGGTCAGCCCCAGGGGCTCGGTGGCCGGGCGGCCGGCGAAGCCGATGGGCACCATCGACATGTTCTGCACCCCACCCGCGACCACCAGGTCCTGGGTGCCGGAGAGCACCGCCTGCGCGGCGAAGTGCAGGGCCTGCTGCGAGGAGCCGCACTGCCGGTCGACGGTCACGCCCGGGACCTCCTCCGGGAGCCCGGCGGCCAGCCAGCAGGTGCGCGCGATGTCCCCGGCCTGCGGGCCCACGGTGTCCAGACAGCCGAAGACGACGTCCTCGACGGCGGCCGGATCGGCGCCCGAGCGCTCCATCAGCGCGCGCAGGACGTGCGCGCCGAGGTCGGCGGGGTGGACGGAGGCGAGCCCGCCCTTCCGCCGACCCACCGGTGTCCTCACCGCTTCGACGATGTATGCCTCGGACATGTCAGCTCCTTGAATTCCCCCAGGTCATGACGGCCTTAGGGTCGCTCTCGTTGCTCTCGCCGTTCTCGGGGAGTGATGCGGTCCAGGACCATCGACAGGTACTGGCGGGCGATCTCCTGGGGGCTGTGCTGTCCGCCCGGCCGGTACCACGAGGCGGCGACCCATACGGTGTCGCGCAGAAAGCGGTACGCCAGCCGGATGTCGAGGTCGGCGCGGAAGACCCCCTCGGCCACTCCGCGCTCCAGCGCGCCCAGCCACGCCCGCTCGAACCTCCGCTGCGACTCGGCGAGATAGCCGAAGCGCGGCTGGGCGGACAGGTGCTTGGACTCCTTCTGGTAGATCGCGACGGCGGCGCGGTGCCGGTCGATCTCCCGGAAGGACTCGGTGACGAGTGCCTCGACGGTCTCCCGGGGGCCGAGTCCGGCGCCGAGCACCGCCTCGTATCCGGCCCAGAGCTCGTCCAGGAAGGTGGAGAGGATCTCGTCGACCATCGACTCCTTGGAGTCGAAGTGGTAGTAGAGGCTGCCCGCGAGCATCCCCGCCTCGTCCGCGATCCGGCGGACGGTGGTCGCGTTGTACCCCTGGGCGGCGAAGACCTCCGCCGCGGTCGAGAGCAGTTCGCGCCGTCGCTCGGGGGACGGGCTCACGGTCGTCTTCTTCTCGCTCTTCTTCGCACTGTTTCCGGTGGAAGCGCGGGTGGTCCTGGTGGAATTCGGCACGTTCTCATTCTCGCCTGATGCGTGCCGGCTGCTCACGGATACCGTCTCGCCGGTCAGGTACGACGAATAGCCGCTGGCCAGGCTCGGCGAGACCGCGTTGACCCGCACCCGGTACGCGGCGGCCTCGACCGCGGCGCAGCGCGGCGCGGG
Source organism: Streptomyces sp. NPDC007875 (assembly GCF_042868035.1). NCBI lineage: Bacteria > Bacillati > Actinomycetota > Actinomycetes > Kitasatosporales > Streptomycetaceae > Streptomyces > Streptomyces sp. NPDC007875. Next base: position 64,846 of record NZ_JBIADZ010000019.1, on the reverse strand, counting down.
TGCAGCGGACGGTGCCGTTCAGGGTGACGTCGATGACCTTGCCCCGCTGCTCGTCGGTCATCTCGGTCAGCAGGGCGGTACCGCCGAGCCCGGCGTTGTCGACCACGGATGCCCAGATGAGGTTCATGCTCGGTGGGGCGCAGACGGACTCCGGCCGCGCCGTGGACCACAGCGGCGCGCACCGCCCTCCAACTGCACGGCGCGCTCGGCCACACCAACCAGTACGACCTCTCGCTGTGGATCCGTAAGGCCCGCGCCCTGCGCCCCGCCTGGGGCTCTCCGTCGATCTGCCGTGCCCGCGTTCTCGCGCCCTGACCGGTCTTGATCCATGCTGTACCGACCATCAGTGAGCACACAGCGAGGTATGCGCGGATGCACCGTCCCCGGCCCACTCTGGAGAGCGTGGCGCGGCGCGCGGGAGTCTCGCGCGCCACCGTCTCCCGTGTCGTCAACGGCTCCACCAAGGTCGCCGAGGAGAGCCGAGAGGCGGTGCTGGACGCGATCCAGGAGCTGGGCTACATCCCCAACCAGGCGGCTCGCAGCCTGGTCACCCAGCGCACCGACTCCTTCGCGCTGGTGCTCCCCGAGGAGCCGGGCCGGGTCTTCTCCGACGACCGCTTCTTCCCGGGCGTGGTGCGCGGGGTGAGCCAGGAACTGGAGTCCGCCGACAAGCAGCTGGTGCTGATGATGGCCCGCTCCCCCGCCAGCCGTGACCGCATCGAGCGCTTCGCCCTGGCCCGCCATGTCGACGGGGTCATGGTCGCGTCGATGCACGGCGCCGATCCGCTCCCGGCCGCGCTGGCCCGCATGGGCATCCCGGTGGTCTGCAACGAGCGGGTGCTGAGCCCGGCCTCGCCGCCGTACGTAGGCGTGGACAACGCGGCGGGCGCGGTGCTGGCCGTGGAGCACCTGATCCGCTCCGGGCGCACCCGTATCGCCACGGTCGCGGGCCCCCAGGACATGGTCGCCGGGATCGACCGGCTCTCGGGCTACCGGACGGCGCTGGCCGGGGCGCGGCTGGAGGCGTACGTCGCGGCCGGGGACTTCACCCAGGAGTCCGGGGCGGTCGCGATACGGGAGCTGCTGGACCGGGAGCCACGGCTGGACGGGGTGTTCGTGGCCTCCGACCTGATGGCGATCGGGGTGCTGCGGGCGCTGCGCCGGACCGGCCGACGGGTGCCGGACGACGTGGCGGTGGTCGGCTTCGACGACATCGAGCCCGCGCGCTACACCGAACCCCCGCTGACCACCGTCCGCCAGCCGATCGGCGGAATCGGCCGCCGGCTGGCCCGCCAGCTGCTGCGCCTGACGGCCGGGGAGACGATCGAACCGGCGCTGGTGTTGCCCACGGAGTTGGTGATCCGCGAGTCGGCGTAGCCGAAGGAGCGATGCGGAAAGGCGCGACGGGGTCGCCCTTGGGGCTGCCCCGGCCCCCATCCGGACCGTATCCGCCGTGGGCTGGTCGGCTCGGTTGGGTGCGGGGTTTCTCCGTTGCGCCGAAGGCGCGAGACGAAACCCGCCCCCAACCGAGCCGACCAGCCCGAACCGCCCCCACACGCCCCGACGGGCACGCCGCCGCGGCTCAGCCGCCACCCGCATACCGCGGCAGCCACGCCCGAAAGTCCCGTTCGAACCCGTCATAGCGACGCCGTAGCTCGGCACCGGGCCAGTCCTCCGGCAGCAGCCGCGCGGGGAGGACGGGGTCGGCGAGGAGGTGCCGGAGGGCCGCGGCCGCGACGGTGAACCGCTCGGCCGGTTCCTCCGCGTCGTCCAGCGCCGCGCCGAGCAGCCTGGCCTGGCGGGCCCAGCCGTCCAGGTCCCATAGGCGCGCGGCGAGCTCGGCCGGATCGCCCTCCGGCGCGCCGGTGAACCAGCCGCACTGCTCGGCGGCGACGTCCGGGCGCGGATGGACGAGATTGGCGGGGCGCATCCAGGTGCCCTCGCGCAGTTCGGCCAGGCGCAGGGCGGCCATGGCCTGGCGGAGGGCGGCGCGCTCGGCCGCCTCGCGCCGGTCGGAGGTGACGATCGCGATCTCCCAGCCGCCGTCCCAGCGCCGGGTGCGCGGGGCGCGGCTGTCGTCCTGCCGCGCCTGGCGGGCCAGCAGGCGGTCGGTGAGCCGGTAGGTGCCGTCGCTCTGCTCCAGGTCACCGGCCGCGACCATACGGGTGAGCGCGACCCGGATGGTGCCCTCGGCGGTGCCGAAGAGGGCGCCGACGCGCACCAGCGCGCGAGCGGGCAGCTGGGGCGGGTGATGGCCCAGCAGGGTGCTGAGCACGATCGAGCGCGCGGTCAGCGGCCGCAGAGTGAGCGTTCCGGTGTCGGTGTCGTCCATGGTTACGCGAAACCCTATCCATTACAGTTCTGAATCGCGCATGATGGAAGTGTAAGGCCGCCCGCCCCACCGGCCGCCCGCCCCGGGAGACCGCCGCGAACGAGGAGATGTCCGCCATGAGCGCTACGCACGAGGTCCTCAACCAGGCCCCGCCGCTCGTCGGCTTCAGCACGGCGGACGACCCCGCCCTGCTGGAGGCCCTGCGGCGGGACGGCGCCGGCTGGGGCGAGCCGGAGGTGCGGGACCTCGGCGCGCGGGCCGGTTCCGCCGAGGTCCAGGACTGGGCGCGGATGGCCGAGGAGCACTCCCCGGTGCTGCACACCCATGACCGTTACGGCCATCGCATCGACGAGGTCGAGTACCACCCCGCCTACCACCAGCTGATGGACGTCGCCGTGGCGAGCGGCCAGCACGCGGCCGCGTGGAGCGAGAGCCGCCCCGGCGCCCATCTGGTACGCGCGGCCAAGTTCTACGCCTTCGCGCAGGCCGAGCCCGGCCATGGCTGCCCGATCTCCATGACGTACGCCGCGGTCCCGGCGCTGCGCGCGGAACCGGAGCTCGCCGCCGTGTACGAACCGCTGCTGGCCGCCCGCACCTACGACTTCGGGCTGCGGCCGCCGCTCGCCAAGCGGGGCCTGATCGCGGGCATGTCGATGACGGAGAAGCAAGGCGGTTCGGACGTCCGCGCCAACACCACCCAGGCCGTACCGGACGGTGCCGGCGGCTACGTCCTCACCGGCCACAAGTGGTTCACCTCCGCGCCGATGAGCGATGTCTTCCTGACGCTGGCCCAGACGGAAGAGGGGCTCACCTGCTTCCTGGTGCCCCGGGTGCTGCCGGACGGCAGCCGCAACCCGCTGCGGCTGATGCGGCTCAAGAACAAGCTGGGCAACCGCTCGAACGCGTCGGCCGAGATCGAGTACGAGTCCGCCATGGCCTGGCGGGTCGGCGAACCGGGCCGCGGGGTGCGGACCATCGTGGAGATGGTCAACGTCACCCGGCTGGACTGTGTCATCGGCTCGGCGGCGGGCATGCGGGCCGGGCTGCGGCAGGCACTGCACCACGCCGAGCACCGCCGGGCGTTCGGTGCCGAACTGGTCGACCAGCCGCTGATGCGCAATGTGCTCGCCGATCTGGCGGTCGAGTCGGAGGCGGCCACGACGCTCGCGATGCGGCTCGCGACCGCCCTGGACCGCGCGGAAGCCGGGGACGAGGGCGAGGCGGCGCTGCGCAGGCTGGGGCTCGCGGTGAGCAAGTACTGGGTGTGCAAGCGCGGCTCCACCCACGCCGCCGAGGCCCTGGAGTGCCTGGGCGGCAACGGCTATGTGGAGGAGTCCGGCATGCCGCGCCTGTATCGCGAGGCGCCCCTGCTGTCGATCTGGGAGGGCTCGGGGAATGTCGCGGCACTCGATGTGCTGCGCGCGCTGAGCCGGGAGTCGGGTTCGCTGGAGGCGTTCCTGGCCGAGGTCGACGCCGCGGCCGGGGCCGACGCGCGGCTGGACGCGGCCGTGGACCGGCTGCGCGGGCTGCTGCCGCAGCTCGGCGACCCCGAGCGGGCGCAGCTGCTGGCGCGCCGGCTGGCCGAGCAGATGACGCTGGTGCTGCAGGGCAGCCTGCTGGTGCGGTACAGCCATCCGGCGGTCGCCGACGCGTTCTGCGCCTCGCGGCTCGACGGGGACTGGGGGCATGCCTTCGGCACCCTGCCGCCCGGTACGGACACCGGCCCGATCCTGGAGCGCGCCCGCCCGAAGGACGCGCGGTGACGCCCACGGACGGCGCGGCGGACGCAGGGGAAGCGACGGAAGCCGTGGACGCGGCCGGTGCGCCCCTTACGGTTCGCACGGAACGGGAGGGCCCGGTCACCACGGTCGTGCTCTCCCGCCCCGAGGTGCGCAACGCCGTCGACGGCGTGACCGCCACGGCGCTGGCCGACGCCTTCCGCGCCTTCGACGCCGACCCAAAGGCGCGGGTGGCGGTGCTGTGGGGCGAGGGCGGCACCTTCTGCTCCGGCGCCGATCTGAAGGCGGTCGGCACCGCGCGCGGCAATCGGGTGGCCGAGGACGGTGACGGCCCGATGGGACCCACCCGGCTGCGGCTGTCCAAGCCGGTGATCGCGGCGATCAGCGGCCACGCCGTGGCGGGCGGGCTGGAGTTGGCGCTCTGGTGCGATCTGCGCGTCGCCGAGGAGGACGCGGTCTTCGGGGTGTTCTGCCGCCGCTGGGGCGTCCCGCTGATCGACGGCGGAACGGTACGGCTGCCACGGCTGATCGGCGCGAGCCGGGCGATGGACCTGGTGCTGACGGGGCGGCCGGTGCCGGCCGAGGAGGCGTACGCCATCGGGCTCGCCAACCGCCTCGTAACGCCGGGGCGGGCGCGCGCGGAGGCGGAGCGGCTGGCGGCCCAGATCGCCGGCTTTCCGCAGACGTGTCTGCGCTCGGACCGGGCCTCGCTGCGGGAGCAGGAGGGACTGCCGGAGGACGAGGCCATGACACGGGAGCTGCGCCACGGTCAGGCCACGCTGGCCGAGGGGCTGGACGGCGCGGCGCGGTTCGCGGCGGGCGCGGGTCGGCATGGGAGCTTCGGCGAGCTGTGACCAGGGGGCGAGGCCACCGCGGGGAGAGCTGAACGCCATGAGGTGAATGTCCTCCGGTAAACCTCCATGCGCCAATGTCCGGGGCCATTCCCCTATTCGGGGGAATCCCGGTGTTCACACGGCTGGCGGGCGCCCGTTCGGCGGAACATCTCCTCGTGAAGCGATGGCAGCGCGTATGGCGTGCGGGGGTCCTGACCACTGCCCTTGTCCTCGCCTCGGCGGGGGCGACAGCCCTGGCCGACCAGGACGGTGACGGCCCGGCGGCCGCGTCCGCCTCCCCCCGGCCGACGGCCGGTGCCCGGCCCGGGGCCGGGGGCCCGGGCCACGGACCGCATGTCTGGGTGAAGATCCGGATCGGTCCGGGCCTGTGCGTCTGCTTCGCCGCCTCGGCGGGCCCGGTCGGCTTCTTCGCCCACTACGGCTGGTGTCCCAAGCCGACACCCACGCCGACCCCCACACCTACGCCGACCCCGACGCCCACGCCTACGCCGACTCCCACGCCCACCCCGACGCCGACCCCGACCCCGACCCCGACGCCCACCCCCAGCCCGTCCGCCACGCCGACCCCTACGCCCACGCCCACCCGGACGCCGCGGGCCCCCTCCCCCACGCCCTCTCCGCGGCTCCCGCGGCTTCCCACGCCGGGGCCCACACCCGAGCCCGTGTTTCCGCTGCCGCCCCCGCCCCCGCGTACCAAGCCTCCGGCCTCACCCCCCACGCCGGTTCCCACACCGACCAGGACCCGTGCCGTCGAGGTGCACGCGTATCAGAAGCCCACGCGCCAAAAGCCCGACAACGGCACCTCCCTGGTCACCTTCACCCTGCTGCTCACCGCGCCCGCGGTCCTCGCGGCCGCCGCACTCCGTCCGCGTTCGCGCTCCGCCGGGCGCGGCGGGCGGCGCGGCTGACGGCTCACTGTCGAACCGCTTGGGAGGTTATGCATGCCCGAATGGCTGATTATGGTCCTGGTGATGGCCGGGACCTGCGCGGTCGTGGTCACCGGGGCGGTCCTCAACGCCCGCCGGCTCGGGGACGAGGACGATCCGGACGAGACTCCCGATGTCCTCGACTACATGATCATGATGATCGGCGTGGTCTACGCGATCGTGCTGGGCCTGGCGATCGCCGGTGTCTGGGAGGCCCGCTCCGCCGCGCAGGACGGGGTCCGTACGGAGGCGCAGGCGCTGCACGAGGTGGCCGAGCGGGCGAGCGTCTACCCCAGCCCGGTGGCCGACCGCATCCGCGACGACGTGGACGCGTATGTGCGCCATGTGGTGCACACGGAGTTCAAGGTGATGATCGACAAGGGCGAGCTCACCGACCGCGGCGGCGAGCTGCTGAAGACCCTGCGCCGCGACGTCACCTTCGCGACACCGCACAGCGATCTCCAGTCGCAGGCGTATCAGCCGATGGTGGATCAGGTGGCCGCCGTGGACGACGCGCGGAACGCCCGGCAGCAGAGCGCGGGGCCCACGATGCCCCATCTGGTCTGGTTCGGCCTGGTGCTGGGCGCGGCGCTGGTGGTCGGGCTGGTCTTCACCCTGCAGATCCGCCGCTCGCCCCGGGAGCTGATGCTCGCGGTGATGTTCACCGCGCTCATCGTCTTCCTGCTCTTCCTGGTCTGGGACTTCGACGCACCCTTCGGGCGGTCGGTCGGCGACTCGACCACGGCCTTCACCGATCTGTTCCCCAGCGCACGGGGAGGGTCTTGAGCCCGTTCTGGAAGTTGGAGGTGAGCCGCACCGGCTCACCCGCCCGGCGCAGCCCCGGCAGCCGGTCCAGGGCGGCGCGCAGCATGGCCCGCATCTGGACGCGGGCCAGATGCGCGCCCAGGCAGACATGTGGTCCGAAGCCGAAGCTCAGATGGTCGTTGGGGGCGCGCGTGATGTCGAATCGGTCGGGGTCGGTGAAGACCGTCTCGTCGCGGTTGGCCGAGGCGTGGAAGACGACGACCTTCTCACCGCGCCGGATGAGCTGTCCGCCCAGTTCCACATCGCGGGTGGCGGTGCGCCGGAAGTCGATGACGGGCGGCCAGAAGCGCAGCATCTCCTCCACCGCGGGGCCGGTCAGCTCGGGCCGGTCGCGCAGCAGCCGCAGGCTCTCGGGGTGGTCGAGCAGGGTGAGCAGCCCGCCGGGGATGCCGTTGCGCAGGGTCTCGTTGCCCGCCACGGCGAAGAGGAAGAACATGTTCTCGAACTCGTCCCGGCTCAGCCCGCCCTCCCGCATCCGCGCCATCACACTGCCCGGACGGGGCCGCTCGGCGAGCGCGTGGGCGTAGGCGAACATGTCGGCCAGGGCCTCGCGGGAGCGCGGGTTCATCGGCCGGCCGTCGGGGCGTCGCGCCGCCGGGTGCGGTCGGCGGGCGAGGGCGGCGCGCCCCATGGGGCTGAGCTCCTCGAGGGCCGCGGTGGACGATCCGGCATAGTCGGCGTCCTGGTAGCCGATGACCCTGCCGGCCCAGTCGAACAGCAGCCGTCGGTCGCCCTCGGGGATGCCCATCACATGGGCGAGGGTCCAGACCGGCAGATCGGCGGCGAGTTCGACGAAGTCGGCCTCGCCGCGCCCGGCCACGGAGTCCACGAGCGCCGCCGCGCGCTCCTCGATGACCTCCTCCAGCTCCCGTACGGCGCGCGGGGTGAAGGCCGCGGCGACGATGCGGCGGCTGCGGGAGTGGTCGGGCGGGTCCTGATTGAGCATCATCGCCCGCACGAACTCCAGATCGGCGGGGGTGTCGGGGTCGCGGATCTGGGTGGCCCCGAGGTGGGAGGAGAAGACCTCGGGGGTGCGCAGGACGTGTTTGACGTCGGGGTGCCGGAACACCGCCCAGAAGCCGGGGCCGGCCGGCCAGGCCCCGACCGCGGGCTCCTCGATCCGGCAGACCGGGCGGGTGGTGCGCAGTTCGGCGAAGAGCGCGTAGGGGACACCGGCGGTGTAGGTCTCAGGAAGGAACGCCTCGACAGGGTTCACAGCCGAGACCGTACGGCGCCGCCCTCCGGGCCCGTCAAGACGCCCGGAGCCCACCGACCTCTGGGCCCACCAAAAACACCGTGAGCCCATCAGACGCCCCGACCCCACCGGGCCCCGCGAGCCCGCCGGACCCCGCGAGCCTCTCGGACGCCCCGGGCCCGCCGGAGACCGTGAGCCCGCCGGACGCCGTGCGGCCCCTACGGCACCGGCACCGGGAGGATCCGGCGCAGCGGGTCCTCCGGCAGCCGGCCGTGGGCCTTCCACTCCCGGGGGTAGCCGACCGAGACCTCCTGGAACTTCACCCCGTCCTCCACCGTGGTCCGGGGGATGTGCAGATGGCCGTAGACGACGGTCTCGGCCCGGAACCGCACATGCCAGTCGGCGGTCAGCTCGGTGCCGCACCACAGCGCGAAATCGGGGTAGCGCAGCACCCGGGTGGGCAGCCGGGTCATCGGCCAGTGGTTGATGAGCACGGTCCGCAGCCCCGGATCGACGGCCGCCAGCCGGGCCTCGGTCTCGGCCACCCGGGCCCGGCACCACGCGTCGCGGGTGGGGTAGGGGTCGGGGTGCAGGAAGTGCTCATCGGTGCAGACCACGCCCACCTCATGGGCATGGGCCAGCGCGGCCTCCTTGGTGGCCATGCCGTCGAGGCGGAAGGTGTAGTCGTAGAGCAGGAACAGCGGGGCGATGACCAGTGGCCCGCCGACGCCTTCCCAGAGGGGGTAGGGGTCCTCGGGGGTGACGATGCCCTTCGCCCGGCACATCTCCACCAGCGCCTCGTAGCGCGCCACCCCCCGGACTTCCAAGGGGTCCTTGGGATGGGTCCACAGCTCGTGGTTTCCCGGTGACCAGATGACTTTGGCGAAGCGCTCGCTCAGCAGGCCGAGGACCTCCTCGATCTCGGAGAAGACCTCGCCGACGTCCCCCGCGACGATCAGCCAGTCGTCGTCGGAGCCGGGCCGCAGCCGCTCCACGATCGCCCGGTTCTCCGAATAGGCCACATGCAGGTCACTGATTGCGAGGAGTTCGCCCCCGTGGGTGCCACCCATTGTCTCTCCTGTCGTACGGTGGCGGTCATGACGCGGTCGCGGTGCTCGGGCGCCGCGGGACGGGCCGGGTGATCACCGGACCGTCCCTGGCGCTAGCCTCGCAGATGTGGTGGACAAACTCCCTCCGTCTTTTGAACGGGGAACCGACGGACCCAAGGTCATCGTGGCCGGACTGGACGGTTCCGAATCTTCCTGGCGTGCCACGGCCTACGCCGCCGGACTGGCCAGACGCCAGAAGGCGCTGCTCGTCGTGGTCTATATCCAGCCGGTGCTGGCCGCCGGGGCGGCGCTGGGTGCCTCGGTGGCCGACACCACGGGCGAGGTGGCCGAGGAGCTGATGACGGAGATGCGGGAGGCCACCGAGCGGCTGCGCGGGGTCTTCGACGTGCGCTGGGAGTTCCACACCTTCCGGGGCGATCCGTACAACGGCCTGGCCCAGGCGGCCGATGAGCTGAAGGCCGACGCCGTGGTGGTGGGCGCGTCCGAGCAGGCCGGGCACCGCTTCATCGGCTCGGTGGCCGTACGGCTGGTCAAGGCGGGCCGCTGGCCGGTCACGGTGGTGCCGTAGGACGCCTGCCGGCTCGCGGAGCCCGGCGCGGTGAGGCACGGTGGGGGAAACGAACGGACCACCCCATGGACCGGGGAGACTGCCATGGCCCACGCCTACCGGGTGAGCGAGATCGTCGGCTCGTCCACCGGGAGCGTCGACGACGCGATCCGCACCGCCATCGGCCGTGCCTCCAAGACGCCGCGCAACCTCGATTGGGACAGATGAGCACTTGCAACTTGCGTGCGAGCCTGTCAGGAAGCCGTGTCCTCCAGTCGGAATCCGACCTTCAGCCCCACCTGGTAGTGCGCGATGCGTCCGCCTTCGATATGCCCGCGGACCTCCGTCACCTCGAACCAGTCCAGCTCTCGGAGCGTCTTGGAAGCCCGGTCGATGCCGCTCCTGATTGCGTCGTCGACGCTCTCTGCGGACGAGCCGACGAGTTCCGTCACCCGGTATGTGTGGCCGGACATGCGTCTCTCCCCTCAACAGGAACCCCCCTCCACCGTGCACCGCGCAGTCCGACTCCGCGACTTTACAACGTCATTCGAGGGCGACATCCGGGCACGACGAAGCCCCGCCCGGCGCCACGGGGGAAGCGCACGGACGGGGCCGCTGTTGGGACTGACGACCTACGGAACGACGCCCTTACCGCCGCAGCTGTTGCACGGGACGGCGTAAGCGATCCCGCCGACCGCGATAACCGTTGCCGTCAGCCTCGGGCCACGCTTCCGCGTGCATCCGCAGGCGTTGGCGGGACGAGGTTGCGGCCCGCGAAGCTGTTCGACGACGGCCGCACGGTCCTCGTCGGACAGCAGAGCTGTAGCGTTGCTCGTGCGCGTGCCTCTTCTCTGTGAGTGGTGCGCTGCCCTCGTCCCGGCCACTGGCCTCCAAGCACGCGACCGGGGCGGGGATGTATACGGCCCCCCGCCCCTCATCCCGTCGCACGTCACCGGGATTCGGAGCGGGGACGGGTGACTCATGATCAGTTAGCACAAAACTTAGAACGCTCTCCGAACCGTCGTGCGTCGTCACACGCTGCCGCACGAGGACGTTCCGCCTCTCGACGAACTAGCCGCCTCGCTCAAGCGCGCGGCGCAGCTCCGCGCCGACACGAAGTACCTGGAGCTGCTTCAGCTCCTCCCCACGCTGCTCGGCCAGGTCACGGCAACCGCTATGGAGAGCGACGGGGACGCTGTGGCGTGGGGGCAGGTGGCCGATGTCTATAGCTGTGCATACGCCTGCGCTCACCGCTTCCGTCAGCCGGATCTGGCGGACATGATCGTGTCACGTCAGCAGTGGGCGGCTCAGCAGACATGGAACCCCGAAGCGGTGGCTGCTGCGGCGTGGAATGAGGCGGGAACGTACCAGTCAGCCGGCGAATACTCCGACGGGCTGGCCGTCATCGAACGCGCCATTGTCCAGTATGAGAGGACTCCGGGAGACGACCTAAAACGCGTCGTACACCTGGGTTCGCTGCATCTCCGAGGCATCGTCCTGGCGTCGCGCCAGGAGGACGCCAACGCCACCGCGGACCACGTCAGGCGGGCAAAGGCGCTGGCAGAGCGGATCACGGGGCCCGATCATCTCCAGCACAACCTGACGTTTGGGCCGGGCAACACCGCGCTGTACGAACTGACAGCCCAGATCGAGCTGAACCACCCTGACAAGGCGGCCGAAGTGGCTGCTCCGCTGCTGAAGACCCCTCCCCCGGGCCTCAAGCCCAGCCGGGTTGGGCGCCTTGTCATCGATGCCGCTCGTGCTCGTCTGGCGACGAAGGATCTCGTCGGCGCTGAGGACGCACTCAAGTACGCCTTCCACGTCGCCCCGCAGATGGCGGAGATCCACCCGATGGCGCGGGAGGTGCTGCGGGTGCTGTGGACCCTCCACCAGCGCAGCCGACCGGATCTGCTGGTGATGGCCAAGCGGTCCGGACTGGCGTCCTGAGAAGGCGAAAGCCCCCGCCGGATCATCCCGACGGGGCTGTGTGTTGCGCTCATTTCGTCTGACGGTCGCCAACGGGGCGGTGCTCGCAGGTACATCCGTCGCCGACGCATTGAGCGTGATCCTCGGGGCGCCGATCGTCAGGCTGGCACGTCGGTTGCTGTTGATCCACGCCATCACGCCTCCCCGGAAATGGAACAGCCCCGCTGCGCGGGAGTCATCCTCCGCGGGCGGGGCTGGCTGGTGATCGTCGGGATAGCAGGTCTCGAACCTGCGACCTCCCGCCCCCAAAGCGGGCGCTCTTCCTACTGAGCTACCTCCCGGGGTTCTCCGGTGCATACTTGGCCTTCTCGGGCGGCTTGGGGAGCCGCTCACGCAATCTTTGGGGGATTCCATGCGCACGTCCCGTTACGCCGTCAGAGCGGCGTCTGTGGCATTTCTCGGGGCTGTTCTGGTGGGCTGCTCGTCGGAACAGAGCGATGGTCCGGACGTCGCCAAACCGGCTCCGTCGAAACCAGCGCAGAAGGCGGCCGAAGAATCGCCTTCCCCGTCGGCCTCGAAGTCCGCGGCCCCGGTGATCGCCGTTGGCGAGACGGGGACGTTCGATGTCGGCGAGACGGACGACTACGGCGAGAACTACAAGGTGACGACCAGAATGCAAGTCACTGCCGTCAGCGCGAAGTACGTGACGTCGGCCGAGGTGGACACCACCAACCAGCCGGAGCAAGGCCAGTACGTGAAGCTGACGCTCACACTGAAGAACGTCGGTAAGGCTCCAGCCGAGATCATGACCTACGGCATGATGCAGTGGGAGGACGTCCAGACGGCCGCGCAGGACGCCTCCACTCTCGAAGGCGTCGGCGAGGGTCCCGACCTCGACACGACGTACAAGCCGGGCCAGTCCGTGACGGGCACGCTCGTCCTCGATGTCGCCCGTCGGGGCGGCAAGGTGAGCTACGTCGGAGGCGACGATCCAGGTGAGGGGCCAACGTTCGTCGTAAGGCTGCCGAAGTAGGAAGTCTGCCGGGCAAGGCCGTTCTACCCGGATCGCGCACTACCAGGTGGGGCTGAAGGTCGGATTCCGGCTCGAGGACCCCGACTGACCCCGACTGACCCCGGCCGGGCCCGCGAAGCGGGCTCGGCCCCGGCGGTCGCGTGCTCAGCCACGGGGCACGACGCTGGAGAGCACGGACGGCAGCGGATACCAGTCGGCGGTCGCGAAGCTGGCGTGCCGGGCGGCGAGTTCGGACACCCGCGTGCGCGCCTGGTCCTCGGTGGGGCTGGTGCCGTCGATCGCGGGCGCCACGTTGTGCGCGTCCGTCATGATCAGCAGGTAGTGGCGGTCGTCGTACCAGGCGGTGTCGACACCGCTGGTGACATACGTGGACGCGTCCCCGTCGAAGGCCACGAACCACGGCCGGAGGGTGGCGTCGGTGTAGCGGGTGCGCGGGTCGCCCGAGGCGGCGCCGTGGACGGCGGGGAAGGCGGCGGCCTGACCGAGCTTCCCGGCGGCGGACAGGTCCCGCAGATGGGTGGCGTACTCACGGTCGGTCCACAGCGAGTCCAGCGGGTTGTTCTCCTCGACCGTGCCCGGGATCAGCTCGACGATGAACTTGCCCGCGAGCGCGGAGCGGGACGGCCAGCCGTCAGCCCGCACCGCCTCGTCGAGGTTGGCGTGGCCGCCCACCACATCCGCCGGGCGCAGCAGCGCGTCGCCCAGGGTGGCGCCGAGGAGGGCGTCGAGGTCGCCCGGGCCGCGTCCGCTCTTGCCGTAGAAGCCGTCCTTCATCTCCACCTTGATGAAGAGGGGACGGTGGCCCGGATGGGCCTGGTGCCAGGCCCGCATGTCGGCGAGGCAGCCGGTCAGGCTCTGGTCGCGGGGCTTGGTGCGCAGCTCGTCCGGGCCGGCGGCGTTCTCGCAGTTGTTGTCGTTGCCGAGCGGATTGCCGTGTGAGACCCGCCAGCCGGCGCCGAACGCATTGGTCCATACGTCGAGTTCCAGGAGCGAGGCGCCGGAGTCGAGAGCGTCGGCGAAGTAGGGATACTTGGCCTTTTCATACGCGTTGTGCACCCCTACCGAGGTGGTGGCGGAATAGGACGGATCGTCCGCGGCGGCGGGCCGGGCCTCCGCCGGTGCCGTCAGACACAGTGCGGCGGCCGCCGCGGCGACCGCCACCGTTCCCGTGCGCCGGGCATGACCGCGCGCCGGATTCCCCACCCTGCCCATGTGTCCCCACCCTCGTCGACATCCCGACCAACTGGGCAGCAGGGTACGGGAGTCGCGTCACGGGTTACGAGGGGCAATGGGTCACAGCGGGACGGGCCCCGCGGCGGTGCTGCCGCTGAGCCCGTCTCATGTGCCGCGTCTCACACGGCACGGGGCCGCTTCCCACCCGAACCCGCCCCGGTCCGGGCGCGGTTCGGGTCAGGCGCTCGGGTCAGGGGCGCTCTCCCACACCGGTCGTCGCGGCCTCCCGCGGCCGTCCGCCGGGCGGCTTGGCGGCCAGCGGGGCGGTCTGATCCATACCGGTGCCGCGCCGCAGCCCGGTGAGGAACTCCCGGAGCGTCTCGACGGCGGTGTGCCGGGGCCGCCAGCCCAGTTCCTCCTGGGCACGGGTGGTGTCCATCAGCGGGAGCCGCAGGGCCGCGTCGAACAGCTGGGGCGAGGGAGGCAGCAGATGCAGATGCCAGGCCGTGGCCATGGCCGAGCGGGCGGCGACGCGCGGGATCCGCACCGTCCGTGCGTCGAGGAGGCCGGCCAGCGTCTCGCCGTCGACCGGCGGTTCGGCCGCGAGGTTGAAGGCGCCGCGCACCTGGCGGCCGAGCGCCAGGCGGTACGCCTCGGCGGCGTCGTCGGTGTGCAGGACCTGGAGACGCAGTCCGGGCAGGTCGAAGACCGCGGGCAGAAAGCCGGCGCGGACCAGCCGCCGGGGCAGGAACGGCCCCATGAACAGCCGGCGCTGCTCGGCGGCCGCCTCCTCCTTGAAGAGGAACCCCGGCCGCATCCGTACCACCCGGATCTGCGGATGCTCCCGTTCGAAGGCGTCGAGCACCCGCTCCACATACGCCTTCTCACGGCAGTACGCGGCCTCCGGCCAGCCGTGGGTGGGCCAGGACTCGTCCACCGGGCGGCCGTCCTCGGGGCCGGGTGAGTAGGCGCCCACCGAGGAGGCGTACACCAGCACCGGCACCTCGGCCCGCGCCACCGCCTCGAAGACCCGGACGCTGCCGAGGACATTGGTGTCCCAGGTGATGGCGGGCCGGTGGCTGGGCTGGATCAGCCAGGCGAGGTGGACGACCGCGTCGGCGCCCTCGAAGTGCCGTACGAGGTCGGCCTCCTCACCGGCGTCCCGCCCGATGTCCGCCCGTACCCAGGTGGTCTTCGGCGGCGACCAGTCGGGCACCCTGCGGGCGACGCCCACGATCGACTCGATGTCCGGGGCCTCGCCGAGCGCGCGGACGACGCTCGTACCGGCGTTGCCGGTGGCCCCGACCACCACCACGCGCATGCCCTGCTTGATGCCCATGTGTCCGCTCCTTCCGGCCGCGTCGTGTCCTCGGCCGTCCCGGGGGCCTCGGCCGTCCCGGTCCCGGCCGCTCCGGGCCTCAGCCGTCTCCGGGCCTCAGCCGTCCCGGCCGACCAGCTCCCGCGCGGCCGCGACGATCGCGTCCGCGTCGATTCCCGCGTCGCTCAGCTGCTCGTCGGGGGTCGAGGAGCCCGGCATCGTGCGCACCGCGAGCCGGACCGTCCGGGGCACCGGACGGCCGTCGCCGAACGCCCCGAGCACCGCGTCGCCCAGCCCGCCCTCGGGGTGGTGGTCCTCCACGGTGATCAGCCGGCCCGTCACCTCGGCGGCGGTGCGCAGCGTCTCGGCGTCCACCGGCTTGACCGAGTACAGGTCGATGACCCGGGCGGGGACGCCCTCCTGGGCGAGCCGGTCGGCGGCCTCGATGGCCTCGTGCAGGGTGATCCCCGCGCCGATGAGGGTGACCTGGTCGTCGTCGGTGGCGCGGACGACCTTGGAGCCGCCGATGGGGAAGCTCTCGGTGGGCGGGTAGATGACCGGCGTTCCGCCGCGGGTGGTGCGCAGATAGCAGATGCCGGACTCCGCGGCCATGGCCGCGGTCAGCTGGGCGGTCTGGTTGGCGTCGCACGGGTAGAGCACCGTGCTGCCGTACACCGCCCGCATGGCCGCCAGGTCCTCCACGCCCATCTGCGAGGGGCCGTCCTCACCGATGGCCACCCCGGCGTGGGAGCCGATGAGGTTGAGGTCCGCGTCGCTGATGGCGGCCATCCGGATGAAGTCGTGGGCGCGGGTGAAGAAGGCCGCGAAGGTGGAGACGTACGGGTTCCAGCCGCGGGCCTGCATGCCGACGGCGGCGGCCACCAGCTGCTGCTCGGCGATGAAGAACTCGAAGTACCGCTCGGGGTGCTCCTTGTGGAAGTACTCCAGCCGGGTGGAGTCGCCCACCTCGCCGTCGAGCGCCACCACATCGCCGCGGGCGGTGCCGACGGCGGCGACCGCCTCGCCGAACGCGTCACGGGTGGGCACCGAGTCGCCGGTGTTGTAGCGCGGCAGGACCAGCGGGCCCTCGGGGAAGGGCCGGGTGGGAGCGACCGAGGGCGGGCCGAGCACCGGCACGGCCAGGTTGCGTACGCCGCCGAGCTCGGCGATGGCCTCGTCCGCGTTCTTCAGCGGCTTGCCGTGCATGCCCTCGCGGTTCTCCACCGAGGCGACACCGCGGCCCTTCATGGTGCGGGCGATGATGGCGGTGGGGCGGCCGACGGTGGACAGCGCCTCGGCATAGGCGCGGTCAATGGCCTCGATGTCATGGCCGTCGATCTCGATGGTGTGCCAGTCGAAGGCGCGGATGCGCCGCGCGTAGGCGTCCAGGTCCCATTCGTGGCGGGTGGGGCCGCGCTGGCCGAGCCGGTTCACATCGATGATGGCGATGAGGTTGTCCAGCCGCTCGTAGCCCGCGTGCTCGAACGCCTCCCACATCGAACCCTCGGCCATCTCGCTGTCGCCGCACAGCACCCAGACGCGGTAGGGCACATGGTCGAGCCGCTTGCCGCTCAGCGCCATGCCCACGCCGTAGGGCAGGCCCTGCCCGAGCGATCCGGTGGCCACGTCCACCCACGGCAGCCGCGGGGTGGGGTGGCCCTCCAGCCTGCTGCCGCGCTTGCGGAAGGTGACGAACTCCTCGTCACGGAGGGCCCCGGCCGCCTTGTAGACCGAGTAGAGCAGCGGCGAGGCATGGCCCTTGGAGAAGATCAGGTGGTCATTGCCCGGACGCTCGGGCTGCTCGAAGTCATAGCGCAGATGGTTTCCCATCAGGACGGCCATCAGGTCCGCCGCCGACATCGACGACGTGGGATGGCCGGACCCGGCGGCATCGGCGGCACGCACCGAGTCCACACGGAGCTGCTGCCCGAGCTCGCTGAGTTGTTCGTGTCGCATTGTTCTCCTTCCAGGTTTCGCCGACGGTCAGCCGCGACCCGCCCGCACCGTCTGCGCGACCTCGGGCGATTCGGTGTCCAGCGGCACCGCCCACGGCGGGATCACCCCGAGCTGCACCGCCTGACGTGGCAGCACCGCGTCGAGCAGCCAGTCGGCGGCGACCCGGACCCGGTTCCCCGGCATCGCCATCAGGTGATAGCCGCGGGTGACCGCGTTCGCGATCGGCCCGGACAGCGGTATGTGCAGCGGGTCCGCGGCGGCCTGCGCCCCGCCGAGGTCGACGGTGAACCCGAGGTCATGGTGTTTGTACGGTTTGGGAGCGCCGCGCCCGAGGGAGGCCAGGACGTTGTGGGCCGCGACCTTTCCCTGCCGGTGGGCGTGCTGTGCGGTCATCGGGGTGAACTGGCCCGGCCGGGTCAGATCGGGTACCGCGGCGGCGTCCCCGCAGGCCAGCACCTCCGGGTGGCCGGGCACGGCCAGATACTGGTCGACCCGCAGCCGGCCGCGTTCGGTCGGCAGCCCGAGCTGGTCCACCAGCGGGTCGGGGCGCACCCCGACACACCAGATCAGCGACCGGGTCTCGATGAACTCGCCGTCGTCCAGCCGCACGCCCTCCGAGGTGGCCTCCTTGACCGTGGTCCGGGTGCGGACCTCCACACCCCGTTTGCGCAACACCCGGTCGGCCGTGCGGGACAGCTTCTTGTCCAGCTCCGGCAGCACCCGGGGGGCGATGTCGAGCAGCAGCCAGCGGGGCCGCGGCGCGTCGCGCAGCGTGGTGTTCTTCCGCGCGAGCGAGTCGGTGAACAGCACCCCG
The DNA here is from genome assembly GCF_042868035.1 of Streptomyces sp. NPDC007875. Lineage (NCBI taxonomy): Bacteria > Bacillati > Actinomycetota > Actinomycetes > Kitasatosporales > Streptomycetaceae > Streptomyces > Streptomyces sp. NPDC007875. Next base: position 47,138 of record NZ_JBIADZ010000019.1, on the reverse strand, counting down.
TGGGCGGCCACCTCGGTGCCGGTGTAGCCGGCGCCGACCACCACGAAGGTGCGGCGGGCGGCCCGCTCCCGCGGGTCCTCGCTGGTGCCGGACATCTCGATCTGCCGGGTGACGTGGTCGCGCAGGTAGAGCGCCTCCGGCATGCCGCGGAAGCCATGGGCGTGCTCGGCCACACCGGGGATCGGCAGCAGTTTGTTGACGCTGCCCACGGAGAGGACGAGGCGGTCGTACGCCATCTCGCCGGACCGTCCGTCCGGGTCCCGCCAGGAGATCCGGCGGGCGTCCAGGTCGACGCCGTGGACCTCGCCCAGCACCAGCCGGACATGCGGCAAGGTGCCTGTGAGGGAGACCGAGACCCGTCGGGGCTCCAGGACCCCGGCCGCCACTTCGGGCAGCAGCGGCAGGTACAGGAAGTAGTCGTTGGGGTTGATCAGGACGATGTCCGCCGCACCCCGCAGGGTGCGGGAGAGGTCACGGGCGGCCTGGTAACCGGCGAAACCGGCACCGACGATCACTATGCGTACTGGGCTCACACGAATCTCCCGGGCATACGGGGCCAGGGAGCACCAAGTGCCCGTGAGAGTCCGGGCCAAACGTCGGGCCCGCGCGGTTCCGCCCCCGGGACCGCGTTCCGGAGGGTCCCGGTACGGTCCGGGGGCGGAGCCGCGGTAGGTCAGCGGCGCCGGCGGGCCGTCTGCGCGTCGACCGGCTCGTCCCAGTCGATGCGGTAGCCGGTCAGCCAGTCGGGGGCGCCCTTGCCGGCCCGGTCCAGCTTGCGCGGCATGGTGGCATCGCGCAGGGCCCGCGCCACGGGCCCCGGCGCCGTGCGGCGGGCCATGCCCGCGCTGGCCGCGGCGACCTTCTCGACCCGCTCCCGGCGCAGCGCCTCGTACGCGGCGAAGGCCGACTGGGGCGAGCGCAGATCGCGCAGGCATTTGGCGAGCACGACACCGTCCTCGATGGCCATCGACGCGCCCTGTGCGGCGTTGGGCGCGCAGGCGTGCGCGGCGTCGCCGACGATGACCATGGCCTCCTCGGACCAGGTGGGGGTGGAGATGATGTCGTAGGCGGCGGTGGCCACGATGGAGTCGCCGGTGGCGCGGACCAGGTCGGCGGCGGGGGTGTTGTCCTCGGCGAAGAGATTCAGCAGCCGCTCCCGCCACTCCTCGGCGGTGACGGCGGCGAGCTCAGCCTTGGACATCTCCTCGGCCGGGGCGTTGCAGAACCACCACACCTCGCCGTCCGGGGCGGTGGTGCAGCCGAAGAACGCCTGCCTGCCGAAGATCATCGTGTAGGCGTCCGGGTCCGGGGGCGTCTCGGCGTCGCGGGTGTAGCCGCAGACGGTGTGCTGTCCGGTGTAGCGGGGCCGGGGCGCGGCCGCGTCGATGGCCCTGCGGACGAGCGAGTGGATGCCGTCCGCGCCGATCAGCATGTCGCCCACGGCGCGCCCGCCGTCGGCGAAGGAGCAGACGATCCGGCCGCCGGGGCTGGTGTGGGCGGCGAGCAGCCGTTTGCCGTGCTCGATGCGCACTCCGCGGCGCACCGCCTCCTCGCGCAGCACCCGGGCGAGGGTGGCGCGTTTGAGGGTGACCGAGCCGAGGCCACCGTCCTGCGATCCGGACATGGGCCGGTTGCCGAGCCGCTTGCCGGTGTTGCTGATGAACTCGACGCGGCCGACCGGGAAGGAGTGCTCCAGCACCGGTTCATGGGCGTCGATGGTGCGCAATGCCTCCAGGCCGTTGGCGGCGACGACGAGGAACGCGCCCGCGTCGGTGGCGTCCGTGGGGTACGTCTCGTAGACGACCGCGTCGATCCCGGCTTTCCGCAGGGCCATCGCGGTCACCGTGCCGGCGATGCCGCCACCGATGATCAGGGCTGTGGTCATGGTGCTCCGTGACGTGGCGTGGGGTGTCGTGTCGTGGGGTTGCGACAGCACCATATGGCGGACCGGAGCTCCCCGGGTCAAGAGCGCCAGTTCAACTACCCGGTGGCGGACGGCATTTGGGACAGCTCCGGCAACCCGCCACGTGAGCGGCCCCGCCACGTGAGCCGCCGCGCTGACGTGAGCGGCCGCGCTTACTTGAGCAGTCGGGACAGCCGCCGGTCGGCGAGCGGCTTGCCACCGGTCTGGCAGGTGGGGCAGTACTGCAGCGAGGAGTCGCGGAAGGACACCTCGCGGACGGTGTCCCCGCACACCGGGCACGGCTGCCCGGTGCGGCCGTGCACCCGCATGCCGCCGCGCTTCTCCCCCTTGAGGTCGGTGGCGGCCAGCCCGCGGGAGCGCTCGACGGCGGAGCGCAGCGTGGCACCCATCGCCTCGTACACCCCGGCGATCTCCTCTTCGGTGAGGTCCGAGGCGAGCCGGTAGGGCGACATCCGGGCGGCGTGCAGGATCTCATCCGAGTAGGCGTTGCCGATCCCGGCGATGACGCTCTGGTCGCGCAGCACCCCCTTGATCCGGTGGCGTACGCCGCGCAGCAGACCGGCGAACGCCTCCAGGGTGAAGGAGTCGTCGAGCGGGTCCGGGCCCAGCCGGGCGATCCCGGGGACCTCCTGCGGGTCGTGGACCACGTACACCGCGAGCCCCTTGCGCGTCCCGGCCTCGGTGAGGTCGAACCCGAAGCGCTCCGGACCGGCCAGGAGCAGCCGCAGCGCGAGCGGGCCCTTGCCGGGGCGGGGCGGGGCCTCGGGGAGTCCGTCCCGCCAGCGCAGCCAGCCCGCCTTGGCGAGGTGGACGACCAGATGGGGGCCGTCGGTGGCCAGGTCGAGGAACTTGCCGTGGCGGGCCGCCGCCGTGATGGTGTGGCCTTCGAGCGCGCCCAGCGGCGGGTCGTAGGTCTTCAGGACGCTCACCGCGACGGGGAGGACACGGGCGATCTCCCGGCCGGCGGCGCGCTCGGCCAGGATCGCGGTGAGGGCCTCCACCTCGGGCAGCTCCGGCATGCCACCAGTGTGCCGCAGGGCGCAGGCGAATCACCCGGGGCGCCCCGGAGGGGGCGGGTTACCACCGGCGCACCGCTCCGGGCTGCGGCCTCGCGGGCGCTCCCTTACCGTCTCTTTTGTCCCTTCTCGCCCCAGCCTGCCCCGTACGGAGCGTTCCCCATGGTCGACACCGGACAGCAGTCCGTACGAAGCGAGGCAGTACGCGGCGGTGAGGTGGCACGCGTCGGCGAGGCGGCACGGCACGAGGCGACGGGCGGGACGCGAGGCGCGAGGTACGAGGGCTATGAGGCGTACGAGGGCGGCAGTCCCGAGGCCGAGCGGCGGCGCTTCGAGAAGCTGACGCGCGAGCTGATGCGGACGCAGCGGACACGCCCCGGCGGCGCGGACAGCCCGGGCGCCCCGCAGCTGCTGCGCCCCTTCCGGGCCAAGGCGGCGCTGGGCGTGGAGAACGCCCGGCTGCGGTTCCGCGACGACCTTCCGCCGGAGCTGTGCGTGGGATACGCCCGACCGGGCGCCGAGTACCCGGCCGTGGTGCGGCTGTCCAGCGCGAGCGGCACCGAACGGCACGACACCACGCCCGATCTGCGCCGGATGGCGGTGCGGGTCCAGGCCGGTCCGGAGGAGACCCACGATCTGCTGGCCACCAGCTTCCCGGTGTCCCATGCCGCCGATGTGCACGAGTTCGTCGCCTTCGCCAAAGCCACGGCGGGCGCGGGGAGCACTGTGGAGAAGGCGTTCGGGCTCTTCGTCCGGCTGCCGCTGGCGGTGGGCTGGGCCACCGCCGACCGGATGCGCCGCAATGTACGGACGGCCACCCGCCATACGGTGGGCTCGCTGGCCCGCGAGACCTTCTGGAGCCGGGGCGCGATCCTGTGGGGCCCGGCCGGTCCGGTGCGGTATCAGCTGCGTCCGGCGCCCGGCGGCACCGCCGCTCCCCCGCCCGACCGCGGCGACCCCGACTATCTCGACCGTGAGCTGGCGATGCGGCTGTCCACCGGCGACATCGCCTTCGAGCTGTGTGTGCAGCGCTATCTGGACGACCGCCGCACTCCGGTCGAGGACGGCTCGGTGGAGTGGCGGGAGAGCGACGCGCCGGTCGTCCCGGTCGCGGTCCTCACCGTGCCGTGCCAGGACCTGGACAGCGCCCGGGCCCGGGCCGCGGCCGGCCGTGTCGAGCTGCTGGCGTTCAACCCCTGGCACACCACGGAGGAGTTCCGTCCGCTGGGCAATCTCAACCGGGCGCGCAAGGCCGCGTACGAGGTCGCCGCGGCGCACCGCCTCGGTCTGCGCCTCCCCACCGCCGAGCCAGGCCCCACTGCCGAGCCGGGCCCTACCTCCGAACCGCGCCCCACCGCGCTGCTGCCCGTTCCGGTGCGCACCGCCTTCGACCTGCCAGTGCGCGCGGCCTTCGGCCTGGTCAACCGCTGTGTGCCCTGGCATCGGCTGCCAGACCCGCTGGGGCTGCTCAACCCGGTCGCGCTGGGCCGGACGCTGCGCCGGCTCGGATTCCTCGACGCGGCCCCGCCCGAGGCGCCTCCGCACCCCGATCCGGCCCCCGCCCCGGCCGTGGAGAGGCCACGGGCGGCGAGCTCGTACGACGGCCCGACCGGCGATCCGGGCATGGCGCGCAGGGAGGGGGCGCGGACGGATGACGGGGCGCGGAGGGACGTGGCCGGGGCCGCCACCGGCCATCGCCTGTCACCGGTCCACCGGCCCGATCTGATCCATGTGCCCCACCCCGCCACGGTCAGCGAACGGCTGCTGCACCGGGAGCGCTTCCGGCCCGCCACCTCGCTCAATGTCCTGGCTGCCGCCTGGACCCACTTCCAGTCCCCGGACTGGGTCGACGCCGCCTCCCACCGGTGGGACGGCTCGCAGGTGTACGGCGGCGCCGGGCCGCGCCTGGAGGAGGGCCATCTGCCGCTGGGCCCGGGCGGGGTGCCGCCGATCGGCTCGGCCGGCGCCTGGTGGCTTGGGCTCAGCGCGATGCACACGCTCTTCGCCCGTGAGCACGAGGCGGTGTGCGAGGCGCTGCGCCGCACCCATCCGGCGATGGACGAGGAGTCGGTGCACCGCACCGCCCGGCTGGTGGTCTCCGCGCTCATCGCCAAGATCCATACGGTGGAGTGGATTCCGGCGATCCTCGCCACCGAGGTGGTCGACCTCGGCTCGAAGACCAACTGGCAGGGCCCGCCCGCCCATTGGCTGTCCCGGCTCGGCCTGTGGCTGTTCGAGACGAGCGCGTCGGCGGGCGGCACCCGCGGTGTGCCGGACCATCCCGGGGTGCCGTTCGCCCTCGCCGAGGAGTTCATGACGGTCTACCGGACGCATCCGCTGGTCCCGGACGACATCGAGCTGTGCGACCACCGCTTCGGGCGGCGGTCGCGGTCGCTCGGCTTCGACGAGGTGCGGGGCGCGGCGGCCGAGGCGGTGATGCGCAAGACGGGGCTCGCCGACGCCCTCTACTCCTTCGGCGTCGCCCATCCGGGCGCGATCACCCTGCGCAACTACCCACGCGCACTGCGGCGTTGCGAGCGGGACGGCGAGCTCCTCGATCTGCCGGTGGCGGATCTGATGCGGGCCCGGCGGCGGGGTGTACCGCGGTACAACGACTTCCGGGCCCGGCTGGGCAGAGCGCGGATCCGCTCCTTCGAGGAGCTGTCCCCCGATCCGGACACCGTCGCGCGGCTCGAGGAGGTCTACGCCTCGGTCAACGAGATCGACACCATGGTGGGGCTGTTCGCGGAGAACCCGCCCGAGGCGTCGGCCTTCAGCGAGACGGCGTTCCATGTCCTGCTGCTCATGGCCACCCGGCGGATTCAGGACGATCGCCTCCTGACCGTGGACTTCCGTCCCGGGGTGTATACGCCGCTGGGGCTGGACTGGGTGGAGAAGTCCAGCATGACCTCGGTGATCCTGCGGCACTGCCCGGAGCTGGCCGGAGTGCTGCCCCGCGGGGCGAGTCCGTTCGCGCCCTGGCGGCCGGTGGCGCCGTCGCCGTCCTGACCACGGCCGTGGACCGGTTCAGGTTCAGTCCTGGCCGCGGAAGCGGTTGATGGACGGCAGATGGCGCTCGCGCAGCTCCGGATCGCGCACCCCCAGGCCCTCCTCCGGGGCCAGGCACAGGACGCCGACCTTCCCGGAGTGGCGGTTGCGGTGGACGTCCTGGGTGGCCGTGCCGACCGCCGTGAGCGGATAGACCTTGGAGAGCGTGGGGTGCACCATCCCCTTCTCGATCAGCCGGTTGGCCGCCCATGCCTCCCGGTAGTTGGCGAAGTGGGTGCCGATGATGCGCTTGAGCGCCATCCACAGATAGCGGTTGTCGTACTCATGGCGGTAGCCGGACGTCGAGGCGCAGGTGACGATCGTTCCGCCGCGCCGCGCCACGTACACACTGGCGCCGAAGGTCTCGCGGCCGGGGTGCTCCAGGACGATGTCCGGATCGTCGCCGCCGGTCAGTTCGCGGATTCGGGCCCCGAAGCGCTTCCACTCCTTGGGGTCGGGCGTGGACGCGTCCTTCCAGAACCGATAGCCCTCTTCGGCCCGGTCGATGACCAGCTCGGCCCCCATGGAGCGGACCAGTTCGGCCTTGCGCTGCCCGGAGACCACGCACACCGGGATGGACCCGCCGTTGACGGCCAGCTGGGTCGCGTACGAGCCGAGGCCACCGGCCGCGCCCCAGATGAGTGTCACATCGCCCTGTTTCAGCTGGGCGCCGTTGCGGGAGACGAGCTGCCGGTACGCCGTGGAGTTGACCAGGCCCGAGGACGCGGCCTCCTCCCAGGTGAGGTGGGCGGGCATCGGCATCAGCTGGTTGGCCTTGACCAGCGAGAGTTCGGCGAGCCCGCCGAAGTTGGTCTCGAAGCCCCAGATGCGCTGCTCGGGGTCGAGCATGCTGTCGTCGTGGCCGTCCGGTGAGCGCAGTTCGATGGACAGGCAGTGGGCCACCACCCGGTCGCCCGGCTTCCAGTGGCGCACCCCCGGCCCGGTGCGCAGCACCACACCGGCCAGATCGGAGCCGAGAACGTGGTACGGCTGGTCGTGGCGGGCCGCTCCGGGGTCGTCGGTCCGTGCGTACCGCTCCAGGAAGCCGAAGGTCGGCAGCGGCTCGAAAATGGCGCTCCACACGGTGTTGTAGTTGATCGCGCTGGCCATGACCGCGATCACCGCCTCGCCCGGGCCCGGTTCGGGCGTGGGCACCTCACGGATGTGGAGCGACTTCTGGGGGTCCTTGTCCTTGGTGGCCATGCCCTCGAACATCTCGGATTCCTCTTTGAGGATCACCGCGCCCCGATAGGACTCGGGCACGCTCAAGGCGGCGAAATCCGCGGCCACCGCATCCTCTGCCAGCACGGCGCTGATGATGTCCTGCATGACATGTCCTCCGATGTCCGCCCCGGGCACCCTGTGTCCCGGAGGCTATGGCAGCGGCCACGATCCGAATAACCCCTACGTCCGCCCAGGTCCGGCCCCCCTAGGCGCCCCCCTATACCGCCAGGGAGTGCAGACAGGCGATGAGCGTGCGGGCCTCGACATTGACGTAATGGCTGTGGCGTATCAGGTCGAGCAGCTGACGCACGGCCATCCAGCGGTAGTGCGACGGCTCCTCGGGGACGGCGCTCATCTCGGTCTCCACGACGAGATAGCGATTGAAGGCGTGGAAGAACCGGCCGCCTTCTTCGGAGAGCACGGTGTCGAACCGCACCCGGTCGGCCGGCGCCTCCACCACCTCCCGGAGGAACGGCGGTGTGGCCCCCTCGGGCAGATGGGTGTAGTTGCGCGGCGTGCACTGCACGGTGGGGGCCAGTTCCACCACATCCGTGTAGCCGGGTTCGGCGCGGGCCTGCACCAGCACATGCGGCACCTTGTCGGCGTAGGCCAGCAAGAAGGCCGCCACGCCCGGGCCATGGGGCTCGATCATGGGCTGGGTCCAGCTGCGCACCTCACGGCCGCCCGCGGTGACGTCCACGGCCATCACGCTGAAGAAGCGCCCGCTCTCATGGGAGATCCGATGGGCGCTGCGGTGCCAGCCGGCCGTCTCCCGCAGCGGTATCCGCTCGGTGAACACCTCGCGCTCGGTGCGCAGCCCGGTGATCCAGCTGAGGATGTCGGCGTCGCGGTGGAGGGCGGAGCCCGCCTGCCCCGGCCGTCCCGGCTCCACGGTCCCGCCGGGTCCGGCGGACTTGCGGTCCCGGAAGGTCTCCTCGGGGTCGAGCGGGGAGTGCGGCAGACAGGCCAGGACGCTGCGCGCGTCCATGTTCACCAGGTCCTCCACGGCCAGCAGATGGTGCAGCTGGCCCAGTGTCAGCCAGCGGAAGCCGTCGCGCACCTCGACGTCCGTCTCCGGTGCGACCTCTACCAGCATGTTGCGGTTGCGCTTGTGGAAGAACCAGCTGCCCTGCTCCGACTGGCGGACGTCGGCGAGCACTCGGTGCCGTTCCGCCTGCTGGAAGTACTCCACATACGGCACGGCCCGGCCCTTGTGCACGCGGGTGTAGTTGCTGCGGGTCGCCTGGACGGTGGGCGACAGCTGCAGTCCGCCGTGGTTGCCCGGCTCCATCTTGGCCTGCATCAGGAAGTGCGGTACGCCGTCGAAGTCCTTGACCAGGATGCCGAGGATGCCGATCTCCGGCTGGTGGAGGATCGGCTGGCGCCACTCCTCCACCGGCGCCCCGGGCATCCGCACCCGGATGCCCTCGACGCTGAAGAACCGGCCGGTCTCGTGGACGAGGTTGTGGGTGTCCGGCGCGAACCGCCAGCCGCGCATCGCCTCGAACGGAATGATCTCGATCCGGGACTCGTCGGCGTCGACGCGCTCCCGGAACCAGCGCTGGAAGTCGGCGAGCAGGGTCACCGAGCTGTCGACGGTGGCGGCCGAGCGGACCAGCCGCTCCTGGAGCGTGTTCACCACGCCCACGCCTCCGGTCCGGGGCCGCCGTTGCCGATCGGCGGGAACAGCCGGTCCAGTTCGGTCAGCACCTCGTCCGGCAGCGTCAGCTCCATGGCTTTGAAGGCCCCTTCGAGCTGGTCCAGGCTGCGCGGCCCGATGACCGGCGCCGTGATGCCGGGGCGTCCCATCACCCAGGCCAGCCCCACCTCGGCCGGGTCGGCGCCGAGGCCGTCGCACAGCTTCTCGTACGCGGCGACGGCGTCCCGGTGGACCTCCAGCGCCTGGGCCGCGCGGCCCTGGGCGGTCTTCACCGCGGTGCCCTCGGCCAGCTTGCGCAGCGCCCCGCTGAGCAGTCCGCCGTGCAGCGGGGACCAGGCGAGCACCCCGACCCCGTACCGCTGGGCGGCGGGGATCAGCTCCAGTTCGATATGGCGGGTGACGAGGTTGTAGACGCTCTGCTCGGAGACGATCCCGAGGAAGTGGCGGCGGGCGGCGGCCTCCTGGGCCTCGGCGATATGCCAGCCGGCGAAGTTGGACGAGCCGACGTAGCGCACCTTGCCCTGCCGGATCAGCGTCTCCATCGCCTGCCACACCTCCTCCCAGGGGGCGTGGCGGTCGATGTGGTGCATCTGGAACAGGTCGATCCAGTCGGTGCCCAGCCGGCGCAGCGAGTCCTCGCAGGAGGCGATGATGTGCCGGGCGGAGAGCCCCGAGTCATTGGGCCAGTCGCTCATCGGGTTGAACACCTTGGTGCCCAGCACGACCTTCTCGCGCCGGCCGCCACCCTGGGCGAACCAGCCGCCGAGGAACTCCTCGGTGTAGCCCTTGTGCTTCTGCCAGCCGTACTGGTTGGCGGTGTCGACGAAGTTGACCCCGCGGTCCAGGGCGGTGTCCAGGATCGCGTGGCTCTCCTCGTCGCTCGCCCTGACCCCGAGGTTCAAGGTGCCCAGGCACACCCGGCTCACCTTGAGGCCGGTACGTCCGAGATAGGTGTACTCCATCAGTGTCCTTCGGTACGGGCCGCCGCGGCAGCCGGTCGGCTCGAGGTGGCGGAGGAGGCGGCCCACAGGTCGTGGAGGGATTCCTTCAGGGCCACCTTCGGGGACCAGCCCATGAGCCGCCGTGCGAGGCGGATGTCGGCCTGGGTCCAGCTGCCACCCTTGCTGTGCACGGCGCCGCTCTCCTCGCGCACCAGATCCGCGGGGACCCGGGAGGCGGAGATCAGCAGCCAGGCCAGTTCGCGCATGCTGGAGGCGTCGCCCTGCCCGATGTTGATCACCCGGCCGGTCACCGGGCTGCCGGCGGCCAGTACCACGGCCTCGGCCACGTCGCGGACGTCGATGAAGTCGCGCTGGTCGTCGACGAGGGTGAGGGAGAGCGGAGCGTCCTCGGTGGTCCGGCGCAGCCGGTGGGCGAGTCCGCCGAGGAAGCTGCCCCGGGGGGTGCCCGGTCCGCAGACGTTGGTGACGCGCAGGACGCAGCCGTCGATGCGGCCCGCCTCCGCCGCGCCCAGGACGATCCGGCTGCCGACGAGTTTGGTGCGGGCGTAGGGGGTGTGCGGGGCGGTGGGGTGGTCCTCGGCGATGGCCGTGCCGTCGGGGACGGGGCCGTACTCGTGCACCGAGCCCAGATGGACCAGCCGCGGCCGCCTGGGGAGGGTCGCCACGGCGTCCACCAGCCGGTCGACGAGCGGGATGTGCGAGGCCGTCATGCTCTCCTCGTCGCCCTCCCAGCTGTCGCCCGCGGCGTTGACGACGAGATCGGCGGACTTCGCGGCGCGGGCGATGTCGTCGCTCGGCGCGGATACCGCGTCAAGGGGCAGAAATACGACTCCGGGAATGGGTTCAGCGGGTTTTCTCGCTATTGCCAGGACTTCATATCCGCGTTTGGTGAGAGCCCTGCAGATATGTCGCCCGATGAATCCGGTGCCGCCGATCACAACGGCCTGCCGATCTCGCATGTGGGCCATATCGCCACCGTATTGGCGCCGCTTCGAGCGGAACAACCCCTACCCTCATCCACCCCTATCTGCCACCCCTATCACGGCTCCGACCTGCGACGTCATTCGAATAGATGTCGTTTATGGGCCTCGCTGACGGCTGCCGCGCGATCCTTCACCCCAAGTTTTTCGTAGACATGCAGCAGATGTGTCTTCACCGTCGCCTGACTGATGAACAACGCCGCTGCGGCCTGTCGATTCGTGGCCCCGTCCGCGATAAGCCTGAGCACCTGGAGTTCACGGTCGCTCAGCGGCCCCTGGGTGGGTTTGCGGACCTGGCCGAGAACCCGTCCGGTGACCGCGGGCGAGAGAACGGACTGGCCCGAGGAGGCGGACCGCACGGCGCGGGTCAGCTCCTCGCGCGGGGTGTCCTTGAGGAGATAGCCGGTCGCCCCGGCGGCCAGGGCGCCCATGACGTCGCTGTCGGTGTCATAGGTGGTCAGCACCAGGATCCGGGCCTCGGGGTCGCCGCGCAGCAGTCGCTTGATGGCCTCGACCCCGCCCATCCGGGGCATGCGCAGATCCATCAGGACCACATCGGCCGGCCACCGCTCGTACAGTTCGACGGCCTCGGCACCGTCACCGGCCTCGCCGATCACCGTGAAGTCGGGGTCCCGCTCCAGCACCCCGCGCAGCCCGTCGCGGACCACGGGGTGGTCGTCCACGATGAGGATGCGGATGGGCGCGCCGGTGGCGCGGTGGGCGCCGTGGCCGGGGCCGTCGCCGCCGTGGGGGTCACCGTTGGGGGTGTTGTTACCGCTGGGGGTGATTCCGCTCATGCACCGGCTTCCTGGGGGATGACGGGGACGGCCGCGCTGATGGCGGTGCCCTCGCCACGGGCGCTTTCGATATCCAACGTACCGGCCACCCGACCCAGTCGGCGCCGCATCGCCACAAGCCCCAGCCCATGGCCGCCGGAGGTGCCGGCCGTGGCCTCCGCGGCCGCGGGGTCGAATCCGACGCCGTCGTCGAGCACATCGAGGACGATCACGTCCTCCATGTACGACAGGGTGATGCCCACCTTCGACGCCTCGGCGTGCTTGGCGATGTTGGCGAGTGCCTCCTGCGCCACCCGGTAGAGCGTGGCCTCCAGTTCGGCGTGGACGGGGGTGGCGGTCCCGGTCGTCGCGAACGCGACCTTCGCCCCCCGCCCCCGTGACCAGCCCTCGATCAGGCACTCCAGGGCGTCGGGCAGTGTCCGGGACTCCAGTTGCTCGGGGCGGAGCGCCTGGACCGACCGGCGCGCCTCGGCCAGGCTGTCGCGGGCCAGGTCCTTGGCCGCGCCGAGATGGCGGCGCCACACCTCGTGGTCGCCTTCGGCGTGTTCGGCGGCTTCCAGCTGCCGGATGATGCCGGCCAGCCCCTGGGCGAGGGTGTCATGGATCTCCCCCGCCATCCGCTGGCGCTCGTCCAGCACTCCGGCCTCACGCGCCTGGGTGATCAGCTGGGCGTGGAGCCCGGCGTTCTCGTTGAGCGCCGACCGGAGTTCGGCCACGGTCCGTTTGCGCCGCTGATGCTGTTCGTTCAGCCGGCTCGACAGCAGATTGATCCAGCCGATCACCACGGTCTGGAAGGCGATGGCGGCGACATAGCCGACCACGGCGCCGGTCGTGGGCTCCGGGAGGCCGTCCGGCACGGTGTTGACGACGAACGAGGTGGCCGCCACGGACACCAGCGCCCAGACCGTCGGCAGCAGCACCAGCGCCTGCAGGAACCCGGTGGCGGCGAAGACCATGAACACCTGGTCCCGCGCCATCAGCGCGGCGGAGAGGACGAGCAGCCCGGTGAAGTACACGGCCGTCCGCCCCATGCCGTACGGCTGTCTGCTGCGGCGGCCCGTCGGCAGGGTGTAGGTGCCCAGGATCCAGAGGGCGGCCAGCGCCGCCAGGCCGAGCGTGGTGAGCAGCCGCCGGGCCGGCGGCGGGCCGTGGACGACGCTCAGGGCCATGGACAGAAACAGCAGAAGGTAGGGCAGCCCTCCGAACAGGATGTCGGAGTGCCGCTCCCACCGTCCGCCGTCGTCCTTGGACGCGCTCACCTCACTCCCACCGGAACAGCTTGGCCGCGGCCGCGGTGGCGCCCACCGCGATCACCCCGAGGACGGTCAGGTGCAGCGCCTGCGGCCACTGGTTCTCCCAGGAGTCGCGCAGCGCCTGCAGCGCGGCGCCCAGCGGGGTGTAGTCGCCGATGGTGGACACGGTCTCGGGCAGATCCTCCTTGGGGAGGAACGCCCCGCCGAAGAAGAGGCTGGGGAAGAGCAGGGAAAGGCCCATCGCGGTGGCCGACTTGCTGCTCGGCGCCACGGCAGCGATGACCAAGCCGATGGAGAAGAGCGCCCAGGTGCCCAGGGCGAAGCTCACCAGGAAGGCGGGGACGTCACCGGGCAGCTTGGTGTCGAAGGCGGCCTTGCCGACGATGAGCACCAGCACCGCGGAGACCGCCGCGGTGACCAGGTTGATGAAGAGCTGGGCGATCAGCAGATTCCCCGGGTGGACGGGGCTGGCGGCCAGGCGCCGCAGGATGCCCTTCTCCCGGTAGGTCGCCAGCGTCGTGGGCAGCAGGTTGAGGGCCAGCATCGTCAGACACAGCGACATGGCCATCGCGGGGACGAACGCGGCCATCGACTCCTTGGTGGCGGCGTCGTCGTTGGACTTGGTGGTGACGAAGTGGAAGATGGCCAGCAGCATGATGGGCAGCGCGATGACGAAGAACACCGCGGTGGGATCGCGCAGGAACAGCTTGCTCTCGACGTAGGTGAGCTTGGTGCGCCCGGACATGGCAGAGATCTCCTCGGCGGTTCAGTTGGCGGGCTTGGAGCCGGTCAGGGCGACGAAGGCGTCATCGAGACTCGCCTGCTCCAGGCGGAGTTCGTTCGCCACGATCTGATTGCGGGCCAGGACGGAGATCACCGCGTAGACGACATTGCCCTTGCCGACCACCGTCACCTGCGACTTGGACCGGGTCACACTGCTCACCTCGGGCAGCGAGGTCAGCAGTTCGTCGTCCATCGGCACGGACGGCTTGAACCGGATGATCTGCTGCTCATTGACCCGGGACACCAGTCCGGAGGGGGTGTCCAGGGCGACGACCCGGCCGGATTCGATGATGGCGATCCGGTCGCAGAGCCGCTCGGCCTCCTCCATGAAGTGCGTGACCAACAGCACGGTCACGTCCTGCTCCCTGACCTTCTCGATCAGCTTCCAGGTCTCGCGCCGGGCGTGCGGGTCCAGTGCGGTGGTCAGCTCGTCGAAGACGGCGATCCTGGGGTTGCCGACCAGGGCGAGCGCGATGGACAGCCGCTGCTGCTGTCCGCCGGAGAGCGATCCGTAGGCCGTGTCGGCCTTGCCGGACAGGCCCCAGTCCTTGATGAGCTCGCGCCAGTCGACGGGATCGCGGTAGAAGGTGCTGTAGAGCTCGAGCGCCTCCCACACCTTCATCTTGGGGGGCAGTTCGCTCTGCTGGAGCTGGATCCCGATGGACTCGCGCAGCTCGGCGAGGTCCTTCAGCGGGTCCAGGCCCATCACGGAGATCTCGCCACCGTCCCGTTTGCGCATCCCCTCGATGCACTCCACGGCGGTGGTCTTGCCCGCGCCGTTGGGGCCGAGGATGCCGAAGATCTCACCCTCCTCCACGGAGAAGGACACGTCCTGTACCGCGACGTGATTGCGGTATTCCTTCCGCAGGTTACTGACCTCGATCAGCGGCATCGGCCCGGGTCCTCCTCGCTCGGTTCCTTCACTCTTCCACCGTAGGAAGCGGGTATCCCCCGCGGATCGGCCCATCGGCTGCCCACTGGGCTGATCCTCCCTCCACCCACCGGCTGATCGGCCGCATCAACCGATCGGTGGAGGGGGGTACGCCATGGCCGGGTCAGTCACGCCGGGGGTGCAGCGCCCGGCAGACCTCGTAGGACGGCAGCAGGCCCGCCCGTTCGGCCTCGGCCAGCCCGGGGGCGTTCCGGTCGCGCTGGGAGACCAGATACTCCAGGTCCGTGGGCCAGGGCAGGCCGAGCGCCGGGTCGAAGGGGTCGATCTCGTGCTCGGCGCCCGGGTTGTACTCCGCCGAGTTCAGATAGGCCGCCACGGTGTCGTCCCGCAGCGCGATGAAGGCGTGACCGAGGCCCTCCTCCAGATACACCGCCCGGTACGAGACGGGGTCCAGCCGCACACTGTCCCACTGGCCGAAGGTGGGCGAGCCCACCCGCACGTCCACCACCACATCGAGGAGTTCGCCGCTGGTGCAGGTCACCATCTTGGCCTGGCCCGGGGGTACGTCCGCGTAGTGCACCCCGCGGACGGTGCCGCGCCGGGAGACACTGTGGTGGTTCTGGCCCAGGCGCAGCGGATGGCCGACGGCCGCGGCGAAGGCCGATTCGGTGTAGTGGGCGACGAACGCGCCGCGCTCGTCGCGGTGGACGTTCGGGCTGAATTCGTAGGCGCCGGAGACCGCCAGTTCACGCACCTTCATCGGCCGTGCTCCATGGTGAGCTTCTCCAGCACCGGCACCACATCGTGCGGGGTGGGGGTGTGCAGGTTCTCCTCGCGCAGGCGCGCGGCGGTCTCCTTGTACGTGGCGTCGCCCAGCAGCCGTTCGACGCTCTCCCGCAGCACCTCGGCGGTCAGCTCGGAGGCGTGCACGGCCAGTCCCGCACCGGCCTCGTGCAGACTGGTCGCCTTGTTCCACCAGTCGCCGTAGCGGATGGTGGGGATGAACTGCGGTACGCCGTTGACCAGTGCGGTGCCCCAGGAGCCGAAGCCGCCGTGGTGGATGAGGACCGAGGCGCCGGGCAGCAGGGCGTGCAGCGGGACGAAGTCGACGATGTGGGTGTTGGCGGGGATCTTCTCCAGGGCCGTGACCTCCTCGGGCGGCAGCGCGGCCACCACGTCGATGTCCATGGTCCCGAGGGTGTCGATGATGTCGGTGACCGGCATGAAGGTGCCGCCCAGGGCCGCCCGTGCGGAGACGCCGGAGGTCAGCACGACCCTCGGCCGCTCGGGGACCTCGCGCAGCCAGTCCGGGATCTCGCAGGGGCCGTTGTAGGGCAGATAGCGCACCGGGACCCGCTGGACCGAGAGCGGAAGCTGGAGGCTGGTGGGGATCTGGTCGATGGTCCACTGGCCGACCACGACCTCCTCGTCGAAGGTGCGGTCGTAGCGGGCGAGGATGCCGCCGAGCCAGTCGGCCATCGGGTCCTCGCGGCGCTCCTCGGGCTGCTCCGCGAGGCGGGTCAGGAACACCTCGCGCATCTTGGAGTAGATGTCGATACACCACAGCAGCCGTGCGTGGGCGGCGCCCACGACCCGGGCGGCCACCGGGCCCGCGTAGCTGACCGGGTCCCAGATGACCAGATCGGGCTGCCAGTCGCGGGCGTAGGCCACCAGCTCGTGCACCATACAGTCGTTGTAGGTCTGGTACGCGAACATCACGCTGACCTTGAACTTCATCAGCACCTGTTCCCAGGAGTGCTGATCGAGGTCCGGAGTGGACCAGTCGGACAGCGGGTTCTCCAGCGAGTCGCGGTTCTGCGTCAGCATCTCGTGGAGGTTGTGGTCCGTGCCGACGGAGACGGCCGTCAGACCGGTGCTCTTGATGTGTGCGGTCAGCGCGGGGTTGCTGGCGACATGCACCTCGTGGCCGGCCGCGGCCAGCGACCAGGCGAGCGGGACCATGGTGAACAGGTGCGATTTCTCGGACACCGTCGCGAAAAGGATACGCATCGTCGGTTTCTCTCTCAGTCGATAGGTCGTCGGGGGCGGGCGGTGGCCGCCCGCAGGGTGTCCGTGATGACTCCGGCCACCGCTGCCTTCTGCTCACCCAGGTAGAAGTGGCCGCCGGAGAAGACCTCCAGCCGGAAGGAGCCCGAGGTGTGCTCCCGCCAGCCCGCCATCTCCGGGGCCCTGACGCGGATGTCGCTGTCACCGGCGAGCCCCACGATGTCGCAGCGCAGCCTGGCGCCGGGCCGGTACTCATAGGTCTCGGCCGCCTTGTAGTCGCTGCGAATGGCCGGCAGGGCCAGCCGCAGCAGTTCGGCGTCGCCGAGGATCCGCGAGTCGGTTCCGCTGACCAGTTGGAGCTCGGCGATGAGCCCGGCGTCGTCGCGCCGGTGGATGTCCAGGCTCCGGTGGTGGGAGGGCGCGGGCCGGCCCGAGGCGAAGAGCGCCACGGGCACGGTCCCCAGCTCCCCTTCGAGCAGCCGGGCCAGCTCGAACCCGACGCTCGCGCCCATGCTGTGGCCGAACAGCGCGATCGGCCGGTGAGCCGTCAGTGGCGTCAGCGCCGCGAAGATCTCGCGCGCCATCTCATGGATGTTCTCGATGGGCGTGTCATGGCGGCGGTCCTGCCGTCCCGGGTACTGGACGGCCAGCGCCTCCACGGTCGGCGGCAGCAGCTCGGAGATGGGGAAGTAGAAGCTGGCGGCTCCTCCCGCGTGCGGCAGGCAGACCAGGCTGACCTCGGCCTCCGGACGCGGATGGAACCTGCGGAACCACAGGCTCTCATCGGTGACGGGCAACGCCATGGTCCTCGTTCCTTTCGCGGTGCGGGAGGGCGCCTCGGCGGCGGGTGCGGGGCGTGGTCAGGCGCCGTCACGCGGCAGGGATTCCAGCCAGTCCTCGATGGCCTGGGCGGTGGGGAGGGAGTGGTCCTCCATCATGGTGAAGTGGTTGCCGCGCACATCGACGATGTCGTGCGGCAGCTCCCAGAAGGACCGCCAGTCGGGCAGTTCCTCCAGCTTCAGCGACCCGGTGGACAGCGGCTCCAGCGCGCGCACGAGGAGGGTGGGGGTCGCGATCGGCTCGGGATCCCAGCTGCCGAAGAGGTTGAGATACCAGCCCATGGCCGACAGCCGGTCGTCGTCCATGGTGACGAACACGCCCTCGCGCTCGGTCATCCCGTCCATGAGCGAGAGCCCGAACTGGTTGAGGATGCTGCTCTTGGGCACGTACGTGTCCACCAGCACCACCGCGGTCGGCTGGATGCCCATCCGCTCCAGATGTCCCGCCGCCGCATGGGCGAACCAGCCGCCCGCCGAGGAGCCGAGGAGCACGATCGGCGCCCCGTCCGCGGCCTTGGCCACCGCCTCGGCCTGGGCCGCGACCACCGCGTCCGCCGTCTCGGGAAGGGGCTCACCGCGCCCGAAGCCCGGCAGCGCGAGCGCCGACACATCGCGTCGGCCCCGCTGCGAGGCCGCGAACCGGGCGTACTGGTGGATGCCCGCGACCGCCAGGCACGAGGAGAAGCAGAACATGTGCTGCTCGGCCGGGCCCTTGCTGAGCCTGACCGGCGTCGGCAGCTTCTCCAGCTCGGAGGTGGCGCTGAACCGGGGCCGCAGCGCCGCCGTGGCGTGCAGCAGGTCGAAGATCTCTTTCCATTTCCCGGTCTCGAACGCCTGGGTGTACAGCGCGCTCAGCGTGGTGGACTCACCCGCGGCGGCAGCCGCCGTGCCCGAGGGCGTCTCCACGGACGGGCCCGACTGCCGGGCCGCGGCCAGGTCCGAGCGGAGCCGGGCGGCCAGATCGGTGGGCGTCTCGTGGTCGAAGACGAGCGTGGCGGGAAGCCTCAGCCCGGTGGCCGCGTTCAGCCGGTTGCGCAGCTCGACCGCGGTGAGCGAGTCGAAGCCGGAGTCCACGAACTCATGGGTCGCGCCGATGGCGGACGGGTCCGGGTGGCCGAGCACGGTGGCCACCTGCGTGCGCACCAACTCCACCAGTACGGCGTCCTGTTCGGCCTCGGACAGCCCGGCGAGCCGTTCCCGCAGCGCGGAGTCGCCGCCCGGTGAGCCGGCGCGCGTGTTCGCGCCCGCCCGGCGCGCCGGTGCCCGCACCAGTCCGCGCAGCAGCAGCGGTACCGAGCCGGATCCGGCGTTCGCGCGCAGGGCCGCGAGGTCGAGCCGCATCGGGATCAGCAGCGGAGTGTCCAGGGCGAGGGCGGTGTCGAGCAGTTCCATGCCCTGTTCGGAGGAGAGCGCGGCCACGCCCGAGCGGGCGGCCCCGGCCGTGTCCGCCGTTCCGGTCATCGTGCTGGTCTGCGCCCACAGCCCCCAGGCGAGGGAGTGGGCGGGCAGCCCCTGCGCCCTGCGGGCCTGCGCGAAGGCGTCGAGGAAGCCGTTGGCGGCCGCGTAGTTGCCCTGGCCCGCGCCGCCGAGCACACCGGCGGCCGAGGAGAAGAGCACGAACGCGGCCAGGTCCAGCTCCCGGGTGGCCTCGTGGAGGTGGAGTACGGCGTCGGCCTTGGGCCGCAGCACCGTGTCCATCCGCTCGGGGGTGAGCGAGGAGATCACTCCGTCGTCCAGTACCCCGGCGGTGTGGAACACCCCGGTCAGCGGGTGGTCGCCGGGCACTTGGGCCACCAGGGCGGCCACGGCGTCCCGGTCGGCGGTGTCGCACGCCGCCACGGTCACGGTGGCGCCGAGCGCGGTCAGCTCGTCCCGCAGCCGCCCGGCACCCTCGGCGGCAGGTCCCCGGCGGCTGGTCAGCAGCAGATGGCGGACGCCGCGCCGGGTCACCAGGTGGCGGGCGAGCAGCCCGCCGAGCGTCCCGGTGGCGCCGGTGATCAGAACGGTGCCCTCGGGGTCCAGCGCACGCGTGGCGCCGGTCTCGCCCTGGGCGCGGGCGAGCCGCGGGGTGTGCGCCTGGCCGGCGCGCAGCGCGAGTTGCGGCTCACCGGAGGGGAGGACCGCCGGGAGGGCCCGTACGGACTCCTCGTGCTCGTCGAGGTCGACGAGGGTGAACCGGTCGGGGTTCTCCGACTGCGCCGAGCGCACCAGGCCCCAGACGGCGGCGCCGGGCAGATCGGTGACGTCCGCGCCGGGCGCGGTGGCCACGGCGCCCCGGGTGACGAACACCAGCCGGGAGTCGGCGAACCGCTCATCGGCCGACCAGCTCCGGGCCAGCTCCAGGGCGGTGCCCAGGGAGGCGCGTACCGCGTCGGCCGGTGCGCCGGGCCCGGGCTTGCAGCACACCAGGACCGCCGCGGGGGCGGCCGTACCGGCGTCGACGGCCGCGCCCAGCGACTCCAGGTCCACATACGACTCCAGGTGGACCCCGGCCGCGAAGAGGCTCTCGGTCACCTCCAGTCCGTCGTCGCCGACCAACGCGGCCCGGGTCAGCGGGGTGGCCGGGGCGGGTCCGGCGAGAGCGGGCCAGTCGAGCTGGAACAGCGCCTCGTTGCTCGCGGCGCGAGCGCCGCTGAGCTGATCGCCGGTCATCTTCCGCAACAGCAGGCCCTCGACGGTGGCCACCGGGCGGCCGGTGGGGTCGGCCACCGCGAGCGCCACGGTGTCCTCCCCGGCCGGGGAGATCCTCACCCGCACCTCGTCGGCCCCGGCGGCGTGCAGCGACACTCCGGTCCAGGAGAACGGCAGCCGCCCCTGCGCCGTCTCGGGGTCCTCTCCGGCGAAGAGGGTGCCGAGCGCGATGCCGTGCAGGGAGGCGTCGAGCAGGGCCGGGTGGATCCCGTACGTGGCGGCGGCCGACTGCTGCTCCTGGGCCAGCCGTATCTCGGCGAACACCTCGTCGCCGCGCAGCCAGGCGGCCCGCAGGCCCCGGAAGGCGGGGCCGTAGCCGAAGCCGCCCGCCGCGTACCGCTCGTACATGTCGCTGACGTCGAGTTCGGTGGCATCCGCCGGAGGCCACTCGGTCAGCTCCGCGGGGGTGGCCGGTGCGGCGGTGGCGAGCGTGCCGGTGGCGTGGGGGGTCCACGGCTCGCCGAACCCGACGCCCTCGGGGCGGGAGTGGACGTTCAGCGGGCGCCGTCCGCTCTCGTCCGGTTCCCCGGCGGTCACCCTGAGGGTGAGCGCGCCACGGGCGGGGAGGATGAGCGGCGCCTGCAGGGTCAGCTCCTCGACCCGGTCGCAGCCCACCTGGTCACCGGCCTGGATCGCGAGCTCCAGGAAGGCGGTGCCGGGGAAGAGGACCGTGCCGGAGACGGCGTGGTCGGCCAGCCAGGGCTGGGCGGCCAGGGACAGCCGGCCGGTGAGCACCAGACCGTCGGTGTCGGCGAGTTCGACGGCGGCGCCCAGCAGCGGATGCCCGGCGGAGCCAAGGCCCGCGGAGGTCACATCGCCGGCCCGGTCCGGGCCGTCCAGCCAGTAGCGCTGCCGCTGGAAGGCGTACGTGGGCAGCTCCACCCGGCGCGCGCCACGGCCCGCGAACACCTTCTCCCAGTCCACCTCGCCGCCGTGGGCATGCACCAGGCCGACCCCGGCCAGCAACGACTCGGCCTCACCCCGGTCCTTGCGCAGCAACGGGACGAACGCGGCGTCATCGGTGCCGGAGACGCACTCCTGTCCCATCACGGACAGCACACCGACCGGGCCCAGCTCCACGAAGCGGGTCACGCCCTGGTCCTCGAGGAACCGCATGCCGTCCTGGAACCGCACCGGCTGCCGCACATGGCGCACCCAGTAGTCGGGCGTGCACAGCTCCTCGGCCGCCGCCTCGCCGGTCACATTGGACACCACCGCGATCCGGGGGGTGGCGTAGGACAGCTCACCGACGACCTTGGCGAACTCCTCGAGCATGGGGTCCAACAGCGGCGAGTGGGCGGCGACGCCGACCCGCAGCCGCTTGCTCTGGACGCCCACCGCCTCCGCTATCCGCAGGACGGCCTTCTCGTCACCGGAGATCACCGTGGCGGCCGGGCCGTTGACCGCGCCCAGGGCCACCTGGTCCTCGTGGCCCGCCAGATGGGGCAGCACCTCGGCCTCGCCGGTCTGCAGCGAGACCATCGCGCCTCCGGCGGGCAGCGCATCCATCAGCCGGCCCCGGGCCGCGACCAGCGCACACGCGTCCGGCAGCGAGAACACGCCCGCCACATGCGCCGCCGCCAGCTCGCCCACCGAGTGGCCGACGAGGAAGTCCGCGGTCACGCCCCAGGACTCCAGCAGCCGGTACAGCGCCACCTCGACGGCGAAGAGGCCGGTCTGGGTGTAGAGGGTCCGGTCGAGCAACTCGGCGTCCTCGCCGAAGACCACGTCGCGCACCGCGTGTTCGACATGTCCGTCCAGGTTGCGGTCGAGTTCGGCGCAGACGGTGTCGAACGCGGCGGCGAAGACCGGGAAGGCGGTGTGCAGGGCGCGTCCCATGCCGAGCCGCTGTGCGCCCTGCCCGGTGAACAAGAACGCCGTCTTGCCCGCACCGGCCACCGCGCCGGGCGTGACGCCGGAGGCCAACTGGTCGAGTTCACCCAGCAGTTCGGCTCGGTTCGATCCCACGACCACCGCGCGGTGGGTGAAGGCGGAGCGGGTGAGCGCCAGCGAGTAGCCGATGTCCACCGGGGACGGCTCGGGCGCGCCCGCCACATACGACCGCAGTCGCGCGGCCTGAGCCCGCAGGGCCTCCTCGGTCCGGCCCGACAGCGGCCACGGCACCAGGTCACAGGCGGCGGGCCCGGTGTCCGCGGGGGCCTCGGTCTCGGCCTCGTCCTCGGCCTGCCCGGCGGGGGCCTGCTCCAGGATCACATGGGCGTTGGTGCCGCTGAATCCGAAGGCGGACACCGCGGCGCGGCGCGGCCGCTCGGTGTCCGGCTCGGGCCACGGCCTGGCCTCGGCCAGCAGCCGTACCGCACCCGACTCCCAGTCGACGTTGGGGGTCGGCTCCTCGGCGTGCAGCGTCTTGGGCAGCACACCGTGGCGCAGCGCGAGCACCGTCTTGATGATCCCGCCGACGCCCGCGGCGGCCTGGGTGTGGCCGATGTTGGACTTCAAGGAGCCGAGCCACAGCGGGCGGTCCTCGGGGCGGTCCTGACCGTAGGTGGCGAGCAGGGCGCCCGCCTCGATGGGGTCGCCGAGCGAGGTGCCGGTGCCGTGCGCCTCGACCGCGTCCACATCGGCCGCGGTCAGCCCGGCGTCGGCCAGCGCCTGCCGGATGACCCGCTGCTGGGAGGGGCCGTTGGGGGCGGTGAGCCCGCTGCTGGCGCCGTCCTGGTTGGTGGCGGATCCGCGGACGACCGCGAGCACCCGATGGCCGTTCTCCCGCGCGTCGGACAGCCGCTCCACGAGCAGCATGCCCACGCCCTCGCCCCAGCCGGTGCCGTCGGCGGAGGCGGCGAACGCCTTGCAGCGGCCGTCGGAGGCGAGCCCGCGCTGCCGGCTGAAGTCCACGAAGGCCACCGGTGTGGACATCACCATCGACCCGCCGACGAGGGCGAGTTCGCACTCCCCGCGGCGCAGCGCCTGCGCGGCGAGATGCAGAGCCACCAGCGAGGACGAGCAGGCGGTGTCCACGGTGACCGCGGGGCCTTCGAGACCGAAGGTGTAGGCGATACGGCCGGAGGCGATGCTGCCGGAGCCACCGCTGCCGACGTATCCCTCGACATCGTCGGGCACCTGGCGCAGCCGGGTCGCGTAGTCCTGGTACATCACCCCCGCGAAGACCCCGGTGCGGCTGCCGCGCAGCGTGGCCGGGTCGATCCCGGCCCGCTCCAGGGCCTCCCACCCGGTCTCCAGCAGCAGCCGCTGCTGCGGGTCCATGGCCAGCGCCTCGCGCGGGGAGATGCCGAAGAATGCGGGGTCGAAGTGGTCGGCGTCGGTGACGAAGCCGCCCTCCCGCGCATAGCTCGTCCCCGGCTTGTCGGGGTCCGGGTCGTAGAGGGCCTCCAGGTCCCAGCCCCGGTCGGCGGGGAACTCGGTGACCGCGTCACGGCCGTTCGCCACCAGCTCCCACAGGTCCTCCGGGGACGCCACACCGCCGGGGTAGCGGCAGGCCATCCCGACGATGGCGATGGGCTCGTGGTCCTTGGCCTCGGCCTCCTGAAGGCGCTGGCGAGTGCGGTGCAGATCCGTGGTCACTCGCTTGAGGTAGTCGCGGAGCTTTGCCTCGCTCACCGTTTACCGCCCATCTCTTTGATTTCCAACTCCGGGTACTGTCAGGACAGGCCGAGTTCGTTCTCGATGAAGTCGAAGATCTCGTCGTCCGAGGCGGCGTCGATGCGGCCGGCGACCGCGTCCTCCGCGTCCTCCGGGCCCTGGCCGAGCCGTACCAGCAGGTCCTGCAGACGGGAGGCGAGCGTGGTGCGCGCCTCCTCGTCGGTGGCGACCCGGGCCAGATTGCTTTCCAGGGCGTCGAGTTCCGGAAAGGCCATCGACGCGGCGGTGAAGGTCTCCGGGGCGATCTCCGCTTCCAGGTAGGCGGCGATCGCCGTGGAGGTGGGGTAGTCGAAGAGCAGGGTGACCGGCAGGCGGCGACCGGTGGCCTTGCCGAGCTGGTTGCGGAGTTCGACCGCGGTGAGCGAGTCGAAGCCGAGGTCCAGCAGACCGCGCTCCGCCTCGACGGCGGCCACCGAGTCGAAGCCCAGCACCCCGGCCACGGTCGTGCGGACCAGGTCCAGCAGGAACCGGCCGCGCTCGGCCTCCGGCAGGCTGGAGAGATGCTGCTTGAGCCCCTCGGGCCGCGCGGGTGCGGCCCCGGCTCCCGCGCCCGCGACGCTCCGCCGGGCGGGCTTGGCGGGCGCGGCCCTCACCAGCCCGCGCAGCAGCGCGGGTACGTCACCGGGGCGCGCCGCGAGCCCCGCGGTGTCGAGCCGCATCGGCAGCACGACGGCGGCGTCCACGGCGCGTGCGGCGTCGAAGAGCCTGGCGCCGTCCTCCGAGCAGAACGGGACGATGCCACCGCGCGCCAGCCGGCTCAGATCGGCGCCCGCCAGCTTTCCGGTCATGTCGCTGCGCTGGGCCCACAGCCCCCACGCATGCGACTGGACGGGGCGGCCCTGGGCGCGGCAGTGCTGGGCGAAGGCGTCGAGGAAGGCGTTGGCCGCCGAGTAGTTGCCCTGTCCCATCCCGCCGAAGGTGCCGGCGATGGAGGAGAAGAGGACGAGCGCGGACAGGTCCAGGTCGCGGGTGAGCTCGTGCAGGGTGAGCGCGGCGTCGACCTTGGGCCGCAGCACGCGGTCCATCCGCTCGGCGGTGAGCGAGGACACCACACCGTCGTCCAGGACGCCCGCCGTGTGTACGACGGCCGTCAGCGGATGGGCGGCGGGGACGGTGGCCAGCAGTGCCGCCAGCGCCTCCCGGTCGGCCACATCGCAGGCGGCAAGGGTGACCTCGGCGCCCAACTCGGTGAGTTCCGCACTGAGTTCGGCGGCGCCTTCGGCGTCCGGGCCGCGGCGGCCGGCGAGCAGCAGATGCCGCACGCCGCCCTCGGCCACCAGATGGCGGGCGATGACCCCGCCGATGGTGCCGGTGGCTCCGGTGACCAGCACCGTGCCCTCGGGGTCCCAGGCCGGCGGGGCGGTGTCGGGGGCGGGGGTGGTGGCGAGCCTGGCCACCGTGATGTGACCCTGGCGCACCGCCAGTTGCGGCTCGTCCAGGGCGAGCGCGGTCGGCAGGGCGCCCACCGACTCCTCGTGCTCGTCGAGGTCGACGAGCACGAACCGGTCGGGGTTCTCCGACTGCGCGGAGCGCACCAGGCCCCAGACGGCGGCGTGGGCCAGATCGGGCACCTCCGCGCCGGACGTGGTGGCCACCGCGCCCCGGGTGACGAACACCAGACGGGAGTCGGCGAACCGCTCCTCGGTCAGCCAGGCCCGGACCAGCGCGAGCGCCCGGTGGGTGGCCGTCCGTACGGCGTCGGCCACCCCCTGGGGCTCCGGTGTGCAGGGCACCAGCACGGTGGCGGGCATGGCGGCCGGGTCGGCGGGCAGCGCCGCCAGGTCGCGGTAGGTGTGCGCATCGAGTCCGACCAGCTTGAAGTCGTCGTCGCCGAGCAGGCCCCAGCTCCCGGCGGGGTGTCGCTCGGGAGCCGCCGCGGAGGTGTCGGCGGCCACCCAGTCGAGCCGGTAGAGCGCGTCACCGCCGGTGGCGGCGTCGCCGAGCCGTTCGGGCCGCTTGCGCAGCACGAGGGATTCGACGGTGGCCACCGGCCGGCCGATGGTGTCCGCCACGGTCAGGGCCACCGTGTCGGCGCCGCCCGGTGTGAGCCGCACCCGTACCTCACCGGCGCCGGCGGCGTGCAGTGACACCCCGGTCCAGGAGAACGGCAGCCGGCCCTCGCCGTCCTGGAACGTCGGGCCGAGCGCGATGGTGTGCAGCGCGGCGTCCAGCAGGGCCGGGTGCAGCCCGTAGGCGGTGGCGGCGGACTGCTGCTCCTGGGCCAGCCGTACCTCGGCGAACACCTCGTCGCCGCGCAGCCAGGCCGCGCGCAGCCCCTGGAACGAGGGGCCGTAGCCGAAGCCGCCCGCCGCGAACCGCTCGTAGAGGTCCTCGACCTCGATCGGCTCGGCGCCCGGCGGCGGCCACGCCCCGCCCAGGTCGTAGGAGCCCTCGGCGGCGCCGACCGCCAGCACACCCGTGGCGTGCCGGGTCCACGGCAGCTCGCGCTGCGCGTCCTCGGGGCGGGAGTAGACGTTCAGTGTACGGTGGCCGTCCTCGTCGGGCGCGTCCACCACCAGCTGCAGGGTGACGGCTCCGCGCTCGGGGAGGATGAGCGGCGCCTGCAGGGTCAGCTCCTCGACCCGGTCGCAGCCCACCTGGTCACCGGCCTGGATCGCGAGCTCCAGGAAGGCGGTGCCGGGGAAGAGGACCGTGCCGGAGACGGCGTGGTCGGCCAGCCAGGGCTGGCCGCGCGTGGACAGCCGCCCGGTGAGCACCAGGCCGTCGGTACCGGCGAGTTCGACGGCGGCGCCCAGCAGCGGATGCCCGGCGGAGCCAAGACCGGCCGAGGCCATGTCGCCCACGGTGGCGGGCGCGTCCAGCCAGTAGCGCTGCCGCTGGAAGGCGTACGTGGGCAGCTCCACCCGGCGCGCGCCACGGCCCGCGAACACCTTCTCCCAGTCCACCTCGCCGCCGTGGGCATGCACCAGGCCGACCCCGGCCAGCAACGACTCGGCCTCACCCCGGTCCTTGCGCAGCAACGGGACGAACGCGAGGTCGGTGTCGGCCTCGGCCAGGCACTCCTGACCCATGGCGGAGAGCACACCGGCGGGGCCGATCTCGACGAAGCGGGTCACCTTCCGCTCGGCGAGGGAGCGTATGCCGTCCCCGAAGCGCACCGCCCGGCGGACGTGGCGCACCCAGTACTCCGGCGAGCACAGCTCCTCGCCCGCCGCCTCACCCGTGACGTTGGAGACCACCGCGATCCGCGGCGCGGAGTAGCCGATCCCGGCGGCCACCGTGCCGAACTCGGCGAGCATGGCGTCCATCAGCGGTGAGTGGAAGGCGTGGGACACGGTGAGCCGCTTGCTCTTGACCCCGGCCGTCTCCGCGATCCGCAGGACGGTCTCCTCGTCACCGGAGATGACGGTCGCCCGCGGCCCGTTGACCGCCGCCACGCTCACCCGGTCCTCGTGACCTTCGAGATGCGGCAGCACCTCGGCCTCGGCCGCCTGGAGCGACACCATCGCACCGCCCTCCGGCAGCGCCTGCATCAGCCGGCCCCGGGCCGCCACCAGCGCACAGGCGTCCCGCAGCGAGAACACCCCGGCCACATGGGCCGCCGCCAGCTCGCCCACCGAGTGGCCGACCAGGAAGTCCGGGCGCAAGCCCCAGGACTCGACCAGCCGGTAGAGCGCCACTTCGAGGGCGAACAGCCCGGTCTGGGTGAACACGGTCCGGTTCAGCGGCTCCGGGTCCTCCCCGAACACCACCTCCCGTACGGAGCCGTCCAGATGAGGGTCCAGTTCCGCGCACACCGTGTCGAACGCCGCCGCGAACACCGGGAAGGTGCCGTACAACTCCCGGCCCATAGCGGGTCGTTGGGCGCCCTGTCCGGTGAAGAGGAAAGCTGTCTTCCCGGCATCGGCCACCGTCTCCCGGGCCGTCCCCGAGGCCAGCTCCGCCAGGCCCCGCAGCAGCCCCTCCCGCTCGGCGCCGACGACCACGGCGCGGTGGCCGAAGGCCGAGCGGCTCGTCGCCAGCGCGTAGCCGACGTCCACCGGGCGCAGCTCCGGCAGCCCCTCCAGATGGGCCCGCAGCCGCCCGGCCTGTGCCCGCAGCGCCGTCTCGCTGCGGGCGGAGAGCACCCAGGGCACCACATCGGAGTCGATTGACCGCTCGGCCACCGGTGCGGTGGGCTCGGGGCCCTGCTCCAGTACCACATGCACATTCGTGCCGCTGACGCCGAAGGCGGACACGCCCGCGCGCCGCGGCCGTCCCGTCCCGGGCCACTCCCGGGCCTCGGTCAGCAGCTCCACCGCACCGGCCGACCAGTCCACATCGGGCGAGAGCACATCGGCGTGGAGGGTCTTCGGCAGCACACCGCGGCGCAGCGCCAGCACCATCTTGATGATCCCGGCAACACCCGAAGCGGCCTGGGTGTGGCCGATGTTGGACTTCAGCGCGCCCAGCCACAGCGGCCGGTCCGCGTCCCGCCCCTGGCCGTAGGTGGCCATCAGGGCCTGTGCCTCGATCGGGTCGCCGAGCCGGGTGCCGGTGCCATGGGCCTCGACCGCGTCCACGTCGGCGGCGGACAGGCCGGCACCGGCCAGCGCCTGACGGATGACGCGCTGCTGGGCGGGGCCGTTGGGGGCGGTCAGGCCATTGCTGGCGCCGTCCTGGTTGACGGCCGAGCCGCGCACCAGCGCCAGCACCTCATGGCCGTTCGCCCGCGCGTCCGAGAGCCGCTCCAGCAGCAGCATGCCGACGCCCTCGGCCCACCCGGCGCCGTCGGCGTCCGCCGAGAACGCCTTGCAGCGGCCGTCGGGTGCCATGGCCCGCTGCCGGCTGAACTCAATGAACGTGTCCAGTGTGGACATCACGACAACGCCGCCCGCGAGCGCCAGCGAGCACTCCCCCTGGCGCAGCGCCTGAACCGCCTGGTGGAGGGCGACCAGCGAGGACGAGCAGGCGGTGTCGACGGTGACGGCGGGTCCTTCGAGGCCGAAGGTGTACGAGATGCGCCCGGACGCCACGCTGCTCGCGCTGCCGGTGGCCAGATAGCCCTCGAACTCCTCGGGCGCGCGGCCGAAGCGCGATCCGTAGTCGTTGTAGCTGGCGCCGATGAAGACTCCCGCCTGGGTGCCCTTCACGGAGGCCGGGTCGATCCCGGCCCGTTCGAACGCCTCCCAGCTGGTCTCCAGCAGCAGCCGCTGCTGCGGGTCGATGGCGAGTGCCTCGCGCGGGGAGATCCCGAAGAACTCGGGGTCGAAGTGGTCGGCCTCGTGCAGGAATCCGCCGCCGGTGGCGTAGAAGGTGCCGGGCTTGTCGGGGTCGGGGTCGTAGTGGCCCTCGACGTCCCAGCCGCGGTCGGTGGGGAAGTCCGAGACGGCGTCACGGCCGTCCATCAGCAGCTGCCACAGCTCCTCGGGGGTGGTCACGCCGCCGGGCAGGCGGCAGCTCATGGCGACGATGGCGATCGGGTCGTCGTCGACCGCGACGGTGGCAGGGACCGGGCCCGCCGGAGCGGTGCCCTCGGTGCCGTCGGCGCCGCTCTCGGCCAGCAGGAAGCGGGTCAGCGCGGTGACGGTCGGGTAGTCGAAGACGAGGGTGACCGGCAGCCGCAGTCCGGTGGCCGTGTTCAGCCGGTTGCGCAGGTCGACGGCGGTGAGCGAGTCGAAGCCCAGTTCGCGGAAGGCGCGCCCGGATTCGACCGCCGTGGTGTCGGGATAGCCGAGCGCGGCGGCCACTTCGGTGCTGACGAGGTCGGCCAGCGCGTCCTCGGCCTCCTGCGGCGACAGTCCGGCCAGCCGCTGGGCGAGCGGGGTGTCCGCGTCGGCCGTGGTGGCGTCCGCCGTGTCCGTCCGCCGGGCGTCGGGGAGTTCGCCGAGCACGGCGGCCCCGTCCAGCGAGGGGGTGGCGGCGATGAGCCGATCCCACTCGATATCGGCCACGGCCACGTGGGTGTCGCCCACGTCCAGGGCGCGCTGCAGGGCGCCGATCGCCGGGTCGGGCGCCATCGCGGGCATACCGGTGGCCCGCAGCCGCGCCTCGACCGCCTCGTCGACCAGCCCGCCGCCCGACCACGCGCCCCAGGCCACGGAGGTGGCGGGGAGGCCCTGGGCGCGGCGGGCGTGGGCGAGGGCGTCGAGGAAGGCGTTGGCGGCCGCGTAACTGCCCTGGCCGGGGCCGCCGAGCGTGCCCGCGAAGGAGGAGAAGAGCACGAAGGCGGACAGCTCGCGGTCGCGGGTGAGTTCGTGCAGATGGAGCGCCGCGTCCACCTTCGGGCGCAGCACCCCCTCGGCGCGCTCGGGGGTGAGGGTGTCGAGCACCCCGTCGTCCAGGACGCCCGCGGTGTGGACGACCGCGTCGAGCGGGACGTCGTCCTCGTCCAGCGTGGCGAGGAGGGCGGCCAGCGCGTCGCGGTCGGCGGCGTCGCACGCGGCCACGGTCACCCGGGCCCCCGACTCCCGCAGCTCATCGGCGAGTTCGGCCGCACCGGGGGCCTCGGGGCCCCGGCGGCCGGCGAGCACCAGGTGTTCGGCGCCACCCCGGGCCAGCCAGCGCGCCACATGGGCGCCCAGGCCGCCGGTGCCGCCGGTCACCAGCACGGTGCCGCGCGGCCGCCACGGCGCGGTGGCGTCGGTCAGCGCCGCCGAGGCCCTGACCAGCCTGCGCCCGTGGACACCGGAGGCACGCACCGCCACCTGGTCCTCGCCGGTCGGCCGGCCCGCGAGCACACCGCACAGCCGCGCGATGGCACGGTCGTCGAGGATGCCGGGCAGATCGACCAGACCGCCCCGGCGCCGCGGGTATTCCGCGGCGGCGATCCGGCCCATGCCCCAGGTGAGGGCCTGCAGCGGGTGGTCCAGCACGTCCGCGCGGCCCACGGAGACCGCTCCGCGCGTGGCGTACCACAGCGGGACGTCGGCGCCGGTGTCGCCGAGCGCCTGCAGCAGGGCGAGGTTGAGGGCGAGGCCGAGCGGCTGCGCCGCGTCCGCCCGGTACGGCTCCTCGGCGAGCGCGAGGAGCGAGAGCACCGCGGTCGGGGGCGCGTCCGCCGTCGCCTCGCCGAGCCTGCGGGCGAGCGCCTCGCGTACGGCGTCCGCCTCGGTCAGCTCCACCAGCCGGACCCGGGCGCCGCGTTCCCGCAGCGCCTCCGCGACCCGCGGGCCTTCCGGCGCTCCGGCGGGCGCGGCGATCAGCCAGGTGGCACCGGCCGACGACCGGTCGTGCGGGGCGGTGAGCGTGTCACCCAGGCGCTTCCAGGTGATGTGGTAGCGCCAGGAGTCGAGTACCGACCGCTCGCGGCGCGCCCGGCGCCATGCGGCCAGCGCCGGAACCACCATGGCCAGGGACGACTCCTCGGCGTCCACCTCCAGCGCGGCGGCCAGCGCCGCCAGGTCCTCGCGCTCCACGGCGTCCCAGAAGTCCGCGTCCACCGCGTCGCCTTCGGCGGCGGGTGCGGAGGAGCCCTCGAGCCAGTAGCGCTGCCGCTGGAAGGCGTACGTCGGCAGTTCGACGACCGACGCCCCCGCCCCGGCGAACAGCGCGGCCCAGTCGACGGCCACCCCGCGGACGAACGCCTCGCCCAGCGACATCAGGAACCGCTCGGGACCGCCCTCGCCACGCCGCAGCGACCCGACGACCACCGCGTCCTCGACGGTCGCCTGCAGCGGCATCGTCAGCACCGGATGCGGGGACATCTCCAGGAACGTCCCGAACCCGGCCGCCGACAGAGCCCGCACCGCCGACTCCAGCTCCACCGTCTCCCGCAGATTGGTGTACCAGTACCCGGCGTCGAGCCCGGTGGTGTCGATGGTGTCGCCGGTGACCGTCGAGCAGAACGGCACCTCGGCACGGCGCGGGGCGATCGAGGCCAGGACGTCGAGGAGTTCGTCGCGCAGCTCCTCGACATGGGCCGAGTGCGACGCGTAGTCCACCGGGATGATCTTCGCCCGTACGTCCTCGGCCTCGCACCCCGCCTGAAGTTCACGCAGCGCCTCCGGGTCACCGGACACCACGATCGAGCCAGGCCCGTTGACCGCCGCCACCGAGATACGGCCCTCCCAGGCGGTGATCCGCTCACGCACCCGATCAGCACCCTCGGCCACGGACATCATCCCGCCACGCCCCGCCAGCCCACGCCCAATGGCCTGCGAGCGCAACGCCACCACCCGCGCCCCGTCCTCCAACGACAACGCCCCCGCCACCACCGCCGCAGCGATCTCACCCTGCGAATGACCCACCACCGCAGCAGGCACCACCCCACACGACCGCCACACCTCCGCCAACGACACCATCACCGCCCACAACGCCGGCTGCACCACATCCACCCGACCCAACCCCGGACCCCCACCCCGCAACACCTCGCTCAGCGACCACCCCACAAACCCCGACAACGCCACCTCACACTCCGCCAACCGCCCCGCAAACACCGGCGACGAATCCAACAACTCCACCGCCATCCCCACCCACTGCGACCCCTGCCCCGGAAACACGAACACCGGACGGGCGTCGGTCGCCGTGACTCCCTCGCCGCGCACCACGTGCGCGGACTCGCCGCCCGAGGCCAGCGCGCCCAGTGCGTCGATCAGTTCGTCGCGGTCGCCGCCCAGGACCAGCGCACGGTGGTCGAAGCGGCCACGGGTGGTGGCGAGCGAGTGGCCGATGTCGGCCGGGGAGAGGCCGGGGCGCGCGGTCACATGTGTCAGCAGCCGCTCGGCCTGCGCCCGCAGGCCCGCCGTGCTCTTCGCCGACAGCACCCACGGCACCACTCCCCCGCCCACGGGGGCGGTCCCCTCCGCCGCGTTGTCGGAGGGCTCCTCTTCGGGCGCTTCCTCGATGATGGTGTGCACATTGGTGCCGCTGGCCCCGAAGGCCGAGATACCGGCCCGGCGGGGCTCCTCGCCACGTGGCCACTCCCTGGCCTCGGTCAGCAGCTCCACTGCCCCCGCCGGCCAGTCGATCCGCGAGGAGCGCTCCTCGGCATGGAGCGTCTTGGGCAGCAGGCCGTGGCGCATGGCCTGCACCATCTTGATGACACCGCCAACACCCCCGGCGGCCTGCGGATGGCCGATGTTGGACTTCAGCGAGCCGATCAGTACGGGGTGATCGGCCGCGCGGTCCTTCCCGTACGTGGCGAGCAGCGCGCCCGCCTCGATCGGGTCGCCCAGCGGGGTGCCCGTGCCATGGGCCTCGACCGCGTCGATCTGTTCCGCCGTCAGGGCGGCGTTGGCGAGCGCCTGGCGGATCACCCGCTGCTGGGAGCGGCCGTTGGGCGCGGTGAGACCGTTGCTGGCGCCATCCTGGTTGACGGCGGAGCCGCGGACGATCGCCAGCACCGTGTGGCCGTTGCGGCGGGCGTCCGAAAGTCGCTCCAGCAGCAGCATGCCGACGCCCTCGCCCAGGCCCATGCCGTCGGCGCCCTCGGCGAACGCCTTGCAGCGGCCGTCCTGCGCCAGTCCGCGCTGCCGGGCGAAGCCGATGAGCCCCATCGGGGCACCCATCACGGCGGCGCCGCCCGCGAGGGCGAGGGAGCAGTCGCCCTGGCGCAGCGACTGGCAGGCCAGGTGGAGGGCGACCAGCGAGGAGGAGCAGGCGGTGTCGAGGGTGACGGCCGGGCCCTCCAGGCCGAGGGTGTAGGCGATGCGGCCGGACATGATGCTCGCGGAGATGCCCGTGACCAGGTGGCCCTCCAGCCCTTCGGGCATATGGGGCCAGTCGGGGATGTAGCCCTGGTAGGCGGCGCCCACGAAAATGCCGGTCCTGCTGCCGCGCAGGCCCGCCGGATCGATTCCGGCGCGCTCGAACGCCTCCCAGGAGGTCTCCAGCAGCAGCCGCTGCTGCGGGTCCATCACGGTGGCCTCGCGGGGCGAGATGCCGAAGAACGCCGGGTCGAACTGGTCGGCGTCGTGGAGGAATCCGCCCTCGGTGGCGTAGACGGTGCCCTGCCGGTCGGGGTCCGGGTCGTACAGGTTCTCCAGGTCCCAGCCGCGGTTGCCGGGGAAGCCGGAGATGGCGTCGCGCTCGCCGGTGACCAGCTCCCACAGGCCCTCGGGGCCGCGCACATCGCCCGGGTAGCGGCAGCTCATCGCCACGATGGCGATGGGTTCCCGGGACGCGGCGGTGAGTTGCTGATTGGCCCGGCGCAGCCGTTCGGTCTCCTTCAGAGACTCCCGCAGCGCGCCAACGATCTTGTCGGTTGGGTTTGCCATTGTCAGCTCCGCAGTCGAGTCTCGTCAGAGGTCGTTCTTGTCGTAGGCCATGCGGACGAGGTCATCCACGTCCAGGTCGTCGATGGACTCGGCGGGCTCCTCGTCCACCGGTCCGGTGGCGGGGTCGTGGGAACCGGCCAGTCGCAGCAGCTCGTCCAGCAGCCCGGATTCGCGGAGCCGGAGCAGGGGGATGGAGGTCAGTGCCGCGCGGACCTCGGCCTCCTCGGGGTCGAGGCCGGTGCCCGCGCTGTCATCGGGGAAGAGTTCGGCGCCGATGTGCCCGGCGAGCTCCTCCGCGCTCGGGTAGTCGAAGACGACGGTGACGGGGAAGCGGAGCCCGGTCGCGGTGCCCAGGCGGTTGCGCAGGTCGACGGCGCTCAGGGAGTCGAAGCCCAGCTCGCGGAAGGCGCGCTGGGCGTCGACGGCCTCCGGGCCGGGATAGCCGAGCACGGTGGCGATCTGGGAGCGCACCAGCGACAGCACGGCCGCCTGCCGGTCCGCCGGTGCCATGTCGGCCAGCCGGTCGCGCAGCGAGGAGGACTCACCGGTCGTGTCCGCCCCCGTGCCGACGTCGGCGGCGAGGATCCGCGCCACGTCGGGCACTTGGCCGATGAGCGGGCTGGGCCGGGCCGAGGTGAAGACGGGGACGAACCGCTCCCAGTCCACGTCGGCGACCACGACCACGGTCTCGTCCCCGTCCATCACCTGCCAGAACGCGTCGATGGCGAGCCGGGGAGTCATGAACGGGATGCCCCGGCCGCGCAGTTGCTCCTCGGCGAGGTTGGCGGCCATGCCGCCCTCCTCGGGGCTCCAGATGCCCCACACCACCGAGGTGGCGGTGAGGCCGCGGGCCCGGCGGTTCTCGGCGAGCCCGTCGAGATAGGCGTTGGCGGCAGCGTAGGCGCCGTGTTCGCCACTGCCCCAGACGGCCGAGATGGAGGAGAAGAGCACGAAGGAGTCGAGGGTGTCCCGGTCGAAGAGGGCGTCCAGGTTGGCGGCGCCCGCGACTTTGGCCTCCGCCGTGTCGGCGAACTCCGCCAGATCGGTGTCGGCGAGCGGGACGAGCACACCGCCACCCGCGATGTGCAGCACGGAGCGGATGGGCGGGCCCTCGGCCTCCACATCCCGTACGAGCGCCTCCAGCGCGGCGCGGTCGGCCACATCGCACGCGGCCACGGTGACCTTGGCGCCCAGCTCGGTCAGTTCGGCCCTGAGCTTGTCCGCACCGGGCGCCTCGGGGCCGCGGCGGCTGGTGAGCACCAGGTGTTCGGCACCGGCCTGGGCCAGCCGCCGGGCGATCTGGGCTCCGACGCCACCGGTGCCGCCGGTGAGCAGCACGGTGCCCTCGGGGGTCCAGGCGGCGCCGCTCCCCCGGTGTCCGGCGGCTCGTACCAGCCGCCGGGTGAACACACCGGAGGGCCGCAGGGCCAGCTGGTCCTCGTCGCCGAGACGGCCCGCGAGCGC
Source organism: Streptomyces sp. NPDC007875 (assembly GCF_042868035.1). Classification (NCBI taxonomy): domain Bacteria; kingdom Bacillati; phylum Actinomycetota; class Actinomycetes; order Kitasatosporales; family Streptomycetaceae; genus Streptomyces; species Streptomyces sp. NPDC007875. The sequence continues at coordinate 11,820 of NZ_JBIADZ010000019.1, read as the reverse complement.
ACCGCACAGCCGTGTGGTGACCCGGCCGTCGACGGTGCCCGGCAGGTCGATCATGCCGCCCCAGCGCTGGGGGTGTTCGAGGGCGGCGACCCGGCCCAGGCCCCATACGGCCGCCTGGGCGGGGCTGTCGAGCACATCGGTGCCGCCGACGGACACACCCCCACGGGTGGCCAGCCACAGCGGGGCCTCAACGCCAGTGTCGCCGAGGGCCTGGACGAGGGCGAGGGTGAGCGCGAGGCCCATGGGCACCCCCGCGTGGCCGGGGTGCGGTGCGTCGGCGAGCCCGAGCAGGGAGAGCACCCCGGCCGGGGTGTCTCCGGCGGTGGCCTCGGCGAGCCGCGCGGCGACCGCGGCGCGGTCGGCCTCGGCCGCCTCGACGGTGACGACCGTGGCGCCGTGGGTCTCCAGACCGTCGCGTACGGCGTCGATGAGCTCGGTGCCGGGGTGGCCGGCCGGGACCACGAGCAGCCAGGTGCCGGTCAGAGCCGCCGAGGCCGGGTCCGGCACCCGGTTCCAGGTGACGTGGTAGCGCCAGGAGTCGAGCACGGACCGCTCCCTGCTGCCGCGACGCCACGAGGACAGCGCCGGGAGCACGGTCCGCAGCGACGACCGCTCCTCGTCGGCGTCCACTTCCAGCGCGGCGGTCAGCGCGGCCAGGTCCTCGCGCTCGACGGCGTCCCAGAACTCGGCGTCCGCCGGGTCGCCTCCGGTGGCGGCCGCCGGTGCCGGGGGCTGCTCCAGCCAGTAGCGCTGCCGCTGGAAGGCGTACGTCGGCAACTGCACCACGGACGCGCCCAGCCCGGCGAACAGCGCGGCCCAGTCGACGGCCACCCCGCGGACGAACGCCTCGCCCAGCGACGTCAGGAACCGCTCGGGACCGCCCTCGTCACGCCGCAGGGACCCGACGACCACCGCGTCCTCGACGGTCGCCTGCAGCGGCATCGTCAGCACCGGATGCGGGGACATCTCCAGGAACGTCCCGAACCCGGCCGCCGACAGAGCCCGCACCGCCGACTCCAGCTCCACCGTCTCCCGCAGATTGGTGTACCAGTACCCGGCGTCCAGACCCGCGGTGTCCATGGGTGCGCCCGTCACGGTGGAGTGGAAGGTGATATCCGAGGTACGCGGGCGGATCGGGCCGAGGAGGTCGAGGAGTTCGTCGCGCAGCTCCTCGACATGGGCCGAGTGCGACGCGTAGTCCACCGGGATGATCTTCGCCCGTACGTCCTCGGCCTCGCACCCCGCCTGAAGTTCACGCAGCGCCTCCGGGTCACCGGACACCACGATCGAGCCAGGCCCGTTGACCGCCGCCACCGAGATACGGCCCTCCCAGGCGGTGATCCGCTCACGCACCCGATCAGCACCCTCGGCCACGGACATCATCCCGCCACGCCCCGCCAGCCCACGCCCAATGGCCTGCGACCGCAACGCCACCACCCGCGCCCCGTCCTCCAACGACAACGCCCCCGCCACCACCGCCGCAGCGATCTCACCCTGCGAATGACCCACCACCGCAGCAGGCACCACCCCACACGACCGCCACACCTCCGCCAACGACACCATCACCGCCCACAACGCCGGCTGCACCACATCCACCCGACCCAACCCCGGACCCCCACCCCGCAACACCTCGCTCAGCGACCACCCCACAAACCCCGACAACGCCACCTCACACTCCGCCAACCGCCCCGCAAACACCGGCGACGAATCCAACAACTCCACCGCCATCCCCACCCACTGCGACCCCTGCCCCGGAAACACGAACACCGGCTTCCCGGCGGGGCCCGCCAAGCCCTGGGCCACGAGGCCACCGGGCTCGCCCCGGGTGAGCGCCGTCAGCCCGTCGCGGAAGTCCTCGACGCCCCCACCGACCACCACGGCGCGGTGGTCGAAGAGGGCGCGGGTGGTGGCCAGCGAGAGGCCCACGTCCGCCGGAGACAGCTCCGGATCCTCCGCGAGGCGCGCCAGCAGCCGTTCCGCCTGCGCCCGCAGACCCGACTCCGTCTTGGCCGAGAGCACCCAGGGCACCGTTCCCCCGCCCATCGGGGCGTCCCCCTCGGCCGAGGTGTCCGAAGGCTCCTCCTCGGGGGCCTGCTCGATGATGGCGTGGGCATTGGTGCCGCTGGCGCCGAAGGCGGACACCCCGGCGCGGCGGACCCGCCCGGTCTCCGGCCACGGCCGGGCCTGGGTGAGCAGTTCGACGGCGCCCGAGGACCAGTCCACGTTGGGCGACGGCTCCTCGACGTGCAGGGTCCTGGGCAGCACACCGTGGCGGATCGCCTGCACCATCTTGATCACGCCGCCGACCCCCGCGGCGGCTGCCGTGTGGCCGATGTTGGACTTCAGCGAGCCGAGCCACAGCGGCCGGTCGGCCGGGCGCTTCTTCCCGTACGTGGCGAGCAGGGCGTTGGCCTCGATGGGGTCGCCCAGCGACGTTCCCGTGCCGTGCGCCTCGACCACATCGACATCGGCGCCGGACAGTGTGGCGTTGGCCAGCGCCTGGCGGATCACCCGCTGCTGCGCACGGCCGTTGGGCGCGGTGAGGCCGTTGCTGGCGCCGTCCTGGTTGATGGCGGAGCCGCGGACGACCGCGAGCACGGGGTGGCTGTTCCGGCGGGCGTCCGAGAGCCGCTCCAGCAGCAGCACGCCGACGCCCTCGCCCCAGGCGGTGCCGTCGGCCGTCGAGGAGAACGCCTGGCAGCGGGAGGAGGTGGACAGCGCACGCTGGCGGCTGAACTCGATGAAGCCGCTCGGCGTGGACATCACGGTGGTGCCGCCGGTGAGCGCCATCGAGCAGTCGCCCTGCCGCAGCGCCTGGCAGGCCATGTGCAGCGCCACCAGCGAGGACGAGCACATGGTGTCGACCGTGACGGCCGGTCCCTCCAGGCCCAGGGTGTAGGCGACCCGGCCGGAGAGGATGGCGCCCGAGGCGCCCATGGACATCTGGCCTTCGAGCCCTTCGGGGAGCTCGGTCAGACCGCGGGCGTAGTCGAAGTCGGTGGCACCCATGAAGATTCCGGTGTCGCTGCCGCGCAGGGTGCCCGGGTCGATTCCGGCCCGTTCGAAGGTCTCCCAGACCACTTCCAGCAGCAGCCGCTGCTGCGGGTCCATGGTGAGGGCCTCGCGCGGCGAGATGCCGAAGAACGCCGGGTCGAACTGGTCCACGTCATGGAGGAATCCGCCCTGGCGGGCGTAGGTGCGGCCCTCCCGGTCGGGGTCCGGGTCGAAGAGGTTCGGCAGGTCCCAGCCCCGGTCGGCCGGGAAGTCGCCCATGCCGTCCCGGCCTTCGGCGACGGCCTGCCACAGGTCCTCGGGGGACCGGATGTCGCCCGCGTAGCGGCAGTTCATCGCCACGATGGCGATGGGCTCGGGGGTCTGCAGCTCCTGGATCCGGCCGTGTGCCGCGCGGAGGTGGCCGGTGGCCCGCTTGAGGTAGTCGCGCAGCTTCTTCTCGTTGTCCATGGTCGTCAGCTCCTCAAGAGGGCCGGAACGTCGGTGGCGGCCGGGGCGGTGGCGCGGCGGTTCATCGGGCCGTCAGATCCCGGCCCAGCAGCTCGAACATTCCGTCGAGCAGCTCGAACATCTCGTCGTCCGTGGCCGATTCGATGTCGTCCAGCTCCAGGGCGGCGAGGGTGGACTGGGCTCGCTCGAGCTCCGCGAGCGACGCGGTGTCCATGGACTCCTCGTCCGACGGCAGGAGTTCCTCCCGCAGCAGCCCGGCGAGGTCGTCGGCGGTCGGGTAGTCGAAGACGAGGGTGACCGGCAGCCGCAGCCCGGTGGCGGCGTTCAGCCGGTTGCGCAGATCGACCGCGGTGAGCGAGTCGAAGCCCAGCTCCTTGAAGGCCCGTCCGGTCTCGACCGCGCCCGCGTCGGCGTAGCCGAGGGCCGCGGCCGCCTGCTCGCTCACCAGCTCCACCAGGGCGGTGTGACGGTCGGCCGGGCTCAGCTCCGCGAGCCGCTTGCGCAGCGCGGCGGCGCCACCGGCCTCCTCCCGCTCCGCCGCGGCCGGGTCCTGCCCGGTGCCGCCCGCCTCGGGGAGGTCGGCGAGCAGCGGCAGCGGCCGGGTGGTGGACAGGGCGGGTGCGAAACGGCCCCAGTCGATGTCGGCGGCGACGAGGAATCCGTCGCCGTGCGCGACCGTCTGGCGCAGCAGTTCCAGGGCCCGCGCACCGTCGATGGGGGGCGCGCCGCGCCGTCGCAGCTGGTCCGCCACCTCACCGTCGATCATTCCGCCGCCCGCCCAGGCGCTCCAGGCCACCGACGTGGCGGGCAGGCCGTCCGCGCGGCGCAGTTGGGCGAGCGCGTCGAGATACGCGCTCGCCGCCGCGTAGTTGCCCTGCCCGGCGGCGCCCACGGTGCCGGCGATCGAGGAGAGCAGGACGAAGGCGTCGAGGTCCAGGTCCCGGGTGAGCTCATGCAGATGGCGCGCGCCCGCCGCCTTGGGGCGCAGTACGGCATCGATCCGCTCGGGGGTGAGAGCGTCGACGGTGGCGTCGTCCAGCGTGCCGGCGGCGTGCACCACGGCGGTCAGCGGGTGGTCCGCGCCATCGCCCGTGACCGAGTCCAGCAGGTGTGCCAGCGCCGCGCGGTCGGCCACATCGCAGGCGGCGACAGTCACCTGGGCGCCGCTCTCGGTCAGTTCGGCCTCCAGCTCGGCCGCACCCGGGGCCTGGGGCCCGCGACGGCTGACGAGCACCACGTGTTCGGCGCCCTCGTGGACCAGCCCGCGGGCGATCTGGGCGCCGACGCCGCCGGTGCCACCGGTGATCAGGACGGTGCCGCGCGGCTGCCAGCGGTCACCGGAGGACGTGGCACCGGCCCGCCTGAGCCGCCGGGCGAGGGTGCCCGATGCGCGGATGGCCAGCTGGTCCTCGCCGTCCTGGCCGGTCAGGGCGCGGGCGAGCGCCCGGAGGGCGCCCTCGTCGATCCTGGCGGGCAGATCGATCAGGCCACCCCAACGCTGCGGGTGTTCCAGGGCGACCGCACCGCCCAGACCCCAGACCAGGGCTTGTGCGGGGGCTTCGAGACGGTCGGCGCCACCCGCGGAGACGGCGCCGCGGGTGACACCCCACAGGGGCGCGTCGAGGCCCGCGTCGCCCAGCGCCCGTAGCAGGGCGAGGGTGGTGACGAACCCGGTGGGGACGTCGGGGTGTGCCGGGTGCGGTGCCTCGTCGAGGGCCAGCAGGGACACCACACCGCCGGGCGCCCCGGCTTCCCCGAGGGCCTCGGTGATGCGGGTGGCGAGCCGGGTCCGGTCGATGTCGTCCGCGCCGATCCGCAAGGGGACGATCTCGGCACCGAGCGCGGCGAGTCCGGCGGTGATGGCCTCGGCGTGTGCGGCTCCGGTGTCGGCGGCCCCGGTGCTGGTGGCCCCGGTGCTGTCGGGCACCGCCACCAGCCAGCGGCCGGTGAACGCGGAGGTCCACTGTCCGTCGACCGGCTGCCAGCCGACGCGATAGCGCCACGAGTCGAGCACCGCTTGGTCGCTCAGCCGGGACCGCCACGAGGAGAGCAGCGGAAGCACCTCGCTGAGCGGCGCGTCGGCACCGGTGCCCAGTGTGGCCGTCAGCGTGTCCAGGTCGGCGTTCTCGACCGCGGTCCAGAACTCCGCCTCCGCCGGGCCGGTGGCCGCCTCGGCGACGGGCCCGGTCTGGGGCTCGACCCAGTAACGGGCGCGCTGGAAGGCGTACGTGGGAAGGTCGACGCGCCCGGCACCGCGCCCGGCGAACAGCCCCCGCCAGTCCACCTCCGCGCCGTGGACGTACGCCTGGGCGAGCGAGAGCAGCATCCGCTCGGGGCCGCCCTCCTCGCGGCGCAGAGTGCCGATGACGGCGGCCGCGCCGTCAGCGGCCTCGACGGTGGCCTCCATGGCGGCGGCCAGCACGGGGTGCGGGCTCACCTCCACGAACAGCCGGTGGCCGCTGGTGAGCAGCGCCCGGGTGGCCGTTTCGAGCCGCACGGTCTCCCGCAGATTGCGGGCCCAGTACGCGGCGTCGAGCCCGGCGGTGTCGAGGGGTTCACCGGTCACGGTGGAGTGGAAGACGGTCCGCGAGGTGCGCGGACGGATGGGGGCGAGGATGTCGAGCAGCTCGTCGTGGATCTGCTCCACCTGGGCGGAGTGCGAGGCGTAGTCCACCGGGATCAGCTTCGCCCGTACGTCCTCGGCCTCGCATCGGGCCAGCAGCTCGTGCAGCGCCTCCGGTTCACCGGAGACCACCACGGCGCCTGGGCCGTTGACCGCCGCCACGGAGATGCGGCCGTCCCAGGCGGCGATGCGCTCCCGCACCTCCTCGACCGGGAGTGAAACGGACATCATGCCGCCGTGTCCGGCAAGGCCCCGTGCGATGGCCTGCGAGCGCAACGCCACCACCCGCGCCCCGTCCTCCAACGACAACGCCCCCGCCACCACCGCCGCAGCGATCTCACCCTGCGAATGACCCACCACCGCAGCAGGCACCACCCCACACGACCGCCACACCTCCGCCAACGACACCATCACCGCCCACAACGCCGGCTGCACCACATCCACCCGACCCAACCCCGGACCCCCACCCCGCAACACCTCGCTCAGCGACCACCCCACAAACCCCGACAACGCCACCTCACACTCCGCCAACCGCCCCGCAAACACCGGCGACGAATCCAACAACTCCACCGCCATCCCCACCCACTGCGACCCCTGCCCCGGAAACACGAACACCGGACGGGCCTCCACCACCGCCGCGCCCCCGCCGCGCACCACCCCGGCGGACACCCCTCCGGTGGCCAACGCCTCCAAGTGGCACAGCAGTTGGGAGCGGTCCGCGCCCACAACCGCGGCGCGGTATTCGAAGGCCGACCGACCGGTGGCGAGCGCGTGGCCGACGTCGGCCGCAGACAGGGCCGGACGCTCGTTCAGCCACGCCAGCAGCCGCTCCGCCTGCGCCCGCAGTGCCGTTTCGCTTCTGCCGGAGAGCACCCAGGGGACGGCGGAGCCGCCGAGCGCGGTGCCGTCGAGCGCGGGTGCGCCGTCTTCCTCGTCCTCCCCGGCGGCCGGGGCCTGTTCGAGGATGACATGGGCGTTGGTGCCGCTCACGCCGAACGCGGACACCCCGGCACGGCGCGGGCGGCCACGCTCCGGCCACTCCTGGGCCTCGGTCAACAGCTCGACCGCGCCGGAGGCCCAGTTGACGGCCGGGGACGCCTGGTCGACGTGGAGTGTCCTCGGCAGCGCGGCGTGACGCAGCGCCATCACCGTCTTGATGACCCCGCCGACCCCGGCCGCCGCCTGGGTGTGGCCGATGTTGGACTTGAGCGAGCCGAGCCACAGCGGATGGCCAAAGGTGCGGCCCTTGCCGTAGGTGGCGAGCAGCGCGCCCGCCTCGATCGGGTCGCCGAGCGCCGTGCCCGTGCCATGGGCCTCTACGGCGTCGACGTCGTCCACCGTCAGCCCGGCGGCGGTCAGCGCCGCCTCGATGACGCGGCGCTGGGCCGGGCCGTTGGGCGCGGCGAGGCCGTTGCTGGCGCCGTCCTGGTTGATGGCGCTGGAGCGCAGGACGGCGAGGACCGGGTGCCCGTTGCGGCGGGCGTCGGACAGCCGCTCCAGCAGCACCATGCCCGCGCCCTCGCCCCAGCCGGTGCCGTCGGCGCCCGCCGCGAAGGACTTGCAGCGGCCGTCGGCCGCCAGTCCGCGCTGGTGGCTGAACTCGACGAAGACACCGGGGGTGGCCATGACCGCCACCCCTCCGGCCAGCGCCAGCGAGCATTCGCCGCGGCGCAGCGCCTGGGCCGCCAGATGCATCGTCACCAGCGATGAGGAGCATGCGGTGTCCAGGGTGATGGCCGGTCCTTCGAGGCCGAGGGTGTAGGAGATGCGGCCGGACGCGACGCTGGAGACGTTGCCGATCAGCAGATGGCCCTCGACGCTCTGCGGCGCGTACTGCGGGTCTCCGCCGTACTGGAACGAGGCGAGTCCCACATAGACCCCGGCCCTGCTGCCCTTCAGCGAGAGCGGGTCGATGCCCGCGCGTTCGATCGCCTCCCAGGACACTTCGAGCAGCAGCCGCTGCTGCGGGTCCATGGCCAGCGCCTCACGCGGGGAGATGCCGAAGAAGGCCGGGTCGAACTGGTCGGCGTCGTGGACGAATCCGCCTTCGCGGGTGTTGCAGGTGCCCGACCGGCCGGGATCCGGGTCGTAGAGGCCCTCGATGTCCCAGCCCCGGTTGGCGGGGAATTCCGAGATCGCGTCCCGGCCCTCGGCCACCAGCCGCCACAGGTCCTCCGGTGAGCGGACACCGCCGGGGAAGCGGCAGCCCATCGAGACGATGGCGATCGGCTCCCGCTCGTCGGCCTCGATCTGGTCCAGCCGCGCACGCGCCTGCTTGAGATCGGAGGAGACCCGCTTGAGGTAGGTGAGGAGTTTCTCTTCGTTCTCGTTCGCCATCAGGAAGCCCCGAATTCGTTGTCGATGAAGTCGAAGACCTCGTCGGCGGTAGCGGAAAGGAGTTCGGTGTCGGGCGATGGGCTGCCGGTGCGCTCCACGGGCGTCCCGCCCAACTTCGCCATGAGGTCGCCGAGACGCCCCGTCAGCCGCTCCCGGACTCCGTCGTCGGCGATCAGCTCCGGCAGTGCGGACTCCCACCGGTCCAGGTCGTCGAGGAGGGTGAGCGCGTCCGTCGGCCGGGCCGACGGCAGCTCGCCGCGGAGGTACTCGGCCAGCGGCACGGGCGCCGGATAGTCGAAGACGAGGGTGGCGGGCAGGTCGAGTCCGGTGACCGTGGCCAGCCGGTTGCGCAGTTCGACGGCGGTGAGCGAGTCGAAGCCCAGCTCCTTGAACGGGCGGCCGCCGGCGACCGCGTCGGACGAGGAGTGGCCGAGCACGGCCGCCGCCTGGGCGTGCACCAGATCCCGCAGGGCCCGGTCCAGGTCCTCGCCCGACAGGCCCGCGAGGCTCTCCAGGAAGGTGTCCGCCACGCCGTCCGGCCCGCTGCCGTCGGGGGCGGCCGCCGTGGTGGCGAGGGCGTCGCGCACCTCCGGCAGCTCGCCGATCAGCGGCCGCGGGCGCGCCGCGGTGAAGCCGGGGACGAAGCGGTCCCAGCGCACATCGGCGAGGACGAGCGAGGTCTCGCCGGTGTGCAGTGCCTCGCCGAGCGCGGCCACCGCCAACTGGGGTGCCATCGCGGGCAGTCCACGGCGGCTGAGGTGCTCCGCCACCTCGCCGTGCTCGATCATGCCGTGGTCGGCCCAGGGGCCCCAGGCCACGGAGGTGGCTGGGAGGCCGCGTGCCGCGCGGTGCTCGGCGAGGGCGTCCAGGCAGGCGTTGGCGGAGGCGTAGGCGCTCTGTCCGCCACTCCCCCAGGTGGCGGCGATCGACGAGAAGAGCACGAACGCTTCGAGGTGGTCCTGGTCCAGCAACGCGTCCAGATGGGCCGCGCCCAGGACCTTGCCGTCGGCCATCTCCGCGAAGTCGGCCACCGTGCTGTCGGCGAGCTGGGAGAACTCCACGACGCCCGCGGCGTGGAAGACGGCGTGCACCGGGTCACCCCCGGCGGTGGTCCGGCGCAGCAGTGCCGCCACCTCGTCGCGGTCGCGGACGTCGCACGCCGCCACCGTCACCCGGACGCCGCCCTCGCTCAGCGCGATCAGCTCGTCGCGCAGTTCGGCGGCGCCGGGTGCCGCCGGGCCACGGCGGCTGGTGAGCACGAGATGTTCGGCGCCGGAGCGGGCCAGCCAGCGGGCGACCTGGGCGCCGAGCCCGCCGGTGCCCCCGGTGATCAGCACGGTGCCATGCGGCTTCCAGCTCTCCCGGCTCGGTGTGCGCAGCGGCGCCCGGACGAGCCGCCGGACGAACACCCCGGCGTCGCGGAGGGCGAGCTGGTCCTCCGGACCGCTGTCGCCGACGATGCCGGAGAGCGCGGCGCACAGCCGGTCGGCCGTCCGCTCGTCGAGGTCCCCGGGGAAGTCGACCAGACCGCCCCACCGCTGGGGGTGTTCCAGGGCCACGACCCGGCCGAGGCCCCAGGTGGCGGCCTGTGCGGGGCTGCCGAGCGGATCGGATCCGCTCACCGACACGGCACCGGCGGTGGCGAGCCACAGCGGCGCGGCGATCCCCGCGTCGCCCAGCGCCTGGATCAGCCCGACGTTGAGGGCCAGACCGGTGGTGAGCGCGGTGTGTTCGGGGTGCGGACCGTCGTCGAGGGCGAGTAGCGAGAGCACACCGGCCGGGGTGCCCCCGGTGGCCACCGCCTGACGAAGCCGCTCGGCAAGCGCGTCGCGGCCGGTCGTGGACAGGGTGAGGGGCACGACGTGTGCGCCGCGCCGGTCGAGCGCGGCCGCCACGGCGGCGACCCGCGCACTGTCGGCCCGGCCCTCGGGCACGGCCAGCAGCCAGGTGCCGGACAGCGGCGCCGTACGTTCCTCGACGGACACCGGAGACCAGGTGATCCGGTAGCGCCACGAGTCCACGGTGGCGCGGTCGCTCTGGCCCCGGCGCCAGGAGGAGAGCGCGGGCAGCAGTTCGCTGAGCCGCGTCTGCTGGTCGATCTCCAGGGTGGTGGTCAGCGCCTCCAGGTCCTCGCGCTCGACGGCCTCCCAGAAGCGTGCCTCCACGGCGGACGCGTCCGTGGCGGCGGCGGTCGGCGTTCCAGGCGTAGCGGGGTCGAACCAGTAGCGCTGCCGCTGGAAGGCGTACGTGGGCAACTCCACCCGGCGCGCACCGCGCCCGGCGAACACCCGCTCCCAGTCCACCTCACCACCGTGAGCGTGCACCTGCGCGACCCCGGACAACAGCGCCTCGACCTCGGCACGGTCCTTGCGCAGGAGAGGGACGAACGCGGCCGGGCCGGACACACACTCCCGGCCCATGGCGGAGAGCACACCCGCCGGGCCGATCTCCACATACCGGGTGACACCCTGCCCTTCGAGGAACCGTATGCCCTCCCCGAAACGGACCGCCTGCCGCACATGGCACACCCAGTACTCCGGCGAGCACACCTCCTCGCCCACCAACTCGCCCGTGACGTTCGAGACGATCGCGGTGCGTGGCATGGCGTAGGTGATCCCGGCCGCCACCTCGGCGAACTCGGCCAGCATCCCCTCCATCAGCGGCGAGTGGAAGGCATGCGAGACGCTCAGCCGCTTGCTCTTGACCCCCACCGCCTCCGTGACCGCCAGCACCGCCGACTCCTCACCGGAGATGACAGTCGCCACCGGGCCATTGACCGCCGCCACACTCACCCGGTCCTCGTAACCCGCCAGATGCGGCAGCACCTCGGCCTCCGCGGCTTGGAGGGAGACCATCGCGCCGCCCTCGGGCAGCGCCTGCATCAGCCGACCGCGCGCGGCCACCAGCGCACACGCGTCCTCCATCGAGAACACCCCCGCCACATGCGCGGCGGCCAGCTCCCCCACCGAATGCCCCACCACGAAATCCGGCGCGACACCCCACGACGCCATGAGCTGGAACAGCGCCACCTCCACAGCGAACAACCCGGTCTGCGTGAACACCGTCCGGTCCAGCGCCTCAGCGTCCCCGCCGAAAACCACCTCCCGCACCGAACCATCCAGATGACGGTCCAACTCCGCGCACACCGCGTCGAACGCCGTCGCGAACACCGGGAACGCCGCGTACAACTCCCTTCCCATACTGGGTCGTTGGGCGCCCTGCCCGGTGAACAGGAACGCCGTCCTGCCCTCCTCGTCGGCCACCGTGCCGGGGGTGACGCCCGTGGCGAGCCGGTCCAGTCCGCTCAGCAGCTCCTCCCGGTCGCGGCCGACGACCGCCGCACGGTGGCCGAAGGCGGACCGGCTCAGCGCCAGCGAGCAGCCCACATCCACCGGATC
>NZ_JBIADZ010000018.1:0-229248 GCF_042868035.1 Streptomyces sp. NPDC007875 | reverse complement strand
CACCCCCCAGGTCATCCCTGCGACAGGGGGGAACAGTCATGCCGGGCCCGGAGGCCAGCGGTCCTCTTGCAGGACCGCGAAGAAGATAACGGGGGGCGCACCCGCGTGCCTTCTCTGCTGGTGGCATGAGGAGACCCGGAGGGCTCCATAGGTAGATGGAACGTTCTATCTACTTCGCTGACCGTACTGCTTGCTTTCGTGATCGTCAATCGACGACTGAATCGCTGGAAGCGGCGGTGGCTAAGGAGTTGGCCAGTAGTGAGTTATCTGTACCCGAGGGATCGAGAGTGCGGTCGTCTCGCCGTTCTGTCGAGAACGGTCGTTCCGGTAGAGTGGTGCAATGACCCCGCCCCAAGCCTCCGCGACAGCGTCTCCGGCCCGAGCCCGGCTCCTGGAGACGGCCTCCGCCATTTTCTACGCCGACGGCATCCGCCATGTCGGCGTGGACCGGATCATCGCCGAGGCTCAGGTCACCCGGGTCACCTTCTACCGCCATTTCCCCAGCAAGGAAGACCTCGTGCTCGCCCATGTCGAGCAACGCGACCAGCAGATCAGGTCGGTGGTGACGGAGGCGTTCCGGACGAGTACCGACCCCGAGGCCCTGCTGCTCATGATGATGGCGGGCATCGGGGCGGAGATCTGCGGGCCGGGCTTCCGTGGCTGCCCGTTCATCAACGCCGCCGCTGAGTACCCGGACCCCGGGCATCCTGTCCGGCGGGCGGTCCAGGCCCACCGGACCTGGTTCCGGCAGACGGTCCTGAACCTCGCGACCGCTGCGGGTTGCACCGACAGCGAGCACACCACCGCGGTGCTCATTCTTCTGCGGGACGGTGCGATGGCTGGGGGAGACCTGGATGATCCGCAATCGGTGCGTGAGCACTTGATGCGGACTGTCTCCGCCGTTCTTGAGGACGGGCGGAAAGCCCGGTAGGGAGGGCCGTGTCCGCCCGGCCGGTTCCTACCTCGCTCTCCCGTTCACCCCAACTGACAGGTCGGAAAATGCAGCAGCCACAGAACGAACTCGGCGCCTTCCTGCGCGCGAACCGTGCCCGCACCGAACCGTCCGACGTGGGTCTGCTCGCAGGTGGTGGCAGCCGGCGAGTCAAGGGTCTGCGGCGGGAAGAGGTGGCTGTGCTCGCCGGCGTGAGCGTCGACTACTACGCGCGCCTGGAACAAGGGCGCGAGCGCCACCCGTCACCGCAGGTGGTCGACGCGGTGGGCCGGGCGATGCACCTGACACCGGACGCGCGAACCCATCTCTTCCGGCTGGCGGGCCTTCACCCCGCACTCACCTCGGCCGCGGACCGCGATCTGGTCCACTCCTCCCTGCTGCACCTGCTGGACGCCTTTCCCGCGGCCGCTGCCTACGTGCTGAGCCCCGCCTTCGACGTACTCGCGAAGAACGCCATCGCCACCGCGCTCCTCGCACCCTTCGACGGCACCTCGAACATGGTCCGGGTGCTGTTCCAGCACCCCCGTGCACGAGAGGTCTTCGTCGAGTGGCCCGTCGTGGCGCGCGCCACGGTGCACGCGCTGCGGCTGCACGCGGGCCGGTTCCCCGACGACCCCGACATCAGCGATCTCGTGGACGAGATGTCGCAGGAATCACCGGACTTCCGGGGGCTGTGGCAGGAGAACGAGGTCGAGAGCATGACCCGCGCGTACAAGGTCTTCGTGCTGCCTGGCGTCGGCCGTATCGAGCTGACGTACCAGACCTTCGACGTCCACGACGCTCCAGGACAGCAGCTTCTGGTCGGTGTTCCCGAGCCCGGCAGTGCGAGCGCCGCGGCGGTCACGTCCCTCGTGGCGCCGGCCGAGCGCGGCGCGACGACCATCGTGTGATGCCCCGCCGAGGCTGCTACGTGGGGGCGAGGGAGCTCTACGCCGCCTCCGATCCACGCGGGACCGCCCCGCTCGCGGCTCCCGGATAGGTTCGTTCCATGATCACCACCTCCGCTCGGCTGCTTCGGTTGGTGTCCTTGCTGTCGAGTAGACCCACCTGGTCCAACGCGGAACTCGCACGGCAACTGGACGTCACCGAACGCACGGTGCGCCGGGACGTCGACAAGCTGCGTGAGCTCGGCTACGGGGTGGAGTCCGTGCCGGGGCCGGGCGGCGGCTACCGCTTCGGTGCGGGCAACCGCATGCCGCCGCTGAACCTGGACGACGACGAGGTCTTCGCCGTGGCCGTGGCGCTCAGGGAAGCCGCACACGGTGCAGCACTCGGCGCCGACCCGGCAGCGCTGTCGGCACTGCTGAAGCTGCGGCAGATCCTCCCCACCCGGATGGCGAGGCGGCTGGCGGGCCTCGACGCCACCGTCGAACACACTCCGCGCTGCGAGACCCCCCGGGCGTCCGCCGACGTGCTGTTGCTCCTGGCCTCCGTCTGCCGGGCGTCCGAGCGCACCACGCTCACCTACCGCGACATGCACGGCACCACCACGGTCCGGTGCGTCGACCCGCACCGCCTCGTGTACACCGGCGCCCACTGGTATTTCGTGGCCCGCGACGTCGGACGATCGGCCTGGCGGACGTTCCGTGCGGACCGGGTCGTGGAGGTCGAATCCACCGGGGAAGTGGTCGAGGTGCTGGACGCCCCGGACGCCGCGCAGCTGGTCTCCGACACCATCACCCGCACCGGATATCCCTTCTTCGCCCGGGTCCGGCTCTCGCTGTCCTACGACGACGCCCGGCGCCTGGTGGCACCCATCGTCGCCACCCATGAACCAGACGGGCCGGACGCGACGGTCATCAGCATCGGCGGGTCCGACCCCGACCAGCTCGCCGGTTACCTCCTCAGCCTGCGCACGCCGCTGGAGGTGCTGTCACCCGACTCCGTTCGCGAGGCACTCCTCGCCCGGCTCGACGTCCTGTACCGCGGCAATGGCGCGGGTCGGCAGGAAGCCGACGAGCAGAAGTGACGATCGGAGTGGCGGTGACGAGGAGAGTAGTGGTGACGATCAGGGGGTCCCAAGCAGCGACCGGTGAAAGACCAGGACCGTAGGTGTCCGGATCTGCTCCTAGCCTGGATGCAAGGCCCACAGCGCCGAGCGCGTCACCGCTCGGGACCGGCCTTTCCCGCAGTCCCACTTCTTACCTGTTCATGGGAGCGCATCATGTCAGCCACCCCCCGCCTGCTGGTCTACGGAGCCACCGGTTACACCGGGAAGCTTGTCGCCGAGCACGCCAAGGAGTCGGGCCTCGACGTCGTCGCGGCCGGCCGCAACCAGGAGCGCGTCAAGGCACTCGGTGAGGAACTGGGCGTTGCAAGCCGCGCTTTCACGGTCGACGACCCCGCACTCCTGCGCGACGCGCTCGATGGCATCACCGTGGTCCTGAACGTCGCCGGCCCCTTCCACCGCACCGCGGCCCCGCTGATGGACGCCTGCATCGACAAGGGTGTGCACTACCTCGACACCACCGCCGAATACGACGTGTTCGCCGCCGCGCGCTCCCGGCACGCCGAGGCCGAGGCCGCCGGCGTGATGGTCATGTCCGGCGCCGGCTGGGACGTCGTGCCCAGCGACTGCGTGGCCGCCCACGTCGCGGCACGCGTCACCGAGCCCATCAGTCTGCGCCTGGCGCTCAAGCTCCTCAGCGCGGCCCCCGAGGAGTCGGAGGGCCTGAACCTCTTCTCCCGAGGGTCGATCGTCAGCGCCACCGAGGGCATCGGTGACCTGGGCGTGCTGGTCCGCAAGGACGGGGACATCGTCGCGCTGCCGGAGCCCAAGGCAGCCTCGTTCGACTTCGGTGACGACGGGCTCGAAGAGTGCGTATCCGTGTCCATGGGCGACCTGATCACCAGTCACTACGCCACGGGCGTCCCCTCGATCGAGGTGTACGTGCAGGTTGGCCAGCCGCTCCCCATCGACCTGGACCTCTCGACGCTGCCCGACGGCCCTACCGCCCAGGAGCGGCAGGTGGGACGCAGCAAGGTCGTAGCCGAGGTCACTGGCCGGGACGGCAGCGTGACCCGGGCCCTGATCGACACACCGACCGGCTACCGGTTCACCCAGCTCTCCTCCGTGGAGATCGGCCGCCGTGTACTGAACGGCTCCTTCACGCCCGGCTTCCAGTCGCCTTCCTCCGCCTATGGCCCCGAACTGGCCCTCGCCGTCGGTGACTCGCAGATCAAGGACCTGTAGGGACACCGCAGGTGATCCGGCCACCTGCGGATCCGAGTGGAACATGGGTGTGTGGCACCCAGGAGGACAGGTCCTTCCTGGCCGGTCGCCGCGCGAACAGACTGAGGGTGTTCGCCCGCCGGGGCGAGCGAATCCCCCTGTCGAAAGGCCACTGCCATGTCTGCTTCCACATCCTCGATCTCCAGCGCCCGACAGATTGAGAACCTCATCGCCCGCTACTCGCACCTCGTCGACGAGGGCGACTTCGCGGAATTCGGCGCACTCTTCGAGAACGCGGAGTTCGTGTCGGGCGAGGTGAGCCTCCGCGGTGGGAAGGCCATAGAGGACCTGATCAGCTCGATGCTGGTCGTGCACGACGACGGGACGCTGCGTACCCGTCACATCACGACGAACATTTTCATCGAGGTGAACGAGGACGACGACAGCGCCGAAGCGCGGTCGTACTACAACATCCTCCAGGCAGTGCCCGGCCTCCTGCCGCTGCAGATGGTGGCGGGCGGGCGCTACCGCGACCGCTTCGAGCGGCGTGAGGGGACGTGGTCCTTCGCCCGGCGGGAGGTCACCATCGACTTCACCGGCGACACCCGCTACCACCTCAAGACCCCGCAGGACGCCTGAAGCGCACCGAAGGGCCGGCTCACGTCGGGCACGCCGACTTCCGGTGCGCCGAGCCGGAAAGAAGTGTGGATGCGCATGCACGTGCCTTCCGTGGTGCCCGTGGGCTCGGCACGAACCCGCAGGAACACCGCGGAGCCACAGGAGAACTCCCTGGGAGAGTTCCTTCGGGCCCGCAGGTCCCGGCTGGCTCCCGCGGACGTCGGCCTGGGCACCGGTGGTCGTCGCCGCCGGGTGGATGGACTGCGCCGGCAGGAGGTGGCGGTCCTGGCACACGTCAGCGCCGACTACTACAGCCGACTGGAGCAAGGCCGGGAGCGACACCCTTCGCCCCCGATCGCCGAATCCCTCGCCCAGGCCCTTCGTCTGCCCCCCGACGCGCGAAGCCACCTGTTCCGTCTCGCCGGACTCAACCCGAACCTGCGTCCCGACACCGCACGCGGACAGGTGCACCCGGAACTACTGCACATCCTCGACGCTTCTCACCAGGCAGCGGCCTACGTACTGAGTCCCAGCTTCGACATCCTGGCGGCCAACGCGCACGCCCAGGCACTGTTGTCCCCCTTCGCCGGCGCCGACGCGGCCGGCACCGATCAGAACCTGCTCCGGATCCTCTTCACGCACCCCGGGGCGCGGACCTACTTCACCGAATGGCCTGTGGCCGCCGCCAGCTCGCTGCACACGCTGCGCCTCAATGCCGTCCGGCTGCCCCAGGACACCGACATCGTGGACCTCGTCACCGGCCTGTCCGCCGGGTCGGCCGACTTCGCAAGGCGCTGGGAGGACGGTGCGGCAATCGGCCTGGACCACGCGTACAGAAGGGTGGTCCACCCAGCAGCCGGGCACATCGAGCTCTCGTACCGCGTCCATGGCGTGGCGGCCGTCCCGGGACAGCACCTGCTGGTCGGAGCTCCCGCCCCGGGAAGTCGCAGCGCCGAGGCCTTCACCTACCTCGCGGCCATGGGCGGACAGCAGCCATGACAACCACGACCACCTACTCGTCTTCCCCCGTACAGGTGGCAGAGAAAAAGATCACCTTGAACACACGTGCGCACATCGGAGTCACCGGACTCGCGGTGATGGGCCGAAATCTGGCCCGCAACTTCGCCCGACACGGCTACACGGTCGCCGTCCACAACCGGACCACGTCGCGTACCAGAGCCCTCATGGAAGAGTTCGGTCACGAGGGCACCTTCGTACCGGCCGAAACCGCCCGGGATTTCGTCGATGCCCTACAGCGCCCCCGCCGCCTCATGATCATGGTGCAGGCGGGCGCCGCCACGGACGCGGTCATCGACGAGTTCGCCCCGCTGCTGGAGTCCGGGGACATGATCATCGATGGTGGGAACGCCCACTTCGCCGACACCCGGCGTCGTGAGACGGCTCTGCGGGCACGCGGTATCCACTTCGTCGGAGCAGGTGTCTCCGGCGGTGAGGAGGGCGCCCTCGACGGGCCGTCCATCATGGTGGGCGGTTCGAAGGAAGCCTACGCCGTCCTAGGCCCCATGTTCGAGAGCATCAGTGCTCATGTCCACGGGGAGGCCTGCAGCACGCATATCGGGTCCGACGACGCCGGTCATTTCGTGAAGATGGTCCACAACGGCATCGAGTACGCCGACATGCAGCTCATCGCCGAAGCCTACGACCTGCTTCGCCAAGTGGCCCAGTACAGTCCGGCCGAGATCGCCGAGATTTTCCGCACCTGGAACAAGGGGCGACTGAACTCCTATCTGATCGAGATCACCGCCGAGGTGCTCTCCCACACGGATGCCGACACCGGCAGGCCCTTCGTCGACGTGGTCGCCGATGCCGCCGGACAGAAAGGCACAGGCCGCTGGACCGTACAGACCGCCCTCGACCTCGCCTCCCCTGTCACGACCATCGCGCAGGCGACCTTCGCACGCGCGGCGTCCGGACAGTCCGCCCTGCGTACCGCATACCGTCCGTTGACCGGCGGCATGCACATACCGAAGAGTCGCTCCGAGGCAGAACGCTTCACGTCACAGGTCGAGCAGGCGCTGTACGCCTCCAAGGTCATCGCGTACGACCAGGGCTTCACCATGATCCAGGACGCCGCGCTCACATACGGCTGGGACATCGACTTCGGAGCAGTGGCCGGCATCTGGCGAGGCGGCTGCATCATCCGCGCCGCCTTCCTCGACCGTATCCGCACGGCGCACAAGGCCGCCCCCGACCTCGTCAGCCTGCTGGCCGAGCCCGCGTTCGCCGAGGAGATCACCGCAGCCCAGGTTCCCTGGCGCGAGGTCGTCGCCACCGCTGCCCGACGTGGTGTCCCCGCTCCCGCGTTCGCCGCGGCACTGTCGTACTACGACACCCTGCGGGCCGACCGGCTGCCCGCCGCGCTGCTGCAGGGCCAGCGGGACTATTTCGGCGCTCACACCTACCGGCGTGTCGACCGGCAGGGCGCCTTCCACACGCACTGGGCGCACCCCGACCGCCCTGAAACAGACGCCTGATCCGGACTGTCACGTCCACAGTCACCGACGGTCTGCCTGGGTGTGGCACACCCACCCTCGCACAACCTCCCTCTTCGGGGCCCTGTCGGCGAGTGTGGAGTCCACGCCCCACCGCGGACCATCGTCCGCATCCGCAGTTCCGAGATTCCGAGAACCCAGAAGGAAACACCATGTCACTCACCTCGTACCGCACCCTTGGCCGCTCGGGGCTCCGCGTGAGCCCTCTCGCCTTCGGCGCGATGAACTTCGACGACGGCAGCTGGGGCTCCGGCCCCGAAACCTCGTTCGGGCTGCTGGACCACTACCTCGACGCCGGTGGCAACTTCGTGGACACCGCGAACATGTACAACGGCGGCGCCTCCGAAGAGACCCTGGGCCGCTACTTCGCCCAGCGTCCCGGCCGCCGTGACCGCGTCGTCCTGGCGACGAAGTTCGGCGGCAGCATGGCGGCCGACGACCCCAACTCCGGCGGTGCCGGCCGCAAGGCGATCCGCGCCCAACTGGACGCATCTCTGCGGCGGTTGAGTACCGACTACATCGACCTCTACTGGATGCACCAGTGGGACCGGCACACTCCCGTCGAGGAGACCCTTTCCACCCTCACCGATCTGGTACGCGCGGGCAAGATCAATGCCATCGGCCTGTCCAACGTGCCCGTCTGGTGGGTCGCCGAGGCTGCTACCACCGCCCGGCTGCGGGAGTGGGAGCCCGTCGCGGCACTCCAGGTCGAGTACTCCCTGCTCGCCCGTAGCGTCGAGGGCGAGACCTTCGGAGCCGCCCGCCGCTTCGGCCTCGGCATCACACCGTGGAGCCCGCTGGCCAGCGGCGTCCTGTCCGGCAAGTACTCGCGCACCACCACCGAGGTGGCCGGGTCCGGGCGCACTGCGTATGCCGCCTCCTACCTGAGCGAACCGACCTACGTCCTCCTCGACGCCCTGCGGGAGATCGCCGACAGCCTCGGTACGACAGTGGCGGCGGTGGCGCTCGCCTGGGTCCGGCAGCGCTCCGAGGTGACGTCCACCCTGGTCGGCGCCCGGACCCAAGAGCAGCTGGCCGCCAATCTCGCCTCGCTCGACATCACGCTCACCGACACGCAGATCACCGAACTGGACAGCCTCACGGCACCCACCCTCGACTACCCGCACAGCATGATCGAGTCCATGGTCGGCTTCCAGCAGGGTGACACCACGGTCAACGGCCTGTCCGCCAAGGCGTTCGTTCGCTGACCTCCCTCAACAGCACTGCGTGACGAGAACGGAACACGCCATGGTCGAGATACTCGAGATCACCATTTTGCGCCCAGCACCGGGCCTCACCGCCGACGACTTCGTCCAAGCGAACGCGGACATCGACGCCTACCTGAAGCGACAGCCCGGCTTCCTGTGGCGACGCATCGTCGAGACCGACGACGGACGCATCATCGACATCGTCGCCTACGACAGCCTGCCGCACGCCCGCGCCGGCGCCGCCGGAATCACCGGCGAGATGGCGGACTCTCCCGTCCATGCCACGATCGACCACGACGGCGTGGACTGGCAGCTCACCACTGCACTGCACCACGTCACATGACGGAGAGACCAGCATGCCGTTCGCCGACGAACTCATCAGCCGCCACACCGTGCAGAATCTCACGCACGCCATTCGGGCCGCCGCTCCGGACGCCACCCTCACGGCACTGCACGCGGCAGCACGGCAGATCGGCCCGCTGCCCCTCAGACAGCGCGCCGACCTGCTGCGCGACGCACTGCTGACAGACCTACCGGGCGATTACGCCACACTCGCCCGGACCGTACGAACAGCCCGCGACAAGGCACCGCAGTTCACCGGATGGCTGATCTGGCCGGTCACCGGCGCGCTCGCCACCCGCGCCGTCCAGGAAGACGAGACCGCCGCCTTCGACGACGCGATGGCGCTTCTCGCCGAGCTCACCGGGCGGCTCTCCTCCGAGTTCGCGATCAGAACACTGCTGCGACACGACCTCGACCGGGCGCTCAACACCATCGTGAGCGACTGGACCCGATCGGCAGACCCCGACGTGCGCAGGCTCGCCTCCGAAGGCACCCGTCCCTACCTCCCCTGGGCGGTACGGGTGCCGCAGATCCTGACCCGTCCCGGAGCGACGGTCCCCA
This sequence comes from Streptomyces sp. NPDC007875, assembly GCF_042868035.1. Lineage (NCBI taxonomy): Bacteria > Bacillati > Actinomycetota > Actinomycetes > Kitasatosporales > Streptomycetaceae > Streptomyces > Streptomyces sp. NPDC007875. The sequence continues at coordinate 219,882 of NZ_JBIADZ010000018.1, read as the reverse complement.
TCCTGGACACCCTCTACCGGGACGAGAGCGAATACGTACGCCGCTCGGTCGCCAACCACCTCAACGACCTCAGCCGCGACCATCCCGAGGTCGTCGTCGACACGGCGCGCCGCTGGCTGGACAGTCCTGACGCCACCACGGAGCGCCTGGTGCGGCACGGGCTGCGCACGCTCATCAAGCGCGGCCACCTTGGTGCACTGGAACTGCTCGGTTTCGCTCCCGCGGTCCTGGACGTGGTCGGGCCCCGACTGGACCGGGACGTCGTCCCTCTTGGCGAGAGTGTCCAGCTCACCGCCTCAATCCGCAACGTAGGTGCTTCTGCGGCGCGGCTGACGACCGACTACATCGTGCATCACCGCAAGGCCAACGGAACCCTGACCGGTAAGACCTTCAAACTCGCCACCCGAACCCTCGCACCGGGCGAACAGATGGAGGTGATGCGGGAGCACTCGTTCCGGCCGATCACGACACGCCGCTACTACCCGGGGCGGCACGCAATCTCCCTCCAGATCAACGGAGTCGAGTCCGACCGGGCCGAATTCGAGCTGGCCCCCACGGACACACCGTGACGGGCGGCACGGAGGGAAGCGGGGCGGTCTCCGGGCCCTTGTAGGCGATCACCGGCCATTCACCTCGCATCGTGTGTCACCCGTCTGCCGACAGACCGCATCACCACACCGACAGACCAGGACCAAATTCGTCCGCATCTGCCTCTAGCGTCGTCAGCAACATCGATTTCCCCGGAGGGACCCTCAATGAACGAGACGCCGACACACGACGAGAAGGCCGGCCTCATCGAGGTTGAGGACAGGGCGCTGCAGGTCCGAGCCCAGTACGAGCAGATCGAGCAGCGCGTTTTGGGCCGGACCTGGACACTGCCGGAACTCGCGCTCGGCTTCACGAACGACGCAGCCTACGTCGGGCGCCTGGTGCTGGCCGCCGAGCGCACCTGGGGCATCGACGGTGACGTGGACGCCGAACTGCGGCACAAGCTGGCTGAGTGTCTGTGGTGGGTCTTCGTGCTCGCTGATCGACTCGACGTCGATATGCCGGAAGCCTACGAGGCCACCATGGATCGCATCGGCGACGGCCTGCAACGGACCCTGGAGGGCATGCCCAAGAGCTGACACGCAGATGGTAGTCCAGCCGGGTCTCGGTGTATGCCCAGGTCAACGGCTTGAGCGCGGACCTTCTGGCGGGGTGGCGCCGGCGAGGGGGATTTGCCGGCGAGTCCCGCGAAGAATGACCATGCCTGTGCGTAGTGACAGCGGCAGGTGTTGTCGCCGTGCTTCGAGGTAACGAAGTCGACGGCCCGCCGCAGGTTCCTGATCTGATCAAGAGTCGGTGTCTGGGGCCGGCTCCACGTGGGAATCCGCACCGCGTGGACGACTCGTTCTGACCGTTCGCTGGGCGATACGCACGCCGATGCGCTTGCCCCAGAGCCCTTTGTCCCGCCTTCACGAACATTGCCTGCGCTCTCGTCTGCTACCGCAGACACGCAGACATAGATTGAGATGGCTTCTTGAAGGCCTTCACTATGAGGGCGACGCCCGTACGATCACCGACGCCCTGGCACCGGTCGGCCCAGACAGTTGCGAGCGGGGCCCGGACGTCGTGTCTTGGCGGTCGGAGCGAAAGACTCATTGAGTGGGGGCGGTGTTCGTCAAGATGCTGATCCTCCAGGACTCTGACAGCATGGAGAAATTCCTCGTTGGAAGCGCCCCTTAAGGAGCTCTTCATGCCTGAGTCCGGAGCCATCACCTCCCACCTTGCCGCAGCGGACACACCGGAGCTTGTGCGCGCACCAAAGGGCACATTCCTCTCGGTGGGTGGCTCGGGCCGTCCGGGGACCGAGACTTTCTATCGCAAGATGGCCTTCGTTACCGCCGTGGAGGCGGCCCTCCCCGGCGCGTTGAGGATTTCTCCATCGGATGCATGTGTCATCGAGATTCTCTACTGGTATCCGAAGCAGGCCGAATCTGTCGAGATCGAAGACTTTTACACCGGCAACAGCATCGATCTCCTTGAGTACCGCATCACCACCCGCGTCGCCGACTCAATCACCCATAACGCAGTTGTGGCTGCCCGCCGTGACGCGGCGGGCAGCGCCGACGACCCGGGGGGCGAAGTGGAGTTGTTTACTTTGCCCGAGAGCCTTGTGGTGCAGGTGATGCATCACGGGCCTTTCAAGGACGAGTTCGAAACTCTTGCTCGACTTGGCGCGTTCGCCCGTGAGAGGGGCCTTCGGCGTTCCGGCCCGCATCGAGAGATTCACATCGATCCCTTCACCGCACAGACGCCGCAGGACGCGTTGCGGACCATCTTGCGTGACCCTGTCGCCTGACCTGCGGGCCTCACCAATGACGGCGGTTCGAAGCCCGCAGTAGTCGTGCGTCGTCGCCCCAACCCCTGCCCGCCTCTGACCGTTCGGTGACCTTGCCGGACGGCACTCTTGTCGCCGGACAGAGGCGCCTCAGGTCGTAACCGCCCGGGGCCCACGCCTGGGCGGGGCCCCGGGCTGCCGGTAGCCGGGGCCGTTGCCCTGGTTGGCGGTCTCGGGAAGGCCCAGCAGTGCCGTCCTCCGAAACCAGTGGCTTACCCAGTGTGCGGAAGCAGCTGGTGGCGTTCGCCGCTGCCCCCACACACTGGGCGGCACTCTGTCGAAGAAGTGGGCCGACCTGGGTGCTGCACATCCGCTGTCAGCCGGCGGGCTAGCTTCGAGAGCGTCGGGCGCTGAGACCGAAGAGGGCAACGAGCACAGCGGCGGTACCTAGGCCGGCCGCTGTCCAGAAGGCACCCGCCAGGCCGGGGACGAAGGCGCCGGGCTCGCCGCCGCTCGTGTGGACCGCGACGATGACGGCGATGCCGAGGGAGCCGCCCACCTGCTGAACCATCTGCAGGAACCCGGACATCGACCCGCTGTGCCGGGCAGGCACCCCCTCCATGATCAGCATCGTCCCGGGGGTGAACACGAGGGCGACACCGAGGCTGTGGAGCACCAGGGGGGCCACGACTCCGCCGACGTAGGTGCTGGAGTCGTCCAGGGCGGCGAACCAGATGAAGCTGATGGTGACCAGGGCCGTGCCGAGGACGAGCAACCGACCGGCTCCGAACCGCCGTACGAATGCGGGCACGAACTGCGTGACGATCAGGATGGTGCCTGTCAGGGGCAGGAAGGCGAGGCCGGCGACCAAGGCGCTCATGCCCAGCTCCCGTTGGTAGAACTGCACCAGCGTGAACAGCAGGGAGAAGTGGACCCCCACGGTGAGTCCCATGGCGCCCAGGGCCGTCGCGCGCTTGCGATGACGAACCAGGGAGAGGTCGAGCAGCGGGAGCCTGACGCGCCGCTCGACGGCGACGAACGTGGTGAGCAGGACGAGAGCGAGGACGAAGGTGACCACCGTTCCCGCAGTGGCCCAGCCTGTCTCTGCGGCGTGCACGAAACCGTAGACGAGGGCCAGCGACCCGAGGGTCGCGGTGATCGCTCCCGCCACGTCCACCCGGCCTCCGGTCGGCCGGTCCTCCTTGACGAGCCATTGGACGACGAGAACGACGACGGCCCCGATGAACAAATTGATCAACAGCCCCCACCGCCAGGAGAAGAAGGCGGTCAGCGCGCCACCGACGATCAGGCCGAAGGACGAGCCCACTGCGGAGGCGGCGGTGAACAGGGCCATGTTCCGGCTGCGGGCATGCTCGTCTCGGGCGATGGCGGTGATCAGGGACAGGATGCTCGGTGCCGCGATGGCCGCTCCGACTCCCTGCGCCACCCGGGCGACGACCATGATCGTCGCGTCGGGGGCGAGGCCGGCGGCCAGTGACGCGAGAGCGAACAGCACTGTCCCGATGGTGAAGACCCGGACCCGGCCCAGAACGTCGCCGAGCCTACCGCCGAGCAGCATGAGTCCGCCGAAGGCCAGCGCGTAGGCGTTGGGCACCCATGACAGACCGGCGGGGGAGAAACCGAGATCCTGTTGCAGCTGGGGGAGTGCGACCGTCACCACCTGCGCGTCGAGTTGCAGCATGAGCTGCGTGGCCAGGATGGCGACCGTGGCCAGGGCGACGAAGCGTGGCACGGCCACGGTGGGCACCCTGCGGTGTTCCGTCGGGGCCGGGGATGTATCGGCATCGCTGCCGGTGTGGACGGACATGCCACCTCATAGGGGGATGGGTTGATGAAAAGGCGGAGGGAGGCCGCACGGGCGAGCAGCTGGCACCTGCACGAGGGACGAGGAGTTGCTTCTCGCTCGGCACGGCCGTGTAGTCGAAGCGATGCCGTTAGTGTAACTAGAATGGATACACTTTAGCAATTGTCGACGGCGGACCGAGCTTCGACCGCGAGAGGCTCTGCGTCGTCCGCGACGTATGAAGGGCTTCTCCTCGTGGTGTCACCCGCCCGTGTGGCAGGACCGATACGAAGAGGGGTGAACATGAAGAACTGGATGACCGGATAACACTCGTCACCGGCTGGGGGACGGTTATCGGGCGTGCCATCGCTCGGTGAGCGCTGACGGTGGCAGCCCTGGTATGAGCCTGTACGCAGCATCCAAGTCCGCCGTGCACCGTTCGGCAGCTCCTGGGCACAGGGGTTGGGTGGCCGAGGCGCCCGGGTAAATGGCCTCAGCCCCGGCCCTATCGAGACCGGGGGCTTCCGGGAATCCCAGGGCGAGATCCCGGGGGAGGCTGAGCGCACCGGGAACGCCTGGGCCACGACCCCCTCGGCCGTACGGGGAAGCTGGCAGAGATGCCTCGGCGGCTCTCTTTCTCGCCACCGACGGGAGTTCCTTCGTGACCGGTAGGGAACTTCACGTGGATGGCCGTATGACTATCAGGCGTCCAGCGCGACGGCGGTCGTGCGGCCGACACCTTGGTGTCTCGCGAGCCAGGGGTGATCGCGAGGCAAGCAAAGTCGTCCTACCGGTACGCCAGGAGGAAGCGTCGTACGCCGGGCAGACGGCCACAGTGGCCGCGGCCGAGTGGCGTGACCGCGTGAACGGTCAGCGGGCCCCGGCTGATACGGAGTGGAACGCCAGCGTGTCGCGCAGGACGTCCGCCACGGTGGTGGCCGACAGCGACCGGCAGAGAGCCTCAGTCGCCTCTTGATACACCTGACCCAGGGCGTGCTGGATGCCGAAACCCACGTAGCACTCCGCATTGGGATCCGAGGCGTGCATTCCGAAGATCGGCTCCTCGGGGAGTGCCTGGTAGACGTTGAGAAGGGAAATCTTCTCCGCCGGACGGGCGAGGTTCCAGCCGCCGTTGCGTCCGTGGGTGACCTCTACCAGTCCGGCATCCTTGAGCTGCCCGAGGCAGCGCCGGATGACGACGGCGTTGGTGTTGACGCTGGTCGCGATGCGCTGGGACGTCGCGACCTCTTTGTCGGTGCCGCGCCGGTCGTACGCCAGCCAGGTCAGTATGTGGACGGCCAGGCTCATACGGCTGTTCGCGCTCACGCGGGCTCGCCTCCCTCGGTCGATGCCGGTACTGACTGGCGCTCGCGCACGCTGCCAGCGATACTAAAAACTGTAACAGTTACAGAAAAACCGGGCGCCGCGTGTTCCAGCCGGGTGCATGCCGCTCGGGCGTCCGCGATCGTGCCTCAGGGCATCCGCAGCAAGGCACGTGCCGATGTTGCTCGCGGAGCTGGGTTGCGCCGTTCGTCCCTACTGTGCGGATATCGCCCACGCCCGACAGGGATCACCGGTCAAGCTCCTGGCCGGGGGATCGCTGAGGGAAACGGCGATGCGCTGGGGCGTTGTGTCCCCTTTGTCGGTGCCGCGCCGGTCGCGCGCCAGCCAGGTCAGGATGTGCACGGCCGGACTCATGCGACCTTTCGCGCGCACGCCGCACGCCCCTGACCCCTTTTCCGTAAGGGAGCTCCCCGCTCCGCCAGCGCAGGAATGCGCAACGACCGACGTTGCACCGGTATTGCATGGTCACCGCGCCTGGGCAGCGCGACCGTGCGTGCCTACGGAGGCGGGCAGCTGGGGCGCGCCCATGCATACCACCGTGCGCACTTCCGGCAGGGTTCTGTACGGCCGGAAGCCCGGTTTCGCTGCTGCCCAGTCCGCGGTGAAACGTCCTGCAGGCCGTCTGCTTCCTAGACCTGGGCGAGGCCGCCATCGACGAAGAGTTCGGCACCCGTGGTGAACGAGCTCTGGTCGGAAGCGAGGAAGACGGCGGCGGAGGCCACTTCGTCCACGTGCCCTACCCGCCCCATGGGGATGGAGCTGGCGAAGTTTTCCTTGAGTTCGCGCTGCGCATCGGCGTCGTCGCCCGCGAAGCGCAGGAGACCGGGGGTCTCGACGGGGCCGGGGCTGATCGAGTTGACGCGAATCTTGCGTCCCGCCAGCTCGGCTGCCCAAGACCGGGCGAAGTTGCGCGCAGCCGCCTTGGTGGCGCTGTAGACGCTCATCGCCGGAATGCCCTGGGAGGCATTGGTCGAGGAGGTGAGGATGACAGAGGCACCCTCGGGAAGGAGCGGGAGCGCCTTCTGCACAGTGAAGAACATGCCCTTGACGTTGATGTCGAACGTTCGCTCGTACTCCTCCTCTGTCACGTCTGCGAACTCTGTGACACCGCCCACTCCTGCGTTCGCGAACAGCACATCGAGCCGTCCGCTGCGCTCCCTGATGGTCGCGTACAGGGCGTCGAGATCATCGAGCCTGGACACGTCGCTCCGCACGCCCACGGCGTCCGCGCCGATCGCTGCCACAGCGGCATCGAGCTCGGACTTGCGGCGCCCCGTGATGTAGACGGTGGCGCCTTCCCGTGCGAAACGCTGGGCCGCGCCCAGGCCGATACCAGTGGTGCCGCCCGTGACCAGGGCGATCTTTCCGTCAAGCTGTCCCATTGCCCACTCCTTGGAGAATTGCTCTGAGGCTGGCCCTGCAGGCTGCGGGGAGCCCGCCACCTCCAGTGAAGGACGCCGGAGGTGCTGCACCAGCCGCTCAAATAAAATATAACAGCTTTGATTACACTTTGCTGTGAGTGTCGGTGGCGACCCGCATCAGCGGTGTGCCGCCGCCGCCCCCACCTCGCCGCACTGCCACGCCGTGGTGCCGCGACGCGGCCTTGTGGCGGCCCGGGGACAGACCGCAAAGCGAGCGGGCCGCGCCGAACGACGGCAGGCTCGGGCCCGCCCGTGTCCCTAGTTCTGTCCGCCTTGGAGGAACGGGTAGTCGGTATAACCCTCGGGGCCGGATGTGTAGAAGAGTGCCGGGCGCGGCACGTTTTCCAGGTGCTCGCCCTGCCAGCGCTCCACCAGGTCGGGGTTGGCGATGGCCGCTCGGCCCACGGCTACGACATCGGCGTGAGCGGCCTCGATCAGCTCCACCGCTTCCTCGCGCGTGGTGATCGAGGCGGACCCGCTGTTGGCCATCAACTTGCCCCCGAAGCGCCGGCGCAACTGCTGAGCCAGGTCTCCTCCCAGCTCCTTGTGCAGGAGGGAAAGGTAGGCCAGGCCTAGCGGGCGCAGGCGGTCGAGCAGGTGGCCGTAGGTGGCCAGGACGTCGTCCCTGTCGGTCTCCAGGGCGTCCTTGATGTTGCGTTCGGGCGAAATTCGCAACCCGACCCGCCCGGCGCCGATGGCCTTCGCCACCGCCGTGACCACCTCGACGACGAAGCGGGCCCGGTTCGTCGGTGTGCCGCCGTACTCGTCGGTGCGGTGGTTCGACGCTGGGGAGAGGAACTCGTGCAGCAGGTATCCGTTGGCGGCGTGGACCTCTACGCCGTCCAAACCGGCCTCGATCGCCCGACGGGAGGACGTGACGAAGTCCTCAAGTGCTGCTCGGGCTTCCGGGGCGGTCAGTGCCTGCGGCACTGGGTAGGGCTGTTTGCCCTTCTCCGTGTGTCCCTCGCCGTTGATCGCGATCGCGCTGGGAGCCAGGATGTGCCGCCCTCCGTTGACATCGGGGTGGGTGACGCGACCGGCGTGCACGACCTGCATCACGATGCGGCCGCCTTGGGCATGTACGGCCTCGGCCACCCGCCGCCAGCCGGCCGCCTGCTCGTCAGTGACAATGCCCGGCTGCCCCACGAAGGCCTGCGACTCGCGGCTGGGGTAGACGCCCTCGGTGACGATCAGTCCGAGGCTCGCTCGCTGTCGGTAGTGCTCGACCATCAGGTCACCGGGTATGCCGGAGGAGCCCGACCGCATCCGAGTCAGCGGGGCCATCGCGACACGGTTGGCGAGCTTGATGTCTCCGAGTGAATCGGGCGTGAAGAGAGACGGTTTCGCGGATGTCGATGCCGACGTCATTGATGTGACTCCGTTCTGGGATGGGTGAACGCACGGGTGGGGCCGACTCCTGAGGTGTGGTGCGGGAGCACTCGTTCCGTCCCGTCACCACTCGCCGGGGGGCTCCGTCCCTCTTGGACCAACGGCGATGAGCCCACACGGGCCCGCTTTTCCTTGCTCCGCAGGACGGCCGTTCCGGGCGGCGCGACACTGTGTAAGCTGTATCAAGGTTAGTTACATTAACGCGCCGACCGGCACCCCCTGTCAACTTTCAGGAGCACCCTCATGTCCGCACACCTCCACTCCCTTTCAGAAGCCCCGTTGAGCGAGGGCTACGACGCCGCCACCCGTGATGACCCGGAGTTCGCTCAGCACTTCGAGCACCGCTTCACGACCATCGACGGCCTTCAGATGCACTACGTCGTCGGAGGCGACGGCCCCCGCACCATCGTGCTGCTCCATGGCTTCTCGGAGAGCTGGTACGAATATCGGGCGATCATGCCCGACCTGCTGCCGGGCCACACGGTCATCGCCGTGGACCTGCCGGGACTTGGGGACACCACCGGCGAGCTGCCCTCGCACGACAAGGCCACGCTCGCCCGCTACGTGCACCGCCTGCTCCTCCAGCTCGGCCACCAGGAGGGGGTGCAGTTGGTCGCGCACGACTTCGGCAGCGCCGTCGCTTATGCCCTTGCGGCTCAGTGGCCCGAACAGTTCGACGGCTTGATGATCATGGACTTTGGCCTCGTCGGCGGTTCACTCACCTTCGACCAGCTCAAGCCGCTGTCGTTCCACTTCTCCTTCTTCCAGCAGGAACCGCTCTTCGAGCAGCTCGTAGCCGGACAGGAGCGCCTCTTCCTCTCGTACTTCTATCAACTGCTCGGAGCACCGGCCCCGGAGAAGAGCCTCGAAGAGTACGCGCGCGTCTACGGCCGGCCGGGCGTGCTGCACAACGGGTCGCGCTACTACCAGGCATGGCCGCAGGACGAGGCCGACAACCGCCGCCTCATGCGCAAGCCCCTGGACATGCCCGTCCACATCATCGCCCAGGCGCAGCTCTTCGATGCGTTCCACACTGCGCTCAAGGACGCCGCTCCGCAGGCGACAGGCAGCCCTGTCGAGGGAGTGGGGCACTGGCTCCTGCACGAGGCACCCGGGCGGGTACTCGAGGAGATCAAGACCTTCTTCGACTACCAGGACTGATCGTTTCCGTCCCCACTCCGCACCACCCCCATGAGGAGGAAAACGTGCTGGACCACGTGGAGATCCAGGTCGCCGATCCCGAGAAGAGCGCGGCGTTCTACGACGCCGTGCTCGCGCCTCTGGGCGCCAGCCGTCGTATCGAGCACCAGCAGCGTATCGGCTACGGGCCCGGGCGCCCCGAGTTCTGGATCGGTCCGGTGGTCGGACCGGCATCGCCCTCACGCGAGACGCACCTCGGCTTCGCGGCGCCCGGCCGTGACGCGGTCGACGCCTTCTACGCCGCGGCCGTGGCCCAGGGGGCGCCGGTTCTGTACCAGCCGAAGGTGTGGCCGCAGTACCACGACAGCTACTACGCCGCCTTCGTGCGGGACCCGGACGGCAACAACGTGGAGGCCTTCTGCGAGAACCCGGCCTGATGCCGCTCGGCGTAACCGGTACGAGCGAGGGCCGAAGCGGAAATGACGATGACGCCGCGTTTTCCTGCTTGCGCTCGTTCGGGACAGTAGCGGTCGTCCCGCGTTGAAGAGGGCTCCGTTCCACCGAGGGAATTGGTGCGGGTCGGGCCGGGCGTGACCTGGTGGGTTAGCCGGTGTCGGCCCCGGCTTTGCTGTTGCGGGGGTGGTCGGTGGCGATGTTCGAGAACACGTGGATGCCGCCGCCACCGGCGGACCCCTCGCGCTCCTCTACGGCTTCATCCATACCACTGAGTCCCCTGGCCGATCCTGTCCTTCGTTCTCGCAGCAGTACTGCTGCTGGGCTGAAGGCCGGCCATCATGGCGCTCATCGGCGGCACCTGATCGGCCATCCTCTTCGTGGTCGTGCAGTACTGCCAACGCGCGCTGCATTTGGGCACCTGACGTCGGGCTTCGCATTCACTCACGCTCACTGGGGCGCTCCTGGTCACGGTGAGTTCCTCGCTTCCCTGCCCTCGACTCCGCCGACAGCTACGCCACGGGCCGTCCTGCCCGCGCTGCTCATCCAAAGCGTCGGGGCGGCCACGGTTTTCACCCCGACCGCAGTGGTGATCAGGCCCGGTCCGGAAGCGGAAGACGCCGGCTCCATGTCAGGCCTACTCCAGACCACCCAGCAGGTCGCAGGCTCCCTCGGCTTCGCGATCACCGTCGCGACCATGCCGCAGGTGACAACGCCGCCTCCTTCCCCTCCAGCCCGGGCCCGGCCTTCTGCGTAGCGGCAGCCACGACCTTCGCCGCCACGCTTCTGGGCCCGTTCGACCTTCACTCGCCCGGTGGCGGAGCCTGCCCGACAGCTCCGATCTCCTACCCGAAACAACGAACACCACAGGGCCTCGGCCACAACACCAGAAGGAACTGACCATGGGACAGCTGTCCGACAAGGTCGCTCTCATCACCGGCGGCACCGCAGGTATCGGCCTGGCCACCGCCCGGCGCTTCATCAAGGAGGGAGCCTTCGTCTACATCACCGGCCGACGGCGACCGGAACTTGATGCCGCCGTCGAGAACCTCGGCACCCAGGCCGCCGGCGTCCAGGGCGACGTCGCCGACCCTCATACCATCGACCAGGTAATCAGCGCGATCAGGCAACGTCACGGCCGGCTGGACATCGTCTTCGTCAATGCGGGCGGCGGCAGCGTGATCCCTCTGACCGAGATCACTCAGAAAGACTACGACCGGCATTTCTCCGTCAACGTGGCCGGAGCGCTGTTCACCGTGCAGAAGGCCCTGCCTCTGATGACGAACGGCGGCTCCATCATCCTCGTCGGTTCGGTCAGCGCCTCCCGCAACGTTCCCCAGATGAGCCTGTACGGCGCGACCAAGGCCGCCCTGCGCAGCCTGGGCCGTTCCTGGGCCTACGAACTGACTGAACGCGGTATCCGCGTCAACATTGTGAGCCCCGGCCCCATCGATACACCTGCCACCTACGTCGCGGCCGGTGCGCACGACGACGAGTCCCGGCAGCAGGTCAGGGACCAGATGGGCAGCAGCATCCCCCTGGCCCGCATCGGCCGCCCCGAGGAAGTGGCCGCCACCGCGGTGTTCCTGGCTTCCGACCAGAGCTCCTTCACCACGGGCGCCGAACTCTTCGTCGACGGCGGCCTGGGACAGATGTGACCGCACACCCCCACCACCGACCACGCGACCGGACGGGCCGTCACAAGCCGGCCGCCCAGAAGGTACGGACATGACGCGCGATCCCCACACCTGGCACATCACCGCCGCCTGAGCAGGCCTGGGGCGGTCACTCACCGAGACGCTGCTCCAACAGGGCCACCGCGGCGCGGCGACCGCGATGACCGCGTCGCCTGTGTGGACGAATACATCGACACCCAGCACGCCAGCGACGTGCTGCTCCCTGACCTGCCTTCTCCCGTCCACCAACGACCAATTCATGCACCACAGAAGCAAAGGAAAAGGGTAATGACGCAGAACACCCAGCAGATCGACGGTCGCGACGAAGCAGAGATCCGGTCGGTGATCCTTGGATATGTGGAGGCGCTGGATAGCCGTGACTTCGGTCAGCTTGCGGACGCGTTCACCGACACCGCAGAGCTCGAAAACACCTTTGAGAGCTACATCCCGGGCGGCGAGGACTTCACCGGCGTGATGGCCCGGGGCGCGAACGAGATCGCAGGTGCCATCGGCGACCTCATGAGGCGGCTCGATGCCACCCAGCACCTCCTGGGAGCGATCTGGGTCGAGCCCACCGACGAGGGAGCACGCACGCGAACACAGATCATCGCCCATCACCACCGCGGCACCGATTTCTACCACACCGGTGGCACGTACACGGACTCATTCGTCCGCACCGACAACGGGTGGCGCATCGACCGCCGTGTGCTGCACACCTCGTGGACCACGGGCGAGCCGAGCGTGGTCACAGGCGCCTGAACTCCTGCCGGATTGAGCGGCCGCTCCAGTGGCGAGAGGGCTGACTCCGGGCTCAGCGGTAGCTTGCTGGTCCACTCTCCGCCAGGGACAGCGATGCAGTCGAGCCCGGCGCAGCCGGCAAAGTGGGCCGCTCCGCGCCGGCATAGAACTCGATCACTACGCAGCGTGACAGGGGGCCCGTCGAGGCCGGTAGTCTTTCCCGTCTCGGAGGAGGAGTCAGGAACACGGCTGGGGATTCTTTCTACGCTCCTCGGAGCCAGTTGTTGTACGTGTAAGAGGGCGGTGTGGCGAACGCCTAACCGCTCCTCGGTCGAGCCGGATCGAGCGGGGTCCAGCCGGACGGGAACGGGCCGCTTTGTCCGTTGTTTTGGCATCGTCGCAGGTGAGAGGCGTCACGCTTATGGGTTCGAGTCCCACCCGCCCCACCTCGGGAAAATCCTCCTGACCTCCAGATACGTCGGGGTTTGGCCGTCTGGTCGAACCCCGACGCCTCACGGTTGCCTCACACGGCGCCTTTGCGCTGCTTCTCATGGCGCACATCAAGACTCACACGAGCAGGGCCGGCACCGTCTCCTACGGGGTCGTCTGGCGTGTCGGCGGCACCCGCGACGGTAAGTGGGAGCGCGAGAGCTCTGACGACGCGGCGGCGGCGAACGCTTCCGCGATCTGGTGAACGGTCACGGACAGCCATGGCCGCCCGGCTGGGTCAAGGGTGAAGGGTTCGGTCTCGGGTCGGTCGAACAAGGCGCGAATCCCTGCGCGCACACGCGTCTGAGCCGCGTGACTTCACGTTTACGGGCAAGCGGCCCACCCTCCGCGTACAACGTGCGTGGAAGCGTCGAGCCGAGGGCGGCAGGTACCGGGGCCCCAAGACGAAGAAGTCACGACGCACCCTGGTCCTCGCTCCTGACCAGGTGGAGCTGTTCACACGGGCATGTCGGGGCAAGCAGCCTCAGGACTTGACGCTCACGTACTGGGACGTGTCCACACGCGAAACGCCCCTCTGTCCTGCGTTTCCGCAAGGGCAGAGGGGCGTACGAGCGGGAGCGGTGGGATTTGAGCCCGCGGCACCGCCCCTGCTGGGGGCGGCCCGGTGGTCAGCGGCCGAGCGCCTTGGCCAGCCGTTGCTTGGTCATGTGCGAGCGGCCCGCGATGCCACGCTGCTTGGCCTCGTTGTAGAGCTGGTCGCGGGTCGGGCCCTTGGGGCCGCTGTGGGAACGCTCGCCGCCGCGCTGCGGCGCGGACTTCCGGTCCCGCTTTCCATATGGCCCCGTACATGGACGTGGTTCCGGCGCTCAACGGCCGGTTACGCGACGAGCGTCTCCGTTATTTGCCGCGTCCGGTGACGAAGTCGCGGGCTCGGTCCACCAGGCCCGTACCGGGTGCGAGGATCTTGTCGCTCGGCGGGGTGTCCGGGGCGCTGGGGTGCGGCCGGGTGGGGGCGGTCTTCTTCGCGTGCCGGATCTTTTCTCCCAGCTCGTGCAGCTCATCCGCATCGCACGCCTGCCGCAGCTGGACGAAGAGGTTCTGCTCCTCATCACTGACGTGGCTCGTGACCTCTGTCTTCAGCTTGGTGACAAGCACGTCGAAGTCAGCGGCGTCCGCCCCGCGCTGCTCCAAGTCCTTCAACAACTGCTCGACCCGGGAATGATCGGCGATCTCCTTGTCGGCGATCGCGTCGCCTCCTGCCAAGCGACGACGGATGGCGGGGTAGAGGTACTGTTCCTCGGCGACTGAATGCCGCACCAGCTCGATGGTGAGCTGGTCCAGCAGTCGCTTTCGCTCGGAATTTCCCGGAGTGGCGGCCTGGATTTCTTCGAAAAGTGCGTCGACCTCGCGGTGGTCGGTGGTCAGTTCATTGATGACGTCTCCGCCGTGCCCCACTGCCATCACAGCCCTTCTCTGCCTATGGTGCTTGTGCCGCGGCGAAGAACGTCGCCCTCGGTCCGATGGCGGCCATGATCGACCGGACCCGCGACACCGTCCGCAAGGCCATGGGCAAGGACGGCTGAGGCGTGTCCACCCTCGTGGTCAGTCGGCGGCCACGGGGTCACTGTGCAGGCGCTCGAGCAGTTACGCGTGGTGCAGCTCTGTGACCGGTGCCATCAGGTCCGGGGAGACGTATCGGCCGCACACAGCTTCCTTCCGCCTACCGGCGGGCTCCCGTATGGTCGCGCAGTCGCCAGCGCCGCGGGGCCGCGGTTCGCCCACTGCCGGTCCGGGCCTTGCCAGCCGGGCTCTGGCAGGGAGTATGGAGCCAGGCGGTGATCCAACCCGCCTCCATCGCGGCGTCGAGAAGGTAGGTAGGGCGTATGCGCCCCTTGGGCACGTAGACGAGGTCGATGGCCAGCAGTGTCAGGGCTGTCGTGAGCCCGACGCGCCGCGCCACGGTACGTCCCTCGGCCGAGGTGGCCCCGACGAGCTGGGATACCCCGTTGGAGACCAGCAGGCCGCCGACCGCCTGCTGCAGCCACCGCTCCGTCTTCGGCCCGAAAACCCACTCGAAGCTCCGCAGGTGCAGAAGCGGCCACAAGCCGCCCACGACGTTGAACGTGCCGTGTGCCACGGCGAGCGAGTCGTTTCCGTCGGAGGATTTCTTGCGCGGTGTGCAGGTACGCATAGGCTCGTCCTTTTTGCCGTAGGTGGTCTCGTGTCCGCAAGGGCGGACCGGCCGATGCGGTCCCTCCTGTCATGGAACCCACCAAGAAGGAGTCCGCGACGCTGAGGAAGCCGAAGCCGGGCGTCGCCTTCCTCAGCTCATGCGGGGGCGCGGTGCTAGGCGCTGCCCGTCATCTGGCGTTGCCGCTCGCCGTCGGTGTGTACCTTGCCCATGAGAGAGCCTTCGTCCTGCTCGTAGTGAGAGAGGGCCAGGCCGAGGCCGAAGAGCGTGGGAGCCCATTCGCCGACGAAGATGCCCCACCGGTCGGCACGGTCCATTCCGGCGCCGGGCTCGACTCGGAGGGAAGCGGCCCAGGTGCCGACGGAAAGGGCGATGGAGGCTACAGCGGTGGTGTAGACGTGCTCGCTGCGCAGGCCCATATCGTGCAGCTTCTTGATCACGACGGTGCTCCTTCGGAAGAGTCCCCCCCTGGGCTCGCCCTCGTGTGCCCAGCCTCCGGCCAGTGATGCAGGCAGGCGAGCACGAGACATGCCGCTTTCTCGCGGTGGGAGTAGTGCGGGGTCACGGGACGCGCACGGCGGTGGTCGGGCTTCGCTCTGGTCCCGGCCGCACACGCCCGGGTCATAGGCGAGGCCGTGGCCGCGTCGGAGGGGTCACCACGCATCGCGCTGACCACGACGGGCACACCCATGAGCCGGGCGAGTGGCCACTTGGCATACGGCCCACGTCGCGAGCCGTGCGAACGGGATGGGCGCCCGAGCGTCGGCTCGCCTATGACCCGCTCCCGGGGGCTGGGTCAGCGGCCGTAGGCGTCCTTGCGGGGCAGGGGGCCGACGCCGATGTGGCGGCCGGGGCGGAGGGCGGCGTGGCGTTGTCCGGGCCCGGGGCCGCCTCGTGCGGCGAGGGCGTCGGCGATGGCGCCGGTGGCGAAGGCGTAGACGGCCTTGTGCAGCACGTCCACGATCAGTTCCTCGCGGGGCCAGGTGGCGGGCGGGGCGCCGACGCCGGTGGCGTTTTCGAGGATCTGGTCGTTGGTGAGGCGCACGACCATGAACTTCGCCGAGGCCACCGGGCCGCGCAGCCCGACGTGGGCCATGACCGAACGCAGCACGCCGAGCACAGCGGCCTGGCCGAAGTGCATGGCCCAGTTCACCGGCACGGGTTGCTTTTGGGGGACTTCGGGCAGGCCGGTCAGGCGCTGGAGGACCCGGGCGGGCACGTGCGAGTCGGGCCGTTTGGTGAGGGCCTGCTCGATCTTCTCACCGAGTGTCATCACGAGACCTCCAGCGGTGCCGGCGATCAGTCCCTGCCACAGCGCGCGCTTGATCATGCCTCGACGGGTACCCGGGGTCGGCGCCCTGCGCCACCGACCGGGGCGGGCTCCACTCGGTTGCCGGGCGGCTCATCCGGATGCCGCGGTCGGCGGGCTGGCCGCGGGGGCGGGGTGGGCGTACTGGGCAGCGGACGCGAGCCCGGTCAGGAAGGGGGCCCTTATGGCGCCCCCTTCCCGGCGTCGCCCGGTGCTCCCATGTGTCCACGATGTCCGCGAAGCGGTCGGGATGGAGGCGCACAGCGGCGGGCGAGTACGCCGGGCAGAACACGCAGCGCAAGCCCCACGCCCTCGCCGACCGGTGGTGAAGCCCATGTCCGAGGGATCCGGCCTCGAGGGTCCGGCGCTCGCTCCGACGCTCACGCGGAACGGGACGATGCGCACCGTGTCGAAGGGGTAGATGCGCTCCCGTCGCATGTCTCGGACGATGACGGCCGGCGAGGGGCCTCAGGTGGCATCCCCCGGGGTCACCAACGGCCCGACGGGCCGGGGGACGCCGAGACGCACATGGCTGACGCCTTGCGAGAAGTGCACCACGGGCTCGGCGAGGGGAGGGGGAAGGCCCGCCGCGCTGGTCAGCGTCTCCTCGAGCACGTCAACCGTGGCGTCGGACAACGGCCAGGGCTCGTGCTCGACAGGTGTCTCCCACAGCGCGCCCAGCCGACGCGTGTACGCCCGCCAGCGCGAGGTCAGCCATACGTCCCGATCGGTCGGCATCATCGGCTCGCCGGGGCGGACGGCCAGATGGTACGACGGCGTACCGCCCCACCGGGAGCCGACGTAGGAGATGGCATTCCCCTTCCGGGAGACACTCAGTCTGCCCGGGTTGTACGGCGCGCCGACGGCGCGAGCCCCCACCATCAGTGGGCAGGCCACCTCGATGGACAGGAACCAGAGCCCGTCCCGCCCGCCCGGACGCCGGACGTAGGTCCGCAGATTGGTCTCCGCGAACGTCGGGACCCCCGGCACCGCCGCGGGTATGACAGGGGGACGCACGTGCGCCATGACAAAGGGCGTGAGACTCACCCGTGCCACGCCCTCGTACGTCTCCACGACCAGCCCCTCAGGCACCAGAGTCCGAACCTGATCCGGACGGAAGGGCCAGTGCACGAACGTTTGCGTCAGCCAGCCGGCCCGCAGCGCGGGAAGCCGAACCCGCTGCTCCGATCCATACGCCACCACAGAGGGCGGGTCCCCGCCCATCGCCTGCGGAAACGCGCGGACGGCGAGGGGAACACCCCGTTCTCATGACCTCTTGCGCAGCCGTCGGGCTGCGGTGAAGGCCGCGAGCAGCAGTCCCGCGGCCCAGCCCAGCAGCTTCCTGACACCCTGACCGATGGGGCCACCGAGCAGGTCGCGCGACCTGTCGTATCCGCTCAGTGGCACGCCCAGGACGGCGTTGCCCGGAGGGCGCCGCGGGATGGCGGGGTGCGGGTGGGTGGGGGCGGTCAGACGTGCGGCTTCCCAGAGCGCTCCGAGCCGGCGCAGCCGGGCCGCGTTCATCGCCTCCTGTAGCCGGGGCAGCAGCAGGTCCTCTTCGTCGCGGATGTCCTGACGGATCAGGCTGAAGGCGCGCTCGATCTTCTCCCCACGCACGGGATCGCCAGGGGAGAGGCGTTCGACCTCGGCGATCAGGTCGTTGATCTCCTGGTGTTCCTCCTCCACGCGGAAGGTGAGTTCTTCTCCGTCCGCCACACCGCGCCTGACCACCGGCCACAGCACGGTCTCCTCGGCGAAGGCGTGGCTGAAGACAAGCTGGACGATCTCCTTCAGCACGCGCTCCCGCTCGTCGCCCCCCGCGAGGGCGTAGTGATCCATCAGCCGGTCGAGCTCAGCATGGTCGCGCCGCTGCCGCGCCAGGACACTGCCTTTCCCGCCCAGCTGCCCGAGGGTCTGTTCCTTGATGGTCTCGGTCATGCGCTTCTCCTCCGGGCTCGGAAGGCCAGTGGTGGCGCCCGGTCCGCGACGGTGTTGGCCGGTTGCTGACCGGGTAACCCCCGGCACGGAGAATCAAGCGGGCCACCTATCCCGCTGCGGGCCGCGGGAGGTGTGCCATGGCGCCATCTTCGGGTACTCGTGGCGGATGATGCTGATGACCCCTCCGGGGGTGTACGCGCCGCAGCATGACACGTGGCTGCTGACCGAGGCGCTGGACCGGGAGAACATCACCGAGGGCACCGTCGTCCTGGACATCGGGACCGGAAGCGGCGCCCTGGCCATCGCCGCCGCCCGGTCAGGCGCGGGGCAGGTGACCGCCGTCGACATCTCGCCCTTGGCCGTGGCCACCGTGTGGCTCCGCTCCCGGCTGGAGGGGCTGCGTATCCACGTGATGCGCGGCGATCTTTTGACTTCGGTGGCCGACCGCCGCTTCGATCTCATTGTCGCCAATCCCCCCTACGTCCCCTCCCCGGCTGCCCGTCGGGGCCGCGCCGTGGCGTGGAACGCCGGTGTCGACGGCCGGGCGCTGCTCGACCAGATCTGCCGGGACGCGCCGCCGCTCCTGCGCCCCGGGGGTGTGCTCCTTCTGGTCCACTCCGCGCTGTGCGGCGTCGAGGAGACAGTGGAGCGGTTGGGACGAGCGGGCCTGCGGGCGGCCGTAACCGGCCGCCGCCTCATCCCGTTCGGGCCGGTGCTGCGCGAGCAGGCCGCGTGGCTGGAGGCCCGCGGGCTGATCGAGCCGGGCGGGGAGAAGGAAGAGCTGGTGGTGATCCGTGCCGAACGAGCGTGGTGAGGGCGACGATACGTGTCCGGAGCACCGGACGTGCGGGCGTGCGCGTGTCGTGCGGGTGACGCTGGGAACGGATGGCCCGATGCTGATCGAGGGGCCCGTCGAGGTGGCCCTGCCGGACGGCAGCGTGGTCCGCTCCGACCGCTTCACGGCCGCCGTGTGCCTGTGCGGCCGCAGCGCGAGCTACCCGGTGTGCGACACCAGCCACCGCCGGAGGCCACCGAGGTCACAGCGGAATACGCGATGAGGCCCGATGTCGAGCACTCCACAGCGCATCGGCCACGAGGGCCCCACCCGCGACCGACCAGCGCTCTTTGAGCGGACGTGCGCATCCCGCGCAGGGGGAGCGGAGCAGGTGGCGTTCGGCTGAGGCGGTTGTGGGTGAGAGGCCGCGGGGGCGCTGCCCCGCCGGACGGGTCGACACCAGGGGCGGGGCCCTGTGGGCGGCTCCAGCATGCATGAGGAGGGGCTGGTCCGGGCACTCGGCCGCTGATCCGCAAAGTGACGTCCCCGCGTCGCCGGGAGCGGGGCGGGGACGTCTCACCGTGAGGAGGGACATCGATGACCATCGCACGAGACATCATGACGCCGGGGGCCGACTGTGCCAGTGCCGAGGACAGTGTCCTGGACGCGGCGCACAAGCTCACCGATCTGCACGTCGGTGCGCTGCCGATCTGCGGCACCGACAACCGGCTCAAGGGCGTGGTGACCGACCGTGACATCGTGGTGAAGGTCCTCGGTCAGGGGAAGGACCCCGCTCGGACGAAGGTCGGTGAGCTGGCTCAGGGAGAGGCCGTGACCATCGGCGCCGACGATGACGCCGAGGAGATCTTCACGACCATGAGCCATCACAAGGTACGGCGGCTGCCGGTCATCGACGGGCACGACCTGGTCGGCATGGTCGCCGTGGCCGACGTCGCCCGAGCCCTGCCGCACCCCGAAGCCGGGGATCTGCTCGAGGCCCTGTCGAGCGACTGACCAGCACGCCACACCCGCCGCAAGAAATGTGGCCGGTGAAACGCTTCGGAGCCGGGGCGGGCGGAACCGGGCCGGCAGTGGAAGGGGAACAGCTCACGTGAGTGATCCACTGCGGGGCCTGTCGGATGAGGAGCGGCACCGGCTCGGGCCCGTCACGCACGGCCGCGACTTGGAGCCGATGCTCGCGACCCTCACGCACGAGCGGTTCTCCGACGAGCACTGGCTCTACGAGCGCAAGCTCGACGGCGAGCGCTGTCTCGCCCGCTGCGAGGAGGGCCGTGTCGAGCTGCTCAGCCGCAATGGCCGCTCCGCCGCCTCCGCCTACCCCGAAGTCGTCGACGCCCTCGGTGCCCAGTCGCTACCCGACTGCGTCCTGGACGGCGAGGTCGTCGCCTTCGACCGGGGCCGCACCAGCTTCGCCCGCCTCCAGCCACGCATCCACCTCGCCTCCCCGGACCAGGCCAGGCGGAGCGGCGTGAGTGTGTACTACTACCTCTTCGACGTCCAGTCCATCGCCGGGGCCGACGTCACCGGGCTGCCACTGCGCCGCCGTAAGGCCCTGCTGCGCTCCCTGCTCACCTGGCGCGACCCGCTGCGCCTGACCGCGCACCGCAACACCGCGGGAGAGACCTACTACCGTTACGCCTGCGAGCACGGCTGGGAAGGGCTGATCGCCAAGCGCGCGGACGCCCCGTACACGCACGGCCGGTCCTCCGACTGGCTCAAGTTCAAGTGCGAGCAGGGCCAGGAGCTGGTGATCGGTGGATGGACCGATCCGCAGGGCACCCGCTCGGATCTCGGTGCCCTCCTCCTCGGCTACTACAGCGCCGGCGACCTCCGCTACGCGGGCAAGGTCGGCACCGGCTTCGACACCAAGACCCTCCAGGCGCTTGCCCGGGAGCTGCAGGGCCTGCGCTCGTCCACCTGCCCCTTCGCCGATGGCAACCCGGGCACCGGTCCCGGGACCCACTGGGTTCGGCCCGAACTGGTCGCCGAGATCGCCTTCACCGAGTGGACCCGCGACGGGCGCCTGCGCCACCCCCGCTACCAGGGGCTGCGGCGGGACAAGTCGGCCCGCGACGTCGTGCGCGAGGGGCCGTCGCGTCCGTGCGGCCGGTAAACGCCGAGCGAAGGAACGACCGTGCCAGGGCGGACGATGCTAGGCCAGGGGAGATGAGCTGCTCGGCGAGAGGCAGCTGGAACAGGCCGAAGTGCCACATCGACGGGGTCTCCGGGTTGGCCGACAGAGCCGGGAAGCGGTACAGGCTGTCGTCCGGGATGGGAGCCTCCATCACGGCCATCCGGCGAACCTCCGACGGCCACTGGGCCGCGTAGGCGTAGCTGACCCACAGACCGACGTCGTGCCCGACGACCTGGACGCCGTCGTTCAGCTTCAGCCGCTTCAGCAGCGCATGCACGTCCCGGGCCATCTGCGCCTTCTGGTAGCCGCTCTTGGTGACTTCGGAGTTGCCGGCGCCGCGGAGGTCGACGGCGATCACGGTGTGGTGCTTGGCGAGCGGTCCCATCTGGTCCCGCCACTCGGCCCAGGACTGGGGGAATCCGTGGATCAGCACGACCGGTGAGCCTTTGCCTCCTCGCAGGTAGTGCATGCGGAAGCCGTTTACCTCCGCGTACTTGGACTGAAAGCCGGGGGGCGGTTTCGCCTGCGGGTAAGGCGACGGCGCTTGCGCCGTCGCGGTGCCATGGCCGCGACTCTCGCCCCATGCTCCAGGACTCGTGCTGAGGGAGACCACCAGGACAGTCACCAGCGCCGCGACGAGCGCGGCGAATGTATTGGTCTTTCCTCTTCGGGTACCCATGATTCACGTACCTAAAGAGGGGCCGTGGGTCAAAGGTCGGCGAACACCCCGCGGAGCATGCCGGTGGCCTGGCCGACCTCGATGAGGTAGCCATCGGGGTCGCGCAGATAGCAGCGCAGCTCGGCCTTGCGGTCGAGGGGCTCCGTGAGGAACTCCGCTCCTTTGGCCACGGCGTCGGCGTAGAAGGCGGCGATATCGGCGACCCGGACGTTCAGGAAACTGGACACGGTGTTACCGCCCTCCGGCGGCACAAGCGTCACCTCGGGCTTGTCCGGGGTGGGCCCGCCTCCGGGGTTCATGATGATCCAGCTGTTCGCCACCCGCACGATGGCCGGGTTCTCCTCCAGTACGACCTCACCGCCGAAGATGTCGGCGTAGAAGCGTCTCGATCTCACGACATCGCGCACGGTAAGGAAGTGGGTGAGAACGAGCCCTTGCTCAGGTGTGGGCAAATTGCCGGGAGTCGTCATGGCCGTGGCCCTCTCTTCCCAGCGGAGAGTGAAACCGAGCAGGAGCACACCGGCCCGCACTCTGCTCACGCCCCGCCCGTCCCCTCTGGGTAACCCCGTGGGAGCGGGATATGCGCCCGAACGGACTACGCTGTCGAAAGGCGGCTGTACTTCGACACTTCGAGAGATGTGGGTCTTCGGACCGGGAGCGGGGAGCGATGAGCGACGCACCACTGACGGGTGCCCTTCGGCTCCCGGACGGCTGCTGGGTCCGTGGCCGGGGCCTGCGCCACCCGCGACCGGACGGGCCGCTGCCCGGCTTCGGTCTCTACCTGGGGTCCACCCGGCTGCGCCACCGGCATGACGGGGAGCTGGAGTGGGAGCGGGCGTGGATCGAGTGGCCCGACTTCCTGCTGCCGCGTGACCGCGACCTGGCCGTGCGGCAGATCCGCGCGCTGTACCAACGGGCACGGGCGGGCACGCCCGTCGAAGTCGCCTGCGGAGGCGGCGTCGGCCGCACCGGAACCGTCATCGCCTGCCTGGCCATCATGGCGGGGGTGGCGCCCGCGGACGCTGTGGCCTGGACACGCGCGCACCATCACCACCGGGCCGTCGAGACCCCTTGGCAGCGGCGCTGGGTGGCTCGGTTTCCGGGCGGCTGACACCGACGACCCGGCGGCCCCCTTGACCGCCGGGTCTCAGGTGCTCAGCCGTGGGAGACGGTCAGCCCGTAGAAGCCGACGCGCGCTCCGTTCGTGGTGCTGTCGGAGGACGACTGGTTGTAGGAGCCGGCCTTGAAGTACTGCTTGTACTGGAAGAAGGACGACGGGATGTCGTAGTGCGTCGTGCTGCCGTTGACCGTCAGGTCGATCGTGTCGCCGCCGGAGACGCCGATCGTGTAGTTCCAGGTCTTGCCGACCGACACATGGCCCACGTTGTGCAGCGTCTGGCCGCCCTCGGGGGAGTTCTCCGTTCCGAGGACGATGTCGCCGTTGGCGCGGTAGTAGAGCTCCACCAGCGGCTTCGTGGAGGATCCGCCCGAGCCGAGGTGGATCTGCCCGACGCAGACGTTCTTCGTCACCGACACCACGCGCAGCGTCGCCTGCAACTTGTGGGAGCCGCTCAGCGACCAGTCCGCGGCGCTGCCGTTGCGGTTCATCTCGCGCAGTTCGGAGCGGGCGTAGTTGGAGTTCGGCGTGGTGACGCCCTTCTCCGGTGCCCAGAACGTCATCGCCCCGTCGCGCTTGTCGGTGTAGAAGTAGTCGTCCTGGAATCCGTTCGACCCCTGGAGCCGGGACGAGGGGATGGTCGTCGGCTTGCCGGGGGAGCCGACCGGTTCCTGGAGTTGCCACACCGACAGGTCGAAGTTGCCGCCCGGCGCCTTCGACGGGTCGGCGAAGGGCGTGGCCGCGGTGGTGGCGCCGGCGGGCATCGCGAGGGCCAGGCCACCGATGACGGCGGTCACGGTCGCCAGCGAGGCGAGCAGCGTACGGATGCGCATGGGAATGCCTTCCCGTGGGGGGTGGGGTAGAACACGCGTCCACATACATGAAGGACATGTTTCTTTGTGAACGACGAGACCTGTCGAGAAGGTAAGGTCGTGGTGTGTCCGCGTCAATCCTCCGTACGGAGAAAAGGCCGGGCGCGGGCCGCCGCCCGCGCCGCCGCCCAGGACGCACGGCGAGCCCCAGACGCCTTCGGCCTCCGGGAAGTCGGGAGTGCCCGCCGCCCCCAAAAAAACGAACTGTCACTCGGCCACGCCGTGCGATATGTTCGCCGACGGCGATTCCTCCTGCCTGCTACCTGTCAAAGGACTGAAGCCCATGGACTCGGCGTCCCCCAGCGGCCGCCGTCGGCACTGAACGATCGGTGCCACACGCGTCTCCTCACGGCGGCCCCACGTATCCGCACACCGTTTCTTTCGTGGCGCCTTCCGCCGCGCTTCTTCGTGAGGTCACATCACCATGGGCACCGACGTCCAGAGCTTTGCCGTAGCCAACCTCCGCCGCCGCCCCGTGCTTGTCGAAACCGGGGGCTTTGTGGCGGGGTTCGATCCCGGCACCACCAGCCCGTACATCAACTACGCGACCCCGCTCCCCGGCGCCCGGCCCACCGCCCGGGACGTCAAGGAGCTGATCGAGGCGTTCCGGGTACGCGACCTCAGGCCCCGGCTCGAGTTCGCGCCGGACGCCGCGCCCGCCGTGGAGCCCGCGCTACGGGAGGAGGGGTTCACCGTGGAGGCGGTGCACGCGTATCTGGTGTGCACCCCGGACAGGCTCACCCTTCGTCAGGACACGGAGGCCGGCCCGGGGGCGGGCCCGGTGGCGGTCCCGTCCACGGACGAGGACTACCGGGCGATCGACGCCGCGCTGTCCGAGGCGTTCGCCGGTGAGTTCGCCTCCTCCCCGGAGGGGGCGGCCCGGCTGCGCCGGATCCAGGAGGACGGGGGTGCGGTCCGGTTCGTCCGGGCACCCGATGGGGGCTGCGCCGGAGGGGCCACCTGCTCGGCACCCGCCGTGGGCACCGCGGAACTGGCGGGCGTGGGCACCCGGCCCGCCTTCCGCGGCCAGGGCATCGCCGCCGCGGTCACCGCCGCGCTGACCGAGACGATGTTCGCCCGGGGAGCCCAGTCGGTCTGGCTGGAGTACTCGGGTGAGGGCTCCCGCCGCGTCTACGAACGCGTCGGGTACCAGCCCCGGGGCACCCGGCTGTACATGAGTCTCGGGGGCTGAGAGTAGGGGGGCTTGCTCTACTGCCGTTGCCGTAGAGCAAGCCTCCTCTGCCGCCTGCTGGACAGGCTCAGCGCGGGGCCGCCGCCTCCAGCTCGTCCACGCTTCCGGACATGATCGTGCGGATATGGGCGGTGAGGTGCTCGATCGGCCAGTCCCACCAGGCAAGGGCCAGCAGCCGGGCGATGTCCGCGTCGTCGTAGCGGCGGCGGATGAGCTTGGCCGGGTTGCCGCCGACGATGCCGTAGTCGGGAACGTCGTCCACCACCACGGAACCGGAGGCGATGACCGCGCCGTGGCCGATGCGGACGCCGGGCATCACCATCGTCCGGTATCCGAACCAGACGTCGTGGCCCACCACGGTGTCGCCCCGGCCCGGCAGGCCGGTGATCAGGTCGAAGTGGTCGGCCCACGAACCGCCCATGATGGGAAAGGGGAAGGTGGAGGGGCCGTCCATACGGTGGTTGGCGCCGTTCATGATGAACCGCACCCCTTCGCCCAGCGCGCAGAACTTCCCGATGACCAGCCGCTCGGGCCCGTAGTGGTACAGCACATTGCGGGTCTCGAACGCGGTGGGGTCATCCGGGTCGTCGTAGTACGAGAACTCCCCGGCCTCGATCAGCGGCGAGGTGATCAGCGGCTTCAGCAGCACCACCCGCGGCTGCTCGGGCATCGGGTGCAGCACTGTCGGGTCGGCGGGTATGGCTGGCATCGGGCATCGCCCTTCCTCGTCCGGGGAGGTTTTCTCGCCATGATCGCAACCTCGTCGACCGATGTCGCGCGCATTCCGCGGGGCGTCCGCGAGGCAACCCGAGCGTGCTTCCTGGAGTCCTTGAGCGGTGAAGCCTTCGTTCGCATCCGCGTTCGTGTCCGTAGCTGTGTCCGTTGTCCGTTGTCCGTGACCGTTGTCCGTGCCCCTTGTCCGTGACCGCTCGATCCGCCTCGCGAGGTGCCGCCGTGCGTTCGTCCGTTCCCGTCGCCGCCGTGACCGTGTCCGTGCTGCTGCTCGCCGGGTGCAGCGAGGGCGGCCACGGGGGCCCGAAGCCGGCGGAGGGGGCCACGAAGGGGACGGCCGGTGCCTCGCTCGGGGACTTCAACGGGGACGGTTACGACGACTTCGCCACCGCCATCCGCCCCACCAGCGCCTCCCGGGGGCCGCTGCCCGCCCGGCTGGCGGTGGTCTACGGCTCGGCGCACGGCCTCGACCCGCGGCACCGCCTCGTCGTCGACGGCGCCGAGGACGACTACGTCGGGCCCCTGCTGCGCACCGATCTCGACGGCGACGGCTTCACCGACCTGGTGACGGCGCGCTTCCGGCACGGGAGTTCGCCGCGGGGCGAGCGGACGGGGGAGACGGTCATGTTGCGCGGCGGCCCCCGTGGGCTGGCCGCGCCGCGCCCGCTCCGGGGTGGCGCGGCCGGATTTCTGGCGCTGGCCGTGGGGGACTTCGACGGGGACGGCGCGGCCGACCTGCTGGCCTCGGCGGCCGACGGCCGGGGTGCGGTCCGGGTGCTGTACGGGCCGTTCGGCACCAAGGCGGGCCCCGCCCGTACCGCCCCGCTCCCCACCGGCCGGGCCCGCCGCGCGGCACCCGCCGCCGCGCCTGCCACCGCCACCGCCGGGGACTTCGACGGCGACCGTCGCACCGATGTGGTGCTGACCTACCGCTACGACGCCGCGCAGTCGGAACGGCCCGACAAGCCGGAACCCGACGACACCGCCCCCCTCGACACCCCCGTCGCCCACTACCGCGGCGGTCCCAAGGGCCTGGTGCGGGACAAGCGGCCCGAGGCGCGCCTGGCCCACGCCCTCGGCACGGAGGACGGCCCGCGCGAGCCCGCGGCCGGGGACGCCGACCACGACGGGATCGACGATCTGCTCGCGCCCGGCCAGGGGACCCTCGGCCCCGGCCGGCACTCCGGCGCCGGGCGGCTGACCGTCGTCCACGGCGCCAGGTCCGGTCCGGGCCGGGGGCGTTCGGATCTCACGGTCGATCCGTCGGGGCCGGGCCTGCCCGGCGATGCGCGGCGCGGCGATGGCTTCGGCGGCTCCCCGTCCGTCGGCGACATCACCGGCGACGGCCGTCCCGACCTGGTGGTGGCCACCCCGGAGAAGAACTACGGCAACGGCCGGCTCACCCTGCTGCCCGGTGCACGGCGCGGGCACGGTGGCGAGTACGACCCGGCCGCGAGCGCGCACGAGGGGAACGGCGGGGAGCAGACCGTGGACCTGGACACCCCGGGGGTGCCCGGCCGGCACACTCCGTACGGCTTCGACGCCTTCGCCCCCCAGCCCCCGCTCCTCGACGTCGACGGGGACGGACACGACGATGTGATCGCCGCCGCGCCCGGCTACGGCCATGGCAGGACGGGTGGCTTCTGGGTCTTCCGGGGGACCGATCGCGGGCTGTCCACCAGGGACGTACGCCGTTTCACCCCCGCCGACCTGGGCATACGCTTCAGGACGGCCTGACCCGCGGAGCAGCCGTAAGGGCGCCACCGCCCCGGAATAACCGCGGGCGGTGGCGGGGTTACCGTGCATGTGGCATCTGCCGATGTACGGAAGCGGGTAACGCAGGCATGAGCACTAGCACCGTCGAGCTCACCAAGGACAACTTCGACGAAATCGTGTCCGGTAGCGAATTCGTCCTGATCGACTTCTGGGCCTCCTGGTGCGGGCCGTGCCGGATGTTCGCGCCCATCTACGAGAAGGCCGCCGAGCGCCATCAGGATCTGCTGTTCGCCAAGGTCGACACCGAGGCCCAGCCCGAGCTGGCCGCCGCCTTCGACATCCAGTCCATCCCCACGCTGATGATCGTGCGGGAGAACATCGCGGTCTTCGCCCAGCCCGGCGCCCTCCCCGAGCCGGCCCTGGAGGACGTCATCGGCCAGGCCCGCGGCCTCGACATGGACAGCGTGCGGGCCTCCATCGCCGCCGCGTCGAACGAGAAGCGGGCCATCGACGAGGAGAAGGAGCAGGCCGCCGCCGGCGACGAGAAGGCGTCCGGCAACCGTGGCTGAGCTGGTGCTGATCCGGCACGGCGAAACCGAGTGGAGCCGGTCGCGCAAGCACACCAGCTGGACCGATGTGCCCCTGACACCGCGCGGTGAGGAGCAGGCCCGCGCCCTGCGCCCGCCGCTCGCCGCGCGGAAGGTCGGGCTGACCCTGGTCAGCCCGATGGCGCGGGCCATGCGCACCGCTCGGCTCGCCGGGCTCGAGGACCTCACGGTCGAGCCCGATCTGCAGGAATGGGACTACGGCGGCTACGAGGGCATCACCACCACCGAGATCCACCGCACCCGCCCCGGCTGGAACCTGTGGACCGACGGCGTCCCGCCGGGCGGCGCCGACCACCCCGGGGAGTCGCCCGAGCGGGTCGGGGCCCGGGTGGACCGGGTGCTCGACCGGATCGCCGCCGAGCTGGAGGCGGAGGACGGCGCCGATGTGGTGCTGGTGGCGCACGCCCACGTACTGCGCGTGCTCACCGCCCGCCGGCTGGGCCTGCCCCCGTCCGCCGGCGCGCTCTTCCGGTTGGACACCGCGACGGTGAGTCGACTCGGAACTGAGCATGGTCGCCCGGCCGTGGTCGCCTGGAACGTAGGCTCGGAGTCGATCTCCGGGCAGGGAGCCGCTGGCAGCGGTGGCACCCCCGCCGGGTGATCATCTCCATGCATATCTCACGTCCGACAGGAAGCAGGGAACAGCGAGCATGGCTACGACGCGTACCGCGCACACCGTCTGGCAGGGCAATCTGGCCCAGGGACAGGGGACCGTCACCTTCGACTCCTCCGGCATCGGCGAGCAGCCGGTCTCCTGGCCGTCCCGCGCCGAGCAGGCGAACGGCAAGACCAGCCCCGAGGAGCTGATCGCGGCGGCCCACTCCAGCTGCTTCTCGATGGCGCTCTCGCACGGCCTCACCCAGGCGGGCAACCCGCCCACCCAGCTGACCACCCAGGCCGAGGTCACCTTCCAGCCCGGCACCGGGATCACCGGCATCCACCTCACCGTCGAGGGCACGGTGGACGGCCTGGACGAGGCCGCCTTCACCGCGGCGGCCGAGGACGCCAAGAAGAACTGCCCGGTGAGCCAGGCGCTCGCCGGTACGGAGATCACGCTGTCGGCGAAGCTGGCCTGACGTTCTCCACACGCTGCAGCAGTCCCCAGGTGAACTCCGCCACATAGTGGCGGAGTTCACCGTTCTCCGCCTCCGGCGCGTCGAAGGCCAGCCGCCAGCGGGTGGGCGCCGAGCCCTCCATGGGCCGCGCGGGCGCGAAGGCGCGCGCCACCTCGTCCACCGTGCAGGACCAGGGCACGAGGTCGGCAGCCGTACGCAGCCGCGGCCCGGGCGCGCCCGGAGCGCGCACCAGCCATTCGTTCCACACCGCCCCGTTCGGCGCGGTGAGCACCTCGAACCGCAGATCCGGCCACAGCGGCACGGACCAGCTCAGCGCCTCGCTCGTCAGATCGCCGATCCGGCGGGTGGAGGTGGACTCGGGTGGGCCCAGCACGGAGCGGTAGCGGGCGACCGCCGAGCGCCGCCGTGGCGAGCGCTGCATGGCCTGCCAGCGGCGGTTGGCCTCGCGCATCACCGCACGCCCGAAGCCCAGCTCGCGCAGTGCGTCCTCGACCAGCCCCGGCTGATGGTCGGCCATCCGCCGCAGCAGCACGAGGACGAAGGGGAAGGGGGTGGGGAACGAGTCGGGCTGGAGGAACGAGCCGGGCGCGGAATCCATGGCTCCTACTTTGCCGGACCATTGCCGGGGGAAGTCCGCTCCGCATAACCTGTGTTCGCGATACCGGCCACCGGCCGGAATCTCGAACACTTGCCATCTGACCAGAAGGGGAGGGCGAGCACTATGGGACGCCTGGTGCCCGCGGTGACACGGGCTCTGGACATACTCGAGCTCTTCCTGGACGGAGACGGCACCCTCTCCGCACCCGAGATCACCCGTCGGCTCGGCCTGCCCCGTACGACCGTCCATGAGCTGGTGACCACTCTGGCCGCCCGTTCCTATCTGGTCCAGGTACCCGACCAGCCCGGCCGCTATCGGCTCGGGGTGCGGCCGTATCAGCTGGGCAGCCGCTACGCCGAGCAGCTCGACCTGGCCGCCGAGGGCCAGCAGGTGGCCCGGAGCGTCGCGGAGACCTGCGACGAGACCGTGCATGTCGCGATTCTCGAGGGCATGGACGTCATCTATATCGCCAAGGTCGACTCCACCCACGCCGTCCGCATGGTCTCCGCCGCGGGCCGTCGGCTGCCCGCCCACTGCACCTCGGTCGGCAAGATGCTGCTCGCCTCCCTGACGGACGACGCCCTGGACGCGCGGCTGTCCGGCGAGCAGCCGCTGGCCGCGATGACGGACAACAGCATCACCTCCACCGTCGAACTGCGCCGCCATCTCCTCACCGTGCGCGAGCGCGGCATCGCGGTCGAGCAGCGGGAGTCCAATCCGGATGTGAGCTGTGTGGCGGCTCCCGTACGGGACTCCACGGGAAGGGTGGTCGCGGCGCTGTCGATCTCGGTGCCGACGATCCGCTGGAGCGAGGAGCGCCAGGCCGAGCTGGCGGAGCTGGCGGCCAAAGGCGCGGGAGAGCTGTCGGTGCGGCTGGGACATCGGAGGCGGGACATATGAGCACACGGCCGTCGCTCGAGATCGCGGTGCGCGCGAGCGCCGTGCTCGGTGAGGGACCCACCTGGGACGCCGCCGCCCGGCGGCTGATCTGGGTGGACATCCTCTCCTCCCGCGTCCACACCTACGACCCCGCCACCGGCCGCCGCACCACCCTGGCCACCGAGCAGCATGTCGGCGCGGCGAAGCCCCGCGCGGGCGGCGGTCTCGTGGTCAACCTCCGCGACGGCATCGGGATGTACGGAGCCGACGGCGGCTTCGACTGGCTGCTTCGCGAGGCGGTCCCAGGCCGCCGTGGCAACGACGCCGCGGTGGCGCCGGACGGCGCGCTGTGGGCGGGCACCATGCGCTACGACGAGACGGCCGGCGGCGGCACGCTCTCCCGGATCGGCGCCGACGGCTCCCCTACGGAGTTCCTGCCGCAGGTGACGGTCAGCAACGGCATCGGCTGGAGCCCGGACGGCCGCCTCATGTACTACATCGACACCCCCACCCGCCGTATCGACGTCTTCGACGTGGACGACGCCGATGGTCCGGTGGTCTCAAGCCGGAGGCCGTTCGCCGAGGTCGAGAAGGGCGCGGGCTTCCCGGACGGGCTGTGCGTGGACGCCGGCGGCGCGGTGTGGGTCGCCCTGTGGGACGGCGCCGCGATCCGTCGCTACGCCCCCGACGGGACACTCGATCGGGTGGTGGAGCTTCCCTTCCCGCGCCCCACCGCGTGTGCCTTCGGCGGTGCGGACCTCACCGATCTGTATCTGACCTCGGCACGGGTCGGACTCGGCGTCGCCGCGCCGCCGCTCGCCGGGTCGCTGCTGGTCATCGAGGGTGCGGGGCAGGGTCTGGCGCAGCCCGCCTTCGCCGGCTGAGCGGGGTCGGGCGGCCGCCGACGGCTGGCGGGACACGGCCTGACGAGGGCATTCGTACGGTCTTTGCACAGGATCCTCACACCCCGCGTCCTGCTGACCTACCCGTTGGTCACATAACCTGCCCGGCGAAATGGATTACTGCTCTCCCTGCCGCCGCCATCTCAACGGTGCCGTCTCCTGCCCCGGTTGCGGGACGCCCGCTGGGGACCTCGGCCTGCCCTCCGCCGCATCGGACACGACACACGAGGGCGGGGCCGACACGCCCGCGCCCCGTGCGGAGCGGAGAGCCGACCGCCGCGCGGACCGGCGTACGGGCGGACGTGCCGAACGGCGTACGGACGAGCCCGAGGACGGACGTACGGGCGGGCGAGCCGACCGCCGCGCGGCGCAGGCGTCCCCCGCTTCCGGTGCCACCCGTGCCTCGCGCCGGAAGCCCAAGCCCCGTCTCATCGGCAGCCGCGCCCGTCGGGCCCGCCGGGGGCGTGGCCGCCGGGTGACGATCATGGCGGCGGTGCTCGGCCCGGTGCTGGCCGCGGTGTTCGTGGCCGAGCTGGCCACCGAGGGGCACTGGCGGGAGTCCTCCCCGTCGCCCAGTCGGCAGGAGCCGGTGGCCGACCGCAGCGGCGGTGTGTCGGACTCCGACGGGCCGGTCACCCAGGACCCGACCGGCCCGAGCGAGCTCCCCTCGGCGACGGACAGCGGCCAGGGCGAGGACAAGGACGCGTCCAAGGACAAGGGCAAGGACGACGGGAAGTCCAAGGACGAGAAGGACGACACCTCGTCCGATCCGGACGGGTCCTCGGATCCGTCGGACGCCACCTCCTCGGCCCCGGGCGGCCCCGGTACGACCCAGGGGCCCACCACGCCGTCGCATCCGGGGCCCACCGCCCCGGCGACCGTCGCGCCGACGCCGACCCCGTCGCCCTCGGATACCTGCAATCGCTTCCTGTGGTGGTGCACCTAGCCGGGCATCCCGGCGCGCTACGGCTGTGCCTTCGCTACGGGCCGCTACGGGCTCCGCTTTCGCTACGGCGCGACGCCCAGCATCCGCTTGAGCAGATCGCGCAGCACCGTACGCTCCTCGTCCGAGAGCTCCGCCAGCGGTTCGCGCGCGAAGTCGAGCGAGCCCCGGAGCCGTTCGGCGGTCTCCCGGCCCGCCTCGGTGGCGGCGGCCAGCTTGACCCGCCGGTCGGCCGGGTCGAGGCGGCGCTCGGCGAAGCCGCGCGACTCCAGACGGTCCACGATCCCGGTGACGTTCGACGGCTCGCACTTCAGCTGCTGGGCGAGCCGGCGCATCGGCGTCGGGCCGCCGGACAGCAGGCCCAGCACCCGGGCCTGTGCCCCGGTCAGGGAGTGCTTGGCTGCGGCCTCCTCGTATTCCTCGTGATAACGGGCCACGATGGTGCCGATGAGCTCGACGACCTCGAGGGTCAGCGGGTCGATGCGGGACGTCATGCCAACCAGCGTACCCATTTACTTGACAACATGAAATATTCAGCAGCATGATTGTTTCATCTGCTGAAGCGTATGAGAGGCACCTTCCATGTCCGTCATCCCCACCACCGGCCGTGAATGGCACCTGGTCGCCCGCCCCCAGGGGTGGCCGAAGCCGGAGGACTTCGCGCTGCGCGAGGCCCCGATCTCCGAGCCGGGCCCCGGGCAGGCGCTGGTCCGCAATCTCTACATGTCGGTGGACCCGTATATGCGCGGGCGCATGAATGACGTGAAGTCGTACACGCCGCCGTTCCAGCTCGACCAGCCGATGGAAGGCGGCGCGGTCGGCAAGGTCATCGCCTCCAACGCGGAGGGGCTCTCCGTCGGCGACCACGTGCTGCACTTCGGCGGCTGGCGTGAGTACGCGACGGTGAGCGCCAAGAGCGCCGTCAAGGTCGACCCCGAGATCGCCCCCCTCCCCGCCTACCTCGGCGTGCTCGGCATGCCCGGCCTCACCGCGTACGCGGGGCTGCTGGAGGTCGCGTCCTTCAAGGAGGGCGACGCGGTCTTCGTCTCGGGCGCGGCGGGCGCGGTCGGCAGCGAGGTCGGCCAGATCGCCAAGCTCAAGGGCGCCTCCCGGGTGATCGGCAGCGCCGGTTCGGACGAGAAGGTCCGGGTGCTGCTCGACGAGTACGGTTTCGACGCGGCCTTCAACTACAAGAAGGGCCCGGTCGCCGAGCAGCTGAAGGAGGCCGCGCCCGACGGGATCGACGTCTACTTCGACAACGTCGGCGGCGAGCACCTCGAGGCCGCCATCGGCCGCCTCAAGGTGCACGGCCGGATCACCGTCTGCGGCATGATCTCGCAGTACAACGTCACCGAGCCGCCCGTCGCCCCGCGCAACCTCGCGATGGTCATCGGCAAGCGGCTGCGGATGCAGGGCATGCTGGTCGGGGACCACCAGGATCTGCAGGGGCAGTTCTTCGCGGAGGTCGGTGGCTGGATCCGCGAGGGCAAGCTGCACTACCGCGAGACCGTCATCAAGGGTGTGGAGAACGGAGTGGAAGCCTTCCTCGGCATGCTCCGTGGGGAGAACACCGGCAAGATGATCGTCGCGTTCGAGGACTGACGAACCGAGGACCCGGACCACGGATCCGACGCCCCCTGCCACCCGTCGGCAGGGGGCGTCGGCGGGTCGCTACCGAAAGCACCACCGTCGTCAGCGAACGCCCCGGCAGCCCGACCGCCAGCCGTCCCTCGCGCACCCGCGCGGCAACTGGATCAACGAGGCGTAGGACGTGGCGAGGGTCGGGTGGGTCAAGGGGCAAGGGTTCGCTCAAGAGGTGATGTGCCGGGGGCGGTGGGTACCCGAGGAGATCCGGCGTTCGCCGGAACCGTAAGAACCGGAAGAGCCGGAAGAGACCGAACGGAAAGGTGGCCCCATGTCCACGATGGCCGGTCCGGAACAGCCTCGGTCCGCCTCGCAGGTGCTGGTGGCGGTGAGCGGAATCTCGCGATACGACGCCGAGGCCGTCTTCGGTGTGCTGCGCATGTGCTACGAGTCCGACGAGGCGACCACGAATCTTCCGCAGGACGTGGGGGAGGGGCGGCCCACGGTGTGGACCTCCGTCTTCGAGGTGGCCGATCCACGCGAAGAGCCCCGCCCCGCCTCACTGACGGCGCCCGTCACCGCCGACCTCCAGGGCGGCCCCCGCCAGGTGCAACAGGTGGCGGACGTCCTGGCCCACGCCTTCGAGGTGTGCGAGCAGGGCACGGTGGCGGGCGACCAGGAGCGAGAGCTCCGGCTGAGGCTGTCCAGCACTGGCATCCGCCCGGAGTAGGGAGCGGACGGCTTCGGCCGGGGCGTTCGGTCGGGCGGCGCGGCCGGGGGTGTGGCTGAGCGGCGCTCGGCCGGCCGGCGTTCGGTTGGGCGGTGTGGCTGAGCGGTGTGGTCGTGTGCGGCGCCGTCTCGCGCCTTCGGCGCAATTGAGCAGCGGGGCAGGGGGTGCCGGGCCGGGCCCTCGCCGCCGGCCGCCGGGCCGGTGGGGCCGCCGGGCCGGTGGCGGCCTGGCCGGGGGGCCGAGGCCGATGCCGGACAGCAGGGGTGTGGTGCCCTCTAGAAATCGCTTGATAAATTAGTTGCGCTATATCAACCGTTTTTTCAAGGGGTACCCGGACCCCCACCGGCCTGATGGCCGGCGATGTGGCCGTGCCGGGCCGTGCCCGAACAGCCCCGCCTCCGGCAGTCCGGCACCGGGCCTCGGCTCCGGGCGGGGGCGGCCACCACCGGGAGTCGGGCCCACCGGCCCGGCAGTCGGCGATGTGGGCGCGCTCCGGCACCTCCGCCGCCGCTGCTCAATCGCGCCGTAGGCGCGGGACGGGAGCCGCACCCCACCGAGCCGCGCAGCCCGGACAACCCCCACCAGCCGCCGGCCGACGACGTGGCTGCGCGCCGGTGTCCCGGCCCGCCGCTGCTCATTTTGCGCCGAAGGCGCGAGAGGAAACCC
The DNA here is from genome assembly GCF_042868035.1 of Streptomyces sp. NPDC007875. Classification (NCBI taxonomy): domain Bacteria; kingdom Bacillati; phylum Actinomycetota; class Actinomycetes; order Kitasatosporales; family Streptomycetaceae; genus Streptomyces; species Streptomyces sp. NPDC007875. Next base: position 184,482 of record NZ_JBIADZ010000018.1, on the reverse strand, counting down.
GCGCCCAACCGAGCCGCGCACCCCAAACAACGCACCCCCGCCCCGCCATTGACGCATGTGGCGGCGAGATCTTACCGTCGCGTTCGAAGAAACGAGCGCTGGTCGATATGCCGAATAGCCGCGAAACCGCGCCGTCGCGTAGTCGCGGCACCCGAAGAGATGGGCCGCCATGCCGCAGATCCCTTCCGCCTCCGCCGCTGTCTCAGCCCGGTTCACCCTCGACCCCGCCTTCGCCGTCGGCGAGGTCAACCCCCGCCTCTTCGGCTCGTTCGTCGAGCACCTCGGTCGTTGCGTCTACACCGGCATCCATGAGCCCGGTCACCCGGCCGCCGATGAGGCCGGGCTGCGGACCGATGTCCTCGCGCTGATCCGCGAGCTGGGCGTCAGCGTCATCCGGTATCCCGGTGGCAACTTCGTCTCCGGCTACAAGTGGGAGGACGGCGTCGGGCCGGTCGAGGAGCGGCCGCGCCGGCTCGATCTCGCGTGGCGTTCCACCGAGACCAATCGGTTCGGTCTCTCCGAGTACATCGACTTCGTCCGCAAGGTCGACGGCGAGCCCATGATGGCGCTCAACCTCGGCACACGCGGTGTCGCGGACGCCCTTGAGCTGCAGGAGTACGCGAACCACCCGTCCGGCACCGCCCTCGCCGACCTCCGGATCGGCCACGGCGACAAGGATCCGTACGGCATCGGGCTGTGGTGTCTGGGCAATGAGATGGACGGACCCTGGCAGACCGGGCACAAGACCGCCGAGGAGTACGGACGGCTCGCCGCCGAGACCGCCCGTGCGATGCGGCAGATCGACCCGGACGTGGAGCTGGTGGCCTGCGGTAGTTCCAACCAGTCGATGCCGACGTTCGCCACCTGGGAGGCGACGGTCCTGCAGGAGACGTACGACCTCGTGGACCACATCTCCCTGCACGCCTACTACGAGGAGCGCGACGGCGACCGCGACTCCTTCCTCGCTTCGGCCGTGGACATGGAGTCCTTCATCGAGAACGTCGTCGCCACCTGCGATCACATCGGCGCCCGGCTGAAGTCGAAGAAGAAGATCAACCTGTCCTTCGACGAGTGGAACGTCTGGTACCAGACCCACTATCATCACGCCGAGCCGCTCAACTGGGAGGAGGCCCCGCGCCTCCTGGAGGACAACTACTCCGTCACCGACGCCGTCGTGGTCGGCTCGCTGCTGATCGCCCTGCTCCGCCACGCCGACCGCGTCACCGTCGCCTGCCTCGCCCAGCTGGTCAACGTCATCGCCCCGATCATGACCGAACCGGGCGGCCCCGCCTGGCGCCAGACCACCTTCTACCCCTTCGCGCAGGCGTCGGCCCATGGGCGGGGGAGGGTGCTGCAGGTCAACGTCGACAGCCCGACGAACGAGACCGCCGTCTACGGCGAGGTCCCGCTGCTGCACGCCACCGCCGTCCTCGACGAGTCCACCGGCGCGGTGACGGTCTTCGCGGTCAACCGCGACCAGCACCGCCCCCTCCCGCTGGAGATCGCCCTGCACGCCCTGCCGGTGACCCGCGTGGTCGAGCACACCGTCCTCGCCGACGCCGACCCCGAGGCCCGTAACACCCTCACGGAGCCCGAGCGCGTCACCCCGCATCCCGGCGGGGGCACGGCGCTCGCGGACGGCGCCCTGCGCACCACGCTCGAGCCGATGTCCTGGAACGTCATCCGCCTGGCCTGAACGCCTGGGTGCGGACGACGTCCGTGAAGGCCCCGCCCGGGGATGCCGGGCGGGGCGGACAGGGAGGCGGGTCAGGCGTCCGGGTCGACGCCGACCGTGAGCGTGCCGCGGTAACCGGCGGACGGGGTGCTGCCGAGCGCCGTCACGGCGAGCAGCCCGGCGGCGGTGCCGCCGTTGCCGTAGATGCCGTCGGCGGACAGGGGGGTGCGGGGGACGGTGTTGGTGGAGTACGGGGAGAGTTTGGCCACCGCCTCGGTGATCTTCTCGTCGAAGAAGAGCTGTCCGGTGTGGATCTCGTTGCCGCCGGTGAACGAGCCGTCCGGGGTGAGCGTGACGTCCGTGTGCACCTTGAGGTGGACGTGGACGCAGCGGCCGCGGTACCAGCCGGGGTAGATGCCGGTGAGGTTGGCCACCCCATCGGCGCCGGTGAGCACGGCACCGCGCAGGAACGTGCCGTCGTCCGGCTCCTGGTGGCCGTTGTTGCCGACGAAGCCGGAGTACTCGCCGAGCGCGTCGCAGTACCAGATCTCCACCAGCGCCTTGTTGAGCGGTGCGCAGGTGGCGGTGTCCACGACGGTGAGGGTGAGCTGGAGCGGGACTCCCTTCTTGTCCTCGGCGACGTTGGAGCGTACGAGGGCGTGGTCGAGGTAGTACGGGCCCTCGGTGAGCTCCTTGGTGAGCGTGCAGATGGCGGCGGAATCGCCGGCCCCTGCAACACCGGTGCTTCGGGTGGCCGTGGTGGCCGTGGCGGCCGTCTCGGGGCGCGCGGCGGCCGTGCCCGCGCCGATTCCGATGGCCGCGGCGGCCGCGCTTCCGGCGACCAGTACGCGTCGGCGCCCCATGGGGGCGGAGGATAAGTCTGTCATGAGCATGGAAAGGTACGGTCGGTATCTGTGGGACGCCTGTGGATTCGGCAAAGTCCGCCCCCGTCAACTCTCCTTATGGCCAACTCCCTTGTCGCAAAGGGGTGTTGACAGTGTCACAAGCGCTTACTAGCTTCTTCCGGGATGGCTGCTGTCCGCCGGGGCGGTCCTGACCGCACCGCCCGGCGTCAGGGCCCCGCACCCGTCAGAGCCGCACCTTTGGCGATCTCCACCGGCCTTTGTGATCAGCGTGCTTGCCCGCTCATTCGCGCTTATCCCGCAAGCGATTACCCCTCCCGTGTGGAGATCCTCCGAATGAGAGGACTCCCCTATGCGCTCGACGTACGACCACGGCACCACGGACGACATCGGTGGCGTCACCGGCGCCACCGATGTCACCAGCGCCTCGAATACTCCCGTCACCGCTCGCGACCGACGCCGGCTGACGGCGGTCGCCGCGGGCGTCGCCGCGGCGCTCGCCCTCGGTGGCCTCGCCACGGTCTCCGCCCATGACGCGGACTCGGCCGACTCCGCACGCTCGGAGAGCACACACGCGACGGCCGCCCGCTCCGGCACCGCCGCGGGCTCCGCCACCGCTGCGCGTCTCGCCGCCGAGACCACCCCCATCGGCTTCGGCGCCGGCACCACGGGCGGTGGAAACGCCACCGCCACCACCGTGACCTCGCTGGACGCCTTCAAGGCCGCCGTCACCGGCGACAAGGCCAAGGTGGTCAAGGTCTCGGGGATGTTCTCCCTCACCGGCCAGGTGGACATCGGCTCCAACACCACGGTACTGGGAATGGGTTCGGGCTCCGGCTTCACCGGCGGCGGACTGCGGCTGAAGGAGGCGACGAACGTCATCGTCCGCAATCTCAACCTCAGCAAGCCCCGGAAGCCGTCCGACGCCATCACCGTGCAGAAGTCCACGAGGGTGTGGATCGACCACAACACCCTCTCGGCCGACCGCGACCACGACAAGGACTACTACGACGGTCTGCTGGACATCAGCCACGGCTCCGACAACATCACCGTCTCCTGGAACAGATTCGCCGACCACTTCAAGGGCAGCCTGGTCGGCCACAGCGACAACAACGCGAGCGAGGACACCGGCCACCTCAAGGTGACGTACCACCACAACTGGTTCACGAACGTCTACTCCCGCATTCCCAGCCTGCGCTTCGGCACCGGCCACTTCTACGACAACTACGTCCAGGGCGCGGAAACCGGTGTGCACTCCCGGATGGGCGCGCAGACGCTGGTGGAGAACAACGTCTTCCGTGACACCGAGGTGGCCGTGACCACCAGCCGGGACAGCGACATCGACGGCTATGCGGTGCTGCGCGGCAACGACCTGGGCGGGGCGGCCACGGAGGTGTCCCAGACCGGCAACTTCACCACCCCGCCGTACGCGTACACGGCGGAGCCGGCGTCCTCCGTCGTAGCGAGCGTCACCGCCCAGGCGGGCGCGGGCAAGCTCTGAGACGCGGATGCACCCGACCCCCTCGTCAGGACGGATGCGTCCGCCCCGTCGTCAGGGCGGATGCACCCGACCCCTCGTCAGGAGGGCGGCACCCCATGGGGTTGGAGTAGAACCACAGGTCGCGCCAGGGATCCGCATCGCCCGGCACATCCATCGCCGGGCCGTGCGGATCCACCGCCGCGCCCCGGCCCCGTGACCTCGCCCTGACGCGCATCGCGGTGTCGGCGTAGACGTTGTGGGAGTCGGAGTCGGCGGTGATCCACCACGGCCTGCCCTCGGCGAGCAGGCTGTCCCACAGCCCGCCCACCGTCGCCGTCATCCAGTCGAAGCCGCCCCAGGTGCGGCGCCGCCGTCCAGCACGCTCACGGTACCGATCCCCGCGCCCAGCAGCCCCGCGCGGCGCAGCATCGAGCGCCGGGAGAGCTGGTCGGGGGGGCAGCTCCTCGTCCCGTACGGACAGGTCGAGAGCCGGGGGAAGGCTGTGCACCGCGTGTTCATCGTGAGGGTGGTGACGTCCGGGAGCCATGAGCGAAGGTAAGGAACGCGGTGGAACACCAGCCGAACACCGCACGCCCAACAGCCCCTTGTCACCGGTCATCAGCCGAGAGGATGTCTCCTTGAGAATCACCGGACGCTTAGCCGTCGCGGCCGCGGCGGCGCTCACACTCTGTGCGACCACATCCGGCGCCACGCCCGCGGTAGCGGATGCGCAGGTCCCCCGCGCCGCCACCGGCACGTTCCATGTGCTCACCTACAACGTGGCCGGGCTCCCCGAGGGCCTGTCCTCAGGCCACCCCGCCAAGAACACCCCGCTGATATCGCCCCGGCTCGGCGCGTACGAAATCGTCAACGTCCAGGAGGACTTCAACTACCACGCCGCGCTCTACGCCGGTGACGACCATCCGTACCGCACCCCCACCAGCGGTGGCGCCGGTTTCGGCGACGGCCTCAACACCCTCTCCGACCTGCCGTACGACGACTTCGAGCGGGTGAAGTGGAACCGGTGCAACGGCACCGACTGCCTCACCCCGAAGGGCTTCACCCTCGCCCGGGTGCGGCTGGCCGAGGGCGCGTATCTCGACCTGTACAACGTGCACACCAACGCGGGGACGACGGACGCCGACCTCGCCGCGCGCCGCGCCAACATCACCCAGCTCTCCGACTACATCACCGCCACCTCCTCCGGCAACGCGGTGCTCGTCATGGGCGACACCAACACCCGCTACACCCGTGCCGCCGACAACATCCGCGACCTGGCCACCCGCAACGGCCTCACCGACGCATGGGTGGACCTGGTCCGTGGCGGCTCGGCGCCGCCCGCCGGTTCCGACGCGCTCGTCTGCGACCCCGAAAACGTCACCGATACCTGCGAGGTCGTGGACAAGGTCCTCTACCGCTCCGGCCCGCTGCTCTCGCTCACCGCCACCCGCTATCACAACGAGCACACGTCGTTCCTCGACGCCGACGGCAAGCCGCTGTCCGACCACTATCCGCACACCGTGGACCTGTCCTGGCGCACCTCCGGCGCCCTGCGCGCCAGCGACCAGTTCGGCGGCCCGCACGGCACGGCCTTCAACGACGCCGACGACCTGTCCGCCGCACCGCCCGCGCCTCGCACCCTCACCCTGCGCGGCGGCTCCCGGCTGGACGCGGTGTCCTTGGCCATGGACGGCGGGGCGACCCTCACCCACGGCGGCACGGGCGGCGCCCCGGTCTCCCTCACCCTCGGCCCCGCCGAACACCTCACCTCCGTGACCCTCACCCGGGGCCGGAAGGACGGCCGTACCCGTGTCTTCTCGGCGGCGTTCACCACCGATACGGGCCGTACGGTGACGGCCGGATCGCCCACGTCGGACGCCGCCATCTACACCGCCCCCACCGGCTGGCGGATCGTGGGCTTCACCGGCCGCGCCGGTGACGAGATCGATAAACTCGGCGTCCTTTTCGCGCCACGTTAGGCCAGTAGGCTTCGGCCCATGCGTGATCTTGTGAACGGCTTCGGTTATCTGATGAAGGGGCAGCGCTGGGCGGCCCGGCACGGGAGATGGTGGGGGTTCGGGATGATTCCCGCCCTGATCACTCTCGTCGGCTACGCGGCGGCCCTCGTCGCCCTCTTCTTCTGGACCGATGACGTCATCGCATGGGCGACGCCCTTCGCCGACGACTGGTCCTCACCCTGGCTCGGCATCTTCCGCGGCGCCCTCACGATCCTCTTCGCCGCCACCTGCCTCTTCCTCGCCGTCCTCACCTTCACGGCGGTCACGCTCCTGGTCGGCCAGCCCTTCTACGAGTCGCTCTCCGAGCAGGTCGACCGCTCCGAGGGCGGCGCGGTCCCCGACTTTGGCCTGTCGGTCTGGGCGGAGCTGTGGATAGGGCTGCGCGAGGCCACCGCCCTGCTCATCCGCGTCACCCTCTGGAGCGTGCTCTTCTTCGCGCTCGGCTTCATCCCGGCCGTCGGCCAGACCATGATCCCCGCGCTGGCCTTCTGCGTGACCGGTTTCTTCCTCACCGAGGAGCTGACCTCGATCGCCCTGCTGCGCCGCGGGATCCTGCTGAAGGAACGCCGCCGCATGCTTCACTCCCGCCGTCTCCTCGCCCTCGGCTTCGGCGTCCCCCTGTCCCTCCTCTTCCTCGTCCCCCTGGTCGCGGTCTTCCTGATGCCGGGCGCCGTCGCGGGCGCGACCCTGCTGGTCCGCGACCTGACGGGCGAGAACGAGGACGCGGCGCCGCAGGGCGAGACGGCGGCGGGCCCGGCGGGGGCCTTCAACGGCGCGTCGTAACGGCGTACGACCGAGTGGCTACCAGGCCGTCTTGGGCGCGGGCCACCAGCCGGCCCGCTCGACCGGCGTCGCGGACGAGCCGGTGATCCGCGGGACGACATCGGTCACCGCGGACAGCTCGCCGCTCGCGATGGCCTGGTACCACGAGATCCAGCTCTCGATCTGCACCCCGCTGACGCCCAGCCGCCACCGCCGCGCGAACGCTTCCTCCACGGTCTCGGGGACATAGCGGTAGGGCCGCCCGGTGGCCGAGGCGATCCGGGCGACCATTTCCTCGAGGGTGAGCGCCTCGGGCCCGGTGACCTCCAGGGTCGCCCCGTCGTGCTCGGAGCGGGCCCCTCGTCGAGGGCGACGGCCGTGATCACATCGGCGATGTCGTCGTGGGTGACAAAGGCGGCCCGGCCATCTCCCCCGGGCCCGCTCACCACGAGTTCGTCGTCGGCGAGTGCGGCCGGCGTCGACGCGTAGAAGCCCGCCCTGAACACCGTGTGCCGGACCCCGGCGCCCGCCAGGTACTGCTCGGTCAGCCAGTGGTCGCGTGCGTTGCGATACGTGGCCGTGGGCGCCGCCCGAGGAGGGACACATACAGCACCCGCTCCACCCCGACCGCCATCCCGGCCTCATCCGCACCGTCGACTACGGCAACCGCAAGGGCGTGACCCTGCGCCGCACCGACCTGAACACCCGCTTCCCCGGCCTCCTCGCCCTCCTGGCCTCCGAAGCGACCCCTTAGTCCTGCGGCGTCATCTTCCTGAGACCGGGCCGCTCAGACACGGTGGCGTACGCGGCGACGGTGCGGTGATGGCCGCTACGCTCGCCGGCCATGAGCGACGATACCCAGGGCCATGGGCCGGTCCGTGACGCCTGTGTCGTGGTGGCCCGCGACGCCGAGGGCTGGTGGCCGTGTTGAGCGCGGATTTCCCCCGCCATGGCGGGGGAGTATCTGTTCCTGCCGGGCGGGCGCAGGGAGGCGAGGGAGACGGCGGAAAGAGTGTGCGCGGCGGGAGTTGCGGGAGGAGGCCGGGGTCATGGCCGAGACGTGGCGTTCGGCGGGGGCGTATGCGATGACCCTCGGCTCCACGGCGCGCGGGCATCTTTTCGAGGCCCGGCGGCTGACCGTCGGGCCTCAGGAACTTACCCCTACTGAGCGGGACTTCAAGCTTTCTCGGTGGTCGATGGGCGACGCGATCAACGCGGTCGCGCAGGGCCGCTTTCCGCTTCCGGCCGGGCCCTTGGCTCTGTTGCTCGCCGATCGAGGGCCCAGGGCCTCAATGGGTCGTGGTCGCGACGACGGTGAGGATTGAGCGGACCTGGGCGGTGATGGCTTCGCGGTTGTGGACGAAGTCGGGGTCGGTGATCTGGCCGGTGGCGGGGTCGGTGTTGTTGGGGCCGAACTGGAGGACCGGGGTGTGGAGATGGCCGCCCGGGGCCTTCAGGGCGACCGCGTCGCGCAGCAGGGTGGCGCGGTAGGCGATCTCGTTGGAGAGGTAGTCGCCGCCACCGCCCGCGCGGGCCGTCGAGCCGGGGGTCGGGCCGTTCGGCTGGACCACCGGGGTCGTGGCGCCCGCCGGGATCTCGGTGACTTCGGTGTGGTCGTAGACGGGGGTGGGGCCGGTGTTCGCCGTAACGATCTTGTCGTAGGGGAGGGTGGTCGTCGTCCACTGGGGCTGGGGGAGCTGGGTTGGCACATTGGCCGGGATGGGCACGGTCTCGGTCCGGGAGATGTTCGCGTTGTCGGGGTAGCCGCCCCGCCAGGCGCCGTTGGTGCGTTCGACGTCGAAGCGGCCCACCCGGCCCTGGCTCACCGTCATGAACGCGTCCACCCGGCGCGGGCCCGACTGGAAGGCGGGCAGCAGGGTGCGCTCGACCGTGCCGTCCGCGAAGTCCGTCCAGCGGACGGGGAAGACGGCCGTCTCGACCCGGGCCGGGCCGTTGTCCGTACGGATCGTCGTCCCGTCCAGGGCGAGCGCCGCCGCGCCCGAGGGGTTGGAGCGGCGCACGTCGTCGTCCAGCTGGAACGGGTCGAAGCCGGTGACCACGATGCGCTTGATGTGCTTGCCCGCCGGGAGGTTGAGCGAGTCCTCGCCGCGCGAGGCGCGCTCCAGGGTGCGCAGGAGCGCGGCGCGGCGGGCGTCGGGGAGCGGGAAGCCCGGTTGCCACTGGCCGAGTGCGCGGGTCATGCCGAGCCGTGCCCAGTACAGCGGGCGGTCGTCGTCCCTGCTCAGGTCCCCGACCGCGGGGCCCCGGCCCTGTACGCGGTCCACCGCCCGCTGCCACAGATGCCCGCCTTCGCGTGCGATCACTCGCTCGGCCTCGGCAGGGGACCCTACGCCCGCCAGTGCGCGGGCGAAGTCCGGCGCCGCGTCGTCGAACCCGCTGCGCCGCAGGATCTCCTGCGGCATGGCCTCGTCGAGCCGTTGCTCCTCCACGGTGGGGGTGGCGGTGGTGTCGGCCGCGGCCGTCGCCGGGGTGGCGAGGGCCAGGGGAGTGGCGGCGAACAGGGCGGCGCCGAGCAGGGCGAGCCGGGGGCGGATCGGTCTCATGCGGGGTCCTCTCGAGTGAGGAGTGACGGATGACGGGGGCCGGGGGGAAACGAGAACCCCTCCCGTACCGTGCTCGTGAGCACCGTACGGGAGGGGAACCGTTGAGCTACAGGGCCGTGCGCGGCGGAGCCGCTCAGCGCGTCGAGAACGAGTGCACGGTCGTCGACCGGTAGGTCTGCCCCGGCCGCAGCACCGTCGACGGGAACGACGGCTGGTTCGGCGAGTCCGGGAAGTGCTGGGTCTCCAGGGCGAAGGCGTCACCCTGCCGGTAGACCTTCCCCGACGTGCCCGCGAACGTGCCGGTCAGGAAGTTGCCGGTGTAGAACTGCACACCGGGCTCGGTCGTGGCGATCTTCATCACCCGGCCGGACTCCGGCTCGGTCACCGTCAGGAAGTGCTCGGGACGGCTGGTGATGCCCTTGTCCAGCACGAAGTTGTGGTCGATCCCCTGCCCGTACAGCACCTGCTGGTGCGCCTCCCGGATGTCCCGGCCGATCTCCTTGGCGCGGCGGAAGTCGAACGGGGTCCCGGCCACCCTGGCGAGCTCGCCGGTGGGGATGAGGGTCTTGTCGACCGGGGTGTAGCGGGCGGCGGCGATCTCCAGCCGGTGGTTGTAGATGGAGCCGCTGCCCTCCCCGGCCAGGTTGTAGTACGTGTGGTTGGTGAGGTTCACGACCGTGGCCTTGTCGGTCGTGGCCTCGTAGTCGATGCGGAAGTCGCCCTCTGCCGTGAGCGTGTAGTCCACCCGCACGGTGAGCGTGCCGGGGTAGCCCATCTCGCCGTCGGGACTGACCCGGCGCAGGGTGAGCCCCACGTCCGCGCCCTTGCGGAACGCCTCCACGGACCAGACGTGCTTGTCGAAGCCCTTGTCGCCGCCGTGCAGGCTGTTCGGCCCGTCGTTGATCGGCAGCTGGTACTTCTTGCCGTCCAGCGTGAAGGTGCCGCGGGCGATGCGGTTGCCGTAGCGGCCGATGAGGGCGCCGAAGTAAGGGCTGTTGGCGACGTAGGAGTCCAGGTCGTCGAAGCCGAGCGACACATTGGCGCGGCGGCCGTGGCGGTCGGGGATCTCCAGGCTCTGGACGATGCCGCCGTAGCTGAGCACGCGCAGCCGGGTGCGGCCGTTCTCGATCGTCCAGCGGTCGACGTCCGTGCCGTCCGCGAGCGTGCCGAAGTGTTCCTTCACCGCGCCTCCCTTGCCCGCGGAGTCTCCCCCGCTGCCCGCGGAGTCTCCTCCGCTCTTCGCGTGGGCGGTGCCGGTCGTGGCGGCCGATGCCGCCAGTCCGGCCGCCGCCGCAGCCGTGATCACCGTGCGTCTGCTCGTGGTCATATGCGGCTCCCTAAGGCTAGATCCAAGAGGGACAGCTGACGGGGTACGACCCGGCAGCTGACGGGCCATGACCCCGAAGTCGACGGGACGTCACCCCGCGGTCGAGGGGTGACGTCCCGCAGTCGAGGGGTTACGACCCGACCTTGCGCTTGTTCCAGACATCGAAGCCGACCGCCGCCAGCAGCACCAGACCCTTGATCACCTGTTGGTAGTCGGTGCCGATGCCGACCAGCGACATGCCGTTGTTGAGCACCCCGAGCACCAGACCACCGATGATCGCGCCGAGCACCGTGCCCACACCGCCGCTGGCCGAGGCGCCGCCGATGAACGCGGCGGCGATGGCCTCGAGCTCGAAGTTGAGGCCCGCGCTGGGGGTGGCGGAGCCCAGCCGGGCGGCGAAGACCAGACCGGCGAGGGCGGACAGCACACCCATGTTGACGAAGACCATGAAGGTGACGCGCTTGTCCCGGACACCCGACAGCTTGGCCGCCGGCTGGTTGCCGCCGAGGGCGTACACATGCCGCCCGACCACGGTGTTGCGCATCACGAAGCTGAACAGGACGAAGAGCACGGCCAGGACCAGCAGCCCGTACGGCGCCCCGTGCCAGCTGGACAGCGTCATGGTGAACGCCATCACGGCGGCCACGATCGCGGCGCACTTGACGAAGAACAGCCCCAGCGGCACCACGTCCAGCTCATAGGCGGCCCGCTGCTGCCGACCGCGCCACTCCTGCCAGACGGCGGCCGCGCACACGACGAGGCCGATCACCATCGTGGGGTTGTGGTACTGCGTGTACGGGCCCATCTCCGGGATGAAGCCGGTGCTCATCTTCTCGAAGCCGTCGGGGAACGGCGACAGGGACTGACCGTCCAGCAGAATCTGGGTGCCGCCGCGGAAGGCCAGCATTCCGGCCAGGGTGACGATGAAGGACGGGATGCCTATGTAGGCGATCCAGAAGCCCTGCCAGGCCCCGGCCACCGCGCCGAGCAGCAGGCAGAGGACGACCGCGAGGCCCCACGGCATATCGTGCTTGATCATCATCACGCCGGCGGCCGCGCCGATGAAGGCGACCAGCGAGCCGACCGACAGATCGATATGCCCCGCGATGATCACGATCATCATGCCGATCGCGAGGATGAGGATATAGCCGTTCTGCTGCACCAGGTTGGTGACGTTCAGCGGGCGCAGCAGGATGTCGTCCGACCAGATCTGGAAGATGACGATGATCAGGCCGAGCGCGACCAGCATCCCGTACTGCCGCATATTGGACCGCATGCTCTCCAGCAGCAGCGTCCCGACACTGGGGGAGCCCTTGGCCGGCGGTGGGGCCGGGCTCTCGGTCTTCTGGGTGGCCGTGCTCATCCTTCGTCTCCTCTGTCCCTCGTCATGTGGCGCATCAGAACTTCCTGGGTCGCCTCGTCCCGAGGCACCTCCCCGGTCAGCCGCCCGGCCGCCATCGTGTAGATCCGGTCGCACATCCCCAGCAGCTCGCCCAGCTCGGAGGAGATGAAGATGACGGCCTTGCCCTGGGCCGCAAGGTCGTTGATGACCGTGTAGATCTCGTACTTGGCCCCGACGTCGATGCCACGGGTGGGCTCGTCGAGGATGAGCACCTCGGGACCGGCGAAGATCCACTTGCTGAGGACGACCTTCTGCTGGTTGCCGCCGCTGAGCCGGCCGACCCGCTCGAAGACCGTGGGGGCCTTGATGTTCATGGTCGTGCGGAACCGCTCGGCGACCCGTGACTCCTCGTGCTCGTTGACCACGCCGCGGCGCGCCACCTTCGTCAGCGAGGAGAGCGAGACATTGCGGCTGATGGTGTCGTCGAGGTTGAGCCCGTAGTGCTTGCGGTCCTCGGTGACATACGCGATGCCGTGGTCGATCGCCTCCGGCACGGTGCGGGTACGGACCTCCTGGCCGTCCCGGAACACCCGGCCGCCCGCGTAGCGCCCGTACGCCCGGCCGAAGACGCTCATGGCGAGTTCGGTGCGGCCGGCGCCCATCAGCCCGGCGATGCCGACGATCTCACCGCGCCGCACGTTCAGCGACACCGCGTCCACGACCTTGCGCTGCTGGTCGATGGGGTGGTGGACGGTCCAGTCCTCGATGGCCAGGGCCACTTCGGAGGCGTCCTCGCCCTCGTACGGGGTGCGGTCGGGGAAGCGGTGATCCAGGTCGCGGCCGACCATGCCGCGGATGATGCGGTCCTCGGAGACCTCGGGGTCGGCCTCGGGGGTCTCCCGGACGGTCAGGGTTTCGATGGTCTGGCCGTCGCGCAGGATGGTGACGGAGTCGGCGACGCGGCGGATCTCATTGAGCTTGTGGGAGATCAGGATGCAGGAGATGCCCTGCGCCTTGAATTCCAGCAGCAGATCGAGGAGTTTCCCGCTGTCCTCGTCGTTGAGCGCCGCGGTCGGCTCGTCCAGGATGAGCAGCTTGACTTCCTTGGAGAGCGCCTTGGCGATTTCCACCAGCTGCTGTTTGCCCACGCCGATGTCGGTGACGCGGGTCTGCGGCGAATCCGTCAGACCGACGCGCCCCAGCAGCGCGGTGGCGTGTCTGAGGGTTTCGTTCCAGCTGATGAGGCCGCGCCGGGAATGCTCATTGCCGAGGAAGATGTTCTCGGCGATGGACAGATAGGGGATCAGGGCCAGTTCCTGATGGATGATGACGATGCCGCGCTGCTCGCTCGCGCGGATGTCCTTGAAGGCGCACGCCTCGCCCTCGAAGAGGATCTCGCCGTCGTAGCTGCCGTGCGGATGGACGCCGCTGACCACCTTCATCAGGGTGGACTTTCCCGCGCCGTTCTCCCCGCACAGGGCGTGGATCTCGCCCTTGCGGATATGGAGATTGACGTCGGAGAGCGCTTTGACACCGGGGAAGGTCTTGGTGATGGAGCGCAATTCGAGAATGGTGCTCATAGCCCGGAACCGCCCTACTTCAGCTGCGACGCGGTGTAGTAACCCTGGTCGACCAGCACCTGTGTGTTGGACTTGTCGACGCTGACCGGGTTGAGCAGAAAGGTCGGCACGACCTTTTCGCCGTTGTCGTACGACTTGGTGTCGTTGACCGGGGGCTTTCCGCCGGTGAGCTTCGCCTTGGCCATGTCCACCGTGGCCTTCGCCAGCTTGCGGGTGTCCTTGTAGATGGTCTGCGTCTGCTGGCCCCGGATGATGGACTTCACGGAGGCGAGTTCGGCGTCCTGCCCGGTCACCACCGGATACGGCTTGGCCTTGCTGCCATAGCCGACGCCCTTGAGCGCCGAGAGAATGCCGATGGACATGCCGTCGTACGGCGAGAGCACGGCATCGACATCGCGGCTGCTGTACGCCTTGTTGAGCAGGTCCTCCATGCGGTCCTGGGCGGCGCTTCCGCTCCACTTCTCGGTGTAGAGCTGGTTGAGACTGGTCTGCTTGGAGCGGACGACCAGCTCGCCCTTGTCCATGTACGGCTTGAGTACCTTCATCGCGCCGTTGAAGAAGTACCGGGTGTTGTTGTCGTCCGACGACCCGGCGAACATCTCGATGGAGAACGGGCCCTTGCGGCCCTTGGACAGCCCCAGCTTGTCGACGATGTACTGGCCCTGGAGCCTGCCGACCTTGTCGTTGTCGAAGGTCGCGTAGTAGTCGACGTTCTTCGTGCCCAGGATCAGCCGGTCGTAGGAGATCACCGGAATGTTGGCCTCATGGGCCTGCTTCACCACATCCGAGATCGCACCGCCGTTGATCGGCGCGATCACCAGCAGCCGATGGCCCTTGGTGATCATGTTCTCGATCTGGGACACCTGGGTGCGTACGTCGTCCTCGCCGTACTGCAGGTCCGTCTTGTAGCCCGCCGCCTGGAACTGCTTGGCCATGTTCCGGCCGTCGGCGATCCATCGCTCGGAGGACTTCGTCGGCATCGCGATGCCGATCGTTCCTCCCCGTTCCTTGCTCTTGTACCGGCTGCCGCCGACCGCCTCCTGGCCGCAGGCCGTGGCCGTCAGCGAGAGCGCGAGGAGGCCGGCGCCTATCGCCGCGGCTCGTGCTCCTCTTACCGTGCGCATGGTGTTGGGTCCTTCCCTGGGGCGTCGTTGCGTCAGGAATTCAGGGGGGCCACGTCGGCGGTGAAACGCCGCAGCGGACCCGGCAGCCGGGAGCCGAGCGGGGACATCCCGCCGTCCGCGCCCAGCCGGCCCAGCAGGTCGAGCACGAGCCGCCCGCGGCGTACCCGCTCACGGGCGCTGCCCAGCGCCACGTCCCGCAGCTGGGCGCCGTACGGGTAGATCCCCGGGGATTTGCTGAGCCCGAACTTCAAATAGATGGGGGCACCGCGTCGGATCAGTTCCGCCGCGTCGTAGAGCCGGACATAGCCGCCGAGGTCGTCCGGGGCCTCGACGTAGAAGTCCATCGGGGCGCGGGAGACCCGGCGGATCTCGGTGAGGTGCTCCAGCGTGAGGTCCGACGGGATGTTGATGGAGTCGGCCCCGAGCTGCTCGTACACCGCGAACGAGGCCGGGTTGACCGGGCCGACCAGCGCGGACAGCTTGAAGGTGGTGTCCGCGGGCAGCTCACCGCGCTCCCGCAGCCGGTTCAGCAGCCACAGCACCCCCTCGTCGGCGACCAGCAGGCACTTCACGCCCAGCGAGACCGCGCGCAGCGCGTCCTCCACACATCCGGCCACCGCGTCATGGCCACGGGCGCGCAGGCCGCCGCCGCCGGAGTCGGAGCGGGTGGCGGCGCCGATGTCCCAGGTGCCGCGGGGGCCGGTGAACAGGCACAGCTCGGCGTTCCGCTCGGCGCAGGACTCCACCATCTCGGTGATCTCGGCATCGGTGAGCATCCAGACGCCGCTGCCCTGGCTGATCCGGTGGATCGGCACATCGAGCCGCCCGGCCTCCTTGAACACGGTGGCCAGCGCTTCCGGACCCTCGACGGACGGGATCTCGGTGCGCCAGGTGCCGCCGTCGGGGAAGGTGTGCGCGGAGGCGTCGGCGGGGTCGGGGGCGGGCGTGGCGTGGCCGAGCGAGGCGAGGGCCGCGTCGGCGGGGCGGCGGGGGCCGGGAGTGGTGGGTGAGGCGGCGGTCACGGTGCTCCCTGTGGAGTGATGGCCGGTGGTTCGGCGTCCGGCTGGTGCTGCCCAGGACATCGTTGTCCGGGTGGGGCTGGGTGGATGACTAGAGACGGTCCGGGAGGCTGGTGGGAGGACGGGGGACGGGTGCGGGAGGCGTGCCACATGTGCTGATCGAGGCCCTTGCTAGTCGAGGCCCTGCGGACGCAGCAGTACCTTGCCGACGGCCGGATCGCCGCTGCCGACCAGCTCGATCGCGGAGGCGAAGTCGGTGAGCGGCAGCTCATGGGTGATCAGCGGCCGCAGGGTCAGCAGCCCCGCGTCGAAGACCCGTACCGCGTGCGACCAGGCGGCGGGCGGGGCGCCGAAGACGGTCTGCACCTCGATCTGGCGGACCACCAGATCGGTGGGGTCCAGCCCGTCGGCGCCCGCCGCCGGGATGCCGGTGAGCACCAGCCGGCCGCCCCGGCGCAGCAGCGAGGCGGAGCTACGGGCGGCGGAGGCCGATCCGGCGGTCTCGATGACCACGTCGTAGCCCGAGAGCTGGTCGGACAGCTGGTCCCGGGTGCGGAAGTCGGTGGCGCCGAAGTCCAGCGACAGTTGCTCCCGGTCCGGGCGGGTGCCCACCACCAGCAGCCGCGCGGGGGAGACGGCGGCGAGGAACTGTACGGCGATCATGCCGAGCGTGCCGGTGCCGACCACCGCGACCCGCTCACCGGGCCGGGCCTGGGCCTTGAGGGCGGCGGCGGCGATGCATGCGGCGGGCTCCAGCAGGGCGGCCGCGCCCAGGTCGGCGTCGTCGGACAGCGGGTGCAGCAGCCGGGCCGGCAGGGTCAGGGTGTCGGCCATCGCCCCGGGCTGGGTGAAGCCGGTCTCCTCGTACCCGGCCGTGCACAAGGTGGTGTCCCCGGCATGACAGCGGTCGCACACCTGGCAGTTGCGGAACCCCTCGCCGACGACCTTACGGCCGACGAGCGCCTCGGGGACGCCCTCGCCGACCGCCTCGACCGTCCCGGACCACTCATGGCCGGGGGTGACGGGATAGCGGACGTAGCCCTCGGGCCGGTTGCCCTGGTACAGCTCGCGGTCGCTGCCGCAGATCCCGGAGGCATGGACGCGTACCCGCGCGTCACCGGGGCCGGGCGCGGGCTGTTCGGTTCCGGTGTCGGTCCCGGTGCCGGTTTCTACGAGACGGAACGCGCCGGGGGCGTCGAGGACGAGCGCGGTCACTTCGCCCCGCCCTTCGGGTCCCGCTTCTCCCAGCCTTCGGCCCACAGGTCGAAACGGGCCTGCTGCTGGGGGAATTCGGCCGCCGCTTCGGTGTCCAGCTCCACGCCGAGACCGGGCTCGTGGGAGAGCTGGAAGTAGCCGTCCACGACCTGCGGGGCGCCCTTGACCACCTTCTTGATCTCCGCGTCGGCGAAGTCGTTGAAGTGCTCCAGGATCTTGAAGTTCGGGGTGCAGCCGGCGAGCTGCAGCGACGCGGCGGTCAGCACCGAGCCGCCCACATTGTGCGGCGCGATCAGTACGTAGTGCGTCTCGGCCGTGGCGGCCAGCTTGCGCGCCTCGCCGATGCCGCCGATGTGGCCGACGTCGGGCTGGATGATGTCGGCGGCCTGCGACTCGAACAGCTCGCGGAACTCGATGCGGTCGTGGATGCGCTCACCTGTGGCGATCGGCAGACGCGTCTTCTCCGCGACCTTCGCCAGCGCCTTGAGGTTCTCCGGCGGCACCGGCTCCTCCAGCCACGACGGATGGAACCGCTCCAGCTCCCCGGCGATGCGGACGGCGGTCGCCGGGCTGAACCGCCCGTGCATCTCCACCAGCAGCTCGGCTTCCGGCCCGATCGCGTCCCGTACGGCCTCCACGAGGGAGATCGAATGCAGGGTCTCCGCGTGGTCCAGCTCGAAGTGGCCGGTGCCGAACGGGTCCAGCTTCAGCGCCCGGTAGCCGCGCTCGACCACGGTGGAGGCCGCCTTGTGGAACGCCTCGGGGGTGCGCTCGACGGTGTACCAGCCGTTGGCGTACGCCTTGACCTTGTCCGTCACCTTCCCGCCGAGCAGTTGCCAGACGGGCACCCCGAGCGCCTTGCCCTTGATGTCCCAGCAGGCCATCTCCACACAGGCGATCCCGGACATCACGATCTCGCCCGCCCGGCCGTAGTCGCCGTACTTCATCCGTCGGACCAGGTCCTCCACCGCGAACGGGTCCGACCCGGCGAGGTGATTGAGCTCGGCCTCGCGCAGATAGCCCAGCAGCGCATCGGTCCGCCCGAGCATGCGGGTCTCGCCGACCCCGGTGATCCCCTCGTCCGTGTGGACCTGCACATAGGTGAGGTTGCGCCAGGGGGTGCCGACGACATGCGTACTGATACCGGTGATGCGCACAGCAATCGACCCTTCGCGATGTTCGATATTTCGTCACACGTTCGAAATCTTGGCGTGACCGTAGCCAGCCCCCGTCAGGGGTGTCAATGGTTGTGCGTCGAATGACATTCGAACGTGACGAACCATCATGACCGATCAAGAACCATCATGACCGATCATCTCACTGGACAACATGGGTCCAGGGATGTTCGTTGCTGTGCTTGTGCGAGGACTAGGCGCTTCGCTGGGCCTCGACCAGCACCTCGCCCGCCGTCGTCCGGTCGTACAGAACCGAACGTCCCGCCCGTCGCCGCCGCACCAGGCGGGCCTCGCGCAGGACGCGCAGATGGCGGCCGACCGAGCCCAGGGTCTGGCCGGTCAGGGCCACCAGGTGGGTGGTGCTCTTCGGGGTGTCGAGCAGGACCAGGACGCTCGCGCGGGCCGGGCCGAGGAGGCGGGCCAGGGAGTCGGGGACCGGAGGAGGGCTGGGGGTGGTCAGGGCGCCGGCGCAGGGGTAGATCACGGCGTAGCGGTGCGGCGCGTCCCAGGAGACCCATCCGGTGGCGGGGGTGACGGGGACGAAGAGCAACTGAGCGCCGTGGACCGCGCGGGGCGGGTTGTCGTGGCCGTTGATCTGCAGCCGGCTCCCGCCCAGCCACCGCATCCCCGGCCGCAGGCCGTCCAGCGTCGCCGCCCAACCGCCCTGGCCCACCCGGCCGGTGCGCGCCACCACATCGGTCTCGATGATCCGGCGGCGGCGCGGCCAGGAGGGCCGTACGGCTTCCGTCCACACCCACTCCAGCAGATCCGCCAGCCGCCCCGGCAGATCGTCGCGGCACAGCGCGGCCGGGAGCGGGGATCGGCCGAGGGAGACCGTGAGGTCGCGGCGCGCGGCGGCGGGGGACGTCGCGCGCATCCGGGCCAGCTCCTCCTCCAGGGACGGCTCGCCCTCGCCCGGCGTCTGGGTGAGGAAGTCCGCGAGCCAGGTCCGGCCCAGCGCGGCCCGGACGAGCAGCGCGGTGACCGGGTCGTCGGCCAACCGCGCCCGGTAGGCGGGCAGATGGGCGTCTAGCCAGGCCCGCTCGCCCGGGTGGGCGGCGCTCGCACGCTCGAGGGTGACCAGGGCCGCGGTGGTCTCGGCCAGGGCGGAGCGGACGAACCGGCTGCGCGCGAGCGTATCCGCGTCGACCAGCCACAGCCCCATCCGGTCCCCCCGCCGCCACCGCGTGGTTTCGCGTGGTTTCGCGTCCGCGCGAAACATTAACGCCACCGCGCGGAGACTCCCGAGCCTGAAGGCCATGCGCACCTATCGAGAAGTGTTCCGCACCCCGGAGTTCACCCCGCTGTTCCTGATCTCCGCCACACAGGTGGCCGCCTCGACGGCGAGCGGGCTCGCCCTCGGCACCCTGGTCTATGCGGCGACCGGCTCACCGCTGCTCTCGGCGCTCAGCATGTTCGGGCCCTCGCTCGCCCAAGTGGCGGGCGCGCTGGCGCTGCTGTCGGCGGCCGACCGGATGCCGCCGCGCGCCGCGCTGTCCGGGCTGGCGGTGCTCTTCGCCCTGGGGACCGCCGCCTTGGCCCTCCCCGGGCTGCCCGTGGCGGCCGTCTTCGCCCTCGTGTTCGGGATGGGCGCCGCGGCCGCCCTCGGCGGCGCCGTCCGCTACGGACTGCTCACCGAGATCCTGCCCAAGGAGGGCTATCTGCTGGGCCGTTCGGTGATCAACATGTCGGGCGGCACGATGCAGATCGGCGGCTACGCGGCCGGTGGCCTCCTCGTGACCGCCCTCTCGGCGCGCGGCACCCTGCTCGCCGCCGCCGCGCTGTATCTGCTGGCCGCGGCCGCCGCCCGGTTCGGCCTGAGCGGGCGTCCGGCCCGGGCCGGCGGACGGCCCTCGGTCACCGAGACCTGGCGCGTCAACGCACGGCTGTGGTCCTCCGCGCCCCGCCGCCACGTCTATTACGCGCTCTGGGTGCCCAACGGGCTGATCGTGGGCTGTGAATCCCTCTTCGTGCCCTACGCGCCCCGGCACGCCGGACTGCTCTTCGCCGTCGGCTCCCTCGGCATGCTGATGGGGGACCTGCTCACCGGACGGCTGCTGCCACCGCACCGGCGGGAGCGGCTCGCGGCGCCCCTGCGGCTGCTGCTCGCTGCGCCGTATCTGGTCTTCGCCGTGCATCCGCCGCTGCCCCTCGCACTGGCCGCCGTCGCCCTCGCCTCGATCGGCTTCTCGGCCACGCTGCCGCTCCAGCAGCGGCTGATGGCCCTGACCCCGGACGCGATGAGCGGCCAGGCCCTGGGGCTGCACTCCTCCGGCATGCTCACCATGCAGGGCGTGTCCGCCGCCCTCGCGGGCGCGCTGGCCCAGCCCACCTCGCCGGCCGTGGCGATGGCCACGATGGCGGCGGTCTCGGTCGCCGTCACGCTGGCTCTGGCCCCGGGGCTGCGGGGCGATCCGGCGGCGCCGCGCCAAGTGGCCACCGGCGGGGAAGTTCGAGGAGGCGGCCCCGGAGGAGCGAGCACCGTAAGGGCGCGGCGTGAGGACGGTAAGGGAGCTGCGTGAGGACGGTAGGGGCGCTGGGCGAGCGCGGTAAGGGCGCTTCACTAGCGCCGTAGGTGCGCTTCACGAGCACCGTAAGGGCGCTGCCGGGTCAACCGGGCGCCCGGTGGCCACCCGATGGGCGGTGCCGGACACGCCGCCCGGGGGTGAGGTTCCCCCGGGCGGGTTCGAGGGCCCGGTAGCTGTACGGAGAAATGAGCACCCGCTCACGGGCATCCGTCCGGCGACTCCACTCGGGAGGACGCGACGGAGCCCGCGGCGGGCATCCGCTCTCCGTCCCAGGAGGTATGTACGTCCATGCGCAACCGCCGCGCCCTCGGCGCCCTCACCGTTCTCCTCGTGGCGGCCCCGGCCGCCCATGCCGCGCCCGCCGGGCCCGACCGCCCGGAGCTGGGCCCCGGCTCGGGCCTGACCACCCGGGGAGAGCGGCTCGCCCGGCCGCATCTGCCCCTGCCCTGGACCGACGATCTGGTCATCGACCGCACCGGGGACGTCACCCCGGACGGGTCCGTCACGCTGTACGGCAGCTACCGGTGTGTCCGGGAAGGGGCGGAGAACCCTCGGGCCAGCGTTCTCGTCACCCTCACCCAGGGCCGGGAGCGGCACGGCCTCGGCGGCCACAGCGCGGTCTGCGACGGCCAGCGGCACCGCTGGGTGATCGACGCGGTGGACGTGGGGCCGTATGAGCCGGGATCGGCGCAGGCCGAGGGCACGCTGCTGAGGTTCGACACCGCCGACGTCTCCTCCGCCGCCGACGCCGCCTTCGTGCCGCTGCCGAGGAATGCGGTCGGGGTCGAGCGGGAGGTCAGGCTGGTGGCGGGCCAGGGCTGAGCCGCCGTCACGAGACGGCCCGCCCGCGACGTGCGCATCGCCGCGTCACCCCTCGGCCTCTTCGTCTCCCTGTCCCAGCAGGGAGACGAAGGCTCGGAAGAGGGCGGGCATGTCCACCGCGTCCCGGTCGTGCAGCCACTGGAACTGCAGTCCGTCCATCACCGCCACCACCAGCGGGGCTGCGGCCTCGGGGGTGAGCCCGCCGGGGAGCCGGTCGCCGAACTCGCCGCGCAGGGTGGCAGCCATGTCGGCGCGCACCTTCTCGTAGCGCTCGGTGAAGAAGCCGCGTGCCGGGTGCTCGTCGGTGACGCTCTCGCCGAGGAGCGCGGAGAAGGTCTGGACGATGCCGGGACGCATCGCGTTGTACTCCACCAGCGAGGTGAGCAGGTCCAGCGGCCATACGTCCCCGCCGTCGCGCCGCGCGGAGCCGGTGTCCCACTGGTCGCGCTCCTTGAGCACGGCGATGAGCAGGGAGTCCTTGGTGGGGAAGTAGTGGAGCAGCCCCTGCTGGGTGAGCCCCACCCGCTCGGCGACCGCCCCGAGGGTCGCGCCCCGGTAGCCGCGCTCGGCGATCACTTCGAGCGCGGAACGGACGATCTCCGCCCGTCGTTCCGCACCGCGTCGCGTACCGCGCTCCATCGCCCTGTCCATGCTCGTACCGTAGAGCATGTTTGATAACGAATCAATAACGGTACCTACCTGGTGACAGGTACTCGGGTCCAGGATGGCCCCGGACGAGGACCGGACAGGACCCGCACCGGGAGGGGCGAGCGATGGCGGACGCGATCGGCGACGACGGCACGGCCGAGGCCGTGGAGAAGGCCCTCGGCCTGCTGGATCTGGACACCAAGGCACGACTGTTGTCCGGGCAGGACATGTGGAGCCTGCCCGCCGTTCCGGCGATCGGGCTGCGCTCGCTGGTGATGTCGGACGGCCCGATCGGCGTCCGCGGCGTCCACTGGACCGCCGACGACCCCTCCATCGCCCTGCCCAGCCCCACCGCGCTCGCCGCCACCTGGGATCCGGAGCTGGCCCGGCGGGCGGGTCGGCTGCTCGCGCAGGAGGCGCGGCGCAAGGGCGTCCATGTGCTGCTCGCTCCCACGGTCAATCTGCACCGCTCCCCGCTGGGCGGGCGGCACTTCGAGGCGTACAGCGAGGATCCGTATCTCACCGGCGAGATCGGCACCGGCTATGTGACGGGTGTGCAGGACGGCGGAGTGGGCACCACCGTCAAGCACTTCGTGGCCAACGACGCCGAGACCGAGCGCTTCACCGTCGACAACGAGATCGGTGCGCGGGCGCTGCGCGAGCTGTATCTCGCCCCCTTCGAAGCCATCGTCAAGAACGCGCGCCCCTGGGGCGTCATGGCCGCCTACAACGGGGTCAACGGCTCGACCATGACCGAGCACCGCGAGCTGCAGCAGGGAGTGCTGCGCGAGGAGTGGGGCTTCGACGGCTTCATCGTCTCCGACTGGATGGCGGCCCGCGACACCGTGCGGGGGCTCAAGGGCGGGCTGGATGTCGCGATGCCCGGCCCGCGGACCGTCTACGGCGAGGCGCTGGCCGCCGCGGTGCGCGACGGCCGGGTGACCGAGGCGGAGCTGGACGAGGCGGTGCGGCGGCTGCTCACCCTGGCCGCCCGGGTCGGCGTCCTGGACGGCGCGGCCCCGGCCGTCGCCCCCGCCGACCGGCCCGGCCCGATCGACGGGGACGCGCTGGCCCGCGAGATCGCCCGGCGGTCCTTCGTACTGCTGCGGAACGAGGGCGCGGGCGGCCGGGGCGCGGTGCTGCCCCTCGACGCCGGCGCCCCCGGCGGGGTGCGGTCGCTGGCCCTGATCGGGGCCGCGGCGCGCGACGCCCGGGTGCTGGGCGGCGGCTCGGCGGTGGTCTTCCCCGACCATGTGGTCTCACCGCTCGACGGGCTCCGGGCCGCTCTGCCGCCGGAGGTGCGGTTCAGCTACGCCGTGGGCGCCGACCCCACCGACGAACTCGCCCCCGCCGCACAGGGGTTCGAGCTGCGCGCCGTGGTCCGGGCCGCCGACGGTCGGGTGCTGGGGGAGTCCCGGCTGGCCAGTGGACAGGTGCAGTGGATCAGCGACTTCCCCGAGGGCGTGAGCTACGAGGAGCTGCACACCGTCGAGACCGTCGGCACCTTCACCCCCCGCGAGAGCGGCGCGCACTCCTTCGGCACCCGGGGCCTGGGCGGCCTCCGGCTGGTCGTGGACGGAACGGTGCTGTTCGAGGGGGAGCAGCTCCCGCCGGACGTCGACGACCCCTTCGAGGCGTTCATGGGCTCGCCGGTGCCCCGGGGCCAGGTGGAGCTCACGGCGGGCGAGCCGGTGGAGGTCAGCCTCACCTGCGCGGTGGCCCGCCCCGAGGAGGCCCTTCTCGACGCCGTCTGCTTCAGCCTGCTGCACCGGGCCCCGGAGCGGGACGCCGAGGAGCTGCTCCAGGAGGCCGTCGCCGCGGCCTCGGCGGCCGAGGTGGCCGTGGTGGTGGTCGCCACCACCGAGAGGGTCGAGAGCGAGGGGTTCGACCGCGCGCATCTGAAGCTGCCGGGCCGTCAGGACGAGCTCGTGCGGCGGGTCGCCGCCACCGGCACCCCCACCGTGGTGGTGGTCAACGCGGGCTCCCCCGTCGAGATGGCCTGGCGGGAGGAGGTCGCCGCGGTGCTGCTGAGCTGGTTCCCGGGCCAGGAGGCGGGCGCCGCGCTCGCCGATGTCCTGCTGGGCGCGGAGGAGCCCGGCGGACGGCTGCCCACGACCTGGCCCGAGCGGCTCGAGGACGCCCCGGTCAGCGCGGTGACGCCGAGCGAGGGCCGACTGGTCTACGACGAGGGCGTGTTCATCGGCTACCGCGCGTGGGAGCGGCGGGAGGGGATCGCTCCGGCGTACTGGTTCGGGCATGGCCTCGGCTACACCGACTGGGCCTACGAGGCGATGGACTTCACCCCGGTGGATACCCCCGGGGAGGCCGCCGACGGCGCGCTGGGAACCGTGACCGTGCGGGTCCGCAATACCGGGCCCCGAGCGGGGCGCGAGGTCGTGCAGCTCTATCTCACCGTGCCCGAGGACGACGGCGAGGAGCGGCCGGTGCGGCGCCTCGCGGGCTTCGCCTCGGTCACGGCGGGTCCGGGGGAGACGGCGGAGGTGTCCATCCCCTTGCCCCGCCGGGCGGCGGAGATCTGGGACGAGACGCAGAGCACCTGGCGCCTGATCCCCGGCGCCTACGCGGCAGAGGCGGCCCACAGCGCCGCCGACCGCCGCCTGTCGGCCCCGGTACCGGTCCCGCCGACAACCTGAGCCCACCCAGCACAACGCTGCCGCGGCGGCCCGGGCCACCGTGAGTCGTGTGCCGCAGCTGCTCGTGTGACCGGTCGTCCGCGCTGACCCACGGCCCACTCGTGCCCTCCGGCCCTGGTGGGCCGTGCTCACTCGATGGGGTGGCGCCACCCCGCGCGGGCCCCGCCCGGTGCGGCCGCTCCCGCGCGGAGGGCGGGGCGAGGCCGCCGACGGGGGGCTTGGGGCCGTGCCCCGTCCGGTGGGGCCGTTCAGGCCCGGCGTGCGGTGAGGTTGCAGGCGCGTGGGTTGGTGGGCCGCCTCGCGCATGGCGTGGGGCCGTGCCCCGTCCGGTGGGGCCGCTCCGGCCCGGGGCGTGGCGAGGCTGCTCGCGTGTGCTCGGTGGGGCTGTCGGCCTCCGTCGGGCAGTCGACCTCGCCCGGTCCGGGCGAGACTCGCCCGGTTGGCCAGGCCGCCCGGACCGGTGGGGGCCCCGCCCAAGCCGGTCGGGTCGTCTGGTCTCCCGGCCCCGGCCCCGGCCCCGGCCGCCGACGGCGGGGCCCGGGGGATGATCAGGACGTGGATGCGGTGATGCGGCGGTAGGCCATTTCGGCGAGCTGCTGCTGGCCTGCCTTGCTGGGGTGGAACCAGTCCCACTTGCTCAGCTCGGACGTGGTGAAGCGGTATTCGTGCACCGCCGGGTCGTACCGGCACAGCACATCGCGACCACAGACGTCCTTCAGCACCTTGTTGTACTCCGTCACCCGGTCCGCCACCCGCTGGCGGCGGTCGTTGGAGGCGGCGTCCAGGTGCTCGGAGTCCTTCAGCATCGACGGGCAGATGCCCAGCTTCCAGATCTGCCTGCCGAAGACATTCTTCCGCCCCTCCGACCACAGCCGCTTCAGATCCGGCACGCTGGCCACATACACCTGGGTCTTCGGCAGGTCACGGCGGAGCCGGGTGAGCGCCGAGGTGAAGGTGGAGCGGAACTGCTCGGTGGAGGTCATCTCGTCGACCGAATCCCGGCAGGCGTCATTGGCGCCGATCATCACGGTGATCAGCTTCGGCTTGCGGGCCGCGGCCGCCTCGATCTGGCCGGGGAGGTCGGCCACGACCGCGCCGGTCTTGGCGAAGTTCCAGCTGTGGGTGCCCGAGCGGGCGGTGGTGGCGGGCAGCAGCCGCTGGGCGAGGCTCTGCACATCGGTGCCGGTGGACCAGGACACCTCGGGGCAGTCGGAGAGCACCGAACAGGCGTCGAAGCCGCGGGTGATGGAGTCGCCCAGGGAGGCGATCGAGCTCGGCCGGGTGTTCCAGACGATCGTCCGCTTGGCGCCGGGGGTCTTCCCGGCGCGGGTCGGACCGTGCCGGGAGGGGTCGTCCGAGCTGCCGAAGCAGCCCGCCGAGCTCAGCACGGCGGCGGTGGTGAACAGCACCACGCTCGTGCGCCCGGCGGTGCGCCCGGCCGTGCGGCGGCCAGTGCGCGAAGTGGTGCGCGGGGTCGGGCGCACGACCGTACGCGTGGTCGAGGAAGCGGCCGCCGATCGCTTCCGGCGTGTCGCGCTGACCCGCATGGCTGTTCCCCCTCCGGCTGTTGGGTGATATCTATCCTGACCGACGGTACGTCACTCCTCCGGCTGGATCGCACGGTACGTTTTTCTTGTGCCTGATGAGCGTCGTCCCGGCGGCAAGGCGCGCTATGCGGTACCAGCACATTACGCTCCGTCACATCCTGTCCATTTTCGAGAGAATTCTGCACGATAAATTTCACTGAAGGTGACGTCGGGACTGGTGTGGGAGTGATCACTAGGGCAGAATGTGATCCGATGTGCCGGGCGGGACCGGTACGGGCGCGAGGCCGCTGGGGAAGGCGCACCTCGAACCGCACAGGAGGCACCGGTGACGACACGTGGAGTTCTGTATGTGCACTCCGCTCCGCGCGCGCTGTGCCCGCACGTTGAATGGGCCATCGCGGGCGTCCTCGGCGTGCGTGTCACCCTCGATTGGATCAAGCAGCCCGCGGCGAACGGCACCTGGCGTGCCGAGTTCTCCTGGCAGGGTGAGGTCGGCACGGCCTCCAAAATGGCGTCCGCCCTCCGCGGCTGGCATCTGCTGCGCTTCGAGGTGACCGCCGAGCCCTGCGCCACCGCCGAGGGCGAGCGCTACAGCTCCACCCCCGAGCTGGGCATCTTCCACGCCGTCACCGGAATGCACGGCGACATCCTGATCCCCGAGGACCGGCTGCGCGCCGCCCTCGCCCGTTCCGTCCGCGGCGAGAGCGACCTCGAGGCGGAGATCGCCAAGCTGCTCGGCAAGCCCTGGGACGACGAACTGGAGCCGTTCCGCTACGCGGGTGAGGGCGCCCCCGTCCGCTGGCTGCACCAGGTCGTCTGAGCGCCTGACGCGCCGCCACCCCTTTGTCCCGGAGCGCACTTCAGGTCTTAGCGTGGCGGAATGACCGAACAACTCCCGGCAACGTCCGTCGCGGTCCTCGGCACCGGCATCATGGGCTCCGGCATGGCTCGCAACCTCGCCCGCTCCGGGCTCGACGTCCGTGCGTGGAACCGCACCCGGTCCAAGGCCGAGCCGCTCGGCCAGGACGGCGTACGCGTCACCGACACCCCGGCCGAGGCCGTGGACGGCGCCGATGTCGTCCTGACGATCCTCTACGACGGCGCCGCGGCCCTCGAGACGATGCGGCAGGCCGCCCCCGCCCTCCGCCCCGGAACCGTATGGGCCCAGGCCACCACGGCGGGGCTGGAGGCGATGGAATCGCTCGCCGCGTTCGCCCATGAGAAGGACCTCGGCCTCATCGACTCGCCCGTCCTCGGCACCAAGCAGCCCGCGGAGAGCGGACAGCTGCTGGTGCTGGCCGCCGGCCCCCACCCCGTCCGCCCGGTCGTCCGGCCGGTCTTCGACGCCATCGGCAGCCGTACGGTGTGGGTCGGCGACAGCGCGGAGGGCGCCGCCGCCACCCGGCTCAAGCTGGTGCTCAACAGCTGGGTCCTCAATGTCACCCACGCCACCGCCGAGGCGGTCGCCCTCGCCAAGGGGCTGGGCGTGGACTTTCAGGGCTTCCTGGACGGGGTGGAGGGCGGACCGCTGGACAACGGCTATATGCGGGTCAAGTCCGGCCAGCTGCTCCGGGGCGACCTCGAGCCCAGCTTCGCGACCAGGACCGCCGAGAAGGACGCCCGGCTGATCGTGGAGGCAGGGGAGCGCGCCGGAGTGCGGCTGGACCTGGCGGCCGCGGGCCGGGAGCGGTTCCGCCGCGCCATCGAGGCGGGCCACGGCGACGAGGACATGGTGGCCTCGTACTTCGCCAGCTTCGACGGCGAGGCCCCCTGACACACGAGCGGCCCGCCCCCGGCCGGAGCCGGAGGCGGGCCACACCCGCGTATCAGCGCGTCGGACAGCGCATCAAACCGTGAGGCCGTCAGGCCGTCCGCGCGTCAGACCGTGCGGAAGGCCAGCACCACATTGTGGCCGCCGAAGCCGAACGAGTCGTTCAGCGCGACGAGCGGGCCCTGACCCGGCAGCGACCGCGGCTCGCCGGTCACGAAGTCCGCGTCCGCCTCCGGGTCCGGGGAGACGAGGTTGATCGTCGGTGGGGCGATCCGGTGGTACAGCGCGAGCACGCTGGCCACCGTTTCCACACCGCCGGCGCCACCCAGCAGATGTCCCGTCATGGACTTGGTGGCGGAGATCGCCATCTGGTCCACATCGTCACCGAAGACCTTGCGCAGCGCCTTGATCTCGGCCACGTCGCCCTGCGGCGTCGAGGTCGCGTGGGCGTTGACATGCACGATCTCGGTGCCGGTCAGGCCGGTGTTCTGCACCAGGTTCTGCAGCGCGTGCGCGATGCCGTTGCCGGACGGCTCCGGCTGGGTGATGTGGTGGGCGTCGGCCGAGATGCCCTGGCCGACCGCCTGCGCGTACACCCGGGCGCCGCGCGCGGCGGCGTGCTCCGCCGACTCCAGGACGATGGCACCCGAGCCCTCGCCCATCACGAAGCCATTGCGGTCGACGTCGAACGGGCGCGAGGCGCCGTGCGGGTCGTCGTTGTTCTTGGACATCGCCATCATGTTGCCGAAGGCGACGATGGGGAGCGGATGGATGGACGCCTCGGTGCCGCCCGCGACGACCACATCGGCGCGGCCGGTGCGGATCATCTCGATGGCGTAGCCGATGGCCTCCGCGCCGGACGCGCACGCGCTGACCGGCGTATGGACGCCGGCGCGGGCGCCGACCTCCAGGCCCACGTTGGCCGCCGGGCCGTTGGGCATCAGCATCGGCACGGTGTGCGGGGAGACCTTCCGGACGCCCTTCTCGCGCAGCACGTCGTACTGGTCGAGCAGGGTGGTCACCCCGCCGATGCCGGAGGCCACGACCGCGCCGAGGCGGTCGGGGTCGACCGACGGGTCCTCGCCCGCCTTGGCGGTGAAGCCCGCGTCCGCCCATGCCTCACGGGCCGCGATCAGGGCGAACTGCGCCGATCGGTCGAGCTTGCGGGCCTGCGGGCGAGGGATGACGGTGCCCGGCTCCACCGCGATCTTCGCGGCGATGCGGACCGGCAACTCGGCCGCCCATTCCTCCTCCAGGAGGTTGACGCCGGACCGGCCGGCCAGCAGGGCCTCCCAGGTCGTTGAGGCGTCGCCACCCAGCGGCGTCGTGGCACCAACACCGGTGACGACCACGGTGCGATTGGTCGAGTTCACAGGAATTCCTACTCCACGTGTAGAAGGTGCTGGACCCGCCACCGCATGGGTGGCGACAACGGCCTTAGGGGGCTCAGCCCTGGTGCTTGAGGATGTAGTCGACGGCGTCGCCGACGGTCTTGAGGTTCTTGACGTCGTCGTCCGGGATCTTCACGTCGAAGCGCTCCTCGGCGGCGACGACCACCTCGACCATGGACAGCGAGTCGACGTCCAGGTCGTCGGTGAAGGACTTGTCCAGCAGGACGTCCTCGGTCGGGATACCGGCGATCTCGTTGACGATCTCGGCGAGACCCTCGAGGATCTCTTCCTGAGTGGCGGCCATTGCGGCGCTCCTTCTTCGGTGTGTTGCGGTGGTGGCGCAGCGTCCGACTTCTGCCGAGCTGCGTGGATATGGACTATGGAGCCTAAGGGAGGGTAACGACCGTCGCTGCGTAGACGAGACCCGCTCCGAATCCGATGACGAGCGCGGTGTCGCCGCTCTTCGCCTGCCCCGTCGCCAACAGCCGCTCCATGGCGAGCGGAATGGAGGCGGCCGAGGTGTTGCCGGTGGTCTCCACATCACGGGCGACCGTGACATGCTCCGGCAGCTTGAGGGTTTTGATCATCGAGTCGATGATCCGCATATTGGCCTGGTGGGGGATGAACGCGTCGAGGTCGGCCGGGGCGACCCCGGCCTCGTCCAGGGCCTGCTGGGCGACCTTCGCCATCTCGTAGACGGCCCAGCGGAAGACCGCCTGGCCCTCCTGGCGCAGCGCCGGGTAGCGCACCTCGGCGGCGTCCTGGTCGCGGTAGACGTCCCAGGGCAGCGTCTGGGTGATGGTGTCGGACTTGTCGCCCTCCGAGCCCCAGACGGTGGGGCCGATCGCGGGCTCCTTGGAGGGGCCGACCACCACGGCGCCGGCGCCGTCGCCGAACAGGAAGGCCGTCGCGCGGTCCTCCAGGTCGGTCAGGTCCGAAAGCCGCTCGACCCCGATGACCAGCACATGCTCCGCGGTGCCATCGGTGACCATGCCCTTGGCGAGGGTCAGCCCGTAGCCGAAGCCGGCACAGCCCGCCGAGATGTCGAACGCGGCCGGCTTGCCGGTGCCCAGCAGGTGCGCGATCTCGGTCGCGATCGCCGGGGTCTGCTTGAAATGCGAGACCGTCGAGACGATCACGGCGCCGATCTGTTCCGGGCTCAGGCCGGCGTCGGCGATGGCCTTGCCGCCCGCCTCCACGGACATGGCGGCGACCGTCTCATCCGGACCGGCCCAGTGCCGGGTGGCGATGCCCGAGCGGGAGCGGATCCACTCGTCCGAGGAGTCGATGTGCTTGAGGATCTCCTCGTTCGGCACCACCCGGGTCGGACGGTAGCCACCGACGCCGAGAATGCGCGCGTACGGGGCGCCCTTACTGGGCTTGATCTTCGCGGTCATGCTTCTCGGAGCTCCTCTTCGGCCGGTGTGGCGACGGCGGGAATGGCGTGCTCCTCGATCAGCGCACGGGCCGCGTCGAGATCGTCCGGAGTCTTCAGCGCCAGGTTGGTGACGCCCGGCAGGGCACGCTTGGCGATGCCGGTGAGCGTGCCGCCCGGGGCCACCTCGATCAGCGCGGTGGCGCCCAGCTCCTGGAAGGTCTCCATGCACAGGTCCCAGCGCACCGGGTTGGACACCTGGGCGACCATCCGCTCGATCACCCCGGCCCCGGACGTCACGACCCCGCCGTCACGGTTGGAGACGTAAGCGGTGCGCGGATCGGCCACCGGAACGCCCGCGACCAGGGCCTCGAGGGCGGCGACCGCCGGGGCCATGTGATCGGTGTGGAACGCGCCGGCCACCTTGAGCGGTACGACGCGGCGCACTCCCTCGGGCTTGTCCTCGGCCAGCGCTGCCAGCTGCTCGGCGGTGCCCGCGGCCACGATCTGCCCGGCGCCGTTGACGTTCGCCGGGGTCAGCCCGTGCTTGTCGAGATGGGCGACGACATCGTCCTGCTCACCACCCAGTATGGCGGCCATTCCGGTCTCGGTGCGGCTCGCTGCCTCCGCCATGGCGAGCCCGCGCCGGCGGACCAGCACCATGGCCGCCTCGTCGGTGAGCACACCGGCGGCCACGGCCGCGGTGATCTCGCCGACGCTGTGGCCCGCGACCGCGCCGATACGGCTCGGCAGCTCCGCGAGACCGGTCGCGCCCTCGATGCCCTCGCCGAACAGCGCGTGGGCGGAGACCAGACCGGCGGCCACCAGCAGCGGCTGGGCCACCGCGGTGTCGCGGATCTCCTCCTCGTCGGCCTTGGTGCCGTAGTGGATGAGGTCCAGCCCGGACACGGCCGACCACCACGTCAGACGTTCGGTGACGCCGGGCAGGTCGAGCCAGGGGGTGAGGAAGCCGGGCTTTTGAGCGCCCTGGCCGGGAGCGACGAGTACGAGCACTCTCACACTCTCTCTTGTGGATGGTCCGACTCGCCCGTGAGGACAAGGACGAAGAACCGTCAGGGGAATTGTGGAGGTCCAACAAACGGTCAGGGCAATATGTTCGCGTCGGCGAGACGGCCCAGGATCAGGGCTATGCGCAGAGTAAACGCCGACCTGACGTCGGAAGGTGACCATCCGGTGACGTCCGTCACACGTCGTAGCCGGTAGCGGACGGTGTTCGGGTGAACGAAGAGCATCCGGGCCGCCCCCTCCAGACTGCTCGCCTGTTCGAGGTACACACTCAGTGTCTCGAGCAGTGCCGAACCGGCTTCCTCCAGCGGTCTGTAGATCTCCTCCACCAACTGCTCGCGGGCAGCAGGGTCCCCGGCCATCGCGCGCTCGGGCAGCAAATCGTCCGCGAGTACCGGACGGGGCGCGTCCGGCCAGGCGGTGCACGCCTTCAGCCCGGCCGCCGCCGCCCCCGCCGAGCGGGTCGCGGCCAGCAGGTCGGAGACCACCGGACCGGCCACCACCGGGCCCGGGGCATACGGCCCGATCAGCGCCTTCGCCGCCTGCAGCGGATTGTCCGAGCCACCCGCGACCACCACCAGCCGGTCGCCCAGCACCCCGGTGAGGACCTGCAGCTTGGCGTGGCGGGCGGCCCGCCGGATCGCCTCGACCGTCAGCTCGCTGTCCCCGTCGGGGGCGGTACCCAGCACCACGCACACATGCTCGGGGGAGTTCCAGCCGAGCGCCGCGGCCCGGGACAGCGCCCCCTCGTCCGCCTCCCCGGACAGCACCGCGTTGACCACCAGTGACTCCAGCCGGGCGTCCCAGGCGCCGCGGGCCTCGGCGGCCTGCGCGTACACCTGGGCGGTGGCGAAGGCGATCTCCCGCGCGTACACCAGCAGGGCCTCGCGCAGCACCGACTCATCGCCCGGGGCCGCCACGTCGTCGATCGCCGACTCCATGACCTCGATGGTCGTGCGGACCATCTCCACGGTCTGCCGCAGCGTGATCGCCCGGGTCAGCTCGCGCGGGGCGGTGCCGAACACATCGGTGCTGATCGCCTGGGGCGCCTCGGGGTGGCGAAACCATTCGGTGAAGGCCGCGATGCCCGCCTGCGCCACCAGCCCGATCCAGGAGCGGTTCTCGGGCGGCATCGCGCGGTACCACGGCAGCTGCTCGTCCATGCGCGCGATGGC
This sequence comes from Streptomyces sp. NPDC007875, assembly GCF_042868035.1. Lineage (NCBI taxonomy): Bacteria > Bacillati > Actinomycetota > Actinomycetes > Kitasatosporales > Streptomycetaceae > Streptomyces > Streptomyces sp. NPDC007875. Next base: position 151,401 of record NZ_JBIADZ010000018.1, on the reverse strand, counting down.
GTTGGCGGCGAGTTTCCCGGAGGACTTCTCCAGTCGGCGCAGGGTGGCACTGTGCGGATGCGGGGTGTTCGAGGCTGGTTCAGGCACGAGGACAAGACTGCCTTATCGGGTGGTGAGCGCTGGGGGCGGGAGGCTACGCGGGGGTAGGGGCGGGGCCGGGGCGGACGGGTCGGGGCGCACTACCGTGGACCGGGTGATGTGGATACAGCGGTCCGGTGCACGGTATCCGGGTGGGGAGGGCGCGGGCATCGAGACGCGCCACGCCTTTTCCTTCTCTGGGTACTACGACCCCGGCAACGTGCGGTTCGGGTCCCTCGTCGCCTGCAACGAGGAGCGGATCGCCCCCGGTGCGGGCTTCGCCGAGCATCCGCACCGCGATATGGAGATCGTCACCTGGGTCGTCGAGGGTGAGCTCACTCACGAGGACTCCACCGGCGCGCGGACCGTGGTGCGCCCCGGCGATGTGCAGCGGCTCAGCGCCGGGAGCGGAGTGCGTCACACCGAGCGCAACGCGGGCACGGAACCCCTCACCTTCGTCCAGATGTGGCTGGTGCCGAGCCCGGGCAGAGCGAAGGACCCCGGGTACGAGGTGGTGCGCGGCATCGCCGACGGCACCCCGTACGCACTGGAGCGCACCGAGGCGGTGCTGCATGTGCGGCGGCTGGCGGACGGCGAGCGCACCGCGCTGCCGGACGCGCCGTGGGTGTACGCACATGTGGTGCGCGGCGCGGCACGGATCGAGGGGGAGACCCTCGGGCCCGGCGACGCGGCCCGGATCTCGGATGCGGAGGGGCTGGAGGCACGCGCCGAGGGCCCCGCCGAGCTGCTGATCTGGGAGATGCACGCGGAGCCGGTCTACGGCTGAGGGGTTTATGGCCGAGGGGGCTATGCGTTCAGCTCGGCCAGGATCGCGTCGGTGAGCGGGGGCCAGACCTCGACGGCCCAGGGGCCGAAGGCCCGGTCGGTCAGGGTGACGCAGGCGGCGCGGGCGTCCGGGTCGACCCACAGGAACGTCCCGGACTGGCCGAAATGTCCGAAGGTGCGAGGCGAGGAGGAGGCGCCGGTCCAGTGCGGCGACTTGCCGTCGCGTATCTCGAAGCCGAGCCCCCAGTCGTTGGGCCGCTGATGGCCGTAGCCGGGCAGCACACCCGTGAGACCCGGGTGGACCACGGAGGTGGCCTCGGCCAGCGTCTCGGCCGCCAGCAGCCGCGGGGCCTGGAGCTCCGCCGCGAAGCGCACCAGGTCGTCCACGGTCGAGACGCCGTCCTTGGCGGGCGAGCCGGTCAGCTCGGTGGCGGTCATGCCGAGCGGCTCCAGCACCGCCTGGCGCAGATACTCCGGGAACGGGATGTCCGTGGCCTTGGCGATGTGATCGCCCAGCACCTCGAACCCGGCGTTGGAGTAGAGCCGGCGGTTGCCGGGCGCGGCGACCGAGCGGTGCTCGTCGAAGGCGAGCCCGGAGGTGTGCGCCAGCAGATGGCGCACCGTGGAGCCCTCGGGCCCGGCCGGTTCGTCCAGCTCCACCGCGCCCTCCTCGACGGCGAGCAGCGCGGCGTAGGCGGCGAGCGGCTTGGTGACCGAGGCGAGGGGGAAGCGATGGCCGGTCGGGCCGTACGATCCGGCCAGGGTGCCGTCCGCGCGTACGACGGCGGCCGCCGCCGTCGGGACCGGCCAGTTCTCGATCATCCGCAGGCTCTCCATGCCCCCGAGCCTAGTGGCGGGCGTCGCGCGGACTCACGGCACCCAAGGTTCCGCCAAATCTTCGCTTGCTTGGAGTGCACTCCAAGTCAATAGCGTTGAAGACGTCGATGAGGTGTGCGGATCGGCGACCTGCGAGAGGTGAATCGGCATGACCCTGATGGAGAGCGCCCCGGTGAAGGTGCGCACCTGCGCGGGGAGGGGCAGGCACCCCCGGCCCAGCGGACAGGACGGCTACACGATCAGTGAGGTGGTCGCCCATACCGGGCTGAGCGCACACACCCTGCGTTGGTACGAGCGGATCGGGCTGATGCCGCATGTCGACCGTACGCACACCGGCCAGCGCCGCTTCACCAACCGCGACCTCGACTGGCTCGACCTCGTCGGCAAGCTGCGGCTGACCGGGATGCCGGTCGCGGACATGGTCCGCTACGCCGAGCTGGTGCGCGAGGGCGAGCACACCTTCGCCGAGCGTGAGGAGCTGCTGACCACGCACCGCGCGAATGTGCGGGAGCGGATCGCCGAGCTCCAGAGCACGCTCGAAGTCCTCGACTTCAAGATCGATGTCTACGCTGACGCCCGAAGGGCGTCGGAGAGGTTTGACCCGGTATGAGCAACAGCACCAATGAGACCATCGCGACCGTCGGCCTCGGGGCCGGCGGGCCGGAGGTCGGCGTCCAGGGCCTGGGCTGCATGGGCATGAGCTGGGGCTACGGACCGACCCATGACGAGGCGGAGGCGCGGGCCACGCTGGAGCGGGCCCTGGAGCTGGGCGTCACGCTCTTCGACACCGCCGATGTCTACGGCTTCGGGCGGAACGAGGAGTTCATCTCCCCCTTCGTCCGGGCCCACCGCGACCGGATCACCCTGGCCACCAAGTTCGCCATCGAGCGCGACGAGAGCGATCCGTTCGGCAACCAGCGGATCCGCAACGACCGTCCGTACATCCGCCGGGCCATCGAGGGCAGTCTGCGCCGACTGGAGGTCGACCATGTCGACCTGTACTACATGCACCGGCGCAACCCCGAGGTGCCGCTGGAGGAGAGCGTCGGCGCCATGGCCGAGCTGGTGGCCGAGGGGAAGGTCAAGCACCTCGGGCTGAGCGAGGGTCACGGCCAAGGAACTGCGCGCGGCGCACGCCGTGCATCCGATCGCGGCGGTGCAGTCGGAGTGGTCGCTGTTCAGCCGCGATGTGGAGGGCGGCGGAGCGAACAGCGTCGCCGCCACCGCCGCCGAGCTGGGCGTCGCCCTCGTCCCGTACTCGCCGCTCGGCCGCGGCTTCCTCACCGGCTCCTTCGTCCAGGCCGAGCAGGAGCTGGGCGAGGGCGACTTCCGCCGCCTGCAGCCCCGCTTCACCGGCGACAACGCGGCCGCCAACGCCGCGCTGCTGGAGCCGATCCGCAAGATCGCCGAGGCGCGCGGCGCCACGCTCGCCCAGATCGCGCTGGCCTGGGTGCAGCAGCAGGCCCAGGTCCACGGGCTCGCGGTGGTGCCGATCCCCGGCACCCGCACCCGCGCCCGGATCGAGCAGAACACCGGCGCGACGCGGATCGAGCTGAGCGCGGACGAGCTGGCCGCGCTGGAGCCGATCGCGGGACAGGTGGCGGGCGCCCGCTACGCCGATATGAGCGCGACGAGCGCGGGCCGCGAGTAGCTGCGCTCGGCTCAGCGGCGCGGGTTCGGCGGCGCGTCGCAGCACGCCTGGTGGGTCCGGCGCGTCGCCGCCGCCCGGCGGGTCGCGCCCGTCGCCTCGCCCGCGCCCTCGTCCGGGCGGTCCGGTCCGGTCCGGTCCAAGAGATACACGCACAGCGTGGTCCGTGCGCGATGGCCGCGCTCAGATGAGACCTTGGCGGCAGTCCGGCCCCGTGCCCGGACTGCCGCCGTCCTCCTCGGCGCATCGCACATCGTCGAAGTCCCCGAGCGCGATCCGCGAGAAGTTGCGCAGCGAGTCGGTCCCCGGCGCGAAGTAGCCGGTGTGGCCCTGGGCGCTCTCGGAGGAGACCACCCGGGCGCCGAAGGACGGATCGGTCGGGTCGTCGCCGTGGCCCAGGCCCAGGAAGTCATAGCCGGTCACCCGCCGGATCCAGTCGGTGCGGTCCCGCGCCGCCCAGACCCGGGCCCCGGTCTGCAGGCCGTCGGCGCTGTCCGCGCGCATCCCCGGGCTGCCCAGCACCACCAGGTCGGAGACGCGGGCGCGGTCCATCGCGGACGCGGCCAGCCCGCAGACCACCGAGCCGTAGCTGTGGCAGAAGACGGCGGGCGGGGCGTCGGCGGTGGCCGCGGTGGTCACGGCGAGCCCCGCCAGGAACCGGTCCAGACGGGGCGCGCCCGCCCTGGCCAGCCGGCTGGTGGCGGCGTCCGGGCCCAGCCCGACCGGGGTCGTGTAGCCGACCCAGGCGATGACGGCGGCCGGGGTGGCGGGCGCGTCCTTCGCCATCTGCGCCCGCAGCGACCGCGCCATCCCGGCCGGGGCGCCGTACGGGTCGCCCGTGCGGTCGAAGGCGTTCAGGTCGATGTCCGAGCCCGGCACGATCACGGCCGTGCGCCGGGCCGTCGCCAAGTCCCCGTACACCTCGGCCACTTGGCCGCGCCCGCGCGGATCGAAGGCGAGGATCTGGCGGCCCGGTGCGAGCAGCGCCGCGTACCGCTCGACGAGCGGGCTCCCGGGGTCGGCCGTCCGCTCCTTGTGCCAGGCGGCCCGGATCGCCCGGGAGTTGGCCTCGTACCGCAGGCTCAGCGGTGCGCCGTCCAGATTGCCCACCACCTCGGGATGCCGGATGACCAGCGCCTTTCGCTGGACGTCGGTGAGCCGGCCGAAGAACCGGGCGATCTCGGCGGGCGAGGTCGTGGCCGGATCGGGCAGCTCGCGCCCCGCCCCGCCCAGCGAATGGTCCGACAGCCATGCGGCGGTGCCGGGCGGCGGGCCGGTGATGGCCTGCTCCTCGTGGGCCACGGTCCAGCCTGCCGTCCCCGCCATGACGGTGATGGTGAGCGCCGCGGTGATCAGGCGTCGCGCGTAGTGCCTGGTGCGTAGCGTCTGGGACATGGCCGGGGTTTCCCTCTTCCGTCGGTGACGGAGGGAAAGGTAGAGAGCCGTCGGGTGGCGGTACGTCAACCCCCGGTACCAAGTGGGATGTCATACCCCAGTAGGGGGTCGCGGCCCGGCCCAGGTCAGTGACCCGGCGTCACCAGGCCCGATTCGTAAGCGAAGATCACCGCCTGGGCGCGGTCGCGGAGCCCCAGCTTGGCCAGCACCCGGCCGATATGCGTCTTCACCGTCTGCTCCGCGAGCACCAGCGACTCGGCGATCTCCTGGTTGGACAGGCCCCGCGCGATCAGCTCCAGCACCTCGGTCTCACGCGGTGTCAGCCCGCTGCGCCGCGCGGCCGGGCCGTCTCGGCGCGGGGCGGGGCGCTGGCGGGCGAAGTCGGCGATCAGCCGGCGGGTGACGGACGGGGCGAGCAGCGCCTCGCCCGCCGCGACCACCCGGACCGCGGAGATCAGATCGGCCGGTGGGGCGTCCTTGAGCAGAAAGCCGCTGGCCCCGGCGCGCAGCGCCTCGTAGACGTAGTCGTCCACATCGAAGGTGGTGAGCATCAGGACCTTGGGCCGGTGGATGACCCCGCGCGGCGGGTCCAGGAGCTGCCGGGCCGCCTCGAGCCCGTCCATCTCGGGCATCCGGACGTCCATCAGCACCACATCGGGGTGGGCGCGCCGGCTGACCTCCACGCCCTCCCGCCCGTCGGGCGCCTCGCCGACGACGTCGATATCGCTCTGCGCGGCGAGCAGGGCGGCGAACCCGGCCCGCACCATCGCCTGGTCGTCGACGATGATCACCTTGATGGTCATGACGGGTCCGTCTCTTCGAGGTCTACCAGGGGAAGCCGGGCCGCGACGCGGAAGCCGCCGTCGGGGAGCGGGCCGGTGTCGAGCATGCCGCCGACGAGCCGTACGCGTTCGACCATGCCGACGAGGCCATGGCCGGTGCCGCTGGTCTCCAGGGGCTTGGTGGGCGCGCTGACCGGCGGGCCGTTGACCACCAGCAGGGTCAGCGCCGAGCGGTCCTCGGCCGCCGAGATGGCCACTCGGGTGGCGGCGCCCGGCGCGTGCCGCACCACATTGGCCAGCGCCTCCTGCACGATGCGGTACGCGGACAAACCCACGGCCTGCGGCAGCGGTTCGAGCCCGGCCACCTCGTCCGCGATGGTCAGCGTGGTGGGTATGCCGGCCCGTACCGTCGCCTCGACCAGCTGTGGCACCTGCCGCAGCCCAGGCTGCGGCGCCCGCTCACCGCGGGTCTCCTCGCTGCGCAACACGCCCAGCAGCCGCCGCATTTCGGCGAGGGACTCCCGGGCGGTGGCGGCGATGGTGGAGAACTCCCGCTCCGCCTCGGACGGCAGACCGCCGATCCGGTACGGGGCGCTGTCGGCCTGCACGGTGATCACGGACATGTGGTGGGCGACCACGTCGTGCAGCTCGCGGGCGATCCGGGTGCGCTCCTCCAGCAGGGTGCGATGGGCCCGTTCGGCCTCGCTGATCGTCTCCTGCTCGGCCAGCCGCCGCTGGGCGTCGCCGCGCTCCCGCAGCGCCCCGGCGACCAGCAGCACCACTCCGCTGAGCACGAACAGCACCACATTGCTGCCGTTGCTCTTGTCCGGGAAGGCCATGCCGAGCGAGAGTCCGGCGGTGCCGGTGACCAGCCACACCGCCACCAGGGTGCGGCGCGGTTCGCGCAGCGCGAGGGCGAGCAGCAGGAAGAGATAGCCGATGATGGGGCCCGGCAGCCAGGGCCACACCCGGTTCTCGAGGTGGTCGGCGGTGCTGAGCACCACCAGGGCGCAGACGATGTCGGAGAGGAAGACGATCCACCACGCCTGCAGGGGACGGGTGACGGACAGCAGCAGCGGGGTGCTCTGGGCGATGCCGATCAGCGTGGCCACGCCGCCGCCCACCCCGTAGTCGGTGGAGAGGACTTGGGCGGAGGTGGGGACCAGGATCGTGGTGAGGATCATCGCCACGCCGTACGGCACCCGGCGCAGCCAGCGCCGGGGCGACTGGGCGAACAGCGGTGTCGCCGGGTAGCTGGGGGTGACCAGGGCCCGGGCGAGGCCGCCCGCCTGCCGTCGGGCGGCCTTGGGCAGGCTCTCGTGCGCGGTGGAGGAGGCGGCGGTGGACGCCGGGCCGGCGGCCGCGCCGGCCGGTGCGGAGGAGGGACCGGACACTTACAGCTCCGCCAGCAGCTCGGCCTTCTTCGCGCTGAACTCGTCGTCGGTCAGCAGCCCGGCCGTATGCAGCTCGCCCAGATGACGGATGCGCTCGGCGATGTCCGCGGGGTCGCGGCGCGGGGCCCCGGCCCGGTTCGAGGACGGGGCGCCCTCGGCGCACGGCACCGGGGAGGAGGCCCGTATCGCCTCCAGGACGGCAGCGGCGAACGGCAGCGACTGGTGGACGAGGCCGTAGCCCATCCCGAAGACGACGGCCGCCGGGTCCTGGTCGGGGCGGCCGGCGGGCTGGTCCTCGGCGGAGCGCCGCAGCAGCCGCAGATAGCCGTGGCCACCGCCCTTGGGGGCGGGTTTGCCGGTGCCGTTCCTGGCCGTGCCGTCCTTGGCGGAACCGCCTTTGGCCGAAGTGCCTTTGGCGGAGCTGTCCTTGGGGGCGGTGCCCGCCGAGCCCCGGCTCTCCGGGGACCGCCACTCCACACCGGTCAGCTCGTCGATCCGGAACCGCTGGTCCCCGACCTTCCACTTCTCCGAGGAGGCGCCGGTCCAGAACCAGCGGAAGGAGATCGCCTTGCCGTCGAAGGACGCCTTGCCGTCGTACGCCTTGAAGGACAGCGGTGCCGGGGGCACGGTCACCAGATGCGCCTCGGCGGGGACGTCCGCGTCCGGGCAGAGGGACTCGCGTATCCGCTCGGCGTAGTAGTCGGCGAGCGTCTCCCGCTCGGCCGGCAGCACCAGGCGGTACGGGTCGTACGCCTCCTTGAGCTGGCCGTCGGCGGCGTCCATCAGGGGGTCGGCGCCTGGTCTGGGCACGGCGCGCAGCACCACCGTTCCCCGTTTGCCGACAGCGAGCTCCACTCCGGACAGCGCCTCGAAGGGGATGCGGCGTTCGCCGAGCGCCTGGAGCAGCTTCGGCGTGCGGATCCCCCGTTCGAAGCGGATGAGCATGGAGTCGGTGTCGAACTCCCAGACGGTCTGAAAACCGGCCAGCACATCACCCATGCGGCTCATCGTATGCGGCGGTGGCCCGCCCGTCCCCCTTTGAGGCTACGCGCGTCACTAGAGTTTCCGGTGTTTGCGCCGGCCGTCAGCGTAGCCCCGCGGTGCAGTCGTCGCCGTCGCCGCAGCTCACGGACTGGACAGCACCGATTCCCACCCGCGCGAAGTTGTCCAGGCTGGTCGTGCCCGGTTCGAAGTATCCGGCGTGTCCATCCGCCCCGTCCGCGGACAGCAGCCGGGCGCCGAAGCCCGAGGAGACCGGGTCCGCGCCATGGCCGAGCCCGCCGACCTCCAGATGCGGAATGTCCCCGATCCAGTCGCCGGAGTCCCGCATCGCCCACACCCGGGCGCTGGTGCCCAGGTCGGAGACGTGGTCGGCGCGCATTCCGGGGCTGCCGGCCACCGCGATATCGGTGACCTTGGGCGGCAGATCGCGGGCGGCGACCCCGCACACCACCGAGCCGTAGCTGTGGCACATCAGCGAGACCCGGGAGAGCGCGGGCAGCGCGTCGACCAGCGCGCGCAGCCGCACCGCGCCCTGGGCGGCCAGCTTGCCGGTGGCCGCGTCCATGCCGATCCCGGCCGGGGAGGTGTAGTCGGCCCAGGCGATGACGGCGGTCTTGGCGTCCGGGGCGTCGGCCCGCTCGTTCTCGTAGAGCGCGTGGGCCATCCCGACCGTGGCGGTGTACGGGCGTCCGGACTTCTGGAAGGTCAGGATGTCGGTGTCCACACCCGGCACCACGATCGAGACCCGGTTGGCGTGGGCGAGGTCGCCGAAGACCTCGGCGGCCCGCCCGGCGCCCGACGGATCGAAGGAGAGGATCTGCCGCCCGGTGCCCAGCAGGTCCTGGTAGCGGTTCATCCGGCGGGTCGCGTCCGAGCGGCCCATCGGCGTGAGCCGGGCGTCGTGCATCCGCTTGCGCTCATCGGCGCGCGCCTGGGTCAGGGCGACGCGGTTGGCCCGGAACCGCAGGGCCACCGGCGCGCCGTTGAGATTGCCCACGGCCAGCGGATAGCGCCGCACCAGGCGGTCGGTCTGGGCCTTGGTGAGCGAGTCGAACCAGCGGCCGAGGGCGCGCGGCGAGCCGTACGGATCGGGCAGCGCGCGGCCGCCGAGCGATCCGTGGCGCCAGGCGCTGATCGACGCGGAGAGCGCGTCCGGGGCTCCTCGGTGGCTCCGTACGGCCGTCCACCCGGTGGTGGCGAGGAGAACGAACACCACCGCCAGCGCGAGCAGGGCGCGCCAAGCGGTGGAACCGGGGGAGGGGGAGCCGAGCTCCGAGAAGGAAGTCACCGCGGCACACCCTAGGAGACGGGTGGTGCCAGGTGCCAAATGCCGTGATTCATCTCACGTTTGACAGCGGGAATCCTTGGGAGCTATGTCGGAATTGATGCTATTTATCCCATTGTTCGGCAAGGGTGGGGCCCACGTAATCAAGATGGAACGCGGTGAGGTCTCGCAACGTGACCATGCTGTCCTCCTCGCCCTCGCCCCACAGCTTCCCGGACACCCGGATCACTCCGCTGAACATCGCGACCACCAGCCGCGGCCGCGGGTCGGCGTCGATGTCCAGCCCCTCGCGGCGGGCGATCTCGCTCGCCAGCCGCTCCTCCATCTCGGCGGTGCGCCGCAGATGCACGGCGAGCAGGCTCGGCGTCGACTCGATCACCCGGTACATCCGCATATGGAGCTCGGGCGGCACCATCTGCTCGATCGCGTCCCCGATGCTCCCCCAGGCGTCGAGCACCGCACCGCGCAGTGCCGCCAGTGGTGCCTCGTCCGCGGGGCGTCCGCACAGGGCGGCGAAGAAGTGGCACTCGGCCGACTCCTGGCTGGCGAAGGCGACCTCCTCCTTGTTGGCGAAGTACCGGAAGAAGGTGCGCTGGGAGACCTCGACCGCCTCGGCGATCTCGTCGACCGTCGTGTGCTCGTATCCCTGACGGGTGAACAACTCCAGCGCGGAGCGCACCAGGGCGTTCCGCGTCCGCTGCTTCTTGCGCTCGCGCAGCCCGGGCGGTGGTGGCGTCGTCGTGTCCGCCACTGCCTCGTCCGTTGTCACCTATCGGCTCGCTTTCTGTCGGCTCGGGGCCGCGTTGCGGCTGCTCAGGATACCTGTGACGCAAACGTCAGTTACCGGCGGATGAATCGGTTTGTCAATTGTCAGAGGCTGACATTAGCCTCCGGTTATGACCTCTTCGACCACCGTCGCCGATTCGGCGCCGGAACCTCCCATAACCGATCCCCCGAAGGGGCTTCGGGGTCATCCATGGCTGACGCTCCTCACCGTCGCCCTCGGCGTGACGATGGTCGCCCTCGACGGCACGATCGTCGCGATCGCCAACCCGGCCATCCAGAAGGACCTCGGCGCCTCGCTCGCCGATGTGCAGTGGATCACCAACGGCTATCTGCTGGCCCTCGCCGTCGCGCTGATCACGGCGGGCAAGCTGGGTGACCGCTTCGGCCACCGCCAGACCTTCCTGATCGGCGTCATCGGCTTCGCCATCTCCTCGGCCGCCATCGGCTTCTCCGGCGAGGTGTCGCTCGTCGTGGTGTTCCGGGTGCTGCAGGGCCTGTGCGGCGCGCTGCTGATGCCCGCGGCGCTCGGACTGCTGCGCGCCACCTTCCCCGCCGAGAAGCTCAACATGGCGATCGGCATCTGGGGCGCGGTGATCGGCGCCTCCACCGCCGCCGGACCCATCGTCGGCGGGCTGCTCGTCGAGCACGTCAACTGGCAGTCGGTCTTCTTCATCAACGCGCCCGTCGGCGTGCTGGCACTGGTCCTCGGGCTGCTGCTGCTGGTCGACCACCGCGCCGAGAAGGCCCCGCGCTCCTTCGACCTCCCCGGCATCGTGCTGCTGTCGGGCGCGATGTTCTGCCTCATCTGGGCGCTGATCAACGCCGCCGACTGGCACTGGACCGACCAGCGCACGCTGCTCTTCCTGGGCCTGTCGGTGGTCTGCTTCGTCGTCTTCGTCTTCTGGGAGAGCCGGACGCGGGAGCCGCTGCTGCCGCTCAGCATGTTCCGTTCGGTGGCACTGAGCGCGGGCACCGTGCTGATGGTGCTGATGGCCTTCGGCTTCATGGGCGGGTTGTTCTTCGTCACCTTCTATCTGCAGAACGTGCACGGGCTGAGCCCCGTCGACAGCGGGCTGCGGCTGCTGCCGCTCACCGCGATGATGATCGTCGCCTCGCCGCTGGCCGGTGCGCTGATCACCAAGTTCGGGCCGCGGATGCCGCTGGTGACCTCCATGGTGATCACCGCCGTCTCGATGTTCGGCCTCTCCCGGCTGGACGTGAACAGCGGCGGCTTCGAGATGTCCATCTGGTTCGCCCTGCTGGGCCTGGGCCTCGGCCCGGTGATGGTCGGCGCCACCGAGGTCATCGTCGGCAACGCCCCGATCCAGCACGCCGGTGTCGCCGGCGGCCTCCAGCAGGCCGCGATGCAGGTCGGCGGCAGCCTCGGCACGGCCGTCCTGGGCGCGGTCATGGCGGGCAGGGTGGACAACACGCTGCCGCAGAAGTGGGCCGACGCCGGGCTGCCGCCGATGCCCAAGGGTGCGGAGTCCAAGGCGTCGGACGCCGTCGAGGTCGGCATCGCCCCAGTCACCAAGAGCACTCCGCCGGAGATCGCGGGGAAGATCACGGCCGTCGCGCATGACACCTTCGTGTCAGGGATGGGCCTCGCCTTCACCGTGGCCGCTGTCGTCTCGGTGGTCGCGGCGCTGGTCGCGGGCTTCACCAAGCGCGGCGAGAACGCGGAGGCGGCCGGCGGGAGCGTCCACATCTGACCCCTCGCGGTCAACCCCCTATCAGGGTGGAGCTTGATCGACCCCATGGTGGCGAACGGGAGCCGGCGGACACGCTGGCTCCCGTTCTGTTCTTTCCACAGTTTCCACACGGGGAGCGAAAGCGTTTATGCGCAAGATCACTACGGCCGCCGCCGTTTCGGCTCTGGCCCTCACCGCCACTCTCGCGGCCACCCTCGCCCCGGCCGCGACGGCCGCGACGGCCCGGGCCGTCGCCGGGCCACCGCGCCTGGGGAACTGCGCCGCCGGTCAGTTGTGCCTGTGGCGGAGCGGCGGATTCACGGGGGCGCGCCAGACCCATGAACTGGCCGGCGTCGACATCGAAAGCTGTGTCCCCCTGCCGTCCGGCACGACCGCGGCCTCGCTGGCGAACCGGACGGGCCGTCCGGTGACGGCGTATCAGAGCGGCGAGTGCGCGGAGACGGCCGAGTTCCGCACCTACCCCACGGGTTCCTGGGCCCCCGAAACCCCGTACCAGGTACGGGCCTTCAAAATCTGGGAACGCTGACCTGGCAGGTGCCCGCACCGGATCCCGCCGCAGCCTTCGCCAGATGCCGGTCAGACGGACGCGCGCCGCTCCGGGGTCCGGGTGTTTCCCCCACCCGCCCCTTCCCGAACCAGGGGCTTCGCCCCTGGACCCCGGGTGCCGTTCGGGTGTGTGTTCACGCGTCGTGCGGACGGCGGTGGGTGGTCCGGCCGTTGTCCGTTGGGGCGGGCCGCGATCGGGTGGGGCTCCGCTGCCCCGGGGCCTCGCCTGACGCCGGTCGGGTGGGTTGTCCTAGCGCGGCCGCTGGGCGTCGGTCCGGGGCCCGGGTGCCTACCCGCCCCTTCCCGAACCAGGGGCTTCGCCCTGGACACCGGGTGCCGTTCGGGTGTGTGTTCACGCGTCGTGCGGACGGCGGTGGGTGGTCACCATCGCCGTCCGTCGGGCGGCCACCCCGGTGCGGCTCTGCCGCCCGCGGGGTCCGGCCGGAGTGCCAGGCCGGGCTCCGAGGCCGAGGTTCGGCGGAGCCCCTGGGGCCGGGGGTGCGGGCGGAGCCCCTGACCCGGGTGGGGTGCGGGGGCTCCGCCCCCGCGCTCAACCGCCCTGTCCGCCCGGGGCGGCGGGGTACACGAAAACGCGGGGGCGGGCTGGGAAACCAGCCCGCCCCCGCGTCGGGGTCACTGCCGTCGCAGACGGCTACGCGTCGCCGCCCGCCGGGCCCGGGTCGGCCGCGGCTACGTCGAGCAGCTGGTAGCGGTCGATCGCCTGCTTCAGGGCGGAGCGGTCGATTTTGCCGTCACGGGCCAGTTCCGTCAGCACGCCGAGCACGATCGACTCGGCGTCGATGTGGAAGAAGCGCCGCGCGGCGCCACGCGTGTCGGCGAAGCCGAAGCCGTCCGCGCCCAGGGACTGGTACGTGCCGGGCACCCAGCGCGCGATCTGGTCGGGAACCGCGCGCATCCAGTCGGAGACGGCCACCTTCGGGCCCTCCGCGTCCGCCAGCTTCCGGGTGACGTACGGAACGCGCTGCTCCTCCTCCGGGTGGAGCAGGTTGTGCTCCTCCGCCTCGACGGCGTCGCGGCGCAGCTCGTTCCAGGAGGTGGCCGACCAGACGTCCGCCTTGACGTTCCAGTCCTCGGCGAGGATGCGCTGGGCCTCGATGGCCCACGGCACCGCGACACCGGAGGCGAGGATCTGCGCCGGCACGGCGCCCTTCTCGCCCTGCCGGTAGCGGTAGAGGCCCTTGAGGATGCCCTCGCGGTCCACGTTCTCCGGCTCGGCCGGGTGCTGGATCGGCTCGTTGTAGACGGTGAGGTAGTAGAAGACGTCCTCACTGTTCTCGCCGTACATCCGGCGCAGACCGTCCTGGACGATATGCGCGATCTCGAAGCCGTACGCCGGGTCGTACGCGACGACCGCCGGGTTGGTCGAGGCCAGGAGCTGGGAGTGGCCGTCCGCGTGCTGCAGACCCTCACCGGTCAGGGTCGTACGACCGGCGGTCGCGCCCAGGACGAAGCCGCGCGCTAGCTGGTCGGCCATCTGCCAGAACTGGTCGCCGGTGCGCTGGAAGCCGAACATCGAGTAGAAGACGTAGACCGGGATCAGCGGCTCGCCATGCGTGGCGTACGCGGAGCCCGCCGCGATCAGCGAGGCCGTACAGCCCGCCTCGGAGATGCCGTCGTGCAGCATCTGTCCGGTCGGCGACTCCTTGTAGGCCAGCAGCAGCTCACGGTCGACCGACTCGTAGGTCTGGCCCAGCGGGGAGTAGATCTTCGCCGAGGGGAAGAGCGAGTCCATGCCGAACGTGCGGTACTCGTCGGGCGCGATCGGCACGAACCGCTTGCCGATCTCCTTGTCCCGCATCAGGTCCTTCAGCAGCCGCACGAACGCCATGGTGGTGGCGATCGACTGCTGGCCGGTGCCCTTCTTGAGCGCGGCGTAGGTCTTGTCGCCCGGCAGCTGCAGCGGCTTGGCGCGCACGACACGGGTCGGCGCGTAGCCGCCCAGCGCCTTGCGGCGGTCGTGCATGTACTGGATCTCTTCCGAGTCCCGGCCCGGGTGGTAGTACGGCGGCAGGCCGGACTCCAGCTCCTGGTCCGGGATCGGCAGGTGCAGCCGGTCGCGGAAGCGCTTGAGGTCGTCGACCGTCAGCTTCTTCATCTGGTGGGTCGCGTTGCGGCCCTCGAAGTTCGGGCCGAGCGTCCAGCCCTTGACGGTCTGCGCGAGGATCACCGTCGGCTGGCCCTTGTGGGCCTTGGCCGCCGCGTACGCCGCGTAGATCTTCTTGTGGTCGTGGCCGCCGCGGCCCAGGTGCAGGATCTGGTCGTCGGTCATGCCCTCGACCATCTTGCGCAGCCGCTGGTCCTCGCCGAAGAAGTGCTCGCGGATGTAGCCACCGGTCTCGGTCGCGTACGTCTGGAACTGACCGTCCGGCGTGGTGTTCAGCTTGTTGACCAGGATCCCGTCCCGGTCCTGCGCCAGCAGCGGGTCCCAGGTGCGGTCCCACACCAGCTTGATCACATTCCAGCCGGCGCCGCGGAACTGCGACTCCAGCTCCTGGATGATCTTGCCGTTGCCGCGCACCGGGCCGTCGAGCCGCTGCAGGTTGCAGTTGACCACGAAGGTCAGGTTGTCCAGGCCCTCGCGCGCGGCCAGGGAGAGCTGACCGAGCGACTCCGGCTCGTCCATCTCGCCGTCGCCCAGGAACGCCCAGACGTGGGAGTTGGAGGTGTCGGCGACGCCGCGTGCCTCCATATAGCGGTTCATCCGCGCCTGGAAGATCGCGCCGAGCGGGCCCAGGCCCATGGAGACCGTGGGGAACTCCCAGAAGTCCGGCATCGACCGCGGGTGCGGATAGCTGGACAGTGCGTGACCGAGCTTGGACTTCTCCTGACGGAATCCGTCCAGATGGTCCTCGGTCAGGCGGTCCAGCAGGAAGGCCCGGGCGTAGATGCCGGGGGAGGCATGGCCCTGGAAGAAGATCTGGTCGCCACTGTCGTGGTCCTTGCCGCGGAAGAAGTGGTTGAAGCCCACGTCGTACAGCGAAGCGGACGAGGCGAAGGTGGCGATGTGACCACCGACCCCGATCCCCGGACGCTGGGCCCGGGAGACCATCACCGCCGCGTTCCAGCGGGTCGCGTTGAGGACCTTGCGCTCGATCTCCTCGTTGCCGGGGAAGAACGGCTCGCTCTTGGTGGCGATGGTGTTGACGTAGTCCGTGCTGCGCATCTCGGGCACGGCGACACGCTTCTCGCGGGCGCGCTCGATCAGGCGAAGCATCAGGTAGCGGGCACGTTCCCGGCCTCGCTCATCGACGGCTGCGTCGAGCGAGTCGAGCCATTCCTGGGTCTCTTCGGGATCGAAGTCCGGGACCTGGCTGGGAAGGCCGCCAATGATGATCGGGTTGCGATCGGATCCGGAAGCCACGCTATTCCTTCGCTTTTCGGTCGTGCTGTGCACGCACATGGATTCGTGCTCTGCTGCTGTAGCGCCGTTCTCCATCGTGTACCTCGGGTACGGGATACGTCACCTCTACCGAGTGGTAACCATCACCAGGTGAGACGGGCGCTCCGGCGGCCGTTCGGCGTGCGACGGCCGAATCGCAACCTTACGCCCACGACCGGGGTCGTCTGCGTACGGCCGTTCGGCGCCGGGGCGGCGTAGGGTGGCTAGACACACACGTAAGCCGGACATCCTCGGGCAATCCGGTCGGCCGCGCGCCGTTGCGTGTCGTTCCTCCATGATGGGAGTTGCGGCGACACGTCAACGTTTGGGCGGGATCGCTGGCCGGGTACTTGCGCGATCCGCCCGGCCCGTGTGGACTACGCCCAAGCCCTCGCGTACGCGCGCGGGGCCCCACAGACTCGAAGAGTGAATGCAAGATGACAGGAGGCAATCCGTGAGCGCGACCGCGGACCACGCGGAGGAGCGGACCAACCCTGCCGCGAGGCTGGGTTTTCAGCCCGAACAGGTGGTCCAGGAGATCGGCTACGACGACGATGTCGACCAGGAGCTCCGCGAGTCCATCGAGGAGATCACCGGCCAGGAGCTCGTCGACGAGGAGTACGACGATGTGGCCGATGCCGTTGTGCTGTGGTTCCGAGAGGACGACGGCGATCTGACGGACGCGCTGGTGGACGCCATCCAGATGATCGACGACGGCGCACCGGTCTGGCTGCTGACGCCCAAGACCGGCCGTGACGGCTATGTCGAGCCGAGCGACATCAATGAGGCTGCGACCACCGCGGGCCTGTCCCAGACCAAGAGCTTCAACGCGGGCAAGGACTGGACGGGCAGCCGTCTGGTCACGCCGAAGGCCGCTCGCAGCGGCAAGCGCTGAGGCCGGCGGATCCACACCTCAGAGCCCCCCTCCGTTCCCTTTCGGAGGGGGGCTCTGCACGTAGGGTGGACGCGCACCACATGATCATTCGAACGTGATCTTCCGAACGTGAGCGAAGGGATGTCCCCATGGCGATAGAGGTCGGCGCGAAGGCCCCCGACTTTCAGCTGAAGAACCAGCACGGCGAGTCGGTCAGGCTCTCCGACTTCCGGGGCGAGAAGAACGTCGTGCTGCTCTTCTATCCGTTCGCCTTCACCGGCGTCTGCACCGGCGAGCTGTGCGCGCTCCGCGACGAGCTGCCGACGTTCGTCAACGACGAGGTCCAGCTCCTGGCGGTCTCCAACGACTCGCCCTTCAGCCTGCGGGTCTTCGCCGAGCAGGAGGGGCTGGAGTACCCGCTGCTGTCGGACTTCTGGCCGCACGGCGAGACCAGCCGCGCCTACGGCGTCTTCGACGAGGACAAGGGCTGCGCGGTGCGCGGCACCTTCGTGATCGACAAGGAGGGCGTGGTGCGCTGGACGATCGTCAACGGTCTGCCCGACGCCCGGGACCTGAACGACTACGTCAAGGCCCTCGAAACCCTGTAGCGGCTGGGAACCGCTCACTAGGATCGACGCGTTGATCCTGATGGGAAACCTTTGATGAAGGGGCACGCAGTGCTCCTGACGAACCTTTTTGGGAGGACTCGTGGGAGTCAGCCTCAGCAAGGGCGGCAATGTCTCGCTGACCAAGGAAGCCCCGAACCTGACCGCGGTGGTCGTGGGTCTGGGCTGGGACGCCCGCACCACCACGGGCACTGACTTCGACCTCGACGCCAGCGCCCTGCTGACCAACGCCGAGGGCAAGGTCGGCAACGACCAGAACTTCGTCTTCTTCAACAACCTCAAGAGCCCCGACGGCTCCGTGGAGCACACCGGTGACAACATCACCGGTGAGGGCGAGGGCGACGATGAGCAGATCAAGGTGAACCTGGCGGGCGTCCCCGCCGATGTCGCCAAGATCGTCTTCCCGGTGTCGATCTACGACGCCGAGACCCGGCAGCAGAGCTTCGGCCAGGTGCGCAACGCCTTCATCCGTGTGGTGAACCAGGCCGACGGCAATGAGCTGGCCCGCTACGACCTCTCCGAGGACGCCTCGACCGAGACCGCCATGGTCTTCGGTGAGCTGTACCGGAACGGGGCGGAGTGGAAGTTCCGCGCCATCGGCCAGGGGTACGCCTCGGGCCTGCGCGGTATCGCGCAGGACTTCGGCGTCAACGTCTGAGCGAGCCGTCGAGCGCCGTCGAGGGCCTTCACAGGCCGTCCAAGGCTGTTCAGGGGCCCGTACGAGGCCGCATGCGGCCTCCGCGCGAGGCCATTCCGGCGCCGCACCCCCGCGCCCCAGAGGCAGGGGTGCGGCGCCGGACGCGCATCACCCACGCACCACCCGGGGAGGAATCAGCATCATGGGCGTCACACTCGCCAAGGGGGGCAATGTCTCCCTCTCCAAAGCCGCTCCGAATCTCACGCACGTGCTCATCGGCCTGGGCTGGGACGCGCGCTCCACCACCGGAGCGCCGTTCGACCTCGACGCCAGCGCGCTGCTGTGCCAGTCGGGGCGGGTGCTCGGCGATGAGTACTTCATCTTCTACAACAACCTCAAGAGCCCCGAGGGCTCCGTCGAGCACACCGGCGACAACCTCACCGGTGAGGGCGAGGGCGACGACGAGTCCCTGCTGATCGATCTGGTCAAGGTCCCGGCCGAGGTCGACAAGATCGTCTTCCCGGTCTCGATCCATGACGCCGATACCAGGCGCCAGACGTTCGGGCAGGTGAGCAACGCCTTCATCCGGGTGGTGAACCAGGCGGACGGCCAGGAGCTGGCCCGCTACGACCTCTCCGAGGACGCCTCCGGCGAGACCGCGATGATCTTTGGCGAGGTCTATCGCTATGGGGGCGAGTGGAAGTTCAGGGCCGTGGGGCAGGGGTACGCGTCGGGTCTGCGCGGCATCGCTCTAGACTTCGGAGTCAACGTTTCGTAAAGCCGCGTAACAGCGCGCGGGGGAGACCTTACGACGAAGGAATGGGTTGGCAGTGCTCCTCAAAACCTTTGGTTGGTCGTTCGCCGTTACGGTGATCGGTCTGGCCTTGGCCGGCGTCCTCTGGGGGTGGAAGGGGCTCGCGATCGTCGGGATCCTCTCGATCCTGGAGATTTCGCTCTCATTCGACAACGCGGTCATCAACGCGGGCATTCTGCGCAAGATGAACGCCTTCTGGCAGAAGATCTTCCTGACGGTCGGCATTCTGATCGCTGTCTTCGGCATGCGTCTGGTCTTCCCGGTGATCATCGTCGCCATCACGGCGAAGCTGAGTCCCATCGAGGCCGTCGATCTCGCGATCAACGACAAGGACAAGTACGAGCACCTGGTCACGGCGGCGCATCCGGCTATCGCGGCCTTCGGCGGGATCTTCCTGCTGATGATCTTCCTCGACTTCATCTTCGAGGACCGGGACATCAGGTGGCTGGGGTGGCTGGAGAAGCCGCTCGCCAAGCTGGGCCGGCTGGACACGTTCTCAGTCGTGGTCGCCCTGGTCGTGCTGCTGATCTCCGCCACCACCGTGGCCACCGACGTGGCCCACGGCGGCGGTGACAAGAGCGCCACCGTCCTGTTGGCCGGGGTCGCCGGACTGGTCACGTACTTGATCGTCGGCGGCATCTCCAGCTACTTCGAGGACAAGCTCGAAGAGGAGGAGGAAGACGACGACGAGGCCGACGAGGCCAAGGGTGCGGACGAGGACGGCGAGGACGCCAAGAGTGCCGCGAACGCCCAGCTCAACGGCAGCGGCGGCCGTGGCTCCAGCGGTGCCTCGGTGGCCGGCCTCGCCGGCAAGGCCGCGTTCTTCCTGTTCCTCTACCTCGAGGTCATCGACGCGTCGTTCTCCTTCGACGGGGTCATCGGCGCCTTCGCGGTCACCAACGACATCTTCGAGATGGCGCTGGGTCTGGGCATCGGCGCCATGTACATCCGGTCGCTGACCGTCTTCCTGGTCCGCAGGGGCACCCTGGACGACTACGTCTACCTGGAGCACGGCGCGCACTACGCGATCGGCGCGCTCGCCGCCATCCTGCTGGTCACGATCAAGTACGAGATCAACGAGGTCATCACCGGCCTGGTGGGCGTGGTGCTGATCGCCGCCTCGTACTGGTCCTCGGTCGTGCGCAACCGCCGGGTGGCGGCCGAGGGCGAGGGCTCGGAAACCAAGACGGAAGTCACCTCCGGAGTCTGAGTCCGGAGTCCGAGCCCGACCGAAGTCACCTCCGGAGTCCGACCTCCGGGAGTGTGACGCGGCGGCGTTTGAGGAACGCTCTGAGCGGGGCGGCCGAGGTCTTCCGACCTCCCGGCCGCCCCGCGGCAGTTGATCGGCTTTGAGGCAGCGGAGCCACGAAGGGTGGGGGTGCGCACCATGGCGTTCTGGAGCAACTGGGGACGGTCCGCGTGGCGTGAGTTCGAGAGCGGCGACGCGTCCGGTGTGGTCGAGCTGACCAAGCGGCAATCGACGATCTCGCTGACCAAGCAGGGGGCCGCCAGCGGCAATCTGCGGATCAATCTCTCCTGGCAGATGCGCACCTCGGACTTCAACAGCAGGGCGGGGCGCGGCTCGTTGCGCCACCCGCTGCGGATGTTCAAGCCCGAGCCGGTGCAGGCGCAGGGGCCCGCGATGGTCAATGTCGACCTCGACCTCGCGGTGATGTACGAGCTGAAGAGCGGCTCCAAGGGTGTGGTGCAGCCGCTCGGGGAATTCTTCGGCAATCTCAACGAGGCGCCGTACGTCAAGCTCAGCGGGGACGACCGGTTCGGCTCCGGATCCGGCGAGACGGTCTACGTCAACATGGACCACAAGGACGACATCAAGCGACTGCTCGTCTTCGTCTACATCTACGACGGCACCCCCGCCTTCGATCGCACCCACGGCCTGGTCACGCTCTATCCGAGCAATGGGCCGCGGGTGGAGATCGCGCTCGACGAGCGGGCCCCGCAGGCCCGCTCCTGCGCCGTCGTGCTGATCGAGAACGTCAAGGGCGAGATGATGGTCCGCCGCGAGGTGAAGTACGTCTACGGCTTCCAGGCGGAGCTGGACCGGCTGTACGGATGGGGCCTCCAGTGGGGCCGGGGCTACAAGTCCAAGGTGTGACCGGCCTGCCCGCGGTGCGGCCGGGTCACGGTGTGACCCGCCCGTCCCGGGCCCTGCGCCCCGTCCGTTCCGGAGCTATCTGTTCTGGGGCTATCTGTTCTGGAACTGCGGCCCCTGCGGCGGCAGGACGAAGTGCGGGTCCGGCACCTGGACGGGGATCGGCAGCGGGGGCGGCGACACCGGCCCCGTCGGCTGCACCTGCTGCGGATAGCCGTACGCGGGCGGCTGCGGATAGCCGTACGTCGAGTACGTCGGCTGCTGGGGCGGATAGCCGTAGCCGGGCTGCGCCGGGGGCTGGCCGGGCTGCTGCGGATACCCCGCGGCCGGGGCCTGCGGCGGCTGGGGCGGGGCCTGCGGCGGCACATAGCCGAAGCCGCTGTCGCCGTGTGCCGTGGGGGGCTGCATGGGCTGGGTGCGGTGCGGGTCCCAGGGGTCGGGCGACGCCGCGTGCGGGTAGCCGTACGCCGGGGACGGGGAGTGGGGCCGGGTCGGCGCATCGGACGACGACGGGGGCGGCGTGCCGGGGGCCGCTGGGGGTGCGTGGGTGGCGGCGGACGGGGGCGCCGCGGGTGTCGCGGTGGCCGGGGGCTCGGGGGCGGCCAGAGGCTCGGGGGCGGCGGCCAGGGGCTCCGGAGCGGCAGCGGTCAGAGGCTCGGGGGCGGGGGTGGCCGGGGGCTCCGGGGTGGCGCCGCCTTCCGGCCCGGCCGGGGCCGCGGCTCCGTCGCCGTCCGAGCCGCCCGCGGCCTCGCCGTCCTCCACCGAGATCCCGTACTGCGTGGCCAGCCCGACCAGCCCCGTCTCATAGCCCTGCCCCAGGGCCCGGAACTTCCAGGCGTCGCCGCGCCGGTAGAGCTCACCGCAGATCAGCGCGGCCTCCTTACCGGTCTCCGGCAGCACCGCGAAGATCGCGATCGGCTCGGCGTCCGCCTCGCGCGGCGCACCGGACGAGGCGTCGTAGAGCAGCAGGCTCAGATCCCTCACCTGTCCGAAGGTGCCGCCGTCGGCGGACGCGGCGAGCACCACCCGGCGCACTCCGGGCTCCAGCCCGGAGAACTCGGCCTCGATGGTGTCCGTCAGCGCGCCCTGGTTCGGCTTCTTGGGGAGATGCCGGACCAGCCCCGAGGGGTGGTTCGGCTGGTTGTAGAAGACGAAGTCCTCGTCCGAGCGCACCCGGTCGTCCGCGTCCAGCAGCAGCGCCGAGGCGTCCACGTCGGGTACGTCCGTGCCGGGGGTCCAGCGCAACACCGCGCGTATGGCCGTGGCCTCCAGCGGGATGTTCGATCCCTTCAGCATCGCCTGCGTCATGGCGGCAATCCTGCCTTCCCAGTGGGTGCTGGGACAACGCAGGGTGCGGGGCGAGTGGTGGCGGGGAGGTGGTACGGGGCGGCGGGGCGGGTATGCCGGACACCACGCGGACGCACATGGGTTACGTGATTTTCACGCCCTTGGGGAACTTTTGACCCAGGGCCGCACGTACGATTATCGGCCAACCGCGGGTCAGTGTGGCCGAGGCGGCGTACCGGCAGTACGGGGAGTTAGATGCGGCATTTCGGACATCTGACGGATGAGGTGCGGGCGAGCGTCTTTCATCAGGAGCCCGGTGAATTCAGCGTGGACTCGCCCGCCCGGACGCTGGCCGTCGCGCTCGGCGCGACCCTGTACTGCCCGGCGACCCGGCTCAACCTCGCCGAGGACATCGTCAAACAGGCAGGTCGCGGCGTGGTGTCCATGGTGCTGTGCCTGGAGGACTCCATTGACGACGCCGAGGTGCCGGGGGCGGAGGAGAACCTCATACGGCAGTTCGCGGAGCTGTCCGGGCTCGGCCCCGGCACCCCGCTGCCGCTGCTCTTCATCCGGGTCCGCACCCCCGAGCAGATCGTCGATCTCCTCACCCGGCTCGGAGCGGGGGTGCGGCTGCTGTCCGGATTCGTACTGCCGAAGTTCACCGAGGAGCGCGGCGGGGCCTTCCTCGAGGCGCTGATGTCGGCCGAAAACGCCCAGGTGACCGAGGCATTGGGCGGACGACGGCTCTTCGCGATGCCGGTCCTCGAATCGCCCGAGCTGATGCACCGCGAGACGCGCACCGACACCTTGAGCGGCATCAGCCGGATTGTCGACAAGTACCGCGAGCGGGTGCTGGCGCTGCGCCTCGGGGTCACCGATCTGTGCTCGGCGTACGGGCTGCGCAGGGCGCCGGACATGACCGCCTACGACGTCCAGCTCATCGCGTCCGTGATCGCGGACGTGGTGAACATGCTGGGCCGGGCCGACGGCACGGGCTTCACGATCACCGGACCGGTGTGGGAGTACTTCAAGCCCCATGAGCGGATGTTCAAACCGCAGCTACGGATCAGCCCCTTCAGCAGCGGCCGCGCCGAATCCCTGCGCACCGCGCTGATCGAGCACCACATGGACGGGCTGCTGCGCGAGATCGAACTGGACCGGGCCAACGGTCTGCAGGGCAAAACCTGCATCCACCCCACCCATGTGGCCCCCGTGCACGCCCTGTCCGTCGTCAGCCACGAGGAGTTCAGCGACGCGGTGGACATCCTGGAGCCCCAGCGCTGCGGGGGCGGGGTGCTGCGTTCCTCGTACACCAACAAAATGAACGAGGTGAAGCCGCACCGGGCGTGGGCCGAGCGGACCCTGCGGCGCGCGGAGGTCTTCGGGGTGGCCCGGGAGGATGTGAGCTTCGTGGAACTGCTGGCGGCAAGCCTGCGGACGTAGAGCGAACCGGGTCCGGGACGGACCCCGGACGAGCGACGATGGAAACGAGGCGCAGGGCGGCGTGAGCGTGGGCAAGGTGTGGTCGGGACAGTGGGTCGCGGACCGGCTGGGAGTACGGCTGGACGGCGGCTGGGGCGCCGAGGCGCTCCGCGAGGGCGAGGGCGACGGCGGCCGGGGCGGCGACGCGCGGGGCGGCGAGGGCGTCAGCGGTCAGGGCGGCGACCGCGTCAGCAGCGGGAACGGCGTCAGCGGCCGGAACGACAGCGGCCAGGCCGGCAACGACGCCAGCGGCCAGGGCGGCGACGGCGGCGCCGAGCTGCGTGAGCTGCTGGGGCTCGCCCTGCGGCGCAACCCCAAGCGGGCGCATCTGTTGGTCTCCAACGTGCTCGGCAAGCATGTCCCGCAGCGCCCCGCCATCGTCCACGGTGCGGGCGTGCGGCTCGGCCGCCGGGTGCGTGAGCTGCTGGGCGACGAGGCGGCGGCGCGCTCGGTGGTGCTCGGGTACGCGGAGACCGCCACCGGGCTCGGCCACAGCGTCGCCGACGGTCTCGCCCTCGCCCCCTACCTTCACTCCACCCGCCGCCCGGTCCCGGGCGTCGCCACGGTGGGCGGCTTCGAGGAGGAGCACAGCCACGCCACCTCCCATCTGCTGCTCCCCGAGGACCCGGGGCTCCTGGCCTCGACGGGCCCCCTGGTCCTCGTGGACGACGAGTTCTCCACGGGCCGTACGGTCCTGAACACCATCGCCGCCCTCCACCGCCGCTTCCCCCGCGACCACTATGTGGTGGTCGCGTTGGTGGACATGCGCTCGCCCGAGGACCGCGCCCGCCTGGACGCCTTCGCGGCCGACCTCGGCGCCCGCGTCGACCTGGTCGCCGCCGCGGCCGGAGCGGTGCACCTCCCCGACGACGTCCTGGAGCGCGGCGCGAAGCTGGTGGCCGCACACGAGGCGGCCGCCCCGGACCACGAGGGCGCGCCCGCCCCCACGGCACCCCCGGCAGGTGCCGCCCCCACGGCACCCCCGGCAGGCGCCACCCTCGACGCAGGCCCGGCGGTGACCCGCGTGGACCTCGGCTGGCCCGAAGGGCTCCCGGACGGCGGCCGCCACGGCTTCACCCCCGCCCACCGCGCCCGCCTGGAAGCGACACTCCCCACCATGGCCACCCGCCTCGCGAACGCGCTGGCGCAGGCGCCGAACCTCGCGAACGCGCTGCCGAAGGCGCCGGACGACCCGACCCCGCCCGCCGACGGCGCCCCCGCGTCCCCCGGAGGCCGCACCGCGGCGCCCGCCAACGACACCGCCGCGCCAGCCGACAACCCCGTCGCGGCCCCGTGCCGGACCGCACCCGCTCCGGCCGCCCCGGGCGGGCCGGGCGGCGGTGGCGCTGGTGCCACCGACCGGCCCCGGCCGCCCCGCCCCTCCTCCCGCCGCGTCCTCGTCCTCGGGTTCGAGGAGCTGATGTACGCGCCGCTGCGTATCGCGAAGGCGCTCGACGACGTCCTCGACGGCGCCGAAGTGCGGTATTCGACGACCACCCGCTCACCCGTGCTCGCCGTGGACGACCCCGGGTACGCCATCCGCACCCGGCTGACCTTCCCCGCGCACGACGAGCCCGCCGACGGCCCCGGGCCGCGCTACGCCTACAACGTGGCGCCCGGTGCCGATCCGGACCGCCGCTTCGACGCTGTCGTCGCCGTCGTCGACTCGACCGCCGACACGCCCGCGCTGCACGCCCCCGGCGGGCTGCTCGCCGCGCTGAGCGCGCACACGGACCGGCTGGTCCTGGCCGTGGTGCCGGCGTACCGCCCCCAGACCCCACCCGCCCCCCGCACCGCCCCCGAACGACAGGCTCCGCCCATGCACCAACCGTCGTACGAGCCCCTGCGCGGACCGGACTTCTCGTCCTACGCGCCCGAAGAGGTCGGCTGGCTGCTCCAGGACTTCTCCCACGTCACCCTCGAGGCGCCCACCGAGGAGCGGGAGGAGGCGATCCAGAGCGGGGGCGCGCACTACGCCGAGTCGCTGCCCGTGGAGTACCAGCCGAACGAGCGCTACCAGGAGCTCTTCCGGGCCGCCCTCGACGCCTCCGCCGCCCGGATCGCCCGCGCCGTCGGCGCGGTCACCGAGACCGTGCTCGCCGAGCGCTCCCCGCGCCCCGTCCTCGTCTCGCTGGCCCGCGCCGGTACGCCCGTCGGGGTGCTGATGCGACGCTGGGCGCATCACGCCCATGGGCTCGATCTCCCGCACTACGCGGTCTCCATCGTGCGCGGCCGCGGTATCGACACCGCCGCGCTGCGCTGGCTGGCGGACCACCACGACCCGTCCGACGTCGTCTTCGTCGACGGCTGGACCGGTAAGGGCGCCATCACCCGCGAGCTGTCGGACGCCCTCGCCCCGTATCCGGACTTCGACCCGCGGATCGCGGTCCTCGCCGACCCCGGCCGCTGTGTGGACACCTACGGCACCCGGGACGACTTCCTCGTCCCCTCCGCGTGTCTCAACTCGACCGTCTCCGGGCTGATATCGCGCACCGTGCTCCGCGCCGACCTGGTCGGCCCGAACGACTTCCACGGCGCGAAGTACTACCGCGAACTCGCCGGCTCCGATGTCTCCGGATACTTCCTCGACACCGTCTCGGGCCGCTTCGCGGAGGTCGCCGAGGCCGCCATGGCCGACGCCGGGCAGCTCGCGGCCACCGACCGCACCCCCACCTGGGAGGGATGGGCCGCGGTCGAGCGGATCAGCCAGGAGTACGGCATCCACGACGTCAACCTCGTCAAGCCGGGCGTCGGCGAGACCACCCGGGTGCTGCTGCGCCGCGTCCCGTGGAAGATCCTCGCCCAGCGCGGCGCGGGCGCCGACCTGGACCATGTGCGGCTGCTCGCCGAGCAGCGCGGAGTGCCGGTCGAGGAGATCGACGGGCTCCCGTACACCTGCGTCGGTCTGATCCACCCGCGCTACACCCGGGGCGCCACCGGCGCCGACGGAAAAGCAGTAACCACGGCAGGCACGACAGACACCACAGGCACGGAACACGAGGCGAACACGGCGGGCATCGCCAACAGAGACGAAAGAACGGTGGCCGCACGATGAGCGTCCTGGTGGCAAGCGATCTCGACCGCACCCTGATCTACTCCGCGGCCGCGCTCGGCCTCGACATGCCGGACGCCGAGGCCCCGCGGCTGCTGTGCGTCGAGACGTACGAGGGCCGACCGCTGTCGTACATGACCGAGACCGCCGCCGGGCTGCTCGCCGAGCTGGTCCGCACCTCCGTCTTCGTCCCCACGACCACCCGCACCGTCGAGCAGTACCGCCGCATCCGCCTCCCCGGCCCCGCCCCCCGCTTCGCGATCTGCGCCAACGGCGGCCAGCTGCTGGTGAACGGCGAGCCCGACACCGACTGGAACCAGCGGGTCCGCACCGCCCTCGGCGACGCCTGCGCCCCCCTGGAGGAGGTGCGCGCCCACCTCAGCGCCACCGCCGACCCCGCCTGGCTGCTCAAGGAGCGGGTGGCCGAGGAGCTGTTCGCCTATCTCGTGGTCGAACGGGAGCTGCTGCCCCAGGGGTACGTCAAGGAGCTCACGCAGTGGGCCGAGCCGCGCGGCTGGACGGTCTCCCTGCAGGGCCGCAAGATCTACGCCGTGCCCAAGCCGCTCACCAAGAGCGCGGCCGTCGCCGAGATCAGGAACCGCACCGGAGCGGACGAGGTGCTCGCCGCGGGCGATTCGCTGCTCGACACCGATCTGCTGCTCGCGGCCGACCGCGCCTGGCGCCCCGGCCACGGCGAGCTGGCCGACGCCGGCTGGACGGCGCCTCAGGTGACCGTGGTCGAGGAGACGGGCGTCGCGGCGGGCGAGGCCATCGTCCGCGCCCTGGGCGAACGCTCCTCCGTCACCTGGGCGCGCGCCCGCAGCCAGGTCATCCGCGCCGTCTCCCGCGGCCGGGACTGATCCGTCCCGCCACCCGCCCAGGGCCCCCTTCGGAACTTCCCGCGCTGTCGTGACGTCGGGTTACAGTCACCACGTCGGCATGTGCGACATCGCCCGGGAAGCCGAGCAGACCGAAGGGGGCCGCGATGGCCGAGAGCAAGAGCACACCGATCACGGCCGAGCTGTACGACTACGTCCTGCGGCACAATCCGCCGCTCGACCCCGTACTGCGCGAGCTCGTCGAGGTCACCCACCGCAGCCTCCCCCAGCAGGCCGGTATGCAGTCGGCCGAGGAGCAGGCCCCGCTGCTGGCCTTCCTGGTCCGGCTGGTCGGCGCCCGCCACATCGTCGAGGTCGGCACCTTCACCGGCTTCTCCGCGCTGGCCATGGCCCAGGCGCTGCCCGCCGACGGCAGGCTGATCGCCTGCGATGTGTCGGAGGAGTGGACGGCGTACGGGCGGAAGGCGTGGGCCAAGGCCGGTGTCGAGGCCCGCATCGACCTGCGGATCGCGCCGGCGCTGGACACCCTGCGCGCGATGCCCGCCGAGCCCCATATCGATCTCGCCTACCTCGACGCGGACAAGGAGAACTACATCCCGTACTGGGAGGAGCTGGTCCCGCGGATGAACCCCGGCGGTCTGATCGTCGCGGACAACGTGTTCTACCACGGGGCCGTCACGGCTCCGACGCCGTCGGCCGCGGGCGCCGCGATCCAGGCGTTCAACGATCATGTGGCGGCGGACGTCCGGATGGAGGCGGTCATGCTCACCGTCGCCGACGGCCTGACGCTCGCGCGCCGACTCGGCTGAGGCGGCCGGACCGACCGCGTCACACGGGCCGGGCCGACCGCGTCACGGGGGCCGGGCCGCCCGCGTCACCGACTGCGAGGGCGGCGCCGCAAGAACCGGGCCCAGCGGCGGCTCCCGGGCTTGTCGGTGGGCTCGGCGCCGCCGGGCTGATCCAGCTTGCCCCACTTACCGGGCGGCTGACCACGCCGTTTCCCCGACTCCTCGTCGGGCCCACGGCGCTCAGCGGATTCGCCACGTCGCTCAGTGGACTCACGGCCACCCTCTGCCCCCGCACCGGCCGTAACGGGCCCGCCCGGGGCACCAGGGGTGAGCGGGGTGCCGGGCGGGGCGGCCATACCGGTCTGTTCGGCGGCACGCCCGCGCGCGGTGATCAGCTCCCGGGCGTGGACGGCCTCGCGTTCGGCCTGCTCGGGGTGGCGGGTCACCCAGTACGGATTGTCATGCGGCAGCCCGCCGCTGACCCGTCCGTACATGCCGAACCACATCAGCAGCAGCCCCACCACAAAGCTGAACAGCACGTTCTGCATCCGGAACGCCAGGAAGTTGAACGTGGTCTCCAGCACCGCCAGATTGATGAACCCGCTCAGCAGGAAGAGGATCCCGAGCACCATGTTGAGCGTCGAGGCGAAGTTGCCGCCGATGACCATGCCGACGCACAGCAGCAGCCCGATGACGATGGAGAGCACGCTCAGCGCGCCGTTGGTGTTCAGCCCGGCGACCGTGTCACCGCCGATGTCGAAGAAGCCGACCTGGTCGATCAGGCCCAGGATGCCGAAGGCGACGAGCACCAGCCCCATGAGCCCGGCGCCGATGCGATAGAACTTGCTGAGCCGGTGATCGACCGGCAGATGCTCATCGAGCGAGGTGTGCGCACCGATCCGCTCCGGGAAGTGCCGTGCGACTCCGGCGGGGTGAGGACCGATGGGGGAGGGGCGGCCCATAGCCATCTCCGGCCTCCTTCTGCTGGCGCCGGACCTCGGCTTCGCGCTGTTCGCGGTCGAGGCGGTACCCGCGGACGCCACGCCACCGTCGCGTACACGACGTACGCGCGCACATCCGGGTGCGTCGCGTACGTACGGAGGCGCGGCACGGGTACGTACCTCCCAGGATCCGCCCCCGCCCCCGTCGGCTCAACCGCAGCTCAACACGGGCTGATCCTCAGCTCAACACCGGTGCACCCTCAGCCGCAGCAGCCGCCCCCGCAGCAGCCGCCACCGCCACCGCCGCCGGACGGGGGCCGGGCCGGGGAGGCGGAGGAGGACGAGGCGCCGGTGACGGCCACGGTGGACAGCAGCTTCACCGTGTCGCCGTGCCCGTCCGGGCAGGACGCGGGAGCGGAGGACTCGGCCATCGGCCGGTTCAGCTCAAAGGTGGTGCCGCAGGCGCGGCAGCGGTACTCGTAGCGAGGCATGGCAGGAGCATAACCACCGAACCGCAGGTCAGCCCCCCGAACTACAGGGCCCCTGGCGCGCGCGCTCAGTGCCCGCTGCCCCGCTCCTCCCGAATCCCCTGGACGACCCGGGCGGCGGTCTGCCGTACGGCCTCCGTCTCGGAGAGGAAGTGCCACCAGTCCGGATGCCGCCCCTCCAGCCCCGCGATGGCCCGCTCCAGGCGCTCCACGGCGTCGTCCAGCGGGCGGGCGTGGCGCGGATCGGGCGTGGAGCGCCCGGCCATGGCCAGCCGCTGGGCGTCGCGGATCGCGAACCGGGTGCGCTCGATCTCCTTCTGCTGGTCGAACGACACCTCGTCCAGCCGCCGCAGCCGGTCCCCGGCCGCCGAGACGGCCTCGTCCGTGCTGTTCAGCAGCGCCCGTACGGTGGCCAGCAGCGCGGTGGCGTCCGGCCAGCGCTGCTCCTCGCGCGCCGCCTGCGCCTCCTTGAGCTTCTCCTCGGCCTGCGCCACATCCCGCGCCGCCTGCGCGGGGACCGACTGCAGATCCTGCCAGCAGGCCGCGGTGTAGCGGCGGCGCAGCTCGCTGAGGACGGGCTCGACCCCGGCGGCCCGCGTGGTGATCGCCTGGGCGCGGGTGCGCAGCGACACCAGCCGCTTGTCGATCTCCGCCGACCGCTCCGGCAGCCGCTCGGCCTCCCCGCGCACCGCCTCCGCCCTGCGCAGCACGTCATCGGCGCGCCGCAGGGTCTCCTGCACACCGTGCTGCCCGGCCCCCTGGTTGAGCTTGGTCAACTCGGGCGACAGCGCCGCCAGCCGGGCCGCCAGATCGTCCGCCCGCAGCCCCGACGCACGCACCGCGTCCAGTGCGTTACTCGCCGCGAGCAGCGCCTGCCGCGCCCGCTCCACCGCCGGCGCCAGCCGCGCCAGCCGCGTCTCGGCCTGCTCCAGCAGCGGCCCCAGCCCCTGCGCGAACCGGTCCAGATCCGCCTTGGTGCGCTCCAGCGCGTCCTTCGCGCTGGTCAGATCGGCGCGGGCCCGGGAGGCCGTCGCCGAGTCCAGATCGTCCCGATCCAGATCATGCGCGTCCACCGCCGTGATGTAGTCCCGGCTGACCTGGTCGATCCGCTGCCCCAGCGCCGAGAAGTCGGCCGCCGTCCGGCGCGCGGCGGGCGAATCGTCCACGGCGGTGATCGTCTCGATGGAGATCCGCAGATCCCGCTGCGCCGTGTCCAGCTCATAGAACGCCGCCGCCGCGGCGTCCTTGGCCGCCTGCGCCTCGGCCCGCTGACTCTCCCCCCGCCCCCCGAACCATCGCCGCCCCCCGCTCCCACCAGCGATCGAAAGCGACCCCACCAACGCCAACAACGGCACCGGCAGCAACATCAGCCCGAGCACGGAGGGACGGCGCGAACGACGCACACGGGCTCCCGGACGCGCAGACTCCCGCGATGGACCCGCAGACTCTGCAGATGTCGCCGCCACTACCCGCTCCCGATGGATCGCCCAGGTCCGAATGTCATTCTCCCACCCGACACTGACGAGCACAGCGCTCGGTTCGGTTCGCGATCTGCGGACTTCTCTCGCCCGAGCCCCGGATATGGGCTCCTCCCCGGGCCGGCTTCACGATTGCGGCACCACCCCAGGGACCCTGTAGGCTGACAGCTCCCCCAGGGCGCATAGCTCAGCGGTAGAGCGCTGCCCTTACAAGGCAGATGTCGGCGGTTCGAACCCGTCTGCGCCCACCAGCGAAAAGACCCCCAGCCGGTCCCGGTTGGGGGTCTTTGACATCCGCAGATGACATCGATCAGACGAGGCGCACCCTCAGACACGCCGCGCGTGAACCTAGTCCGGCAGCCGCCGGCTCATGCCGTCCGGCTCGTCCAGCCACAACACATGAGCCCCGCCCGGGGAGACGGTCAGGCCGTAGCGCTCATGCCCCGGCCGCCCGGCATCCCGCCACTGAGTGAGCAGCGGCTCCCGCTCGGCCCACAGATCACGCGGACCGCCGTGGTCGAGCCGAGCGGACATGACTCCGGTCCCGGTCATGGTGATGCGCGCCCACGACGAGCTCTCCGGGTCGAAGAGACACCGGATCTGCCGGCCCTCGTCATCCACCAGAGCGAAGTCGGCCACCGAGGGGTGCAGCAGCGAGGTGAGGAACTGCGGTCCGACGGCGTCCAGGACTGCGGGGAGGGTGATCTCCCGGGTCTGGCCGGACCACGTCAGCAGTGGCTGCACGAGGTTCCCCGCGGTGGTGCCCACCGTGTCGGGGGTGGGCCGGGCGTTCATGAAGGTGGCCAGGCCGTGGAGGAACCGGCCGCCGCAGGAGTGGTCGGCTGCGACCACCAGGCGCACGATGCCGCAGCCGATGTTGGCCACGATCACCCCGCCCGGGCGCAGTTGCTCCTGCCAGGGGGGCGGGATCCGGCCCACTCCGCACGTCGCCAGCAGCCGATCGTACGGTGCGCGCTCCGGGTGGCCGGCCATCCCGTCCCCGGCGACGAGAGTGGGCTCGTACCCGGCCGCGCGCAGGCGGGCCCTCGCCGCGGCCACCAGATCGGGATCGACGTCGACCGTTACGACATGGTCGGCGCCCAGGCGGTGGGAGAGCAGCGCGGCGTTGTAGCCGGTGCCCGCGCCGATCTCCAGCACGGTGTCGCCGTCCCGCACCCCGAGGGCCTCGAGCATCCGCGCCATGAGGGAGGGCTGGGTGGACGAGCTGGTGGCGGTGCCGTCCTGATCGAACTGGGTCAACAGGGAGACGTCCTGGTAGGCCGCGGCCAGCCACGCGGGGTCACCCTGGCTGTACCTGTGCAGCGTGCCCTGCGCCCGGACGGTGAAGTCGGGGACGAACAGTTCGCGGGGGACGCTCAGGAAGGCGGCGCGCCACGGCTCGGACCGGACGCAGCCAGCCCTCACGAGGTGGTCGGCCATGTGGTGGCGGAGCTCGTCAGCGGATGGTGCGTCGGTGATGCTCATGGACGGGCCCTCTCCAGTAGGTCAGCGAGTGCTCGGGTGATGGGTGTGCGCAGGTCCGGGATGAATCCCCACTGCCCGTTGGGGTTGACGTCGATCAGGTACCAGTGCCCTTGTGGGTTAACGAGGAAGTCCAGGGCGACGTATCGCAGACCGAACGTGAACGTGAGCATGTGGACGCCCCGGGCGACGCGCTCGGGCACCCGGCACGGCCGGTAGGTCAGGCTGTCGTAGTCCGCCCGGAAGTCGATGTGGGAGGCGGCTGAGCCCGCGTGGATCTCGGCGGCGAAGAGCCGCTCGGCGACAGCGGTGAGCCTGACCTCGTACGCCTTGGCCACCCACTCCTGAAACTGGTGCGCGGTGCGCCTGACGGACTCATCGATCTCGCCGGGCCGGACCTGCGTCGTCCACAGGGCCTGTGGCCGGTCGTCTCTGTCGCTGGGGTGGGTAGTGCCGAGCGCCTTGTACGCGGCGACGCGGCCGGGCAGCGCGCAGACGAACTCCCGGGCCTCGACCGGGTCGTTGGTGACCAGCGTCTGGGGCACTAAGAGCCCACTGCGGGCTGCCGCGGCCAGCGCCACGGGCGGGAGGGCGGCGAGAGCGTTGCGGTGGGGGTGGTTCACCCACAGGCAGGGCAGTGCGGCCACCAGACCGCCGAATCCGGCCCGTGCCTCAGCGTCGGCCCACCGGGCGTCTTGCTCGGGCAGGTTTGGGTGCAGGCGGTGCGCGGCGGGCCGCCGGTAGTACACCGACCGGACGTCGGTGAGAGAGACGTCCCGGTGCTGACCACGTAACGCGCCCTCCCACGACATGTGGTCGGGGCCGATCCGGGCCGCCATGCTCAAGCTCTCCGGGAAGTCTCCGGGATCGAGGCGATGGACAGGTATGGATCGCTCGTTGAGCTCCGCTATGACGAGGTCAGCGGTCGCGTCAGTGGGCCGGGTCAGCACCAGGACGGTCATGATTCAGGATCCTCCGGTCGCCGACGTCAGTCCGTGTCGTTCTCGGTGTCGGTCGCCAGCTGGCTGTCCTCCTTGGTCTGCGTGGTCGTGGTGAGCTGCGTCTTCATGGACGGTTCGTTGATGAACGGCACCCCCACGGCGGTCACGCTGATCTGCCGCTCGGGGCAGCGGTGCAGGGCCGGCAGGGTGAGCGTCTCATCGGCGACGGGTACGGCCTTGGACAGCCCGAACGGCCTCACGGGGTGGGTCTGCGTGCGTTCCATGGTCAGTGCCACGGGGTTCTCCATTCGTGTGCGGATCTTCTGTGAGGGGACTCCGGCCCCGCGGTCCCATTTCGGGGCCGGAGTCCCTGCCCTGCGGCGGGCGGCAGTGCCTGGTTTCACCGGCCGCAGGGTGTCTGGGGGGTGGGCCGTCAGCGACGAAGTCCAGCCCGGGGCGGGGGATCCCCAGGCGCCAACGGCCCACCCGGCCTACGGGGCCGGCGTGCCCGCGATGCAGAGCACGACGACGAGCGCGAGCAGCGCCAGCCCTGCGCCAACGACCACGCCAGCGCGAGCAACGCGGAACGCGTACATGACGGCTCTACGCGGCACCGGTGGCCTCCTTGCACAGCGGTCGGCACACCCACAGCTCGACCACTTCGGTGGTGCTGCCGCTGTTCCACTTGACCGGGCCGAGCAGCTGGTCGGCATACAGCCGCCGCCCGCACAGAGCGCAGTCCCAGCCCTGCAGCTGGGGCCCGGTCAGCGTGTCGGGGTCCGGCAGCTCGATGCCCGGGAGCAGTGAGGGCTGCTGGCAGGGCGTCATCGGGGCCGCCCCTCGTGCGCGGCCGCGGCCGCACTGGTGAGGCTGCGCGGCTGGCGCCTGGTGTAGAGCGGCGCGTGCGGGGGGCAGGCGTAGACGGTGCGGCCGACGTCGCTGCTGTGCTCCACCTCGACCGGAATGGGCTCGTCGGTGGGCAGCTGGCAGTGGTAGCAGAGTTGGCGCCCCTCGGGCGCGCGCCCGTACTCGGCGCGGTCAGCCTCGGCCAATGCGCCCCACAGCCTGGAGGCGTCGGTCAGGTAGTGATCGGCCGACAGCGGAACGCGCCAGTGGGTGCGGGGGCCCTCGGTCCAGGAGGCGGGCGGTACGCCGAGGTAGGTGCTCTCGTCCGCGAGCTGGGTAAGGACGCGGACTTGCCGCAGGTGCCAGCTCGTAGCGGAGCCCACGGCGACGAGCCAGTACAGGGGGCCGTGCTTGTCCTGGATGACGGCCCCGGTCTCGTCACCGAGCAGTTCCAACGCGCGCTCGCCGACGGTCGGGGCGGCCCGCACGGCGTCCCACCATTTGCCCGCGGGTAACGCCTCGACGTCCACAGCGGGCGGTGGTGTCCATGATGGGGACTTGAAGGAGTCAGTTGCCATTCGGTTCGCCTTGGTCGCGGTGGTCTTCACAGACGACGACAGGCCACACACGATCCCGGCCGGGGAGGCTGATGTGCCCGGCGGCGTACAGCGTCCGGGCGACGGCTCCGCAGCGAAAGCACGCCTTGCCGTGGAGCCGCGCGATGCTGATGTGCTCGCTGACGGGCACCCTGAAGGGGTCGGCCATGGCTGGTGCTGTCCCATCTGCCTGGTCGGTGTGGACAGGTAGATGGTTCTCCGCTGGAAGGGCCACAAGTGACCCAGCGAGGGTCAGCCAGGGTCACTCGCCTGCATGGCACCACTCAGCGAAGTTGCTGAGGCTCTCCGCGTCGGCGCGCCGCAGGCGACGGAGCGTGGCGGCGTCCTCCCGCACCCATGGGTGATCGCGCGTGTGCTGAGGCGCGATATGGCGAGCGACCTTCAAGGACTCGAACGCATCCCGCGGGAGCCCCGACCACAGTTGGGCGCGGGCTACCTCGATGTAGAAACCGCTCCGGCGCTCTGCAGGCAGGTCACTTGGCGGCGCCCACTCGTTGGCGATATCGAGTGCTCGGTGAACGTGATCGCGGCCGAGGCTGACCGCGACAGACACCTCATGGATGCGGACGTTGTCTGGACCGAACGCCGTTCCGTGGTAGACGTCCTCTGGCACAGCGTCCCCTAGGCGCAGGGCCTCCGCGAGGTGTTGGTCTGCAGCCTCGGCAAGACCGGCGCGGCCAGCGATCACCGCTGCCCGCATATGCAAGACACCCTGAGCGGCGGTCTCCGCGTCATCGCGACCGGCAGGTGCCCTGTCGATCGCGGTCTGCAGCATCCGCAGTCCAGCAGTGTGAGCACGGGCGGCGAAGAAGGTCTCGGTGCGCACGTAGGCGACAGTGGCGTCCAACAGTGGATTGTCCGCGTATGGTGCTGCCCAGCGCATCAGATCTACCAGGCGAGCAGACAGATCTCGGGCGCCGTACTTGTACGCCACAGCGTCAGCCGTTCGCAGCCCGGCAACTAGCAGGCTGGCCACCTCGGATTGCTCTTCGGGCGGAGCAAGGTGGAAGGCGCGGATTAGTTCGCTGATGAGTAGGGGTAGTTGGCGTGTGATCCGGACGTATTGCGAGGCCAGGCGCCAGGTCACTACCTCATCCACTGCTGCGCGGAGTTCTCCGAGTTGCCGCACTGGCCCGTCGTCTGGCCCCTCGTACGCAGCGATGACGGCGGACAGGGACGGCATAGCGGCGTGGACGCGGGCGTCCGCCCGGTCTCGACTGCCCAGCAAGACGGATGGGTCGACACCTAGAGCAGCGGCGAGGGACTCCATCACGTTGTCGCCAGCACCCCGCGCTCCGCGTTCGATCTTCCGCAAGGTGCCGACGTGTACCCCGGCGGCGTCTGCGAGTTCTTGCTGCGTCATGCGAGCGATGCGGCGCTGATAGGCCACGCGCTTGCCAAGATCCTTGGGCATACTGATGCTCCGTTCGGGCGTCCACTCCGAACGGTAGCGAGCGGTTTCCCACTACGGTGGGGCCGCTCGGCTCATGGCGTGGCGAGTGGTACGAGATCGTGCAGCGAATCGAGGTGCCAGTCAGCGGCGGCCGTCTCGGCCGTGTCCGCCCACAGGTGACCCCACGGCCCACGGCGTAGATGCGCAGTGCGCAGGCCCGCGGCTTTTGCTGGCTGGGTGTCGTTCGCAGGATGGTCGCCTACGTACACGATCTCATCGGGTGCGGTTCCTGCCAGGTCCAGAACACGGGCGAAGAAGCGCGGGTCCGGCTTCGCGATGCCCCACTCTCCCGAGGTCGCGATCTCGTCGACCGGGAGGTCCAGTGCTCGCAGCAGCTTCCCGGCGCGCGCCGTCTGGTTGCCTGCGATCACGACTCGCGCGCCTGACTTGCGGAGAGCGGCAAGGGCTGGACGTACGTCCGGGTAAAGATCTTCTTCGCTTATCTGCTCACCCAGCCCAGCGGCCTCCATGGCGGACCTCTCCGCGGCAATGTCGATGTCCGGTCGAATGAGCCGGAGGGCATCCGCGTTGTCGCGCCCTTGAGCGACGACCGCGCCGACGAGGGCCGAGAGCGTGTGCCGGGGAATGCCCAGCCAGTCGGCCCAGGTAGCCCACCCACGGTCATCCCGGATCAGGGTCTCGCCAACGTCGAGGGCCACAGCGCGGATCATGCAGGCAGCCTAGGACAAGACCAGGAAGCAGTGGACGACCGGCTTATGATCCGGCCGTGGAAATCCCCGACAGACCCATCGAACTCCAGCAGACCGCCGACGCCGAGCACGCCGAGCCCAGCGGTCTCACCGGTGACGAGCACGCCGCCCAGTGACAGTGCTGGAAGCCTTGCAAGGCGGATGTCGGCGGTTCGAACCCGTCTGCGCCCATAGTGTTTGACCAATCGACGGAGCCCCGTACCACGATCGGTACGGGGCTTTGTTCACTGCCTCATCCCGCCCCGCCATCCAGCAGCCAGTGGTAACGCAGCCGCAGTGCCCGCTCGGTGCTGGCTGCCACGGTGCAGAGCCCGACCACGGTGTTGCCCCAGGCCGGTAGATCGATGGGCGAGGTGAAGGTGCCGACGTACTGGGCGACGCCCTCCGGAGCCCGGGTGACCTGTTCGGTGAGCTGAAGGACCAGGAGCACCAGGCCGATCGCGAGCACGGTCACCGAGAGGAAACCGATCCAGCGGCTCAGTGCGGGGTGCGATCGGTCGAGGCGGGCGCGGCGGCCTTCGGCGGAGTGGGGGTCCGGGGCGAGTGGGTACTCGGCCCCCTCGGCGGTGACGTAGTGGCAGCGCTTGAGCCCGAAGGTGCTCGCCCTTACTTCGACGGTGCCGCCCTGGACGGGGAAGACGGCAGGGACTGTGGACTCGGCGTGATGCCTGCCATCGAGGTACAGGTGGGCTATGACCTTGCCGGACGAGGACGAGTGCTTCTGATGCCTGACGTCGACGGCGTAGACCGTCTGTCGGCCGTCGTCGTTCTTCAGCCGAAGATGGAACAGTGCCCGGGAAAGCATCTGCCACCAGCGGAAACGCTTCAGTGCTCGCCCATCCCCGGGCTTGACCCGCTGGACGGCCCGACGATGCCGCAAGTCCTTGAACATGCCTCGACTCCCGTTACTTGCTCGGCTCCGCCGCGCAGGCGAGGTCCTGCGCCGGACGCTGTCCGGTGGTCAGGAATGCCGTCACCGCGTCGTTCGCGCACGTGTTGGGGCCGAACGGATAGACACCGTGCCCGCCTTGGTCGGCCGTCACCATCGTGGCCCGCTTCCCGAACGCCCGCCGCAGCTTCCGGGCGCCGGCCAGCGGTGTCCCCGGGTCGCGCTCGTTCTGCACCATGAGCACGTTCGACGGGCCCCGGTCACCGATGCGCACCGGCGGCTCGTCCCGCTTGTCCGGCCAGAACGCGCACGGTCCGATACCGGCCGAGGACCCGCCCAGCATCGGGTATGTCAGCCGGTCGACCGCGACATTCCGCTGGTACTCGCGGACCGTTTCCGGCCAGCGATTATCGCCGCATATCACCGCAAAGCGGGCGGACATGAAGTTTTCCATGTCTTCCATCGACGGCGGGGTGTCGGGCGGCAATGGCCGATCCTTGTCGAGCGCCTGCCACATCTCGGCCACCAAGGGCATGGACGCATCGCTGTAGAGGCGGTCAAAGGTGATCCCGCGGAACAACGTCGCGTCGATGCCCCGGACCGGCTTCGCCTCCAACCGCTCCGCGAGATCGAAGAATTTCGCGGTCACCTGGCCCGGTGTGGTGCCCAGACCGTATTCGGGGTGCGCGGCCGCGAACGCCGCGAAGTCCGGGAACCGGTCCTCCATTCCCCGGGCGAGCGACCGCGTGGCCGTGACGTCGTAACCGCCGGGGCCCAGGTTGCTGTCGAGCACGATCCGGTCGCTGCGCCCCGGGAACAGCGTCGTGTACACCGCACCGAGGTAGGAGCCGTAGGACCCACCGAGGTACGAGAGCTTCGGCTCGCCCAGCGCCGCCCGGATACGGTCCATGTCGCGCGCGGTGTTCGCGGTGGTGGTGTGCGGGTGCATCCACGCCGTCCGAGAGGTGGCGCACTGCTCGGCGATCGTCCGCGCGTGCCCCGCCTCCCGCGCGACATCGGCCGCGGTGTGCGCGTACGGCGGGAGATTGCCGCGCTTGCGCTGCTCCGGTGTCAGATCGCAGGTCACCGGCGTGCTGCGGCCGACGCCGCGCGGGTCGAAGCCGATCACGTCGTAGGAGTCCAGCACTTCCTGCGGCAGTTTTGAGGCGGTGAGAGCGGCCGGGTAACCGAGTCCTGTGATGCCGGGGCCGCCTGGATTGGTCAGCAGTACGCCGCGGCGCTGCGAGGATTTCGCGCTCGCCAGCCGGGAGATCGCGATCTCGATCTGTCGGCCGTCAAGATTGCGGTAGTCCAGCGGGACTTTGAGTGTCGCGCATTCGAGGCGGGATGGGGCGGCCGTACGGGGTGAGTCGGCCTTCTCCGAGCACGGGCCCCACCGCACGGTGTCCGGCGTCGTCGCCGCGTCCGGCGTCGCCACCGACACTTCCGGAATCACGGTCAGCGCCACCGCGGTCGTCGCCACCGTGGCGGCGGCGAGGGCGAGGGGCAAAGTTTTTCTACGCATCTGATTGTTCTCCTGAGGGGCGCACGGGGGCGCCGGAATGGGCGGGCTACGGCCCCGCCGCCGGCCGTTCCTGCGGACCAGCACGTCGATCCGGGCGAGGGTGTGGAGGCCGAGGGCGGCCGGGCTGAGCGCGAGCACGGTGAGTCCGCTCCCCGGAGCGCGTCGGCGCACATGCCGCAGGGGCGAGCCGGGGCGTCACGGATGCCGTCAGAGCTTTCCTCGGCCGCGGCCACCCGCGGAATTACCGAAGAGCCCGGTGTTCGGTCGCTGGCGGGTGTGTGCCCAGCCACTGGCCACCATTCCGACGAGCGCGATGCATCCGAGGAGGATCAGCCGGCCGGTAAGGCCGCCAGGGACCCAGTCGACGATGCCCCACAGCAGCTCGGAGTCGTGGTCGAGCAAACCGCGGATCACCGTTTGGGCGGCCAGGGCTGTGATCACCAACCCGACCGCCTCAAGGGCCGTATAGCCACCCTGGCGCATCGCGTCTCTCCGTCTCGTGTCCGGTTGTCTCGGCACGTGAACGAGTCTGTTCGCGCGGCGCGGTCGGCACATCGGCCCGGCGGTTCGAACCGTCTGCGACCTGAGGCGAGGTGGTGATTCGACTCTGGTCGAGGGCGCACCCACCCCTGGGTCTGATTCACCGGCCGCACGGTCTCGCGATAATGACCAGGTGAACACGGACGTCGCGCCACGGCTCGGGTGGTGGCAGCAGACCTGGCGGCTCGCGGCGGCAGCGGCAGCGGGCATACCGTTCTGGCTCTCCATCGGTGTGCTGATGCGGAGGCAGACGGGCGAAACGGGCTCGTGGTTCCTCATCGGTGATCCGCTGGTGGCTCTCGGCTGCCTGACGGCGCTGATATGGCGGCGGCGGTTCCCGCTCGCCGTCGCCATGGCGGTCGCGATCGCCTCGACCGCGTCGGCACTCGCCTCCGGCGCCGCGTTTCTGGCGCTGGTTTCGCTCTCCACTCGTCGCCGTCCGGTGGAGAGCGGGGTCGTCGGGCTGGCCTTCGTGACCGCGTCACAGTTCACCGGCGGGCTCTATCCGGTCCAGCGCACGTCCGACTCGTGGTGGCTCGAACTCACGTTCCCGGCGCTGACCGCGGGCATCGCGGTGGCCGTGGGCATGGCCATCGGCGCGCGCCGCGTCGAAGTGCGGTCCTTGCGGGACCGGGCGGAGAGCGCGGAACGGGAACAGACCGCACGAGCGGCGCAGGCACGGGCCCTGGAACGGAACCGGATCGCCCGCGAGATGCACGATGTGCTCGCGCACCGGATCTCCCTGGTCGCCATGCAGGCCGGAGTGCTGGACCACCGCGGCGACCTCACCGCCGAGGAGAACCGCGTGCTGGTCCGCGGCATCGCCGACGGCTCCCACCAAGCCCTGGAAGAACTACGGGATGTCCTCGGTGTGCTCCGGGCCGACCCGGGCCGCCCGGAACCGCCACAACCCTCCCTCGAGCGAATCCCCGACCTGGTGGCCGACGCCCGCACATCGGGACTGGACGTCACGTTCACCACCACCGTGACGGGAGTTCCGTCCGACGTCGTCGGACGAACCTGCTACCGGATCGTCCAAGAAGGACTGACCAACGCAGCGAAACACGCCCCCGGCGCTTCCGTACGCATCGCCCTCGAAGGAACGGCGGGCGACACACTCAACGTCAGCGTGCACAACTCCGCAGCCACCAGGGCGACCGCACAACCACCGGCATCGGGATTCGGGCTGCTCGGTCTCACCGAACGCGTCGACCTCGCC
Source organism: Streptomyces sp. NPDC007875 (assembly GCF_042868035.1). Taxonomy (NCBI): domain Bacteria; kingdom Bacillati; phylum Actinomycetota; class Actinomycetes; order Kitasatosporales; family Streptomycetaceae; genus Streptomyces; species Streptomyces sp. NPDC007875. Next base: position 110,109 of record NZ_JBIADZ010000018.1, on the reverse strand, counting down.
GGCGGAGAACTCAACCATCACCGCACACCCGACCACGGGTACCTCCTCACCGCACAACTACCTTGGCCAAAACCCAGCCACGAAAAGAGAACATGAGTGGACAGCGAGCGGGAGCCGGTACGTGTCGTCGTCGTCGACGACGAACAGCTGGTGCGCATGGCGCTGCGGCTCGTCATCGACGGCGAACCGGACCTGACCGTCGTCGCGGAGGCGGCCGACGGGAACGCCGCGATCGCCGTGGTGGACGAGCAGCGGCCGGACGTCGTGCTGATGGACGTGCGGATGCCCGGCCGTGACGGTCTCAGCACCACCCGGGAACTCCTCACCCGACCGGTGCCGCCGCGGGTGCTCATGCTGACCACCTTCGACTCCGACGATCTCGTGCTCGGCGCACTGCGCGCCGGAGCGCTCGGGTTCGTCCTCAAGGACACCCAACCGCCGCAGATCCTGGACGCGGTGCGGACCATCGCGGACGGCAACCCCGTGCTGTCTCCGGCGGCGACGGCACGAGTGATCGCCGCAGCCACCGGCCCGCAGTCCGTCCACGCTCGCCACTCATCCCGCGAAGCCGCGCGGAGACAGCTGTCCGCACTGACCGAACGAGAACGCGAAACCGCTCGGGCCATCGCGGACGGACTGGGCAACCCGGAGATCGCCCAGCGGCTGCACATCAGCGTCGCGACCGTCAAGGCCCACACCAGCAGCCTGTTCGCCAAGCTGGCGGTGGAGAACCGGGTACAGATCGCACTCCTGGTCCGCGACGCGGAGGAATGACCGTGCAACAAGCGTGTATGGAAAGGGCTGTCAGGACCGGCTGCTGGGCCTCGGTGCCACCTTCGTCGCCGATCACCGGAATCCCGATGGTTCAGGCTGGGCCATCCTCGCTGATCCCGAAGGCAACGAATTCTGCGTTCTGCGCAGCGAGTCCGACCGAGCGGCCATGCATTCCTGACGCTCAAGTTCCACGGGCCCGAGCGGAACCCGTAGGGTCCCCCCATGGTGAGTGCGACCGTCCGTGAGTGGAGCGATGAGGAAGGCTGGGGCGTGCTCGACTCGCCCGAGACTCCGGGCGGCTGCTTCGGCCACTTCTCCGACATCCAGGTGACCGGCTTCCGCACGCTGTCGCCCGGACAGCGGGTGGACCTCGAGTGGGAAGCTCCTGGCTTCAAACAGGACGGGTACGACTACCGCGCGGTGACCATCGTGCCTCGATCCGGCTGACATCCGCTTCCTCGTGCGCGGACTGCCCGGACCACCGCCGCCGACCGTGCTTGACTTCGAGCGCACCCGAATCCATAGCGTGCCGTCATGAGTGACAGCACCACACCCCAGCACAAGATCGGTTCGGGATTCGGCGCCCGGAGTACCGCCGACGACGTCCTCGCGGGCATCGACCTCACCGGTCGGCTCGCCCTGGTGACGGGCGGCTACTCGGGCATCGGCGTCGAGACCACGCGCGCACTGACGAAGGCCGGCGCCCGTGTCGTGGTCCCGGCCCGCCGGGTCGGCGCGGCACAGGAGGGCCTGGCCGGGATCGACGGTGTCGAGGTGGCTGAACTGGACCTCGGCGACCTGGACAGCGTGCGCGCCTTCGCCGAGCGGTTCCTCGCCTCGGGCCGGACCCTGGACATCGTCATCGACAGCGCGGGAATCATGGCCTGCCCCGAGACCCGGGTCGGGCCGGGCTGGGAGGCCCAGTTCGCCACCAACCACCTCGGCCACTTCGCCCTCGTCAACCGCCTGTGGCCGGCGATCGAGCGGGGTGGCGCCCGCGTCGTCTCGGTCTCCTCCACCGGCCACCATGCCTCCCCCATCCGCTGGGACGACGTCCACTGGCGCCACGGCTACGACAAGTGGGAGGCGTACGGCCAGGCCAAGACGGCGAACGTGCTGTTCGCCGTGCAACTCGACCGCCTCGGCCGGGAGCGGGGCGTGCGGGCCTTCTCGCTGCACCCCGGTGGCATCCTCACTCCGCTGCAGCGGCATCTGCCGAAGCAGGAGATGGTGGAGCGGGGCTGGATCGACGAGGACGGCAACCTGCTCCACCCCGAGGCGTTCAAGACGCCGCAGCAGGGTGCGGCCACGCAGGTGTGGGCGGCCACCTCCCCCCGGCTGAACGGCATGGGCGGCGTCTACCTGGACGACTGCGACATCGCCGAGCCCGCCCCGGCGGACGGCTCCCGGGTCGGCGTCAAGGAGTGGGCCACGGACCCGGAGCAGGCCGCCCGCCTGTGGGCGCTGTCCGCCGAGCTGACCGGGGTGGACGCGTTCGCCGCCTGAGAGGTGTGTGGTCGCCGGGGCGCGGGCGTGGCCGCGGGTGCGGGTGCGGTACCCGTGACGGTAGCCGCCTCCGGCGTCACACCGCTCGATCCGTGAGGATCGCGCTCACCACCACCCCGAAGAGGTGCTCGGCGCGCGCCTCCAGCCCGGGCTGGTCGCCGAGCCAGGCGAGCGACGAGGCCAGGGCGAAGAGGTCGGCGCCGTCGATGTCGGTCCGCGCCACGCCCGCGGCCTGGGCGCGGGTGAGGAGCCGAGTGCCGGCCCCGCGCATGGTGACGCAGGAGCTGTGGAGCGCGGACTCGGGGTCCTCGATCGCTTTCATCATCGCCGTCACCACCCCGCGGTAGTTCTTCGTGCACGCGACGAAGTCGCGCAGCCACAACATCACCGCGTCCTGGGGTGAGCTCGTGGTCTCGACCTCGGCCGCGCGTGCCGTCAGCTCGTCGAAGCTCGTACGGAGCAGGGCCTCGAGCAGTGCCTCCCGGCTCGGGAAGTGACGCAACAGCGTCGCCAGCCCGACCCCGGCCTGGCGGGCGATATCGCGCATCGACGCGTCGACGCCCTGCTCGGTGATGACGGCGCCGGCGACGGCCAGCAGACGGTCATGGTTGGCCCGGGCATCCGCCCTCATCTGCCCTCCCTTGAATATCCGGATCACTGACCCGTATAGTCGGATCACTGGTCCGGAAAAACGGATCTGTGGTTCACTTAGTTTACCCCGCGGGGAGACGCAGGAGAGAGCTGTGCCCACACAGAGCATGAAGGCGATCCGGCTGCACGAGTTCGGCGGCCCCCAGGTGCTGCGTCACGAGGAGGTGCCCGTTCCGGAACCGGGGCCGGGCGAGGTGCTCGTCCGTGTACACGCGGTCGGCATCAATCCTCCTGACTGGTACGCCCGCGAGGGGATGCCCGACGTACCGGCCGAGCTGAAGCCCCCGATGGATCTCCCCCTGATTCCGGGGACCGACGTCTCGGGCGTCGTGGAAGCCGTCGCCGCCGACGTCGACGGCTTCGCGCCCGGAGACGAGGTGCTCGGCCTACTGCGCTTCCCCACCGCGCTCCAGGCCGGCGCCTACGCCGAGTACGTCACCGCGCCGGCGTCCGACTTCGCCCGCAAGCCGGCCGGCGTCGACCATGTGCGCGCCGCCGCCCTGCCCATGTCGGCGTTGACCGCATGGCAGTTCTTGATCGAACTCGGGCACGACCACCCCTCGCCGTTCCAAGCGGCCCAGCACCGCCCGATGGCACTCGACAGCGAGAAGGCGGTCCTCGTCAACGGCGCTGCCGGTGGTGTGGGCCACCTCGCCCTCCAGCTGGCCAAGTGGAAGGGAGCCCGCGTCATCGCCGTGGCCTCCGGCGCCCACGAGCGGTTCCTGCGCGAACTCGGCGCCGACGAGTTCATCGACTACACCAAGGAGCGGCCCGAGGACGTCGCCCGTGACGTCGACCTTGTCCTGGACACCGTCGGGGGTCCCGACAGCCGGCGCTTCCTGCGCACCGTCAAGCGCGGCGGGTCCCTCTACCCGGTGTACTTCGGCGAGTTCGACGACGAGGAGAACGCGAAGCTGGGTGTCACGGTCACGGCCGCCCAGGTCCGCTCGAACGGCACGCAGCTCGCCGAGATCGGGCGCCTGCTCGCGGACGGCACGATCCGCGTGGCGATCGACAGCACCTTCCCGCTCGCGGACGCCCGGGCGGCACACGAGCGAGCTGCCCAGGGACACCTCCAGGGCAAGATCGTGCTCACGGTCGCATGAGCGCGAAGGCCGCCCCCGGCTGGGGAGGCGCCCACCTCACTGCGATCCGCCCGGGGAAGGTGGCCCTCGACCCGGCGGAACAGCTCGCCGTCCACCAGACGCTGGCTCGCTATGCCTTCGCCCTGGACCAGCAGGACCTGGAGGCACTGGGAGCAGTCCTGACCGAGGACGCCACATGGGCGTTCAAGATCGCTGGCGAGAGCGGCCTGGGGCCCGTCGTCGGACGCGCGGCGATCCTCGCGTTCGTACGAGACGCGATGGACGCGGAGACCGACCAGCGACGGCACAACCTGGTCAACGTCGTCTTCCACCGTGCGGACGCCGAGACGGCGCTGGTGCACGCCTACCTCATGCTCACGTCGAACGCGGGCGGGGGCGGGGGCGTGGTCGCGACCGGCTTCTACACCTTCGGGCTCGAATGCGCCGGGGGCGAGTGGCGGATCGCCGAGCTGTTCCTCGGCACGGACAACGCCTGGTAGGAAGGACGGTCCCAAGCCAACGGTTACAGATACTCGCTGTAGAAGGCTGTCAGGCGTTCCATTGCCTGGTCGACGTATCGGGGCTCGTCGTACATCTCGTAGTGTCCGGCGCCTTCGACGATGAGCAGATCGATGGGGTTGGGGGCCAGCCCCCACAGTTCCATGCCTGCCTCGTACTGGCCGGTGTTCCCCTGGCGCCCTGCGACGATCACCTGGAGCGGTTGGGTGAGCAGCTGGTCGACGAGGTGGAAGGCGTCGTAGCCGAGGAGCAGCGAGTCGCTGCGGCGAAGGCGCCGGTTGGTCGAGTGCTCGCTGCCGCCTCTTGGCGTTCGGTAGTACGTGATCGCCTGAGTGGTGTCGATGTCGGTGAATCCGGCCGCCGCCGCGTCCTCGAGGGTGTCCGGCAACCAGTTGACCCGCTCGAGGTCTTGCCCGATGACCTCCCGCGTCCGCGCCGCGGCAAGGTCATCGAGTATTGCGGCGGGGCCGTTGGGGGAGAAGCCGGGCCCGCGCCAGGACTCGCCCATGTTGCCGGCGACGACCGTGGCGATCGCCTTGACGCGGTGATCGGTGCGAGCGGTGTGCACGGCGTAGCCGCCACCGGCGCAGATGCCGAGCGCTCCGATCCGCTGTGGATCGATGCCGGGGATGGTACTCAGTTCGTCGATCGCGTAGGAGATGTCTTCGCCGCGACGATAAGGATCCTCGAGGTCACGGGGCTGTCCACCGCTTTGTCCTTGATGGGCAGGGTCGAATGTGAGAGCGGCGAAGCCGTTCTTGGCGAGTCGGGACGCGTAGTTCGCACCGATCTGCTCCTTGACGCTGCTTCCCGGCGTGGAGAGCACGACCGCGGCCTGAGGTGCTGCGGCGTCGAAGCCCTCCGGGAGGTAGAGATCGGCGGCGAGATCGATGGCGCCGCGAGGGATGGAGATGTGCTGGGGCACGAGGGGTCAGCGCCTTCCGCGTAGAATCCTTCGAAGCTGTTCGGCTTCCAGCTAGTTCCAAACCGAACTAGCTCAAGGTCGTACCATATCTCAAGGAGTGCCATGCCGGCGGATGACGCTGCTGAGCTGTGGAAGTTGAATCAACGACTTCTGACCAGGGTTATGAACGCTGCCGCCCCGCAGCTCGAAGAGCTGGGGCTCGAGACGAAGGAGTTCTTCGTTCTCGACGAGGTGGATGCGTGTAAGTACCCGGCCGAGCTCACACGGAAGCTGATGCTTCCGAAGGCGAGCATCACGACGTACTTGCGGAACCTCGTCGACAGCGGGCTGGTGCGCAGAGAGATCGACGAGAGCGACTTGCGCCGCCACCGCCTCATGACGACTCCCGAGGGGCAGCGAGTGCGCGCCAAGGCCCTCGAGGCTCTGGCCTCGGAGTTCTCGACGATGATGGCGCGGCTCGACGAACGAGACCAGTCCGAACTGCGTCGGATGCTGCTGAGGCTCCTCGAGACCGAATAGGCGAAACTCGTCGGGTTCGCTCGTCGAGGGTGCGGCGGAGGCGTGGGCCGCCGGCGTATCCGCGCGCGATGTTGGGCCGGCGAACCGGCCTAGGTCGCTCACGACTCCTTCGCCGGTAGCGCGGCGGCGCTGGGGCCGGCGCGAGGGCGGGTGCAGTGTTCTCCGGCTCGAAGGCGAGATGCGGGGAGGGGACGGCGTCAATGATCGCCGCGGGAGCCTGGTCGCCGGATTTGGTTTCAAGTGAAACCGTATCGAACGGATGAATAGCTGTAATGTGGCCTCATGACCGCCGATGTTTCTCCCCAGTCCACCGCCTCGCGTGCGACCGGTCGCCCCGGGGATGCCTCGCCCTTCGCTCTCGGGTTGCTGCTGCGCCGGGCGCACTGGCGGGCGGCCGCGGTGATGGGGGAGGCGCTTCGGCCGCTCGGCATTGAGCTGCGGCATTTTGCCGTGCTGATCGTGCTGGTCGACTGCGGGCCCACGGTGCAGCGGGACCTGGTGGCGGCGACGGGGTCGGACAAGGCGGGAATCATGCGGGTCGTGGACGACCTGGAGCGCAAGGGGCTGGTCGTACGGAAGGCCGTTCCGGGGGATCGGCGGGTGCGGGCGGTGGAGATCACGCCTCAGGGTGTCGAGCTTTTCGACGCGGCCCATGTGGCGGCGGAGCCGCTGGCTGAGCGGCTGGTCGCCGAGCTGGGGCCCGGCGAGCCCGAGCGGCTGACGGATCTGCTGAACCGGTTCGCCTATCCGGCGGAGGGTTAGGGGTAGGGCGCGTCCGCGCGACAGTTGCCCGCCGTGTGGGTGCGTTTCGCCGAGCCCGGCTTGTGGGTGCCTGGGGGCTGTGGCCGGCGCCCCTCTGTCCTTGCGTGGGCGACGAGGACGCCGTGTGACCTCCTGGGGCTCGGCGTCACACGGCGTCCATCGTCCAGCACGGGCTACGCGGCGAGGCGCTTCGCGAGGTCCACGGCCTTGGCGGTCGCGTCCTCGAAGGCGCGCTCGCGGGACGCCTCGTAGAGCGGGATCAGGTCGGACATGGCCGGGTTGCGGGGGGCCATGGTGAGCTCCGGGACGATGAAGTCGAGGTCCAGGCCCAGGGTGCGCTTGAGGACGGCCTCCAGATAGTTCTGTACGAAGTCGAAGCCCTCACGCGGGGTGCCCGGTGCGTAGGAGCCGCCGCGGCTGGCGACGACGACGACCGGCGTGCCCTCGGCGGAGGGGGACTCGCCCGCGGTGCGGCCGAGCAGGAGCACGTTGTCCAGCCACGCCTTGAGGGTCGAGGGGATCGAGAAGTTGTGCATCGGGGCGCCGATCAGGACGGCGTCCGCCTGCTCCAGCTCCTCCATGAGCTTCTCGCGCACGGCGAACGCGGTGGACTGCTCCGGGGTGCGCTCGGACGGGGCGGTGTAACCGGCGGACCAGGCGGTGGCGGTCATGTACGGGACGGGATTGGCGGCGAGGTCGCGGTAGATCACCGTGCCCTCCGGGTGCTGCTCCTCCCATGCCTTGCGGAAGGCGGCCGTGACCGAACGGGACGAGGACGCCTCGCCCGGAAGCACGGACGAGTCGATGTGCAGCAGCGTGACCATGAACTTTCTCCAAGAGTGACGCCCGGGGCGGGGAGTCCGGGGCAGGGCTGAGCATTGGCGCTCGACGATAGTTAAACACGAGATAGTATTGAATGATACTGTCGTGAGTGTAGCCGAGATGGGCGCGTCGCGTCGTATTGAGCAGATGGGAGATAGGCGATCTTGGACGTCTACGAGGCGGTCACGAGTCGACGGGCAGTGCGCGGGTTTACCGACCAGCCTGTCCCGAGAGAGGCGCTGGAGCGTGTGCTGTCCGCAGCGGCTTGGGCGCCATCCGGATCGAACATTCAGCCGTGGAACACCTACGTGCTGACCGGCGGGCCGCTCGCCGAGCTCAAGAAGCGGGCCGGCGAGCGCCTGGCCGCGGGCGACCCCTGGGACGAGGCGGAGTATGTGCAGTACCCGCCCGACTTGAAGTCCCCGTACAGCGATCGCCGATCCGCCTTCGGCGAGCAGCGCTACGGGGCACTCGGCATTCCGCGCGAGGACCTGGAGGCGCGCCAGCGGGCCGCTTCCGGGAACTGGCAGTGTTTCGGCGCGCCCGCCGCCCTGTTCTGCTACATCGACCGCGACCTGGGTCCGGCCCAGTGGTCCGACGTCGGCATGTATCTGCAGACCGTCATGCTGCTGCTGCGCGCCGAGGGGCTGCACAGTTGTCCGCAGATGGCATGGGCGAAGTTCCGCAAGAACGTCGCGGAGATCGTCTCGCCCCCGGACAAGCTCATGCTCTTCTGTGGCATGTCGATCGGGTTCGAGGACGTCACCGAGAGAGTCGAGCGTACGGGACGGGCGCCGCTCGAGGAGACGGTCAGGTTCATTGACGGTTGCTGAGGGTCCGTAGGGGGCGAGGGGTCCTCGAGGGCCTCAGGGTCTTCGGGGTCCTCTGGGATCGAGGGGCCCCCGGGGACCCCGGGGTCGACGCGTGGTGCTCAGCCTTGCGGCGTGGTCAGCCACGCGCTGACGCGCGTCATCGCCGAGGGGCCCGAGGTCTCGGCGACGTCCTGCGCCAGATCGGCGATCGAGACGGCGCGCAGCGCTTCCCGCCAGGCCGCGTCCGCCCCGGACATCGCGCGGGCGATCGGGCACGGTGTGGTGCACGACTCGGCCGGGGTGGCCATCGGGCCCCGCTGGCGGATCTCCGTACAGGTGAACGCCGCGGCGGGGCCGTCGACCGCTTCCACCACATCGAGCACCGTGATCGAGGCGGGCTCCCGGGTGAGCACGTAGCCGCCCGCCTTGCCCTGGACCGAGCGCACAAGCCCGGCCCGGGAGAGCGCCTGCAGCTGTTTGGCCAGGTAGCTGGCCGAGACGTCGTGGAACTCCGCCAGCTTGGTCGCGGGGACGGGCTCCTCGACGGACGTGAGCACGACGCAGCAGTGCAGGGCCCACTCGACTCCGCCGGACATCTTCACGGGACCACTGTAATCAGCCCGTCTACTCGGACAACTTGTGTCCGCGTATTTTCTCGGACAAGATGTGTCCGAGTTTGGTGGATGCCGCGCTCGCGCGGGTATCCATATGCCGTATTTGAGAAGCAATCCCGACGAAGGGCATGTCATGAAGTTCGCAGTCATCGGCGGTACCGGGCTGATCGGATCGCAGGTCGTCAAGAATCTGAACGCTGCCGGGCACGAGGCGGTACCGCACTCGCAGTCCACCGGAGCCGACGTCATCACCGGCCAGGGGCTGGACGAGGCGGTGGCTGGAGCCGATGTCGTCGTCAACCTGACCAACTCCCCGACCTTCGACGAAGCCTCCCTGGCCTTCTTCCGGACCTCGATGGACAACCTGCTGGCCGCGGCCCAGCGGGGCGGCGTCGGCCACTTCGTCATCCTCTCGATCGTCGGCGTGGACCAGGTGCCGGAGCTGGACTACTACCGGGCCAAGGTGCTCCAGGAGGAGATCCTCGCGGCCGGGCCGATCCCGTACTCGATCGTCCGGGCGACGCAGTTCATGGAGTTCATGGACGCCACCATGTCCTGGACCGCCGACGACGACACCGTCCGGCTGCCCGCCACGCCGATCCAGCCGATCGCCGCCAAGGACGTGGCCGCCGCGGTGGCGGAGGTCGCCGCGGGCGCCCCGGTGCGTGGCATTTACAACATCGGGGGCCCCGAGGTCTTCTCCCTGGACGAGCTGGGCCGGATCACCCTGTCCCACAAGGGCGACGACCGCACCGTCGTCACCGACCCCACCGCCGGCCTGTTCGCCGCCGTCAAGGGCGACGTTCTCACCGACAAGAGCGCCCACCTCGCCCCCACCCGCTACACCGACTGGCTCTCCTGACGAGCCGCTCGCGCCCGCTCAGGCGCGCGGACCGTAGGCCACGGACGGTAGACCGCGGAACGTAGATCACAGAGCGCCGAGCCCTGGCCCGCCGTGGCGGAAGCGGACAGGACGCCGGCCCGTCCGGGGTCACCGCCCCGCCGGGCGGGGCTCGATGTGGGGCTCGATTTGTGGTTGAGCCGGAAGACGTTGTCCGGGTCGTACAGGGCCTTCACCGCGGCCGGCCGGTGGAGTTCTCGGCGCCGAATCCCTCGATGACCCGGTCCCGGCCCTCCTCGCCGATGAAGTTGAGGTAGACCGCGCCGCGGGACCGCGGCCGGACGTCGGCGCCGTGCCCCTCAACCGAACGCCGCCAGGGAGACCGGCTGCCACTCCCGCCACGTCTTCAGGCGCTCCTCGTAGAGATCGGCGACATCGCTGAAGGACTTGCCGAGGAAGATCCTCAACGGGGGCCGCTCCGCGTCGACGATGCGGAGAATCGCGTCGCGGGTCGCGCTCGGGTCGCCGACCTCGAAATCCACCGCCGTGGCCGTGTGGACTTCGGCGTAGTCCGGGTGCCGCTCACTGTGCCGTGCCCCGCGCTCCAGCCAGTCGGTGGCATAGGGGCCGGGCTCGACGTTGGTGATATGGATGCCGAAGGCTGCCACTTCTTGGGCCAGGGACTCCGACAATCCCTCAAGGGCCCATTTGGAGGCGTGGTACGCGCCGATGCCGGGGAAGGCCCGTACGCCGCCCTCGCTGGTCACCTGCAGGATCCGTCCCGATCGCTGCGACCGCATGAGGGGCAGAACGGCCTGCGTGACCCACACCGCACCCAAGAAGTTGGTGTCCATCTGGGCCCGGAGTTCGTCCTCGGTCAACTCCTCGACCATGCCGAAATGCCCGTAGCCGGCGTTGTTCACCACGATGTCCAGCGAACCGAAATGCGCATGGGCACGCCGCACTGCCGCATGCACCGCGGCACGGTCGGTGACGTCGAGCCGCAGCGGCAGCACCGCATCCCCGTACCGCTCGACCAGAGGGGTCAGCCGGCTGACATCCCGGGCCGTCGCCGCGACATGATCGCCGCGTTCCAGCGCGGCGTCCGCCCACTCGCGGCCGAACCCCCTCGAGCTGCCCGTGATGAACCACGTCTTCGCCATGATTGTCAGTGCTCCCTATGGGATGGCTTGCCTGCTCTTGCTCCTCCAGCGTGCGGCTGGTCAAGGCATTCCACCAGCGAAGGTCTGGCATAGGAGACATGCACTCCCGGAATGTGTCAGGGTGGTGGCATGGCCGACCTGTCCCTCACCGGTCTCCGCGTTGTCCAGGCCGTCGTCGACACCGGATCGTTCACCGCCGCGGCCGACGCGCTCGGATACACCCAGTCGGCGGTGTCCCGTCAGGTGGCGGCGATGGAAGCCGCCGCGGGCGCACCGCTGTTCGTCCGGGGAGCCCGCGGGGTGACCCCCTCACCTGCGGGTATGGTGCTCGCCCGCCGGGCCGCGACGGTCCTCAGCGAGATCGACGCCGTCAGCGCGGACCTCGCCGGGCTGACGGACCACGTCACCGGACGCGTCTCCATCGCGGCCTTCCCCTCGGCCGCCGCCGTGCTCGTCCCCAGGACGCTGGCCCGGCTGCGCAACGACCACCCGGCGCTGATCGTCGAGTTCGGCGAGGCGTCCTCTCCCACGCAGCTTCGCCAACTCCGCGCCCATCGCATCGATGTCGCGGTGATCGGCGTGGGAGCGGACCTGCCCGCCTACGCATTCGAGGGACTGCGCCGCGATCTGCTCCTCGACGGCGGTCTCCTGCTCGCCGTCCCCGCGAACCACCGGTTCGCCGGTCGCGGAACCATCCCGGTCACCGAGTTGAGGGACGAGCCCTGGATCGTCGGCAAGGGCCTCCGCGACGACCCCCAGTTCGGCGCCTGGCCCACCCTCGACCAGCCGCGGATCGCCTATGCCGCCCGCGAATGGCCCACCCGCCTCGGCCTAGTCGCCACCGGCCTCGGCATCGCCGTACTCCCCGAAGTGGCCGCGGCCGCGATCCCCGCCGGCGTCCGTACCGTCCGAGTCGACGACCCCGCCTGGCTCGGCCGGGCGATGGTCGCCGTCACGGTCCGCGACCGCTCTCCCGAGGTGGCGGCCACCGTGGAGGCGCTGCGCCACGAGGCCGCACAGCTTCGTGCGGCACCCTGACGCCCGGGTGCGACCGTGCGGGCACATGCCAGCGCCCCCGGGGGTTGGCGCGGGGGCGCGAGCGGGCTCGATCGCAGCGAGAGGCCACACCTGGGGAGAGGGGGCTCGCGCTCGGCATGGGTCGAACCTGCTTGTGACGGTAGGCCCGTGATGGTGTGTGTGTCACGGGTCGCGCACAAGACCGCCCGTATGAGGTCCTGATACGCCTGCCCCGCCGTACCGTGATCAGCATGGGAATCATGGACTGGGGGGACGTCCCGGCCCGGACGGGATCGGTTCGCCCCGATGCCGGAGCGGAGGCGTAGCGGTGGGCCGTCGCTGGGACACGTACACCGGCACCCAATACCCCGGCAGTGGGGTCGTGTCGCAGCCTCCCGCGCACCTGCGGGCCGCGCTGCTCGGGCTCAACGGCACGGAAGTGCCGTTCGTCGTGCGCGCCGCCCGACCCGAGGAGAAGGCCGACCTGGTAGCGGAGTGGCGGATCCAGGAAGCCGCCTGGCAGAGCCTCTTCGCCCGCAGCCGGCTGAACCGGCAGCTCCGGATCCGAATGCGCCTGATCCCGGAGAAGTGCGAGGTGCGCACGCTCGACGAGCAGTGGGAGGTGACATGGGTCGGGACCACGCCCGCCTTCGCCACCTCGCGCCAGTACAGCCGCGGGCCGGCGACCACGGTCTCCAAGCGGTGGACCTACGAGCAGGGGCCCGACGGCCGCCGGCAACGGGTTGAGACGTTCCGCTTCGACTCGCGGGAGATGAAGGACCCCCTGCGCGACACGGTTCTCGGGGCGGGGTGGACCTGGCGCGGAGTGGTTTTCAAGCTCTGACTGGCCACCGCCGCCCGCACCACCCATCCGGGCCCCGCACGCGGGCGAAGGCCGTGAGAGAGACCTGACGGCCATGGCGCCTCTCCGTCGGTGGCGCCCGGGTGCGTCAATCGCCGCTTGGTGTGGGCCAGTTGGCCAGTAGCGTGTCGGCCGCGGTGTGCAGGTGCTGGGCCGGGATGCCGTCGCGTACCTGCGTCGAGATGCCGAGCAGGAAGCCGTGGATCATCGACGTGGTGCCGTCCACGTCGGTGTGCTCGGCGAGGTCTCCGGCGGCGATGCCGCCTACGACGCATGCTCTGACGCGGGCTCGGTCCACCGCTCGGCGGGCGGCCACGACCCTTCGCGCCGCCTCGCCCGTCTCCGGTGCGCCGAGTGTGCCCGAGAGGGCGATGAGGCATCCGCGGGGGTGGGACGGGTCGGTCTGCATATCGATCGAGCCGTGCAGGAGGCGGGCGATGGCCTCCCGGGGGCTCAGGGCCTCGTCGGCAGCGACGTCGGTGATGCTGCCCGGGCCTGAGATGTAGTGCTCCACGGCCCGTTCGAACAATCCGTCCTTCGAGCCGAAGGCGCCGTACAGGCTGGCCGAGGACAGGCCCGTGGCCTCGCGCAGTTGCGCGAGCGAGGTCGCTTCGTAGCCCTGCTCCCAGAACAGCAGCATCGCGGCTTCCAGAACGGACTCGGGGTCGAAGGTGCGGGGACGGCCGACGGGTGACACGGCAGACCTCCTCCATTTTCGGAATGACTGATCCAGTTTGACGGCCGCGGTCGCCTCGCGTCAATATCGGATCGATCGATCCGTAAATGATGCAGGAGTCCCCTCGATGACCTCGACGTTCCCCGCCGCGGCTCCCACGCGATCACGCGAGTCGCTTCCCGTTCCGGCGCTGGTCGTGATGGCGTGCACCGGTTTCATCGTGATCATGACCGAGACGCTGCCCGCCGGACTGCTCCCGCAACTCGCCGGTGGGCTCGGCGTCTCGGAGGGCGGAGCCGGGCAGCTCGTGAGCGCCTACGCGATCGGAACGGTGCTCGCGGCGATACCCGCGATCATGCTGACCCGCGGGGCCCGGCGGAAGCCGCTCCTTCTGGCCGGGCTGCTCGGATTCCTGGTCGCCAACACCGTCACCACTCTGTCGCCCTCGCTCCCCGTGGCCCTCGGCGCCCGCTTCGTCGCGGGAGCCTTCTCCGGCCTGCTGTGGGGCATGCTCGCGGGATACGCGCGGCGCATCGCCGCGCCGGAGCACTCGGGACGCGCCCTCGCCATCGCCATGACCGGGACCCCGGTCGCGCTCTCAGTCGGGACGCCGCTCGGCGCCTGGCTCGGTTCGGCGGCCGGATGGCGATGGGCCTTCGCCGCGATGTCCCTGCTCACCGCCGTCGTCATGGTCTTCGCGTGGTTCCTCGTGCCCGATGTCGCGGGGCAGCGGGCGCAGACACGGGTGCCGCTCGCGCAGGTGCTGGGCATTCCGGGCGTGGCGACCATCCTCGTCGTCGTCTTCGTCTGGATGCTCGCGCACAACCTCCTCTACACCTACATCGCCCCCTATCTGCGGCAGACACATCTCGCGCTGCGGCCCGACATCGCACTCGTCGTCTTCGGCGTCGCGGCACTCGCGGGGATCTGGATCACCGGCGTCTTCATCGACCACGCGCTGCGCCGGCTCACCCTGGCGAGCGTGAGCCTGTTCATCGTCTCCGGTGCGACGTTCGTCCTCGGCCAGGGGGCCCTGGTTCTCGTGCTCCTCGCGATCGTCCTGTGGGGCATCGCGTTCGGCGGCGCGGCGACGCATCTGCAGACGGCCATGGGGGAAGCCGCGGGCGAGAACGGCGATGTGGCGAACGCCCTGCTCACGACGTCCTTCAACCTGGCGATCTTCGCGGGTGGTGCGCTCGGTGCCGTCGTCGTCGACGGCATCGGCGCATCGGTCCTCCCCGCCGGGATGATCGTGCTCGCGCTCATCGCACTGGTCACGGTCGGCTGCGGTCGGCGCGCGGCCTTTCCGGCGGGGCGATGACTCCCCGGGAGGCGGTGATCGCCATCGGCCGGCTGGGTCGGGAGCTCATCGAGGGCGGTGGTGGCCTGGGCCGGGTGCGTTGGGGCGGGCGGTTGCGCCCCGGCCGTCCCTGAGGCTTCGTGGCCTACGGCCGTTGCCCGCCCCGTTGAGCGGGATCAGCGACTCCAAAGTGGAGCCCCGCACCCAGGCGCCGAGGAGGTTCCGGTGCAAGGCGACGATCTCGTGCTTCACCGCGAGCCTCTCCGCCTCCCGGGTGAAGTCGCAGGTGGCGACGAACACCGCCACGTCCGCGGCGTGTTCCGCCTTCGCGGTGCCGAGGAACTTCTGCATATCGCCGCTCGGTACGGTGCGATGGGGCGCGTAGTGCTTGCACTGGATCACCAGCCGGCGCCCGTCCGGCATCCGGCCGATGACGTCGGCGCCCAGGTCACCCGACTTCCCGGAGACGACGACCTGGGTGCAGCCGTCCCGGCGGCACAGCTCGGCGACGTACCGTTCGAACCGCTGCCAGGTCATGGCGTCGACCTCGGCCATGGACCGCTCACGTGCCGCGTTCTCCTCCTCGGTCTGCCAGGTGCGGTGTTGCGCCACGGTGCGCAGATGCGTTCGCCGCAACCACCATCCGATGACGCCGAGCAGCCCCACGAGGATCGCCCCGACGACGTACGGCCACACCGTCTTCCAGACCAGGGCCAGCGCGAGGACCATCACCGCGCCGCCGCTCCAGGCCGTGCGGCGCAGCCGTGCCTTCGCTCGCCGTAACGCCGCTTTACGTCGCCGTTGCCGTTGTCCTCGTCGTCGCACGGCCATCGCGCCCGCCCCCCTGTCGGTTCGTTTCCCGGCAGTCTCGGGAATGGCGGGACGCCCCGCAAGACCGCCTTATGGGCCGGACCGGGTCTGCCGTGGGCGAATCTGCCGCGAGCCGAGATTCCTTACCGCGCAGGCGAATTGGGCCGATGGTGAAAGGACCGCGGCGGTGTGCGTCGCGGTACGCACAGGCGGCACTCACAGGGAGGTCCGATGGGAACATTCGGAGCATTCGCCACCGGCTGGGAGCCGGGGTCGATTCCGCGAGCCGCGGAGGGGGACACGGCTCCCACGCGGTTCGACGATCATCTTGCCTCGCAGCTGCTGACACAGCGCATCGTCTTTCTCGGGACGCAGGTGGACGAGGTGTCCGCGAACCGGGTGTGCGCGCAGATGCTGCTGCTCTCGGCCGAGGATCCGCGGTCGGACATCAGCCTCTACATCAACAGCCCGGGCGGTTCGGTGACGGCGGGGCTGGCGATCTACGACACGATGCGGCTGATTCCGAACGACGTGTCCACGCTCACCATGGGATTCGCCGCGAGCATGGGGCAGTTTCTGCTCACTGTCGGAGCGATGGGAAAGCGCTACGCACTGCCGAATTCCCGCATCATGATGCATCAGCCGTCCGCCGGTATCGGGGGGAGCGCGGCCGATATCGCGATTCAGGCCGAGAATCTCGAATTCATGAAGCGGTCGATCGAGCGGATCACGGCGGAACACACCGGACAGAGCGTGGAGACCATTTCGCGCGACGGCGACCGCGACCGGTGGTTCACGGCGGAGCAGGCGAAGGAGTACGGAATGGTCGACCGGGTCCTGGAGTCCCTCGCGGACGTACGGCCGGCCGGTGCGCGACGCAGGATGGGGATCTGACATGGGGCAGTACACGATTCCGACGGTCGTCGAGCGCACCACGCAGGGGGAGCGGGCGTACGACATCTACAGCCGGCTGCTCTCCGAGCGGATCATCTTCCTCGGCACGGAGATCGACGACGGCGTGGCCAACGTCGTCATCGCGCAGCTGCTCCACCTCGAATCGTCGAGCTCGGAGCAGGAGATCGCGATCTACATCAACTCACCGGGCGGCTCGTTCACCTCGCTGATGGCGATCTACGACACGATGACGTTCGTGTCCGCGCCCATCTCGACGTTCTGCGTAGGGCAGGCGGCCTCGACCGCGGCGGTGCTGCTGGCCGGGGGAGACCCCGGGCGGCGGTTCGTCCTGGAGCACGCCCGGGTGCTGCTGGGGCAGCCGGTGAGCGGTGGTCAGCAGGGCACGGTCTCGGACCTCAGTCTGCAGGCCAAGGAGATGCTCCGGATCCGCTCGCAGGTCGAGGAGGTGCTCGCGCGCCATACGCCCCACGACGCCGCCACGCTCCGCGCCGACATGGACCGCGACAAGGTCTTCACGGCGCAGGAGGCGGTGGCGTACGGGCTCGCCGACGAGGTGTTGAGTCGGCGGGCGGGCCGGGGTTTCTGAGGGGGGGACAGCCGGTGTCCCGGAGGCGGGGCGTCGGGCGGCGGTGTCTCAGGCGGCGAGCCGTACCTCGCCCTGCCGCCCCGCGTGCCGGGACCCGCGGTCCGTGACGGATGCGGGGGACGCGACGGAGGTGGCGGGGGTGACGGAGGTGACGGAGGTGACGGACGTCAGGGACGCGACCGACACCACCGAACCGTCACGCCGCCGCCGCGGGCCGGAGACGAGTCGGATCAGCTCGCCCTGGGCCATGGCGAGAAGGTCGGCCAGGCTCAGGCCGAGCGCGCGGGCGGCGGCCGCGAGGACCTCGGACGACGCCTCCTTGCGGCCCCGTTCGAGTTCGGAGAGGTACGGCATCGAGATCCGGGCCGCCTCGGCCACGTCCTTGAGCGTGCGCTGCTGGGCGAGCCGCTCGCGCCGCAACACGCCTCCGACGAGATCCCGCAGCAGAGGCTCCTTCACCGGCTCCCGGCCGGGCTGCTCCCGCCGGATCGGGCCGCCCGGGGCAGCCGGGGCGGCCGGAACGGCGGGGCCCGTCGCGGGGGCTCCGGTGGCCCCGGCGGTGGCTCCCGCCTGGGGCGCCGGGTCCGCGGTGGCCGGACGCAGGGGAATGACGCGGGCTCGGTTCGACGCGTGGCTGCTCACCCCCTCAGGGTAGGAGCGTCGCGCCCGACGGGAAGGGGACGGCGCTCTGCCCTTGGCGAACCGCTCACGCGTTCGATCCGCGGTGGCCTCCGCAAGCCGGCCCGCCGTAGTTGGCGACGTTTCCACGGGCCGGTATCCGGTCGTCGACGTGGAGTCCTCCCGGACGCCTGCGACCGGGGAGTTGGGTCGGCTCTTCTTCGTGCCCTCTTCGGAGGTTTTGCGTAAGAGCATCACTTGCGACCAGGTGTGAGAGAGTGATCATCGCGCCGATAATACGAACACAAAGCCCGGCCGTATCCACTCGGCTGGGCTAATTCATGCCGCCCGGATATATTCTCCTTCAGTAAGCCGTCATTGCCTCAATTAGCGTGTCGGGTAACGCCGATTCGATCACTCCTGTTACTGTGCGGCTCCCAGGGATCGTACACAAGGAATTGAACTCGCCAGCAGGCGGACAACATTTGCCTCGGCCGATTGCTGGCGTAGCTCGGTCGAGAGGATACGGACCATGCACGACTTTTCTCGCCGCCGCCTGCTCAGGACGACGGCGGCTGCTGGTGCCGGCGCGGTTGTTCTCCCGGGAATCGTGGCCGCAGAAGCTCCGGGCGCGAGCGTCGCGAGCGAATTGTCAAAAAGCGCGAAAAGCCAGCCGGTCAAGCTGACCGGCCGCATCGTGACCCCCAACGACCCCGGGTACGCGGATGCGAGCCTCGGCTGGGACGAGCTCTTCGTTCACTATCCGCTGGTGATCGTCTATGCCCAGAACACCCAGGACGTGGTCAACGCCCTCACGTGGGCGCGGCAGCACGACGTCGCGCTGCGGGTGCGCAGCGGTGGCCACAGCCTCGAGGGCTGGTCGAATGTGGACAACGGCATCGTGATCGACGTCAGCGAGTTGAAGTCGGTCCACATCGACACCGCCTCGCGTACCGCGAGGGTCGGCGCCGGGCTCAACCAGTTGGAAGCGGTGACCACGCTCGCGAAGAAGGACCTCGCGGTGACGACCGGAACGGAGGGCAGCGTAGGTCTGTCCGGTGCCACGCTCGGCGGCGGCTTCGGCTTCCTCACCCGCTACCTCGGCATGGCCTGTGACAGTCTGACGGCGGCCGAGATCGTCGTCGCGTCGGACCCGGACTGCGCCAAGGTGATCACGGCAGACCTGAAGAACAACTCGGACCTGCTCTGGGCGCTGCGCGGGGCGGGAAACGGCAACTTCGGGATCGTCACCTCGCTCACCTACAAGGCGGCTCCGCTCAAGAGCGTCGCTTATGTGCAGGCGACCTGGGACGGCCTCGGGGACCTGCAGAGGGTCTTCGACGCGTGGCAGCGTACGGGACCGAGCGCCGACAACCGCCTCGGAACCCAGCTCGAGATCCACAGAAACGAGATCCTGCTGTTCGGGGTTCTCGCGGAAGGGACGGCGGCAGAGGCGAAGAAGCTGCTGGCCCCGATCTTGTCGATCGGTAAGCCCGAGGTCTCCGTGCAGATCGGTAACTGGGGCGACGTATACGCGGGATTCCAGATTCCGACGCAGGACGAGCCCGCGAATTGGAAATTCTTCTCGCAGTTCACCACCGAGCCGTTCCCGAAGAAGGCGATCAGCCTGATCGCCTCATTCATGCGAGACGCCCCCACGGATGACAGCAACTTCTTCACCCAGGCCTTCGGCGGGGCGGTGCGGAGAGAGCCGCGTGGCGGCGCGGCGTTCCCGCATCGCAACGCGCTTTTCTATTCCGAGCCCGGGGCCGGCTGGGGGACTCGTGGGGTACCGGGCAGTGGCGACGAGCTGACCCCGGTGGCCCAGGCATGGATCGCCGAGTTCAGCCAGGCGCTGCGGCCTTACGTGAACGGCGCCTACGTCAATGTGCCGAACATCGGAATGCAGGACTGGGAAACCGCCTACTGGGGGGCCAACTTCGACCGGCTGCGCAAGATCAAGGCGAAGTACGACCCCCACAACGTCTTCCAGTACGAGCAGAGCATCCCACCGGCGTCATGCTGACCGGCTCGTCCTCGGGACTCCGACCCCGCTCAGACCCTTGACGCAGAGGACCACTCGGCCGTCAGGCGGGTGACCCGGACGCACTTCGAGGTGAGGGTCACCCGCGGCCTCCTGCGGTGAGGTCGTTGACGAGGCTTTGGACGCGGGCCGGATGTCGTCGCGGATCGGCCGCACCGCTGTAACGCCCTGACCGGCCGGGTCCTCGAGTTTCCAGTCCAGGTAGGTCTTGCCGGGCACGTACGGACAGGCATCGCCGCAGCCCATGGTGATGACGACAGCCGAGGCCTGCACGGCTTCGGATGTCAGTGCCGGGCCCTACCGTGTGGCTGTCCTTATTCACGCTTGCTGGGCTGCTTGCGTACTCGGACACGGCGGGGGCCGGGCCCAACAGCGCGGGCCCGGCCCCCGGCGGAAGGCCAGGGGCCGGTTCCCCGGGTCAGGAAGTGATGCGCAGCTCCGGCGGATAGCCGGTCCAGCGCAGCGGCGCGGGCAGATGCGCCATGTCGTTGGAGAAGAGCACCGAGGGCGGTCGGCCGGGCGGGGGATAGCGGATGACCGTCAGCGCCGCGTTGCACTGGTTGAGGCCGAGCCAGCGCCACTTCGGGGCGTCGAGCGCGGCTCGGACCAGCCAGCCGATGAGGAAGTTATGGGTGACGACCAGCTCATGGCGGTCCTCGGGGCCGTCCACGGGGCCGGTGAAGCGCTCCTCGGCGGTACGGGCCAGTAGCGGGCCGCGGGCGCGCTCATCGGGTGGAAAGCCATGGACGAAGTCGAGCAGGAAGTCGGCGGAATCGGCGGGAAGTTCGTCTCGGCGGGGCGTGTACGGCACGTAGTCCCCGGCCGGTTCGCAGACATGGGCGGGTACGCCGTCGAGCCGGTCATCGATCAGCCGGGCGGTCTCGGCCACCCGCGGCAGTGGGCCGTGGTGGATGGCCGACAGCGGGACGTCCCGGAGCCGCTCGCCGAGCAGCGCGGCCTGGTGGCGGCCGGTGGGGGTGAGCCCGTCTTCGTCCGGCGTGGCCTCGCCGTGGCGGGTCAGATAGAGATAGCGGGTGGCGTGGGTCGCGGTCATGGTCCCTGTCCGTCGAGAGTCGATGGAAGAGACGGCTGGTGCGGGGTGGCGGTTCCAGCAGACCGGTTCCCGGCGCGCCCGGCGCCGCGCCCCGTGGCCGCTCCCGGCGGCACTCTCGGACGGCCCGCTATCGCCGGTCCGTGGACTTCCGGTCGCCTTCGGGCGGGCGGGGCTCGTCCGGGGTGAGGCGGAAGACGGCTTCGGCCAGTTGGGCGCAGACGTGTTCGATCTGGCGGCGGGTGGCGTTCCGTTCGGTGATGATCGCCGACAGCAGCAGGGCCGTCAGGGCCGTCGAGCCGTTGAATGCCTGGAGAATGACCATCCGGGCCGGCAGCGAATGGTGGGAGAACGGACCGGTGCCCTCCGCCGTCGCGGCGATCGCGAGGACCGAGACGATGAGCGAGCACGGGGCGGCGCCCGCGAGTTGGAAGCGCAGGGCGGCCCAGATCAGGAAGGGAAAGACGAGGAAGAGGAGGCTGACCTCCGTCCGCGTGGCGACCAGGGTGACGGCCGCCGTGCCCAGCAGCAGGGCCGCCGCCTCCAGCAGGCGGTACGGGCTGACGCCACGGGGCAGTCGGGCACGGTGGAGCAGGCGGTGGAGCACCAGCAGCAGAGGGGTGATCACCAGCACCCCCATCGCGTCGCCCGTCCACCACACCGACCAGGCGGTCCAGAAGTCACCCGCCGCGAGCGCGCCCGACACGATGAGCGCGGCGGTCCCCACTGTGGCGCTGATCAGCATGCCCGCCAGGGCGCCGAGGAAGACCAGGACCAGCGCGTCCCGCAGCCGGTCCAGGGCGGGCCGGAAGCCCACGCGCCGCAGCAGCAGATACGAGCAGATCGGGGCCAGGGTGTTGCCCACGACGATCGCGAGGACCGCCAGGGGCGACGGGCCGATGGGGGCGTTGACCGCGACGGCCCCGAGGGCGATGCCCGGCCAGGCCATGGGCCCCAGCGTCAGCAGACAGGCCAGGGCGATTCCGGTCGGCGGCCACAGCGGGGTGACCTGATCGCGCACCAGTTCCTGCAGCAGCCCGATCCAGGCGGCCGCGTAGTAGAGGGCGGCGACGGCCACGAGCCGCAGCGCCGTGGCACCGTGGCGCCGGAAACCGTTCTTCCGCCGGATCCCCGTATCGCGCGCCACAGCGGCCATCCCACTACGCGCGCCCTCGGCCGGCGCGACTGACACGCGGCCGCCGGGGCGAGCTCGCCCGTACGCAGGACAGCCTGGCCCCTGCGCAGACGGGCAGCACAATTTCATGACTTGACTTAAGTCTCGTATTGACACCGGAATCCCATGGTCATACCGTCCACAAAGCCGCGGTACAGACCAACCAACCGGCCGGTAACGAAGACTCGTTGGAACGCGCCGCGACCGCCCTGTGACCGCACCGGGGCGCTCTTCCCCCACCCCACGAGGAGAGGCTTCCGTGATGCGAGAACCGGCACGATTCGCGAGACGCTCCAGATCCCCGAGACCCTCCGGACCCCCAAGACCCCCCAGATCCCCCAGATCCCCGAGAGCAGCTCTGCTGGCCGTCTTCGCGCTGCTCACCGCGTTGTGCGGCTCGCTGGCGACGGCGCCCGGGGCGAGCGCTAAGGCCGCGGCGCTGCCGACGGGCGGGGCCACCGCCGTCAACAAGGGCAGCGGCAAGTGCGTGGACGCGCGGGGTGCGGCGACGGCGAACGGCACCGCCGTCCAGCAGTACGCCTGTAACAACTCCGCCGCCCAGCTGTGGAAGTTCGAGGACACGGGCGACGGCTATGTCCGCGTCGACAACCGCAACGACGCCGCCCAGGCGTGGGATGTGACGGATGTGTCCACGGCCGACGGCGCCCCCGTCCAGCTGTGGACCTACAGCGGCGGCGACAACCAGCAGTGGCGCGCCGTGGACGAGGGCGGCGGGGCGTATCACTTCGTCAACCGGCACAGCGGCAAATGCCTCGATGTGCCCGGCGCCTCCACCCAGGACGGGGCGCAGCTCACGCAGTACGCCTGCAATGGCAGCGCCGCCCAGTCCTTCCAGGTGGCCGCCGCGCCCGAGCAGCCGGGCGACGGCCCCGACCTCGGCCCGAACGTCGCCGTCTTCGATCCGACGATGCCCGCGTCGGCCATTCAGAGCCGCCTGAACTCCATCTTCCAGCAGCAGGAGCGGAACCAGTTCGGCTCCAACCGCTATGCGGTGCTCTTCAAGCCGGGCACGTACAGCGCAGACGTCAACGTGGGCTTCTATACGCAGGTGCTGGGCCTGGGGATGTCACCGGACGATGTGACCATCAACGGCGCGGTGCACGCCGAGGCCGACTGGTTCCAGGGGAACGCGACCCAGAACTTCTGGCGCGGCGCGGAGAACCTGTCGGTCACCCCCGCCTCGGGCACCGACCGATGGGCGGTGTCCCAGGCCGCGCCGTACCGCCGGATGCATGTCCGCGGTTCGCTGCAGCTCGATGACGGGGGCTGGTCGAGCGGCGGGTTCATGGCCGATACGAAGATCGACGGCCAGGTGCGCTCCGGATCGCAGCAGCAGTGGCTCTCCCGGAACACCCAGTGGGGAAGCTGGTCCGGATCCAACTGGAACATGGTGTTCGTCGGGGCCCTCAACGCGCCCTCGGGGAACTTCCCCAACCCGCCCTACACGGTGGTGAACCAGACCCCGACCGTGCGGGAGAAGCCCTTCCTCTACGTCGACCAGGCGGGCGCCTACCAGGTCTTCGTGCCCTCACTGCGGTCGAATTCCCAGGGCACCACCTGGGCCGGTGGCACGCCGGCGGGATCGTCGCTGCCCATCGACCAGTTCTTCATCGCCAAGCCCGGGGTCTCCGCGTCGGCCATCAACGCCGCGCTCGCCCAGGGCAAGCATCTGCTGTTCACCCCGGGCGTCTATCACCTCGGCGAGACCCTGAAGGTGACCCGGCCCGACACGGTCGTCCTCGGCCTCGGGCTCGCCACCCTCGTCCCCGACAACGGTGTGACCGCGATGACGGTCGCCGATGTCGACGGGGTCAAGGTGGCGGGGCTGCTGTTCGACGCCGGTACGGTGAATTCCGCCTCCCTGATGGAGGTGGGGCCGAGCGGGGCCAGTGGCAAGCACGCGGCCAATCCGACGTCCCTGCACGATGTGTTCTTCCGGGTCGGCGGGGCCGGGGTGGGCAAGGCGTCCAAGAGCCTGGTGGTCAACAGCTCGAATGTGATCGGCGACCATCTGTGGATCTGGCGGGCCGACCACGGTGACGGCGTCGGCTGGAACACCAACACCGCCGCCAACGGCCTGACCGTGAACGGTACCGACGTCACCATGTACGGCCTGTTCGTCGAGCACTATCAGCAGTACCAGACCATCTGGAACGGCAACGGCGGCCGGACCTACTTCTACCAGAACGAAATGCCCTACGACCCGCCCAACCAGGGCGCCTGGATGAATGGGAACACCCAGGGCTACGCCGCCTACAAGGTCGGTCCGAACGTCACCAGCCATGAGGCGTGGGGGCTGGGCAGCTACTGCTACTTCAATGTGAACCCCGGTGTCGTCGCGGCCCGCGCCTTCGAGGTCCCCGACACCCCGGGCGTCCGCTTCCACCACATGGTCACCGTGTCGCTCGGCGGCACCGGCACCATCAGCCACGTCATCAACAACACGGGCGGGCCGTCCAATTCCGGCAACAATGTGGCGAACCTCGTGAACTACCCCTAGACCCCCCGGCCCCACGGACGACCACGTGCCCGCGATACGGCCCCTCCACGGGGCGTATCGCGGGCACGCATATGCGCATCGGGCTTGCCCACCTCTGCGGGAGACGTCACCGTTGAGCCCCACGGGCACGCGCCGCGTCGCCCGTATTCGACTGGGACCGGAGGTGCCATGGGACCGATCGTTCCACCCCTCGTTCCACCGTATGAGACCGTCGGCGACGGGCCGCACCATGTGATGGCGGTGCACGGCTGGTTCTCGGACCGTGCCGCGTACGCCGCGATGCTGCCGCATGTCGACCGGCGCGGGTTCACCTATGTTCTGCCCGATCTGCGCGGCTACGGCGAGGCGCGCGACATCCCCGGCGCGTACACCACCGGCGAGGCCGGGAAGGATCTGCTCGCGCTCGCCGATCACCTCGGCTGGGAGCGGTTCTCGCTCGTCGGCCACTCGATGGGCGGGGCCGTCGTCCAGCGCGTCCTGGCGGCCGCCCCGCAGCGGGTCCGCCGGCTGGTCGGGGTCGCGCCGGTGCCGGCCAGCGGAGTGCCGATGGAGGGCGAGCAGTGGCAGCTGTTCGCGGCCGCCGCCGACCACCCGGAGAACCGACGGACGATCATCGACCTCACCACCGGCGGCCGCCACCCGGCCGCCTGGCTGGACCTGATGGTGCGCCACTCACTGGAGCACAGCGAGCCCAAGGCGCTCCGCGCCTGGCTGGACTCGTGGGCACTGGAGGACTTCCACGAGGACATAGCCGGCGCCCAGGTGCCGGTCCGGATCGTGGTCGGCGCCCACGATCCGGCGCTCACGGCGGAGGTGATGCGGCAGACCTGGCTGCGCTGGTACGTCAACGCCGAGCTGGTGGAGCTGGAGTATGCCGGGCACTACCCCGCCGATGAGACTCCACAGGAACTCGTGCGGGCGGTGGAGGACTTCATCACGGCCGACGCGTAGCCGACGGTGAGGCGCCGGAGGAGGTCGCGGACGGATCGGTGGAGGGCGAGGTGGAAGACGAGGCGGACGGTGAGGCGGAGGCACTGCTGGTGTGCTTCGCCTCGCTCCGCTGGTACTTCTCCTCGCTCTCCCGGTACTTGGGCAGCAGATCCTTCAAGATCTTGTCGACATAGTCCTGCGTCTCGAGGATCTTCGGGATGCCGCGCGCCCGGAGCACCGCGTTCGGCCCCGCGTTGTACGCCGCGAGCGCGAGCTGGGTCGCCCCTAATGGGGTCTTGCTGCCCGGGACCACCTTGACCACCTCGTACAGATGGCACATGTAGCGGGCCTGCGAGGGGATGGCGTCGCGGGGCTCCCAGACATTGGCCTTGCCGTCGCCGTCGCCGTCCTGGCCCCACTCCTTCCAGGTGACCGGGGAGAACTGCGAAATGCCCTGGGCGTGCCCGGAGTCCGCGTCCGGACGCCAGCCGCTCTCCGCGTCGATCTGGGCGGCCAGCAGCGGCACGCTCAGCGGGGTGCAGGAACGCACCGCCGACTCCACGACGGGGCGCCGGGCCTCGGGTACCACCGGAAGCTCCGGTTCCGAGGGTGTGGTGAGATGCCGTACGACGAGCACCGCGGCGACGACCAGTGCGAGCCCGGCGACGAACGCCGCGACCAGCCCGGCGGCGCGGGTCAGCATGCCGGAGGCGGTACGGAAGGGGTACGCATGCAGGGACGGTAGCGGGTCTCGCGGGCCGATCCGTAATCGGTCGCCGACACGGCCCTATCGCGCCTGGTGGACCGGGGGCATCGGCTGCCCGGCGGGTGCCGCGGGGAGTGGTCCGGCCGCGTCCGCGCCCGGACGCTTCATCACATACGCCGCGCCGGAGCCCGCCGCGAACAGCGCGAGCACCGAGACCGCCGTGCCCAGCCAGGTGGCGCCGAGCCACTGGCCGCCGATATAGCCGAGGGCCACGCTGTACGCCGCCCAGGCGAGCCCGGCCACCGCGGACCACGGCAGGAATTCCTGCACCCTCCGGTGGGCCGCGCCCGCACTCAGGCTGACGACCGAGCGCCCGGCGGGCGCGAAGCGGGCTATCACCACGAGCGGACCGCCGCCGCGCACCAGCGCGGTGCCCAACTTCTCTTGTGCGGAGGTGAGTCGGCGGGATCGGGCGATGGCGCGGTCGAGCCGGTCGCTGCCGCGCCAGGCCAGCCGGTAGGCGACCATGTCCCCGAGGACGGAGGCGGTCGCGGCGCACAGCATCAGCCCGAACATGGCGGGGAAGTCGGCGGCGCCGGCCTGGCGCACCACGCCGACGGCGTCAACGGTGGTGCCGGCGGCCGCGGTGGCGGCGGTGATGACCAGAACTCCGCTGGGCAGGACGGGCAGGAAGACATCGAGCAGGACGGACGCCCCGATCACCGCATAGATCCATGGGGTGTTGGTCAGCGACCCCAGATGTTCCAACAACGTTCTACTCCCGATCCCGGTCCCCCCGCTGCGCATGTCGCCGGGAAGCGGCAGGCGTCAGCCTGTAACAGCCATACAGCGTACGCCTGTGACTGACGAGGATAACGGTAAGGGGCGTCATGATGTTGTTCGAATCACGCCATGCAGGGCGTTCGACCCTGCATGGCGTGATCGGTCAGGTGGTGCTGAATGTCGGTCGAATGCGGAGAAGTGATGCCTAGCCGACAGTCGACGGCTGGCGCCCCGTTTCGGGCGCCGCTTCGCTTGCGCGGGCCGAGCCGAATATCCGGTCCAGCGCCCAGGGGCCGGGGCCGGTGAAGACGAGCAGCAGCAGCGCCCAGCAGAACATCACGGCGGGCTCGCCGCCGTTCTGAATGGGCCACAGCTTCTCGGGCTGGTGCTCATGGAAGTACGCGTAGGCCATCGAGCCCGAGGAGATGAACGCCGCGCTGCGGCTGCCGACGCCGAGCATCACGAGGGCGCCGCCGACGAGCTGGATCACCGCCGCGTACCAGCCCGGCCAGGTACCGGCCTCGACGGTCTTGCCGGTGCCCATCATGCCGCCGAACCAGCCGAGCAGTGACGAGGCGCCGTGGCAGAAGAAGAGCAGTCCGACGACGATGCGGAAGAGGGAGAGAACGTACGGCCTGGCGCCATCGAGCGCCTCGGCCAGGGTGCGGGGGGTGGGGGAAGAAGGCATGGGAGGGGAGCTCCTTGCTCCTGGGGACAGGGAACAGCGGAACGCCAGGTTAGGTTCCCCTCATCTTTTGTTGCAAGTTCAAGTTCATGCCAATGTCGGTGCCCCGGAGCCCCCTTCATGACACCCGAAAAGCCGCTCTTCAGAGCCCCGCCGCGCACATCGGGACACCTTCCTGCAAGGTCTCTCCCGTATGCGCCACACGCAGCGCCGCGCGTGCTACCGCGTCCGTGTCGCAGAGGGTGACGGAGTTCACGCCCGGCCGCGCGCCCGCGGCCGTCACCCAGTGGACCCCCTCGGTCGGCACCCCGATGGCGAACCGCCGCGGATGCGGGCGGCCGTGGGCGTCCACCACCCGGTAGGGGGCGGTGGTGACGTCGAGTCCGCCGGTCTCGTAACCCTCCACGCGATGCGGACGGCACTGCCCGGTCTCCAGCAGATGGATCAGCAACTCATCGGCGGTCCGGCGCACATCCGGCTCCGGCAGCCGTGCCTCGATCAGGGTCGTGGCCACCACCTGCGGACCCGGCACCTTGGCCGATCGCGCGGCGAAACCAGCCCCTTCGGCCCCCGTGTCCGAGCTTTCCAAGGTCACTTCGAGCCGTGGGCCGAGAACGTCCAGGACGCCCGCCTCGATCAGCGCGGCCATCTCCTCGATCCGGCGGCGCGGCGGGCCGATCGAGAGAAAGGCGTTGAGCGGGGTGTACCAGCGGTCCAGATGGGCCCGGCGGGACGCCCCCGTCAGCCCGCCGTGGTCGACGATCTGCCGCACCTCGTTGCGGAGGTCGCGCAGAACGTCGAGGGCCGCCTTGACCGGGCCCTCGACATTGCCCAGCCGGGCGTGGGCCACATCCTGGTGGGCGTACGTCAGCAGCCACCGCCGGAACTCGTCACGCCCTGTGAACCGGCGTCCGCGATACGGCTGGGAGACCGCGTCCCAGGACCAGCGCTCCGCGTCCGGTATGCCGTACTCCGTGAGCACGGCGGCCTCTTCGGGGCTGCCGTGCCCGGTGGCCAAAAAGTGACTCCTGAAGCGTGTTGAGATGAACGGGGCGGGGGCGCCGGGCTCGGCCCCGGAGGCTTCCGGGGCCGCCGGGGCGCGGGTATCGGGTGCGCGGAGGGTCAGCAGCGCCTCGTAGTAGACCGTCTCGGCCTCCTTGGCGACCAGTGGCCATATCTCGGCGAGGAAGTCCGGCGGATCGCCGGAGTCCGCGCGCTTGCGGAAGTGGCCGAGCACATCGGGGGTCAGCAGCAGCGGGGTGTGCCGCCCGCACGGCCCCTTCGCGTTGTCGCCCCGCGCGTGGTACGGGATGCCCCGCCGCGACCCCGCGTACAGCCGTGGCTCGCGTCCCGAGGGCCGGTAGACCAGACCGCCGCGCGGATGCGGTGCGAACGTGCCGCCCCGGCCCGCCGTCAGCAGCGCCATATGGTCGAAGAAGTTGAGGCCGAGACCGCGCAGCAGCACCGGTTCGTCCGGCGCGATGGGCGACAAGTCGACATCGGCGGGGTTGGCGGGCGGGTAGTAGCGCAGCCCGTGCCGCTCCGCGTGGGCCGCGTACCGCCGCTCCGTGGCGTCGGTGGCCGCCGGCAGGTGACCCTGGGCCAGGACGACCGCGTGCAGCCCCTCCAGAGAGCTCCCGTCGTCCAGCGTCAGCACCTGCTCGCCGTCGGCCCGTTCCTCCAGCCGTACGGCGCGGGCCCGGTGCGTCCGGACGGTCACGGTCTCCGGCGCGCCCCGCACCACCTCGCCGAACACCCACTCCAGATAGCGGCCGTAGAGCGCGCGGCTCGGATAGTCGTCCGGGCCGAGGCCGGGCGCCAGACCGCGGGCCGCGACCCATTCGTACAGGCTCGGCCCGGTCCGCACCGGTCCGCCGCATTCGACGCTGGCGTCGGTGAACAGGGTCACCTGCGAGGCCACGGTGTTCATCAGCAACTCGGTCGGCTGGGCGGTGCGCCACACCCGTCCCGCACCGGGCGGCGAGGGATCCACCAGGTGCACCGTCAGCGGGGTGCCGGGCGCCAGTTCCGGGGCCGAGGCGCACAGGCGCTCCAGCACGCTGGTGCCGCGCGGCCCGGCGCCGACGACGGCTATCGCGTGAGGGTCTCCGGCCAAGGTCGTGTCTCCCGGGGCAGATGTGACGCAGGATGCGCGCCCATCATGCCGCTCGCTCCACACGAATCGACCTGGTCTCCGGAAGGTACCGCTCCGTTGTGGGCTGTATCACGTGACGTACGGCACGGAACGGTACCCAAGGGACCGACTACCCGGCCCAGTCCGTCTCCAGGGCCGTCACCAGCCGGGCGCCGCCGCCCGAGGCGTCCGACCGCGCCTGGTCCAGCCGCAGATGGGCGCCGCGGCCCTGGAGGGTCAGCGTCATGAGCTGGTTGCCGAACCAGGGCCCGCCCGTCTTGTGCCAGGTCAGGCGGGGGCCCGGCGCCCGCCCATGGCGCCGGAAGAGCCGGCCCAGGGCGCGGCCCGCCGCACTCCAGCCGAAGCGGAAGCCGAGCCGGATCGAGGCGTAGATGCTGTTGTGGACCGGAGAGCAGGTCAACTGCCGCACCTGGCTGCGGGGCGGCCGGGACGACCACCGCGACCAGTCCGGGGCGGCGACATAGGCGTGGTGCACATCGCCGGAGAGCACACTGATCGTGGCCGGTGCCCCCGGTGCGCCGCCCACCGCGGCGATGGTCTCGGTGAGCGCGTCGAAGGACTCGGGGAACGCCGCCCAGTGCTCCAGGTCGCCGCGCTGCCGCAGATTCTCGCCGATCCGCGCCCAGCGCCCACCGCGTCTGCCGCCGCACACCGAGGCGTTCCACGCCTCCACGTCATGCACGAAATGCGGCAGCAGCCAGGGCAGCGAGGTGCCGAGCAGCAGATGGTCGTAGCCGCCGAAGGCCCCGGGCTCTTCCTGACCGGGGCTGCCGGGGGTACGGTCCGCGCCCTCCATGGCCTGCTCGCGCACCCAGGCGAACTCCTTCTCGCTCAGCATCGCCCGCCGGCCCTCCTCCAGCACCCGCGCCGCGCGGGTGTCGACCATCAGCAGCCGGGTGCGGCCGAAGTCGCGGCGGTAGCTCCAGCGGGTGTACGACGGATCGGCGTCGGCGCGGGTGGCGAACTCCCGCAGTGCCTCGGTGCCGTCGTCGGCCGTGCGCACCTGCGCGTAGAGCGGGTCGGCGGCCAGTTCGGTGGGGGAGAGGTTGCCCAGGTGCTGATGGACCCAGTAGGACATCAGGCCGCTCAGTATCCGCTCCCGCCACCACGGGGTGGCGCGCATCCGGCGCTGCCATGCCTCGCTGGTGTTCCAGTCGTCGATGACATCGTGGTCGTCGAAGATCATGCAGCTGGGGACGGTGGAGAGGAGCCAGCGCACCTCGGGGTCCAGCCAGGACTCGTAGTAGAGGCGGGTGTACTCCTCGTAGTCCGCGACCTGCTCGCCCGGCGGCTCGCTCAGATCGCGGCGGGTGGCCAGCCAGCGGCGGGTCTCGGCGGAGGTCTCGTCCGCGTACACCTGGTCGCCCAGCAGCACCAGGACATCGGGGCGCGGGCGCTCGGGGGCGCGGGCCAGCGCCTGGGCGAGGGTGTCGAGCGCGTCGGGTCCGACGGGGTCGTGCGAGGCGTCGGAGGGCGGTGCGGCCCACCGGCAGGAGCCGAAGGCCACGCGCACGGGCGCGTCCGTCCCCGGGGCGGGGGTGCGGATGGTGCTGTCGGGGAAGGGGGAGTCGGGCAGCGGCCAGACCTGCTCACCGTCGAGCAGCACCCGGTAGGCGGTCTCCGCGTCCGGCCGCAGCCCGGTGACCGGGATCAGGGCGTAGTGGTGGCCGGCGATCTGCCAGGTGCGGGCGGTGCCGCCCGCGCCGTCGGCGCACCGCACCTCGGCCTCACAGGGCCGGTCGGCCTCGACCCAGACGGTCGCGCCGGTGCCGGTCTCCCAGTCGACCTGGCGCAGTAGTGGTCCCAGGCGCAGCCCGGCCATCCGGACCTCCTCCGTCGTTCTCTGATGTGCTCGTCATGCGTACGGTACGGAACGACGGAGGAGGTGCGGCGGTTCCACCCGGCGGTGTGCCGGTCGGTATGCCGTCTCAGCAGCCGTTGAGGATGCCGCTGAGCGCGGACTTCTCGGCCGAGTCGAGGCTGAGGCCGTAGGTGTACTTCACCGAGACCCACATGCGGGCGTACATGCAGTGGTAGGCGGTCCGGGGCGGCAGCCACTCGCCGGGGTCCTGGTCGCTCTTGGACTGGTTGACGTTGTCCGTCACGGCGATGAGCTGGGAGTGCGTCAGGTCATTGGCGAAAGCCTGGCGCTGGGCGGTGGTCCAGCTGTTGGCGCCGGACTTCCACGCCTCGGCGAGCGGGACCATGTGGTCGATGTCCACGTCGCTGGAGGCGGTCCAGGTCTCGCCGTCGTACTCGGAGTACCACGAGCCGCTGGTGGCCTTGCAGCTGGAGTCGGTCTGCACATTGGTGCCGTCGCGCTTGAGGACTTCCTCGCGGGTGTCACAGGAGCCGCTCTGGGTGATCCAGTGCGGGAACTTGTCGCGGCTGTAACCGTCGGTGGTGCCCTCGGTCTTGACGGTCAGCGAGGCGAGCTGGGTGCGGGCGGTGGCGGCGCTCGGCGGGGTGGGCGGGGAAGCCTGGGCGGTGGGCCCGCTCATGACGATCGTGCCCAGCAGGGCGACGAACCCGCCGAAGACGGAGGCGCGACGCGCGTAGACGCCACGGCGGGTGGGATGACGGTGCATGTCTGACATGCGAACTCCCTTGAGAGTGGGGGGTCGTTGGCCGCTGGTGCCCGGCCATGCTTGCGACGCCGGGTTTCCGTGGGGTGGGCGCCAGGTAACAGAGTGACGACGCGGTCATGTCAACGCAAGGGGTTCCAGGAGGCGGTTGGGGGTCACGTGGGCGATCCGGCGCGGCCGCCGCGGGCCGCGTGGTGGTCCGTGTGGTCCGTGCGCCCGTCGCCGCGGAGCTCGATCGGACCCGGACTGTGGGCCTGGTCACACTTCCCGACGGCTTCGGCGGCAGGGTACTGGGAGGCGCCTCATGCGTGACGGCGGGCACGGGGCGGCAGTTCGTGCTGATCGCGGAGGGCGCGGTGTGGCTGGGGCCGGTGGCCCGGGCGGCGGCCGCGCCGGAGGGTTCCCGTATTCTTGTCGGCAGCAGAAGGGGAGTAGCTCCTCGCCGGACCGTCGACATACTGCCCGCCCCTCGTGGTGCGGGCCGGCGCCCGGAGCGTACGGGACCACCGCGTGACGCGGAGGCCGTGCGCCAGCGAGACCTTCGGCCGCAGTGTCCGACGCTGCCGTGCCGAAGCGATCCCTCCCCGGGGCCCTTGGGTGCGGCCCGATCTACGAGGTATCCATTCCGTGTTCAGCATCACCGTCGCCGCCGTGGTCTTCGGCGTCGTCTTCCTCGCCGAACTTCCCGACAAGACCGCCCTGGCCGGGCTGATGCTCGGCACCCGCTACCGCGCCTCGTACGTCTTCGTCGGCGTGGCCGCCGCCTTCGCCCTCCATGTCGGGCTCGCCATCGCGGCGGGCAGTGTGCTCACCCTGCTGCCGCACCGGCTGCTGCAGGCGATCGTGGGGGTGCTCTTCCTCGGGGGAGCGACGATGCTGCTCCTCAAGAAGGACGACGGGGAGGAGGAGGTCCGCAAGCCTGCCGACCAGAGCTTCTGGAAGGTGTCCGGCGCGGGCTTCATGCTGATCCTGGTCGCCGAGTTCGGCGATCTGACCCAGATCATGACCGCCAACCTCGCCGCCCGCTACGACGACCCGCTGTCGGTGGGCGTGGGCGCGGTGCTGGCGCTGTGGGCCGTCGCGGGGCTGGGCATCGTGGGCGGCCGCACCCTGATGCGGTACGTACCGCTGCGGCTGATCACCAAGGTCGCGGCCCTGGTGATGCTGGCGCTGGGCGGATTCAGCCTGTACGAGGCCATAGCGGCCTGAGCGGGCCGCGCGCCCGGGCGTCCGCCTGGTGCGCCCGGGCGTCCGGGGGCATGGCTCCCCGGGCGTCCGAGGGCGTGGGGCGCCGGGCAGCCGGGGGCTGGGGCGCCGGCGCTCAGTCCGAGATGTGCAGCCGCAGGGTGCCGTCGGGCAGGGCCTCGACCCGCACCTGCTCCAGGTCCCGCACATGGGCGTCCGGGGCGTGCGCCGCGGCGCGCGGTCCGACGCCGACGACCCGCATCCCGGCCGCCCGGCCCGCCGCGATGCCGACCTCCGAGTCCTCGAAGACGACACAGTCGGCGGGGGCGAAGCCCAGCTCGGCCGCGCCCTTGAGGAAGCCCTCCGGGTCCGGCTTGCTCGCGCCGACGCACTCCGCGGTGACCCGCACCTCCGGCATCGTGAGCCCGGCGGCGCCCATGCGCGCGCCGGCGAGCCCCTTGTCGGCGGAGGTCACCAGGGCGTGCGGAAGGCCGGCCAGCGAGGCCATGAAGGCGGGCGCGCCGGGCACCGGCACGACGCCGTCGAGATCGGTGGTCTCCCACTCCAGCATCCGCTGGTTGTCGGCCAGGTTCTGCTCGACCGGCCGGTCGGGGAGGAGTACCGCCATCGTCGCGTGGCCCTGCCGTCCGTGGACGATCTGGAGCACGCTCTCCGCGTCCAGCCCCTGCTCGGCCGCCCACCGCCGCCAGCAGCGCTCGACGACGGCGTCGGAGTTGACCAGGGTGCCGTCCATGTCGAGGAGGAGTGCGCGGGCGGTGAGCGACATCGAGACTCCTGGGCGCGAGCGCGGAAAGAAACACAAGCGGCTCCGCCCGCCGGTCAGGGGAAGCGGGCGGAACCACTTTGTTCCTTCACGATACAAAGCGTGGCCCATATGCGCCAGGGGGGTGGCCCCCGCACGGCTCGTCTCTACGGCTCGTTGGTTCTGGATTCGAGGTCGCGGCGGGTGTTCTCGCCGTAGACACCATCCGGATCGCCCGTGATGTCGTGCTGGTCCTGGTAGCTGGAAACCACCCTCCGCACCCCGGCGTCGTAGTCCCCGTCCGCCGCGCCGATGTAGAGCAGCAGCTGGGACAGCCGCTTCTGCAGCTCGGCCACCTCGGGCCCGCTGTCGCCCTCGCGCAGCGCCGGCGGGCCGGTGGGCTCGGGGGGATCGGACGGGGCGGAGGTCGGACTGCCGGACGCGGTCGGCGCGGGCTTCGTCGCCGAGCCGGTCGCGGAGCCCGACGCCGAGGGGCGGGCGGTGGCCGAGGGGCCCGTCTCGCTCGGGGGCGCGCTCGCCCGTGCCGAGCCGGACGCGGACGGGCGCGCCGTGGCACTCGGCGAGGGGGTGCCGGACGACGGGCCGTCCTCCGCGGTCGGCAGCTCCTCCTCGACCGGGGCGCTGGCGGTGCTGTCGGCCAGCGTGCGGTCGCTCGCGCCGCCGCCGTCCTCCTTGTGGTCACCGCCGAGCAGACCGGTGCCGACCGCCAGCGAACCGGCCACGGCCACGGCCGCCGCCCCCGCGAGCACGGCCGCCACAACCCTGCGCTTGCTCTTGCGGTGCCGGGCGGGGCCGGGCTCCTCCCCCGGTGCGCCTCCTTCGGCGAAGGCGTCGCCGTCCGCCTCGCTCCCGCCGGGTCTCTCCTCGACGCGGTCGATCACCCGCGTCTCCTCGGTGTCCCCCTTCCCCGCCTCCTCCTTCTCCGCTTTCTTCCTCTCCGCCTCCTCGAAGAGACGCAGATCACGCGGATCGGGCCCGCCCGGGCGCTCCTCCGAGGGCGTCGCATAGGGATGCGGATGGGTCTGGTCGTCGGTCTCGCCTGCCGTCGCGGTGGACGCGGCGGCGCGTTCGGCACACGTACAGCCCGGGCGGCCGTTGGCGCGCGCCGGTGCGAAGCAGTGCGGGCAGGACTCTGCCGTCACGGAACTTTCCCTCCCTGGAGTTCGCAGCGATTATGCGCATCCGATCCCCTTCCGCGCAGGTGTTCGCCCGCCGTGCGGACCGGCACGGCGGGCCGTAACAGGGCATAAAGGTGAGGATGGGGTGAGGATGAAGAGGGAACGGAGGAGCGAGGAGGAGTCGCCATGGCGCGGGACGGCGGCAGCCCGGCTCCGACCCCAGGAGCCCCTGACGCCGTGGCCCCCGGCCCGGGAGAGGGCCGGCCGCGGCGCACGGTCCGCGTGGCCATCGGCGCGCTGCTGCTCGGCATGCTGCTCGCCGCGCTCGATCAGACGATCGTCTCCACCGCGCTGCCCACGATCGTCAGCGACCTCGGCGGCCTGGAGCATCTGTCCTGGGTCGTCACCGCGTATCTGCTCGCCTCGACCGCGGCCACCCCGCTGTGGGGCAAGCTCGGCGACCAGTACGGCCGCAAGAAGCTCTTCCAGACCGCGATCGTCATCTTCCTGATCGGCTCCGCGCTGTGCGGGCTCGCCGGGAACATGGCGGAACTCATCGCCTTCCGCGCGCTGCAGGGGCTGGGCGGCGGCGGCCTCATGGTCCTGTCGATGGCCATCGTCGGCGATATCGTCCCGCCCCGTGACCGCGGCCGCTACCAGGGCCTCTTCGGTGCCGTCTTCAGCGCCGCCAGTGTGCTGGGGCCGCTGCTGGGCGGGGTGTTCGTCGACCATCTGAGCTGGCGCTGGGTCTTCTACATCAACCTGCCCGTCGGCATCGTCGCCCTCCTCGTCGTCGCCTCCGCGCTGCAGATCCCGGTGCGTCGCACCTCGCACACCATCGACTACCTCGGCACCTTCCTGATCGCCGCGGTCGCCGCCGCGCTGGTGCTGATGACCTCCCTCGGCGGGGTCACCTTCGGCTGGGGGTCCTGGCAGATCATCGGGCTCGCGGTGGTCGGCATGGCGCTGCTGGCGGCCTTCGTACGGGTGGAGTCCCGCGCGGCCGAGCCGGTGCTGCCGCTCACGCTCTTCCGCAGCCGCACCTTCACGCTCTGCGCGGTCATCGGCTTCATCGTCGGTTTCGCGATGTTCGGCAGCATGACCTATCTGCCGACCTTCCTCCAGATCGTGCAGGGCGTCTCACCGACCACGTCCGGTCTCCACCTGCTGCCGCTGGTCCTCGGCACGCTCCTGTCCTCCACCGTCTCCGGCCACCTGGTCAGCCGCACCGGCCGCTACAAGGTCTTCCCGGTCCTGGGCACCGCGATCACCGCCGTCGGCCTGCTGCTCCTGCACCAGCTGCGGGAGTCCAGCGGGGTCGCGGAGATGAGCGCGTACTTCTTCGTCTTCGGCTGCGGTCTCGGCCTGGTCATCCAGGTGCTGGTGCTGATCGTGCAGAACTCCGTCAGCTATCAAGACCTGGGCGTCGCCACCTCCGGCGCGACCTTCTTCCGCTCGATCGGCGCCTCGTTCGGCGTCTCCGTCTTCGGCACGATCTTCGCCAACAACCTCGGCCCCCATATCGCCGACGCCCTCGCCGGACGACGCCTGCCACCCGGTATCACCCCCGGCGCCCTCACCTCCGACCCCCGGAGCCTTGGCCGGCTGCCCCCGGTGGACCGGGCGGCGGTGCGGCACGCGTTCTCCGTCTCCATCACCGATGTCTTCCTGTACGCGGTGCCGGTCGTGCTGCTCGCCTTCCTCCTCGCCTGGTACCTCCGGGAGGAGCCGCTGCGCGGCAGCGTCACCGCGCCCGACGGCAGCGAAATACTCGCCAGCAACCCCGTCCAACGCTCCTCGCGTGAGGAGTGCGCCCGGGCACTGTCCCTGCTCGGCAGCCGGGAGGGCCGCCGGAAGATCTACGTCGACATCACCCGACGCGCCGGCCTCGACCTCGGACCGGCCGC
Source organism: Streptomyces sp. NPDC007875 (assembly GCF_042868035.1). Classification (NCBI taxonomy): domain Bacteria; kingdom Bacillati; phylum Actinomycetota; class Actinomycetes; order Kitasatosporales; family Streptomycetaceae; genus Streptomyces; species Streptomyces sp. NPDC007875. Next base: position 72,704 of record NZ_JBIADZ010000018.1, on the reverse strand, counting down.
GAGCTGGATGCTGCTGCGCATCCAGCACTACGGCTCGGTCGAACCCGCGATGCTCGCCGAGCGCTCGCCCGTACCGCTGCGGGCCATCACCGAGGCGGCCCGGCAGATCGAGGAGCGCGGCCTGGGCCGCCGCTACGGACTGGACCTGATCCTCACGGACGACGGCCGCGAGGTCGCGCTCAGGCTCTACCGGGCCCGCGAGGCGTCCCTCGCGGAACTCCTGGGCGACTGGTGGTCGCCCGGCCGCCCGACCGACCTGAGCGAACTGGTGGACGAGCTGACGCATGAGCTGTGCGGTTCCGACGCGGAACAGCCGAGAGAGGAAACGCCCCGCCCCGACCACCGCCGCCCGCCGCCACCGCGAACGCCCTGACCTCGGGGGCCTCAGCCCAGTTCCTTGGCCATCCAGACCTCGGCGTACGGCCCCTCCGTGAAGGGCGGCACCTCCCGGTACCCATGCCGCGCGTACAGCGCGCGGGCCTCGACCAGGTCGAGGCGGGTGTCGAGCGCGATCCGCTCGGCGCCCAGTTCGCCCGCCGCCGTCTCGACGGCCGCGAGCAGCGCGGAGCCGCCGCCCAGCCCCCGTTTGGCGGGCCGTACGTACACCCGCTTCAGCTCCGCCGCACGCTTCAGTCCCGCCGTATGCCCGTCCAGCAGTCGCACCCCCGCACAGCCGGCGAGTTCACCGTCGTGATGCGCCAGCAGGAAGACCCCCCGCGGCGGGGCGAGATCGTCGCTGGGCATCTCCGCGAGCGCCTGCTCGATCTCCTCCGGGGTCGAGTCCCGCTCCTCGTGGAGCTGGTAGTAGCGGTCCGCGACATCGACGAGGTACTCGCGCAGCAGCAGGGCCGAGACCGGATCGCCGACGGGCCGGGCGGCGATCGTCCAGCCCCTCGTCGGCTCCGTCGCGGGGGAGGCGAAGGCGCGCGAACCGGCGTGGGCACGTGGCGTACTCGTCATGGTCGGCATCCTGGCACCCACCACCCGCCTCACGCATCGCAGTTTGAGGGCCGAAGACCGGGCTACCCGAATAAAGGAGCCCCCCGAACGCGGAGGGGGAAGCGAGCGGGAAGGCAGAAGCAGACCATGTCAACTGCTGTAATCAGCATCGTGGTTGTCGTCGCGGTCGTCCTCGCGGCCGCGCTCATCATCCGCGTCGTCCGTGCGGGCGCCGGCCGCAGGGAACGCGCTCTGCGACGCCGCTTCGGGCCCGAGTACGAACTGAACGTCGCCCAGCACGCGGGCGACACCAAGGCGGCGCACCGGGAGCTGGACGAACGGCTGCGGATGTACGGCGATCTGAGGACCCAGCCCCTGCCCGGTGAGCTGCGCGAGCGGTACGTGGCCGAGTGGGCGGCCGTGCAGGAGATGTTCATCGAGTCTCCGGAACGCGCGGTGACCAGCGCCGATCGACTGCTGGCCCGCCTCGCCCACGACCGCGGCTATCCGTCGGACCGTTACGAGGAGCAGGTGGCGGCGCTGTCCGTGCACCACGCCGAGCACGTGCAGGGCTACCGGCAGATCCATGACACGTCCGGCCTCGCCCGCGAGGGGCGCGCGGACACCGAGGAGCTGCGCGAGGCCATCGTGCACGCCCGGCCGTTCTTCGAGGACCTGGTCAGGCCCCCGCACCACGGCGCCACGACCGGCCCCGAGACCGCACGCCGGCCCTACGGCGAGCGGCGGAGCGGAAGCGGACTGCGCCGGTGGCTGCCCGGGACCGGTACCGGAACCGGATCCGTAACCAGGGCCGGGACGGGCCATACGCGGTTCGGCCACACCAGGAAGGGCGGCGCGTGGTGACGGACCCGAGCGACCCGGCGGAGCACGGCGGCCGGCGGCGCCATGGACTGGAGAAGCATGAAGTGGCGCCGCTGTCCCAGGGGGTGGGCAACAGGGACAACAGGGAAGCGGCGGATCCGATGACGTCCTGGCACTCGCCGATGCCGACGAACGGAACGCGGCCGTCGAACGGAACGCGGCCGTCGAACGGAACGCGGCCGACGAACGGAACGGAGCCGACGACACGACAGCCGTCCGGGGCGTCCGGACCGCCCGGGTCGTCCGCCGAGCAGCCGAACACCCCGAACGGCCCCAGCTTCCCCGTGCTGCCGACAAGCGAGCACGACATGCTGGCCCAGCGGCTGCGGTACGCCGTCACCGGCTTCGTCGACTCCCCACGCGGCGCCGTCGAGGAGGCCGATGCCCTGCTCGCGGAGGTGGCCACCCGGCTCGCCGATCTCCTGGCCGAACGCCGCGGCACGCTCCGTGCCGCCTGGCACGAGGATGACGCGGTCATCTCGGAGACGGAAGAGCTGCGGCTGGCGATGCGGGGCTACCGCAATGTGCTGGAGCGCCTCATCAGCATCTGACCGCCCAACACCACCAATACGCCCAGCGCCGGCAAAACAGTCAAAGCCACCGGGGCCACCTCTTGGTCACCGCCCGGATCCCCTCCGGGTGGTGGCCATCTCCCATTTCTGGGATATCTTCTCGAATATGAGAGACCCGGAGATCGCCGAACCGCTGGAGGCCCGTCTGGCCACCCGCCTCGGCGACTTGCGCAGGGAACGAGGCTGGTCGCTGGACGAGTTGGCGCGGCGGACGGGCATCAGCCGTTCGACGCTGTCACGTCTCGAACGCGGCGAGCTCAGCCCGACCGCCGCCCTGCTCAACACGTTGTGCGCGGCCTACGGGCGCACGATGTCGCGACTGCTGGCCGAGGTGGAGGCGGAGCCGCCCCAGGTGGTGCGCGCCGCCGCGCAGCCGGTGTGGCGGGACGAGACCTCGGGGTTCGCCCGCCGCTCGGTGTCCCCGCCGCATGCGGGGCTGCGTGGCGAGGTGGTCGAGGGCACGCTCCGCCCGGGCGCGGACATCGCGTACGACGGACCACCGGTCCCGGGCGTCGAGCAGCACATCTGGGTTCTGGAGGGCGCGGTGGAGATCACGGCCAACGGCCAGGCGTACGAGCTCGAGGCGGGGGACTGTCTGCGGTTCCGGCTGTGGGGAAGCTCGCGATTCCGCTGCGTGGGCCCCGATCCGGTGCGCTACGCGCTGATGGTCGTCCTGCCGTAGCGGCACCGCGATACCGCGGCACCGCGAGACCCCCGGCCCCACCCCGCAGAAGGAGAAGCACCCCGTGCCCGCACCACACCGGATCGACCGCTTGACCGCCGCCGACTTCCCCGACACCGTCAAGGGCCTGGCCGAGCTCCTGGTCGACGCCGTCGACGACGGTGCCTCCATGGGTTTCCTGGCCCCCTTCGACCATGAGACCGCCGCGGCCTGGTGGCAGACGCAGACCCCGGCGGTGGCCGGCGGCGCCCTGGCCGTCTGGGTCTGCCACGACGCCGACGGCATAACCGGCACCGTCAGCCTGGCCTTCTCCCAGAAGCCCAACGGCCGTCACCGGGCCGAGCTCCTCAAACTGATCGTCCATCGCGAGGCCCGGGGCCAGGGCATCGCCCGCGCCCTCCTGGCCACCGCCGAAGCCGCCGCCACCGCCGCCGGGGTCACCCTCCTGCTCCTGGACACCCGCACCGGCAGCCCCGCCGAGCGGGTCTACGGCGCCGAGGGCTGGACCCGCTACGGCATCGTCCCCGCCTACGCCGCCGACCCGGACGGCTCCCTGGAGGACTGCAGCTTCTTCTACAAACACCTCACGACGCCGACCGGGTCGTAAATCGGTCGTACCGGGGACGGGCCACGGCCTACGGTGGCGCGGTTGTGATCAGGCAGGTTCAGGCAGGGGCCATGAAGGGGCGGGGCGCGATGGAGCGGTACAGCGGGTGGACCGATGAGGGGTTCGGTGGTGTCGCCGAGGTGTTCGCGCGGAACTTCGAGGAGTTTCCCGAACTCGGGGCGGCGGTCACCGTTTTCGCCGGTGGACGCAAGGTCGTGGAGCTGTGGGGCGGGGTCGCGGACCAGGGGAGCGGACGGGCGTGGGAGAAGGACACCGTCGTGCCGGTGTTCTCGTGCGCCAAGGGCATCGTGAGCGTCTGCGCCCACCTCCTCGCGCAGGAGGGGCGGCTGGACCTCGACGCCCCGGTGAGCCGGTACTGGCCGGAGTTCGACCGGTTCGGCAAGGAGGCCATCACCTGCCGGATGGTCCTCGGGCACCGGGCGGGGGTCCCTGTGCTCGACCGGGTGCTGACGTTCGAGGAGATCGCCGACTGGGCGCCGGTGATCCGCGCCATCGAGGGGCAGACGCCGCTGTGGGAGCCGGACGCGTCGTACGAATACCACGGCCATGTCTTCGGCTTCCTCATCGGTGAGGTCATCCGGCGGATCACCGGCCACACCCCGGGCGCGTACTTCCGTCAGGCCGTGGCGGATCCGCTGGGGCTGCGGGCCTGGATCGGGCTGCCGACGGCGGAGATGGACGGGCGGGCCCGGCTGGTCGAGGCCGAGGGATGGCCCGGGATGCCGGGGCCCGAGCATCTGCTGACCCGCATCGTGACCATGAACGGCGCGCTGGTCTTCCCCGGCCTCGACGAGCCGCACGGCTGGAACGACCCGGCGCTGCTCGGCATGGAGCTGCCCGGCGCGGGCGCCACCGCGTCGGCGAGCGGGCTCGCCGGGCTGTACGCGGCGGCCGTGACCGGTATCGAGGGGCATCGGCGGCTGCTGAACCCCGAGACCGTGACGGACGCGGTCCGCGAGATCTCGTCCGGCAAGGGATGGCTGGGCTTCGACATGGGGGCGCGCTGGGGCTCGGGCTTTCTGCTCGACTCGCCGTCCTTCCGGCCGATGCTGGGGGAGCGCAGCTTCGGTAACGACGGAGCGGGCGGTCAGTTCGCCTTCGGCGACGACGAGTTCGGCGTGGGATTCGCCTATGTGACCAACCGCATGATCGGCCACGGCGACGCCCGCGCCACCCGCCTCGTCGCCGCCGTGCGGGAGTGTTTGGGCGGCTGATCGGCCCCCACCCCGCCGCTTCCCGAAACTGGGGCCCCGCGCCAGACCCCGCGTTCCAGGCACGAGGCCCCCGCCACGCGGCGGAGTCGCCTATCGATGCCGCGGGAAGGGGTTTGCCACCGGGAGCCTCTCCGGCGTTTGAGGAGCGGGGCCCGGGGCGGAGCCCCTGTTTCGGGAAGGGGCGGGGAGGGGGCAGCCCGCCGCAGGCGTCACGATCCGTTGGACACCCCCTACGCCGCACCCCACAGCTCGGTGCTGTGCGCCTTCACCAGCGCGCCGATACGGGCCGGCACCTCATCGGCCGGTAGCGGGTCCAGCCGGCGGCCGTCCCGCAGCCGCAGGGCCACCCGGCCGTCCTCGGCCTCCCTGGCGCCCACGACGGCCTGGTAGGGCACGAGGCGGGCCTCCCGGATCCGGGCGCCCAGGCTGCCGCGTTCCGGTCCGGCGAGCTCCGCGCGCAGACCGAGGTCCACGCACCGCCGCACGAGCGCCTCGGCGTGCGGCAGTTCGGCCTCGGAGATCGGCAGTACCACCAGCTGAGTGGGGGCGAGCCAGGCGGGGAAGGCCCCGCCGTGCTCCTCGATGAGATGGGCCACGGCCCGTTCCACACTGCCGATGATGCTGCGGTGGACCATGACCGGACGGTGCCGGGCGCCGTCCGGCCCGATGTAGTGCAGATCGAACTGCTCGGGCTGGTGGAAGTCGACCTGGACGGTGGACAGGGTGGACTCCCGGCCGGCCCTGTCGGCGACCTGCACATCGATCTTGGGGCCGTAGAACGCGGCCTCGCCCTCCACCGCCTGGTACGGCAGACCGGAGCGGTCCAGGACGTCGGTCAGCAGGGCGGTCGAGCGACGCCACATCTCGGGGGCGGCGACGTACTTGCCGCCGGGGCCCGGGAGGGAGAGCCGATAGCGGGCCGGGGTGATGCCGAGCGCCTCGTACGCCCGACGGATCATCTCCAGGGCCGCCCCCGCCTCGTCGGCGACCTGGTCCAGGGTGCAGAAGATATGGGCGTCGTTGAGCTGGATGGCCCGGACCCGGGTCAACCCGCCGAGCACCCCCGACAGCTCCGAGCGGTACATCCCGCCCAACTCGGCCATCCGCAGCGGCAGTTCGCGGTAGCTGTGGCCGCGGGAGCGGTAGATGACCGCATGGTGGGGGCACAGGCTCGGACGCAGGACGACCTGCTCCGCGCCCAGTTCCATGGGGGGAAACATGTCGTCGCTGTAGTGCGACCAGTGTCCCGACAGCTCGTACAGCTCCCGTTTGCCGAGCACCGGCGAGTACACATGCCGGTAGCCTGCCCGCCGCTCGGCGTCGCGGATGTACTCCTCCAGGGTGTGCCGTACGGTCGCGCCGTCGGGCAGCCAGTACGGCAGCCCCGCGCCGATCAGCGGGTCGGTGTCGAACAGGCCCAGCTCACGGCCCAGCTTGCGGTGGTCGGACATCGCGGTCTCCTCGTCGACGTGGCGAACGCCGGTGGATATCGGACGAGTGACCGCATGGCGAAGCCCCGGGGCACTCGCCCCGGGGCTTCGGATCAGAACATCGATCAGCGCGCCGGGACACTCTCCGGCGTCGTCGTCATGGCAACGAGGGCAGCGATGGCAGCGCGCTTCATGCCGATGACCGTAGCAAGGCCCGACGTGGCCCGCCCGGCAATTTCCGGGCACGGGCCTCGCCGGGCCACGGCTGCGGCGGGGCCGTCGGGCTATGGCCTGCGGCCGGGCCGCCGGTGCCGCCCTGCAGGGGTGCGGCCCGCAGCTGGTGGCCGGGGCCACGGCCCGCACTGGGCCGTTGGGCTACGGCCTGTTGCAGGGCTGCCGGGTCGCGGCCCGCACTGGGCCGCCAGGGCTAGGGCCTGCAGCCGGGCCGTTGGGCTACGGCCTGCAGCCAGGCCGCAGCGCCACGGCCCGCAGCCGCGGGTCGCGGGCCGTTACGCCCCCTCCGGCACCAGCTCCCCCACCGCGTCCCGCCACGCGGCCCGCGTCGCGACCGCCTGCCGCCAGGTGCGGATCGCCTTCGGGGGCATCCCGACCGCCAGCACACCGGCCACCCGGTCCCCGGAGCGGTAGACGGCCAGGAACTTCCGCTCCTCCAGGGCGCCCTCCACGATCGCGACCTCCTCGTGGCCGCGCAGATGGCCATGGGCCTGGATCCGGAGGTCGTACTGGTCCGACCAGAAGTACGGCACCGGGGCGAAGGGCCGCCGCTCGTCCGGGCGGAGGAGGTTGCGGGCCACGGCCATGCCCTGTTCGGTGGCGTTGGTCCGGTGCTCGATCCGCATCGCCGTACCGAACAGCGGATTGTGCCAGCGGGCCACATCCCCCGCGCCGTACACATCCGGCGCGGCGGCGCTGTACTCATCGCACTCCAGGCCGTCGCCCAGGGTGAGGCCACTGCCCTCCAGCCAGCCGGTGTTGGGCACCGAGCCGATCGCGACCAGCACCTCATCGGCCTCGACGAGCGTGCCGTCCGCCAGCCGCACCCCGCCGTCGGCCACCTCGGCCACCATGACCCCGGTGCGCAGATCGACCCCGTGGTCGTGGTGGGCCTGGGCGAGCACCCGTCCGACCCGCTCGCCGACCGCCGGGGCCAGCGGCACCGGCGCCGGTTCCAGCAGCGTCACCTCCGTACCGAGCCCCCGGGCGACGGCGGCCGCCTCGGCGCCGAGGAATCCGGCGCCGACCACCGCCAGCCGCCGCCCCGGCCCCAGCCGGTCCCGCAGGGCCAGGGCGTCGTCCAGGGTGCGCAGCACATGCGCGCGCTCCCCGCGGTGGCCGTCCCCGTCGCCGTCCCCGTTCCCGCCGCCGGGCAGTCGGCGCGGGCGGACGCCGGTGGCGATGACCAGGCCCTCGTACGGCACCCGCTCCCCGTCGGCCAGCGCGACCGTACGGCCCGCCAGGTCGAGGCCGGTCGCGGCGACCCCGAGGCGCAGATCGAGGCCGAGCGCGTCCAGATCGGCGGGCGCGCGCAGCGGCACCCGGTCGGGCTCCCACTGCCTGCCGAGGATCTGCTTGGACAGCGGTGGCCGGTCGTACGGGTGGTACGGCTCATCGCCGATGAGCGTGATCGTGCCCTCGTACCCCTCCCGGCGCAGCGTCTCCGCCGCCGCCAGACCGGCGGCGGATCCACCGACGACCACCACGTGCTTCACTTCTCGATCACCCGTATCGCCGCCGCCGGGCAGACCACCGCGGACTCACGCACATCGGCGTGGAGTTCGGACGCGGGCTGCTCGTCCAGCAGGATCACGATGCCGTCCTCCTCCCGCTGGTCGAACACATCGGGTGCGATCATCACGCACTGGCCCGACGCCACACACTTGGGCACATCGACTTCCACACGCATGGTGACTCCCTTGCCTCCGCTGCTCATGACGCCCAGGTGACGGGCAGTTCGTAGACGCCGTAGACCAAACCGTCTTCCTTGAACGGTAGTTGGTCGACTCCGGTCGCCAGCCGCAGAGTGGGGATACGGCGGTAGAGCGTGCCGTAGACCACCTGCAGCTCCATCCGGGCCAGCGGCTGGCCCAGGCACTGGTGGACGCCGAAGCCGAACGCCATGTGGCGGCGGGCGTCACGGCCGATGTCCAGCCGCTCGGGCTCGGGGAAGACCTCCTCGTCCCAGTTGCCGGTGCCGGTGTAGACGATGATCCCGTCCCCGGCGCGGATGGTCTCGCCGCCGATCTCGATGTCCTCCCGCGCGACCCGGCGCCGGCCGTTGTGCACGATGGTCAGATAGCGGAGCAGTTCCTCGACGGCCCTGGCGACAGCCTTCGGGTCGTCGGTCTCCCGCAGGACGGCGAGCTGGTCGGGGTTCTCCAGCAGGGCGACGGTGCCGAGGGCGATCATGTTGGCGGTCGTCTCATGGCCGGCGATCAGCAGCAGCACGCCCATGTTGGCGGCCTCGCGCTGGGTCAGCTCTCCGGCCCTGACCCGGGCGGCCAGCTCGGAGAGCATGTCGTCGGCGGGGTCGGCGAGTTTGGCGGCGACCAGCTCGTCCAGATAGTCGGTCAGCGCCTTGTTGGCGCCGACCGCGTCCTCGACCGAGGAGTAACGGTTGATCATGACTGAGCTGTTCCGCTGGAAGAAGTCGTGATCCTCGTACGGCACTCCGAGCAGCCGGCAGATCACCAGCGACGGCAGCGGCAACGCGAGTGCCTGTACCAGGTCGACCGGGGCCGGACCGGCCAGCATGGTGTCGATCAGATCGTCGGTGATCTTCTGGACCTCGGGCCGCATCGCCTCGATTCGCTTGATCGCGAACGGTCCGGTGACCATCCGGCGGATCCGGGCGTGTTCGGGGTCGTCCATGGTGAGGAAGGTCCGCCGCTGCGGGGCGTTCTCGCGGAAGGCGGCGGTCGCATGCGGAAAACCGGGCAGCGTGGCCTCGGAGCTGACCCGCGGGTCGGCGAGCAGGGCGCGCTGGTCGGCGTACCGGGTCACCAGCCACGGGGCGCTGCCGTCCCACAGCCGCACCCGCGTGACCGGCCGTTCGGTGTGCAGCGCCCGTGCGGCCGGGGGCGGGGCGAAGGGGCAGCCGGCCGCCCGCGGCATCGGAAATTCCGGAAGCGGCTCTTCCGCCTCGGTCGTGGTCTCTGTCAGCGTCTCGGTCATGTCTCTCCTCGGGTGGGGGATTCCGATGGGAGCGGAGCGTCAACCTTCGCGTGATGGGGACGTGAACCTTCGCGTTCCGGGGGACGTGGTGACCAGCGAACCCGCTCGACCTGACGTCCTCCGGTCAGTTTCCTGACGAAACGCTGACTGTGGGGAAGGCCACCGTGACCGTGGTGCCGTGGTCCGGTGCGCTGCGCACGATCACCTCGCCGTGGTGCCGCTCGACCACCCGCCGCACGATGGAGAGGCCGAGGCCGCCGCCCAGCTCGCTCGGGCCGTCCTCGGAGCGGGGGGAGGTGAGCCGGGCGATGTCGTGCGGGCTCATACCGGGGCCCTGGTCGCTGACTGACAGCTCGACGCGCGGCTGCCCACCGGAACCGGGCACCGGACCGCGCACCGCCACGGTCACCGGGGACCCGGCGGGGGTGTGCCGCAGCGCGTTGCCCAGCAGATTGCGGACGGCGTGCCGCAGCATGCGGTTGTCGGCGACGAGGGTCGCCCGGCCGGAGTTCTCGCGGGCGATGGGGCGTTCGGGGTCGAGCAGCCGCAGATCCGCCACCGCCTCGTCGGCCACGTCCCGCAGATCCACCGGCTCCGCGTCCAGCGGCCGTACCCAGGAGGCGTCCGTACGCGGAAACACCTGCTGGACCGCCTGGTGCATATGGTCGGCCTCGTCCTGGATCCGGCGCAGGGCGCGCACCATCAGCTCGGGGTCGTCGCTGAGCCCCTGCAGGGGGAGCTCGGCCCAGCCGCGGATGGTGGTGAGGGAGGTGCGCAGCTCGTGCAGCAGCACCTCCAGCCGCTGCTGGCGCTCGTACGCGTCCTCGCCATGGCGCCGGCCGTTTCCGCAGGCCTCGTCCCCGCAGCGCTCGTCCCCGCAGCGCTCGTGCATGCTCATGGGGAGGCGAGCCGGCCGAGCCAGTAGCCGAAGCCACGGCGGGTGTGGATCAGAGCGGGCCCGGTCTCGTCGACCTTGTGGCGGAGCCGGGAGACCAGCTTCTCGATGGCGTTGTCCCCGTAACGCCGGTGGTCCGCCACCCACAGATGCTCGCCGATCTGCTCCTTGGACAGCACCTGCCCCGCGTTGACCAGCAGATAGCGCAGCAGCCGGAACTCGGCCGGGGTCAGCTCCAGCGCCCGCCGACCGCGTCGCGCCTGACGGGTCGTATCGTCCAGCAGCAGATCCGCGTAGCGCGGCGAGGGCTCCTCCCGCCGTCGGGTGCGGGTGCGCAGCAGGGCCTGCACCCGGGCCAGCACCTCGGCGATCCGGAACGGCTTGGTCACGTAGTCGTTCCCGCCGATGCCGAGGCCGGTGACCAGCGAGTCCAGCGAGTCGCGGGCGGTGAGGAAGAGCACCGGCGGATGGTTCTCGTCGGCCGCGACCAGGCGGCGGCACACCGTGAAGCCGTCCAGATCGGGCAGCATCACATCGAGGATCACCAGGTCGGGCCGCTCCCGCCCGACCCGATCGAGCGCCTCTCCGCCGGTGGCCGCGGTGCCGACCCGGTAACCGGCCAGCTCGAGGGTGGTCGAGAGCAGCTCGGCGATTCTCGACTCATCGTCGACGACCAGGATGTGCTGCCCGTTGCCACGGGCGGGCGCTGGTTTCTCGCTGACACTCCCGTACACGCCATGACACTACGTGAACCGACCGTTCCGGGGCACGGGGCCCTGACCGCGACCGATGGGATCCGGACAGGGGGACAGGGGGACAGGGGGTAGGGGGACGGGGCGGGGCTCATACGGGCCGTGGGGGCGCCGGCCCCCACGGCTCACGGCCTTCCGGTTTCCACACCTTCCGGCTTCTTCACCTTCCGGTTTCCTCACCCTCCGGCTTTAGGTGATCCGAAAGTCAGCGCGGATGCCTCGCCGGAATCCGCGTAACAGTGGAACCGGTCGGTCCAGGACTGTTCCCGAAGGGTCTGGACCAATGCACGGGGCACTGCCATATGCACATCGCGGCCACCGGGCTCGTCCGCCGGAGTCGGCGCTATGAGTACGGTCCAGGGAGTGGGAAGCGCCGGGACGTCGTACCAGAAGGGCGTGCCCGCTCCGTAGTCGAGGCTGTAGAAGGGGAGCTTCGACCAGTTGTTGATCACGATGGTGTTCTCGAACTTGTCGAGCGTCATGGAGGGCAGGATGCGCTTGAGGCGTCCCGCCTCGTATTCGGCACAGAGGAACGCCGTTTCCTGGCGAATTTTCTCCTCAGTGTTCTCGGCATAGCCCGCGCGGACCGCCGTGGCGACCTCGCCGAGAGGGCGGGAGCGCAGTTCGGCCGCGGGCATCCCGGGCCGGGTGTTGGTGACGGTGTTGCCCCAGTAGCCGTCCGGTACGGCCCCGCCGCCGAAAGCACGGAAGTCGGCGAGGAGGCCCAGCTTTTCCACGCTCGTGTCGGGGCGGTCTCGCAATGCGCCGAGGACTTTCCAGAGATGGGCGGTCAGCGCGTCATTGGTCGACACCCATCGCCCTGTGCCCGCGAGGTCGGCCATCGCGGCGTCCTTCATGGTGGCCAGTTCGGCGGCGGTGAAGCGGGTGGTCACCATCGTCGTCACCTTGGCGATGCTGCTCAGCAGGATACGGGCCACATAGGCGGACTTCCGGCCGCGCTTGGTGACCGTGAAGTGGTCGTTGTCCGGCCGGGCGTCATCCGCGACCGGCGCCGCGAGGGCGTCGATGATGCCGCGGTCGTGGCCGGGTGCGGGGTACCCGAGCCCTCGGTGCTCCTTCGACCAGCTCTCCATGAACCGCATATAGGCGGATCCGTCGGCCACGGCGTGGTTCATGTTGACACCCAGAACGGAGCCGCCGCCTTTCATATGGGTGAGCTTCACCGTGAAAAGCGGTGTGTCGGCGTCGACCACCTGGAGCGGGTTGACCTGACTCAGATAGCGATTGATGCCCTTTTTCGCCGTGTGGTGAGGTCCGTGATCCGGCATGGGCTCGGATGCGTATGTCTCGATGAAGCGCACACCGGAGTCGTCGCAGAGCACGCTGAGGCGGCCGTCGGGATCCTTCTTCATGCGGCCTGAAACCATCGGGAAGTTGAGCAGTGTTCTGCTGAGGGAGGCGCGCAGCGCTTCGCCGTCGAGCGTCTCCCGGTAGAAAAAGGTACGTGGGGTGTAGACCAGCCCGATGAGCATGTCGTAGACGCTCAAACGTATGCGCTCACCGCTCGCCTCTCCGGCGCGCACGGTGATCGATCGCTTGGTTTCGCTCTCGGTGGCAGTGGGGGATGCCATCATTTGCGCACGTTCTTTCGTTCTGTCCGAATGTGTTTCTGGGTCGGTGTACGGACCCTACCCCCGGGGTGAACGCCGCCTCATTGACTAGAACTTGTTTCAGGCAATTTTGAAAAATGGGCGAGCGAGGTCGGCTCACGGAGGTACCGGCCGCCGGGGGCCCGCGGCCTGCCGGGGCGAGGCCCGGCTGAGGAGGGGGCTACGGCGCTGCGACGTCACCCACCCGCATCGCTCCGTTAGCATGATCGGAACTTACGGCGAGAGCCCCCATCGTCCGCCCATCGCCGGAAAACGGCGCTATCCGGTACGAAGAGCGACCAATACCCAACATCTAGCAAATCGGCCAAAGCATTGAAACGTATAGCATCGCGGGTGATTTCCCGAATAAGCCGCACGGCTACGTCCACCACGTGGCGTCGACCACGGGCGATGCTGTACGCCGCGGCGGGTGTGGTGGCCCTCGGATTCTTCATCGCGCTGGAGATCACCGCGCGCCGCTACGGCCTGCCGGGGCCGGTCACCACTCAGGTGCAAGAGGTGGTATTGCCCCCCAAGTCGGGCTTCCTGTTGTACTCCGGTATGGGCTTGATGATGTTGGTGCTCACCTGGCGGGAGCGGCTCATCGCGGCTGGTGCCGCGATCGGCATCGACGTCGTCTTCTTGCTGGTGCGGTGGGCGGTCGGCGCAAAGCTGACCGAAGGCCACCCCTTCGGCAACGGCGCGTTGTGGGTGATGCTGGGCTGTGTGGTCATCGCGGTCACGCGCCGCACCGGCCGGGAACGCGGGCTGCTGCTCAAGGGCGTCGGGCTGGGCCTGCTGCTGGTGGCCGGCCGCAAGACCGGCGATACCTGGCTGCTCATCACGGCGAAGACCCGCCCAGCGGTGCTCGACCCGTACCTGGCAACCGCCGATCACGCGCTGGGCAACCCGTCGTGGCTGGCAGGCCGGATTGTCGCGGCCATGGGGCCGATCGGTGCCCATGTTCTCGACTTCGTCTACGCTCAGCTTCCGGTGGCCGCGGTCATCGTCTCGCTGTATCAACTGCGCAACGTGGCGGTCGAGCGCCGCTTCCCGGGCCACCATCTGGTGCGCACCTTTCTGGCCATCGGCCTCCTCGGGCCGGCCATCTACATGATCTTCCCGGTGGTCGGACCGATCTTCGCCTACGGCACCGGCGCCTTCGGTACCGGCGGCGAGCTGTGGGCGACGGCCAACCTGTGGCCGCACACCCTGCCGCCCATCAGCGCCCCGCACTCGATACCGTTCGACGAGATCACGCCACGCAACTGCATGCCCAGTCTGCATACGGCGTGGGCCACCGCGATCTTCGTTCACTCCCGCCAGGGCCCACGTCTGCTGCGCTTCGCCGGCACGTTCTGGCTGATCGCGACGCTCAGCGCGACGCTGGGATTCGGTTACCACTACGGCGTGGATCTCGTCGCCGGTGTGGTGTTCGCGCTCACCATCGAGGCGGCGCTGCGCTCGCTCGCACGTGGCTGGGACCGGTCAGGAACCCAGCTGGTCGTCCACGGCACGGCGGTCTTCGCCGCACTCCTGGTGGCCTATCGCTATCTGCCGGTGGAGATGGCCGGACATCCGTGGCTGTTCGGACCGCTTCTCCTGCTGGCGATGGGCTCGGTGATCCACGGCTACGTACGGACCACCAGGGTGTGGGAGCCGAAGGCCGCACCAGCGCTGCAACCGGAACCGCAGCCCGAGCTGGTGTGAGTGGGTTAGCGAGGCGTTAGTCGATCAGCAGAGGATCATCAGCGGCAGCGGACAGCCTGGTGGTCACAGGGCCCGAAGGACGGGACCACCTGCTGACAAAGGGGGGAGACACATGTCCCACCGCACCGCGCCCCGCACCGCACGTCACCACGCTCGAAAAGTCGCCGCCGTCGCGGTGGCCGCCGTCGCCGCGTTCGGGCTGAGCGCCTGCCAGGACGGTGACTCCAGCGGTGACACCAAGGCCGCGTCCTCCACCGCCTCCGACTCCCGGGGCTCCGGCTCCCCAGGCGCCTCCGCGAAGAGCGGCGCGGGCGACGCGGGGTCCTTGCGCACGACGGCCCCCACTCCGCTGCGCGACGGCGGGGCCCTCTACCCCCGGGCGATCCGGCTGCAGCACAGCGGCAAGGACAACGGACGCGTGCTCGCCTCGACCGTCGTCCATGACGGCGGCAACGGCATCGGCGCCGTCCAGGAGAGCACCGACGGCGGATCCAGCTTCAGCCAGGTGGGCACCGTGGCCGACCCCAAGTCCGCCAGCGGCCGGGGGCTGTGCTGCGCGACCCTCTACGAGCTGCCGCAACAGATCGGCGACATGCCGGCCGGCACGCTGCTGTGGGCCGCCTCCTTCGGCCAGGACGCGCCCGGTCGCCGTATGACGATCGAGGTGTTCAAGAGCACCGACCTGGGGCGGAAGTGGTCTCATCTGTCCACGGTCGCGACCGCCGAGGACACCAAGGGGCTGTGGGAGCCAGAGTTCTCCATCGACGCGGAGGGGAACCTGGTCTGCCACTACTCCGACGAGACCGATCCGCGCCACAGCCAGAAGCTCGTCGCCGTACGCTCACGCGACGGCGTCTCATGGAGCGGCCTCCACGACACCGTCGCCGGCACCCCGGCCGCCGACCGCCCCGGGATGGCGGTCGTACGGAAGCTGCCGAACGGCACGTACGTCATGACGTACGAGATCTGCTCCGAGGACCCCAAGTTCTCCTGCGTCGTGCACTACCGCACCTCTCCCGACGGATGGGACTGGGGCGACCCCACCAACCTCGGCACCCGGCCCGAGACGGCGGACGGCAAGTACTTCAAGCACGCGCCGAACCTGGCCTGGGCACCGGAGGAGGGGAATCCGCAGGGCAAGCTGCTGCTGATCGGACAGGCGATGTACAACGCGGACGGCAGCAGGGCCGAGGGCAGCGGCCGCACGATCTGGACCAACAGCAAGGGCGGCGACGGCGCCTGGCGAGAAATCCCGGCCCCCGTCACCGTGAAATCCGACAAGCTCGACCCCTGCCCCAACTACAGCTCCAGCCTGCTGCCCTCATCCGACGGGCACGAAGTACTGGAGATCGCGACCGACTACGACGGGGGAGTGTGCCGGCCGTACCACGCCACGAATGGCACATGACCCGGCTGCCGGTGCGTGCTCCGGCAGCGGCGCGGAGTGTGTCACCCGCGCTGCGCGGGGGCGCGTCGGCGAGCCGTCAGTGACCTAAAGGGTGAAGGGATCCTCGTCGAGCTTTTCTCCCAGGTGCTCAAGGGTATCCGTGAGGCTTTGCGGCGCACCGTTCAGCCTTTCGCGCTGCTTGGCGACATCACCGATGGCGCGGAGGGTCCGCCCCGACGAGATTCCGGGTGCGGCGGTGACCAGGGATCTGACGACGTCTTCCGCGTCGCGCCATGCGTTGACGTCCAGCAGACATTGTGCGAGCCGTGCGGATGACAAACTTGCGTAGCCGGTCGCGACGCCACGCCCTGGTTGTACGGATTGCAGTAGTAGCTCGATAGCTTTCTGTACGTCACCGGCGATCTGAAGTGTGTGACCCCAGTGGCCGTCAATTTCCCGGTGGGTCACCCACCATGCCCAGTCCGGCTCGCCGACATCGTTACCGTCTTCGATGAGCGACCGGGCGCGTTCGAGCGACTCGAGGGCATCCGACGTACGTCCCGTGCCGACCAGTCCCTTGGCTTCGCGGAAGCGGAACATCGCCTCGACGCGCGGGGACAGCCGCCTACGGTTGAGCACCGACCGGGCGATGGACAGCGCCTCTTGGTACCGCCCACGCCACTCACTGTGCATCGCCATGTTCTGCAGCGTCAGCAGTGCGATGGAGCGGTCCCCCGAAAGATTCGCAAGGAACAGTGCCTGATGGTTGAAGCGCTGGGCGGCGCCGTTTCTTTCCGCGTCAAAAAGAGCCCAGCCGGCGACTTCGGCGAGTTCCGCGGCGGCCGACTGAATGTCGCGCTCATGCCGCGGATCATAGTCTCCGGCTCCGAGCCGCCGATGTACGACCTTGAACGCGCGGCCTGCGGGCTCGGCGATGGATACCCCGCTGAATTCATTGTCCAGGACGACCAGCCGATGGGAAGTCTCCCGGATGGCGTGTACGAAGTCGGCTCCACGTGCCTCGTTGAGCTTGAGTATCCGATCAGTGATGGCCGGTGATTCAGCAGCTTTCGGCGAAACTGCTGGCGGTGCTACTCGTACCGCGATTTCCGCGAGTTCCCCGTCTGTCTTGAGCAGGTTGTCCAGCGCCGTGACGAGTTGCCTCGACGGCTGCTGCTTCCCGGAGAGCACGCGGGACAGATAGGCGTGGTCGTAGTTCAGGTGGCGGGCGACCGCCCGGACGCTCATGTCCCGGTCGCGCACTAAGTCGCGGACTCGCTGGCTGAACTCCCCGCTGCTCATGGTGACCAGGGTACGGCTGTCACCGCGCAGTCACCAGGTGATCACCAACCGCGACCGTGCGTTCGCGGTTGTCTTGGGCGTACGCAAGGACCCCCGCGACCGTGCGACCGGCCCGGGGGCATGGCCATCGCCAACAGGAGCGACAACGTGTCGGACACTAGCCCAGCCACCCCACCCGCGAACACGCCCAACGACGACCGTGATGTGTGCGGGGCGCTGTTACGACAGCAAGCCGAGGCAAGGCGCAACGGCGATCAGAAGTGGGCGACCACCTGTCTCATCGAACTCCAGCGGCACCACGACGGCCCGCTTCACAACGAGGCAGCCCGGTGAAGGGCCGCGCGATGATGACGTTGCGTGTTTCGCGGGACAGCGGGAAGACCTACGGGCCGACGCGTGTGGTCAGGTCCACCGACCCCCTGATGCCGCTGGAGACGTCGGTGTGGCCGCCGTGCCAGTGCCCCCGATGTGTATCGGTGCACGTGACCCTCCGTCGGTCGTACTGACGGGTGCACCACGAAACCGCCAGCCCTCTGGTCAGGGCCAGGGGGCTGACGGTGTTCGTAAAGGGCCCGGCTCAGCCTTGTTTGGGCGCGGCCTGCTGGACGACCTCGAAGGACCACAGGGTGGAGCCGGCCGCGGCGGGCTTCTGCTTCGGGGCGTCCTCGCCGCCGCGCTGGTGGGCCGCCTTCATGGGGCCCTCCATCCACGCCTGGAAGTCCTCCTCGCTGCGCCAGCGCGTGTAGACGAGGTACTGGTCGGTCCCCTCGACCGGGCGCAGCAGCTCGAACCACTCGAAACCGTCGGAGCCCTCCACGGCTCCGGCGCGCGACGCGAAGCGCTTCTCCAGCACCTCGCGCTGTTCCTCCGGCACGGTCAGCACATTGATCTTGACTACGCTCATGGCCCCATCTTGCCGTAGCCGATGCCGTGCATCCGCGGTGCCTCACCCTCAGCCGTGCAGCTTCAGGCCCTTGGTCACCTTGTCCACCTGGCTGCGCGGCCCATGGACCGCGAGGCCCACCAGGTTCAGCGCGTCGGCGTCGATGGCGCGGACCACCGCGCGGTTGTCGTCCTCGTTGTTGGTGCCGAAGAGCTCCTCCGTGTAGAGGGCGGTCGGCAGGTCGCGGGAGAGGGCGCGGGCGTGGGTGCGGGTGAGGGCGGGGGCGTCGGCGGCGTAGACGAGGACCGGCTCGCGGAACATCGGGAGGTAGACGTTGCCCGAAGCGTCCTCGTACGGCTTGCCGACGATCTCGTCCGTCGCGTGTGCCAGGCCGCTGGAGAGGAACGCGGTCACGTTCAGCTTCTGCCAGTCGGCGAGGTCGGTGCGGACGATGACGGCGATCTTGGTGTCGAAACGCATGGACGGCAGTCTCGCCACCGCTGCGGCCCGCGGTCTTGAACGCTGGTGCGGGGGCGGTACGCGGCACAGCGGCACAATGGGGGCGTGGGTGTAGCAGGAGAAGGGGAACGGGGGCCCGCGGACTGGGTCCGGTACTGGCGCGATCCCGACCAGTCCGTGGAGGCCATGCACGCCCACTTCTTCAGCCATCGCTTCCATCCCCACAGCCATGACGCCTACTCCTTCGCGGTCACCGAGATCGGCGCCCAGCGCTTCCGGTGCCGGGGGGCGCTGCGCACCAGCGGGGCGGGGATGGTGATGGTCTTCAACCCCGACGATCCGCATGACGGGGAGGCGGCCGCCGAACTCGGCTACAAGTACCGCATCGTCCACATGAGTCCCGATGTGATGCGGAATGTCCTCGCCGATGTGGCCGACCGCGCGGCCGGCCGGGCGGCGTTGCCGCTGTTCGACCGGCCGGTGGTCTCCGATCCCGTGCTGGTCCCCGCCCTGCTGCGGCTGCACACCGCCCTGGTCGGCGGCGCCGGTCCGCTGGAGCGGGACGAGCGGCTGACGGCGGCCGTCGGGGCGTTGGTGCGGCGCGGGGCCACCGGGCCGCTGCGCGCCCGGGAGCTGCCGGGCGGGAGCGGTGAGCAGGCGCGGGCCGCGCGGCGGGCCCGGGCGCTGCTGGAGGAGGCGTACCTGGAGGAGATCCCGGCGGCGCGGCTCGCGGAGGCCGCCGGGTGCAGCCGCTTCGCGCTCTACCGGGCGTTCCGCGCCGCGTACGGGATGGCGCCGAGCGACTTCCAGCGGCAGCTTCGGCTGCGCCGGGCGCGCGGGCTGCTGGTGGCGGGCCGTAGCGCGGCCGAGGCCGCGGCCCAGGCGGGGTTCGCCGACCAGAGCCATTTCCACCGGTGGTTCGTGCGGTGCTTCGGAGTGACGCCGGGAACATTTCAGCGCGCGGCGAGTCCCGATTCGCGGCGCACCCCGCAGCCCTGGTGAAATTGGGCTGGACCGTACGGACTCATACGGAGCGCAAGCACCCTGCCAAAGCCTGACATCTTTCGGACAACCTCGGACGACGGTCAGGTGAAGTGGGAGTGTTCGGCGTCTGAGTAGTGGGCTCAGTAGGGTCTCCAAACATCCAGGACAGGTGAAAAGGGCGAGTGGGGGAGCGGCAGGGCGTGGCGAACGTGGAGCGGAGCGGACTGAGGAGAACCCCGGACACGGGGCCGGGTCCCGGTGCCGTCGGGGCGCGGACGTCACGGACCAGAATGGGGCTCGCGGCTCTGTGGCTCCTGGCCGGCGTACTGGCGGTCCGTCAGGCGGCGGCGGTGCTGCGGCTGCCCCCCGATGAGCGGCTGACCGACCTGGAGACCTGGATCGGCGAAGAGGGTGTGCTGCATGTCAGGGGGTCGCTGTACGACGGGGACTCCTTCACCGGCACACCGTTCTCCGGGCTCGTCCTCAAGCCCCTGACCCGGGCCGCCGAGCAGAGCCTCGGGGTCGCCTGGACCTTCGGCACCCTGCTGCTGGTCGTGGTCCTCGGGCTGGTCGTGGCCCGGTCGCTGCCCGGCCCGGTCTCCCGCCGCACCTCGCTGATCGCCGCACCGCTGGCCATCAGCCTGCTGGTGCTCTCGCTTCCGGTGCGCAACACCTTCACCCTCGGCCAGACCAGCATCATCCCGGTGCTTCTGGTCGTCCTCACCGTGCTGCCCAGAACCTCCGGGCGGCAGGCCGGTGTGCTCATCGGGGTCGCCGCGGCGCTGCAGCCCGCGCTGCTGCTGTTCGCCGTCGTGCTGTGGCTCATCGGACGGCGCCGGGCGGCGGCGCTCGCGGGCGCCACGTTCGCCGTGTGCACCGCGCTCGCCTGGGCGGCCATGCCGCACGACTCCTGGACGTACTGGGGCCACCACATCGGCGGCGCCGGGCTCGGCGCGCCCGCCGACAGCCTGGCCAACCAGTCGCTGCACGGGCTGCTGCTGCGCATCGGTCTCGAGGGCCCGGTCGAGCTGGCGCTGCTGGCCGTGCTCGCGGTCGCCGTCGCGGTGATCGGCCTGCGGCGCGCGGTGCACTACGCGAAGGACGGGCAGCTGCTGCTCGCCGCCGCCATCACCGGCAGCGTCGCGCTCGCGGTCTCGCCCACCTCCTGGCAGCACCAGCAGCTGTGGATCCTGCTGGCCGTGGTCGGCCGGGTGGGGCGGCGCGCCTCCGACCGGCTGGTGTGGCCGGTTCTGGTGGTGCTGGCGATGTCGCTCAGCCGCACCGCGCTGCTGCCCGACATCGAGATCCTCGGCCATATCGGCTACAATGCGCCGCTTCTCGCCGCGCTCGTCGCCGCCTGTGTGGTGCCGTTCCACTCCCGCACCTCGCCGCGCTGGGACGTCCCCGAGCCGACGCCGGTCGCCGACCCGGCCAAGAGCCGCTTCGCCTGGATGCCGCTGCTGCGCTTCCTCAAGCGGCCGCTGTCCCGCCCGAACCTGATGCTCGAGCTGATGCTGATCCGCGTCGGCTACTTCGCCTACTCCTGGATCCGGGCCCATGCACCGGACGAGCGCAGTGTGGCCGAGGGCCACGGGGACCAGGTGCTCACCGCCGAGAGGTGGCTGCACATCGACATCGAGCACTGGTTCAACGCCATCGTGGCGGACACCTCGTGGCTCAAGCACTTCATGAACTGGTACTACAGCACCTTCCACTTCCTGATCCCGCTGTCCCTGCTGGCCTGGCTGTATCTCCGCCGCCCGGCGACCTACCGCTGGGCCCGTACGCCGCTGGCCTTCGCCACGATGCTCGCCCTGGTGGGCTTCTGGCTCTACCCGCTGGCCCCGCCGCGGCTGATGGGGCTCGGGTACGTGGACACCGCGCACGGCCCGCAGGATCTGAACAACCCGGACTTCGGCGCCCTCACCAAGCTGTCCAACCAGTACGCGGCCATGCCCTCGCTGCATGTGGGGTGGTCGCTGTGGTGCGGCGTGGTCATCGCGATCGTGGCGCCGTACGTATGGGCGAAGGCGCTCGGCATCCTGTACCCGCTGCTGACGACGGCGGTCATCGTGGGCACCGCCAACCACTATGTGCTGGACGCGATCGGCGGCGCGGTCATCGTCTCGGCCGGGTTCGGGCTGCAGTACGTGCTGCTCGGTGTGGGCAAGCGCCCGCGCGAGGAGGCGCCGCCGCTGTCGGCGGCGATGGGCGCCGCGCTCGCCCGGGCCAGAGGGCTGGTGCCGGGGCTGGTGCGGCAGCGCAGCGGACAGCACGACGACGCCGAGCCCGCCAATGCCGGGGCTGAGCCCCCGAAAGAGGGACGGGCTCGCGTTGAGCGGCATGACCAGCGGGTCTAGCGTGGTGAGAAGGGGGCGGAAAGGCGTGAAAGCGCGTTAAACGGGGGGATCCGGGAATCGAGACGGGGGGCGGGGACCCCGACCGAGGAGGGATCAACGATGTCCCTGGTGAAGGCAGTAACCGCGGCGGTCGCGATGGGCGCTTCGATGGCCATAGCGACCCCCGCGGCCGCCGCGCCGCCGCACCCCTTCGTCATCGTCCACGACAGTTTCCAGCCGGCGTCGCAGGCGAAGACCGCCAGTGCGGTGACGTACGACAAGTCGCTGGTGCCGACGTCCGCGTCGGTGTTCATCGCGGAGGCGCGGCTGAGCGGCAAGGGCATGAAGAACCACCACGAAGGTGGGGAGGACCACGGCCACTACCCGATGCACAAGGGCACGTTCGTGTTCATCAGCGTGCGTGGCCTCCCGGCCGATCACCACTTCGGGATCCATGTCCATACGAAGCCGTGTGGCACCAAGCCCGACTCGTCGGGGCCGCACTACCAGAACAAGAAGGACCCCAAGCAGCCCTCGACCAACCCGAAGTACGCCAACCCGCACAACGAGGTGTGGCTGGACCTCACCACCAAGAGCAACGGCAAGGGCTGGGCCAAGTCCTGGGTGAAGTGGAACTTCAGGTCCGGTGAGGCCCGTTCCGTGGTGATCCACAAGCATGCGACGGGCACCACACAGGGCAAGGCCGGGCAGGCGGGCGCCCGGGTGGCGTGCGTCAACGTGCCGTTCAAGTAGCGGCGCTCCGGGGGCGTCTCGGGATTCCGGAGGGCGGGCGGGCCTCACGGCGGTAGCAGCCCGCCCTCCACCGAGGCGTTCCTGATCTCCTCGTACAGCGCGCGCAGCGTCTCGCTCACGGCGACCCGTGGCAGATGCAGCCCGTCCAGCGCCTCGGCGTCCACGGGAGCGTGGCCGTCGGTGGCCATATCGCCCCAGCCCTGGCCGGTCAGACAGCGCATCAGGGTGGGGTTGAGCCGGTCCACCCCGCGCACCAGACACGCCTCGGGCGTACGGCCCTCCTCGTACTCCCGCCACAGCGCCGGCAGTTCGGTGCCGAGCGGCGCGGGGAGCGAGGCGAAGCGCGGGGGCTCACCGCCCCCGGCGCCCCGCTCCACCGCGTCCATCTCGACGAGGTCGTGCATCAGGCACAGCTTGAGCATCTTGGTGAGGTCGAGCCGCTGCCCGGCCTCGCGTTCGAACTCGCCGTGCAGTATCCAGCTCACCATCGCCAGATGCCAGGAGTGCTCCGCGACACTTTCCTTGCGCTCCGGGGTGGCGTTGTTGGCGCGCTCGATGTCACGAAGGCGGGCGGTGAGGGCTATGAAGTCGAAAAGTCTTCGCCGATCGCCCGCCGCGCCGTGCGGACCGTACATCTCGCTCATGGCGGTCAGTGTGCCCGCGTCCGGGAGGTTGTGGGACTCCTGGCACGCCACGAATAGCTTACGTGTACGTCACCCTCAGCTCCTTGATCCCGTTCAGCCAGGCCGAGCGCAGCCGCCGGGGCTCACCCGCGAGCCGGATGTCCGGGAGGGTGTCCGCGATGGCCTGGAAGATCAGCCGGATCTCCAGCTCCGCCAGGCTCTTGCCGAGGCAGAAGTGCGGTCCGCCACCGCCGAAGCCCAGATGGGGGTTGGGGTCGCGGGTGATGTCGAAGTCTTCGGGGCGGTCGAAGACCTCGGGGTCGTTGTTGGCGGAGGAGTAGAAGACACCGACCCGCGCGCCCGCCTCGATGCGCCGGCCGCCCAGTTCGGTGTCCTGGGTGGTGGTGCGCTGGAAGGACATCACGGGAGTGGCCCAGCGCACGATCTCATCGGCGGCGGTGGCCGGGCGCTCGGCCTTGAACAGCTCCCACTGGTCGGGGTGGCTGAGGAAGGCGTGCATCCCGTGGCTGATGGCGTTGCGGGTGGTCTCGTTGCCGGCGACGGCGAGCAGCAGCACGAAGAAGCCGAACTCGTCCGAGCCCAGATTGCCCTCGTCCTCGGCGGCCACCAGCCGGCTGACGATGTCCTTGGCCGGGCACGCCTTGCGGTCGGCGGCGAGGTTCATGGCGTACGAGATCAGCTCCATGGCCGACTCGGCGCCGATCTCCTCGGTGATGGCCAGTTCCGGATCGTCGTACGCGACCATCTTGTTGGACCAGTCGAAGATCTTGGACCGGTCCTGCTGGGGGACGCCGATCAGCTCGGCGATCGCCTGCAGCGGCAGTTCGCAGGCGACATCGGTGACGAAGTCCCCGCTGCCGCTCTCCCGGGCCCCTGCCACGATGCGTTCCGCGCGGTCGCGCAGGGCGTCCTCCAGGGCGCGGATGGCGCGCGGGGTGAAGCCGCGCTGGACGATCTGGCGGACCCGGGTGTGTTCGGGCGGGTCCATATTGAGCATGATCAGCTTCTGGACGTCGATCTGGTCCCGCTGGATGTGCTCGTTGAAGCGGATGATCGCGGTGTTGGCGTGGGAGGAGAAGATCTCCGGCCGGGTGGAGACCTCCTTGACATCGGCGTGGCGGGTGACGGCCCAGTAGCCGTCGTCGCCGAAGCCGGCGATGCCGTGGGGCTGGGGGATCCAGCACACGGGGGCGGTCTGCCGCAGTCGGGCGAGCTCCGGGAGTGGCACCCGGTGCTGATGGAGGTCGGGGTCGGTGAGGTCAAAGCCTTCGGGGAGTGCTGGACAGGACATGGCCACTCCAGAGATCTGACGGGAGATCTGACGGCCTATCAGAAGTGTCCGCAACGTAGTAACGGGTTCTACAAGTCGCAAGAGAGAACGCGGCCATTGTTTTCGGGGATTGATACCGCTCCTGGTCCGCTCAACCCCTGCACAACCCTTGCGCCGCCGGGCCGGGCCTCAGCAGACTGAGCTGAAGAACTAGAACGCGTACTAGTTCTGGCGCGGGCGCTGCCGGGAGCCCCGCGGATGCGATGAGAGGACGAGACAGCCATGGCCGCGGAACCCGTCATCGTCGAAGCCGTACGCACCCCCATTGGCAAGCGCGGAGGCGCGCTCGCCAACCTCCACCCCGCCTATCTGCTCGGCGAGACCTACCGCGAACTCCTCGCCCGTACCGGCATCCAGCCCGACTGCGTCGAGCAGATCGTCGGCGGTACGGTCACCCATGCGGGGGAGCAGTCGATGAACCCCGCCCGCACCGCCTGGCTGACGATGGGCCTGCCGTACGAGACCGCGGCGACGACGGTGGACTGCCAGTGCGGCTCGTCGCAGCAAGCCAATCATATGGTGGCCAACATGATCGCCACCGGCGTCATCGACATCGGCATCGGCTGCGGGGTCGAGGCCATGTCGCGGGTGCCGCTGGGCAGCGGCTCCAAACACGGCCCGGGCAAACCGTTCCCGGAGGAGTGGAACGTGGATCTGCCCAATCAGTTCCAGGCGGCCGAGCGGATCGCCCGCCACCGCGGCCTGACCCGGGAGAACGTGGACGCCCTCGGGCTGATCTCCCAGGAGCGGGCGGCGCGGGCCTGGGCGGAGGAGCGGTTCAAGCGCGAGACCTTCGCGGTGCAGGTGCCCACGACCGAGGAGGAACAGACGGCCGGAGAGGGCATGTGGCGGGCCGTCGACCGGGACGAGGGGCTGCGCGACACCAGCATGGAGGCGCTGAGCGGACTCAAGCCCATCATGCCGACCGCCGTGCACACCGCGGGCAACTCCTCCCAGATCTCCGATGGCGCGTGTGCGGTGCTGTGGGCCTCCAAGCGGATGGCTCGGGCACTGAAGCTGCGCCCACGCGCCCGCATCGTGGCCCAGGCCCTGGTCGGCACCGATCCGCACTTCCATCTGGACGGGCCGATCGACGCGACGAAGGCGGTGCTGGGCAAGGCCGGGATGACGCTGAAGGACATCGACCTGGTCGAGATCAACGAGGCGTTCGCCTCGGTGGTGCTGTCCTGGGCGCGGGTCTTCGGACAGGACCTGGAGAAGGTGAATGTGAACGGCGGCGCGATCGCCCTGGGCCATCCGGTGGGAGCCACGGGGGCGCGTCTGATCACGACGGCGCTGCATGAGCTGGAGCGCGCGGACAAGGAATTCGCGCTGATCACGATGTGCGCGGGTGGGGCGTTGGCTACGGGGACGATTATTCAGCGGCTTTAGTGGCTGTTGCCGGGCCACTGGGATCCCTTGAGCCGCGCAACCGCGATCCGCCCGCAGGCAGCGATCACACGGGTCACCTCGACGCGGCTATTGCCCTGGCCGCCGCTGGAGTTGGTGCTTGGGCCGACCGTCCGCCCGCTTACGGCAGTGACATGGCAATGCATGTAATCTCGGTATTGATCAATCGTCTCGTGGCTTGGAGGAAGCACCAATGACGAAGGCTCCATTCGTCGCCACCGCCGGCGCTACCGCCGCGCTTGGTACTGCGCTTGGTTCCCTCGCGCTTCAGCTGCGCGCAGACGGCTACGAGCAGTACGTCGAATCCGTGGCCAACTTCAGCGTCGTGATGTACGTCACCGCGGCTCTGATTGTGGTGACCTGGTTCCGAGACGCTCGGTCGCGCTCGAACTGAGTTCTTCGCGAGGTCTTGCCGTACCGCAGCCACGAGAGTGAATCGACAGATTGATCAGGACTCGGTACGCGCCCTAGGGGGCGTCAGCGGGGCCGAGGTCTCGACGGCGGCCGGGGCCTCGAAGGTGGCCGGGGCTTCGAAGGCCGCACGGCGGGTCGCTCGGCGCAGGGCCTTGAGGATGGCGCCGCCGAGGGTGAGGGTGAGCACCATCGTGACCACGGCGCGCGGCAGATCCCAGCCCAGCGAGGTGGCCAGGCAGTACGCCACGAAGCGGGCGAGGTTCTCGTCGAGCGGATCGCCGGAGACGTAGGAGATCCCCGAGGCCATGCCCTGCATCAGCGTCCAGCCCTGCAGGTTCATGGCCGTCCCGTACGCCACGGACGCCACCGCCCCGTACCCGGCGAGCAGCAGCGACTCCGCCCGGCCGCGCAGCCGGGCGGCGCCGGGCAGCAGTCCCGCGCCCATCGCCACCCAGCCCATGGCCAGCATCTGGAACGGCATCCACGGCCCCACGCCGCCGGTGAGCAGCGCGGACGCGAACATCGACACGGCGCCGAGGACGAAGCCGAAACCGGGGCCCAGCACTCGCCCCGACAGCACCATCAGAAAGAACATCGGCTCGATCCCGGCCGTCCCCGCGCCCAGCGGACGCAGGGCCGCCCCCGCCGCCGCCAGTACTCCGAGCATCGCGATGGCCTTCGCGTCCAGACCGGTGTCCGCGATGGTCGCCACGACCACGGCCAGCAGCAGCGGAAGCAGCGCGGCGAACAGCCAGGGCGCGTCGGCGGCGTGGGTGGTGATCCCGGAGTCGCCCGGTGCGAACAGCGGCCAGCCGAAGGCGACGACACCGATCGCGGAGACGAGGGCGAGCGCCGCCACCGAGCGCGGGCCGAGGCGTACGGCCCGGATGCGGCCGCTGGACGCCGCGGTCGGCTTCGTGTCGTACGCCGCGGCCCCGCGCGGCTCGCTGTTCCGATGCCGCCGCCCGCTCACGGTGTTCCCTCCAGCGCCTCGCGCACCTGTGGCACCGTCAGCCACGGCAGCGGCGCCAGGACCTTGGCCACCTGCGGGGCGAACGCGGGGGAGGACACCACCACCTCCGCCGTGGGCCCGTCCGCGACCACCTCGCCCTCGGCCAGGATGACAACGCGATGGGCGAGTTCGGCCGCCAGCTCCACATCGTGGGTGGCCAGCACGATCGCGTGGCCGTCCGCCGCCAGCCCCCGCACCACCTCCACCAGCCGCGCCTTCGCCGCGTAGTCGAGACCGCGCGTCGGCTCGTCGAGCAGCAGCAGGGGCGGACGGGCGGTGAGGATGACGGACAGGGCGAGCGCGAGCCGCTGTCCCTCCGACAGATCACGCGGATGGGCGGAGTCCGCCACCTCCGGCAGCAGCCGGCCGACCAGTTCACGGCAGGTGCCGGGCGCCGCGCCCGCGTCCTGGTCGGCCGCCGCGCATTCGGCCGCGACCGTGTCCGCGTAGAGCAGATCGCGCGGCTCCTGGGGCACGAGGCCCACCTGGCGCAGCAGTTCGGCGGGGCGGGTGCGATGCGGTACGACCCGGTCCGGGCCGACCCGCACCGACCCCGAGGCGGGTTCGTGCAGCCCGACCAGGCCGGCCAGAAGCGTGGACTTGCCCGCCCCGTTGCGCCCCATCAGCGCCACCGTCTCGCCCGGCCGCACCGACAGGTCCACCCCGCGCAACGCCTCGACCCGGCCGTGGCGCACGGACAGCCGCGCCATCTCGCCCACCGGCTCGCCCGGCGGCGGATCGGCCACCGCCCGCGGGGCGAGCGACGCCAGCCGCTCCCGCAGCGGTCCCGCCTTGCGACGTGCGTCCCGTACCGACAGCGGCATCGGCGACGGCCACCCCGCGAGGCCGCCCAGCGCCACCACGGGCGGCTGGACGGGCGACACCGGCAGCAGCTCGGCCGGTGCGCCGGTCAGCGGGGCGGCGCCGGGGGAGGGCAGCAGGATCATCTGGTCCGCGTACTGCACCACCCGTTCCAGGCGGTGCTCGGCCATCAGCACGGTGGTGCCCAGGTCGTGCACGAGTCGTTGCAACACGGCCAGCACCTCCTCGGCCGCGGCCGGGTCGAGCGCGGAGGTCGGTTCGTCGAGGACCAGGACGCGGGGGTGGGTGGTGAGCACCGAGCCGATCGCCACGCGCTGCCGCTGCCCGCCGGAGAGCGTGGCGATGGGACGGTCCCGCAACTCGGCGAGGCCCAGCAGGTCCAGCGTCTCCTCGACCCGGCGGCGCATGGTGTCCGGCGCGATGCCGAGGGACTCCATGCCGTAGGCCAGCTCGTCCTCGACGGTGTCGGTGACGAAGTGCGCGAGCGGGTCCTGCCCCACGGTGCCGACGACATCGGCCAGTTCACGGGGCTTGTGGGTACGGGTGTCCCGGCCCGCGACGGTGACGCGGCCGCGCAGGGTGCCACCGGTGAAATGCGGTACGAGCCCGGAGACGGCGCCCAGCAGTGTCGACTTGCCGACCCCGGACGGGCCGACGAGCAGACACAGCTCCCCTTCGGGGACGGTCAGGTCCACCCCCGCGAGTGCGGGCCGCGCCGCCCCGTCGTAGTGGACCGACACCTGCTCGAACCGAATCACTGTGTGGCCTCCTCGGACCCCGCCCCGGCTCGCTCGTCCTCTTGCTCGCCGGGCGGGGTTGGTGCGGTGGGGGTGGGGTGGGCATCGGGGGCCGGGGGCGGTTCCGTCGTTGCGCCGTCGGGCCGTGGGTACGGCTCGGTGGCGGGTCGGGTGCTGGGACCGGTGCCCGGGGGTTTGGGGCGCCGTCGGTCCCGGGCGTGGGCCGGGCTGGCGGGGGTGTCGTTCGGCGCGGCCGGTTCGCGGGGCGCGCCCGGGGGCGGCTCCGTGGCCGAGTCGTCGGGCTGCCGGTGCCGCTCGGCTGCGGGACGGGTGTTCTGCCGGTCCCGGGCTTGGGCCGGTTTGGCGGGGGCCCTGTCAGGCGTAGCCGGTTCGCGGGCCGGAGGCAGTGTCGGTGCCGGGGACACGAAGGCCGGGAGCAGGCCCAGGAGTACCCCCGCCGCCGGCCACAGCGGCAGCGTCGGGACGGTGAGCGGGACGACCGACGGCTGGAGGGCCCCGGGGGTGTACGAGGCGGCTCGGATCATCAGCGCCGCTACCGCCGCACCCGACCCCGCCACCAGCCACGCCCGGACGCCCCAGCGGTCGGGGCGGTAGCGGCTGCGTACCGAGCGGCGGCCGCCCAGCCACAGTCCGCCGAGCGCGGCGGCGAGTCCCGCGAGCAGCAGTGGCAGGCCGTAGTCGGCGCCCTCGGCCGCGAGCAGGCCGTACGTACCGCAGCAGACGCCGAGCAGCCCGCCCAGCGTCAGCGCGGTGGTGGTACGGGCGACGGCGGGCGGGACGTGGGCCGTGCGGCCGTAGCCGCGCGCGTCCATCGCCGCCGCCAGGGCCACCGACCGTTCCAACGCGCCCTCCAGCACCGGCAGTCCGACCTGCAGCAACGCCTTCACCCCGCGGTCGGGGCGGCCGCGCAACCGGCGGGCGGAGCGCAGCCGCTGGACGTCCGCCACCAGATGCGGTGCGAAGGTCATCGCCACCACGACCGCCACCCCGGCCTCGTAGAGCGCGCCGGGCAGCGACTTGAGCAGCCGCGCCGGGCTGGCCAGCGCGTTCGCGGCGCCGACGCAGATCAGCAGGGTGGCCAGCCGGAGCCCGTCGTACAGCGCGAACACCAGCCCCTCGGCCGACACCCGGCCGCCGATCCGCACTCCCTGCGCCCAGTGGGGCAGCGGGACTTCGGGGAGCGTGAAGAGCACCCGCGTCCCGGGGATCGGCGAGCCGAAGAAGACCGCGAAGAACAACCGGATGGCCAGCACCACAAGGCCCAGCCTGAGGAACGCGGTGTACGAGCGGGCCCACGGGGCGTCCGTACGCCGCACGGCCACCACATAGCCCGCGACCGCGATGAGCAGCCCCAGCAGCAGCGGGTTGGTGGTCCGGGACGCGGCCGTGGCCAGCCCGAGCGCCCACAGCCACCAGGCCCCCGCGTGCAGCGCGCTTCCGCCGCGCGGGGCACTGCCGCGCGGTGCCCCGGCGCGCGGCCGGGGGCGGAACCCGGTGCGGTTGCGGCGCGGGGCGGTGGCGTCGGGAGTGGCGCGCGGTGGCGGCATGGCGGTCATCCGCGCGCTCATACGCGACGGCGGCGCGCCTGCCACACCGCCGCGGCGCCGAGCATGACCACGGCGGCGAGGCCGCCGATCAGCCCGGCGGAGGGGCCACTTGCGGCGCCGTCGCTCGCCTCGCCGCCGTCGCCCTCCGGGGCGCCGTGGGCGTTTCCGGAGGTGGTCACCTTGTCACCGCAGCCCGACTCCGGATATCCGGCGATGGCGCAGAGCAGCGCGGCGGAGTTGTAGCGCAGCGGTTTCGCGACCGCGGCGAGCGCCTCCCCGGCGGTCGCGTCCTCGCCGACCTGTGCGCACTCCGTGCGGGGCGCGGGCGGCGTCCGGTGGTCGGGCGCGTCGGCCGCCGTGCCGAAGTCGAGGACCACCGCGACCCGTTTGGTGCCGCCCTTGGCCGGGGTGTCGGCGCAGACGGCGGTGAAACCGGCCGTGCCGCGCGGCCGGGTGGCGTCGTCGGAGTCCTCGCTGACCGCGAAGCGGAAACCGATCGCGTCACCATCACCGGGCCGCGCCGACGAGGGCCCCTGGACGGCATAGGTCCAGCCTCCGCCGTCCCCGCCCCGTTGCCAGAACGACCAGTAGCGATACCCGTCGGCAGCCTGCGCGGGGGCGGCGCCGAACATCGCGAACAGGACGAGGACGGGCAGCAGCGCGGCGACGGCGGGCAACAGCAGCCGGGCGGTGCGGGTGCGCGCGGCGAAGGGCGGGTGTGTGCGTGGAGTCGAGGCCGCGTACGCGCGCCGGGCCGAAGCCGGGCGGCTGGGCAGGGCCCGAGCCGTGCGAGTGCACAGGGCCCATGCCGCGTACGCGCACCGGACCCACGCCGCGCGGGTGCGCGGGGCCGAAGCCGGGTGCGTGCGTATGGTCGAGGCCGCGTAGGCGCGCGGGGCCCAGGCCACGCGGCTGCGTAGGACCCGAGCCGCGCGGGTGCACGGTACCCATGCCGCGTACAGGGCCCGAGCCGCGCGGGTGCACAGGGCCCATGCCGCGTACGCGTACCGCACCCGAGCCGCGCGGGCGCGCCCCGCCCGAGCCGCGCCGGTGCGCGAAGCCCGAGCCGCCCCGGTGTGCGGGGCAGAAGCCGCCTGGGCGCGCCGCGCCCAAGCCGCCTGGGTGGGCGAGGCTGAGGCCACGTGCGTGTGCGGGGCCGACATCACATCCGTGCGCAGGGTCAAAGCTGCCGCCTCTTTCGGCCGCTGATCAGGAAGCCGATGCCCATACCCGCGACCGCGCAGACTCCGACGGTCCACCAGACGCCGCCGACCCCGCCGTCGTCGCTCTTCTTCTCGCTCTTCTCGCTCTTGTCGTCCGACTCCGCGCCCGGGGCCGCCGCCTCGGGCTTCGGGCCGGTGGCGTTCAGCTGCTGTACGAGGTCGGCGCCGCCGAAGTCGCGCGGGTTGGCGCCGGCCGCGTGGGCCGCGAGGATCAGCTTGGCGAGCGCGCCCGGGTCGCCCTTGGCCCAGGCCGCCGCGCCGCTGTCCTTGCCCTGCAGCCACTGCAGCGGCTTGCCCGCGGTCGCGCTGTGCTCCCCGGCGGCGAGCGCCACCACGGCGTCGGCGGTGCCGCCGAAGTCGGGCTGGTCCTTGGCGCCGGGCATCGCGGACTTCAGATGCATATCGGTGTCGGACATGACGCGGGACAGATGGGCCAGCGCGGCCTCGGCGGCGCCCTTCGGCGTACCGGCCCCGTCTGCCTTGTCGGCCCCGCTCTTCCCGCCCGCGCAGCGCAGCGGTTCGGGGGCGGCGCCACGGTCCTTGCCGACGGTCTCGAAGACGAAGCCCTTGCCCTGGGCGGCCAGCGCGGCGCTCGCGGTGGCCAGCTCATTGGCGACGGGCTTGCCCTTGTCCGCGGTGTACGCGAACGCCCCGCGCTCCTGCGCCTTCGCCGAGCACCCCAGTTGCAGTCCGAGCAGCGCGTCGTACGGGCTCTTGCCGCCCTTGGAGTTCAGCTTCGCCGGGTCCTGACCCGTGGCGGCGAAGGCGCCGATCGCCGCCGAGGTGGAGTTGGCGTCGCTCGGCCCGCCCGGGTTCATGCCCCAGCCGCCGTCGTCGTTCTGGTGGCGCTTCAGCCAGCCGATGCCCTTCTCCACGGCGTCGGCGCGCCCGCCCACCGCGGCCAGCGCCTGGATCGCCGCCGCCGTCGCGTCGGTGAACTCGCCCTTCTTCGGGTCGCACGCCTTCGAGGTGTCCGCGCGATACGCCGCGAAACCGCCGTCCGCGCACCCCTGCCCGGCCAGCCAGTCGATGGCCGACTTCGCCGGAGTGACGCCCACCGCGTCCTGGGCGAGCAGCGCCAGCGACTGCCGCCACACCCCGTCGAACTTGGGGTCCTTGGCGCCGTAGAGCCCCTTGGAACGCCCGGCCGGGCTGTCATCGGCGACAGCGGCTGGCCCGGCGGCCGCGCCCAGGGCGGCGCACAGGGAAAGAGCCGCCACGCTGCGGCGAATGTTCATGGCTGTGGTGCCTCTCGGTCGATGGACGGGCGCACGCAGCCGCGCACGGCCGTCCATCCGCGCGCGGACCGCTCCGCGACACGTCTGGCACCCGGCTCAGCTCCGCATACCTCGACGGTGCCGCCACCGGTCCTCCGGCGGCGGGAGCCTGCGTCGTCGCGCCCGCCCGGGTGTTCCGGCTCGTACGCCCCGCGGGGCGCGCTCACGGTTGCGGGTCAGCGCCGGAATCGCACCGGCTTCCCCCGATCGGACGCGTATGAAGTTTACGGACAGCTTATCCGCCGACTTATCGGACGACCTCAGCCGCCCTCCGCCGTCCTCAGCCCCCCACGGGTGCCGCTCGCCGACGCCGGTCGCCCCGGACGAGCGTGAGACAGCGCGTCGTGGTGCCGTCGTCCTCCTCGATGTCGCGGCCGTGCGCGAAGCCGAGCCGGGCGAGCACGGCCAGCGAAGCGTCGTTGGCCGCCGTGACCGTGGCGTGCACCGCGCTCAGGCCGAGCGCGCCGAAGCCGTGGCCGACGACCGCCTCGGCCAGCTCCGTCCCCAGACCGCGCCCCCACGCTTCCGGCGCCAGCGCGTAGACGATCTCGTGGCCGCCGGTGACCTCGGTCGGCTTGATCTCGGCGTGGCCGACGTACCGGCCGTCCTCGCGGACGGCCCAGACGTCGAACAGCCGCCGGTCATAGACCTTGGTGAAGATCCGCCCGAACAGCGCCCGGTCCTCGGCCTCCGGAGCGGGCCTCCCGTCCCCCATCCAGCGGGACACCCGCCGGTCCTGGAACAGCGCCACGAAGGCGTCCTCGTCCTCGGGCCGGTACGGCTCGAGCAGCAGGCGCGCGGTGCGCAGCGTCGCGGTCATGCGCCGCGACGCTACGCGGCCGGACACCACCCGGCAATCCGATAACGCGGGGAGCCGGGGGACAGCGCGCTCTGCGCTACCCGCGGCGCCACCACTGGGCCAGGGACTTCCACCAGCGGCGGCGGGCCTCGTGCTCGGAGCCGGATTCCGGCGCCGTAGCGGTGGAAGCCGTGTCGTTCGCCGACGGCGCGGTCTCAGCGGGACCGTCGTGCGGGGAGGTCTCCCCGGTCTGCCCGGTGTTCTCCCCGGCGACGGGCGGTGTGCTGCCGACCGCTCCCGCGCCGGTCGCCGTCGCCGCGGCGACCATCTCGGCCAGCGCCTCATCGGACTTGGCGGCCGTCCTCGGGAAGCGCACCGGCAGCGCGGCCAGGGCCCGGTGGAAGGGGCCGGGCCGCCACTCCAACTCCTCGGCGGACACGGCCAGTTCGAGGTCGGGGAGCCGGTCGAGGAGTTTCTCGATGGCGACGGCGGCGATGACCTGGGCCGGGTCCTTCGCGGGGCAGGTGTGCGGGCCCGCGCTCCACGCCAGATGTGCCCGGTTGCCGCGCCGGTTCGACAGCAGATACGGGTCGTTGTTGGCGGCGGCGAGGCTGATGACGACGGGCTCGCCCTTGGGCAGCCGGTGTCCGTCGACCGTCACATCGTGGCGCGGGTAGTGGATGCAGAAGTTGGCCAGCGGCGGGTCCTTCCACAGCACCTCGTTGAGCGCGTCCTCGATCAGCATGGTGCCGCCCGCGAGAGCGCCCGCGAACCGTTCGTCGGACAGCAGGAGCAACAGCCCGTTGCAGATCAGGTTCTGCTGCGGCTGGGTGCCCGCGCCGACGAGGACGACGATCTGGTGGACCAGCTCTTCGTCGGTGAGCTCGGAGGGGTGGGCGATCAGCCAGGACGTCATGTCCGGACCCGGAGTGGCCCGCTTGAGGGCGATGAGCTCGAAGAGGGTCTCCGCGAGGAGCACATTGGCCTGCTCGGAGTCCTCGGTGATGTCGAAGAGCGCCGAGAGCGCCCTGACGAGCTTGTCGCTCAACTCGGGCGGACAGCCGAAGAGCTGGTTGAAGACGAGCAGCGGGAGCCGGGCGGAGTACTCCTTGAGCAGATCGGCCTCGCCCTTGGGGCCGAAGAGATCGATGAGGAAGTCGGCGCTGCGCTCCACGTAGCGGCGCAGCGCGTGGATGTCCAGCCGGTCGAGGGTGTCGGAGATCGCCGAGCGCAGCCGGTGATGCGCCTCGCCGTCGCTGCACAGCGCGTTCGGCCGGTACATCATCATCGGCACCACGGGGTTGTCCAGGGGGATGGTGCCGTCGGCGAGAGCCTGCCAGTGGCGCGCGTCCTTGGAGAACGTCTCGGGGCTGCGCAGGATGTCCAGCGCGGTCTGATAGCTGGTGACGAGCGAGACGGGGACGCCGGGCGACAGCTCCACGGGCGCGATGTGCCCGTGTTCCCGCAGCCGCGCGTAGGTGGCGGCCGGGTCGGCGGCGAACTCGGGGCCGTGCAGGGACTCCAGCCGTTCCCCGGCCGGCGCCCGGCCGGAGTGCGCGGGGCAGCCCGGGGGCGGTGTCGGACCGGCTGCCGGATCGGGTGCCGGGGCGGAATCCGGGCCTGGAGTGGGGGCGGAATCGCGGGTGGGGCTCGTCACGCATGCTCCTGCTGATACGGGGGTGAGTGCGCCGGAGCGGGTAAGGCTAGCTTCCGGCCAGGGCGACTCGCACCCCCCATCCGCCACTCAAAACGCTTGGTACATCACGGGGTTGCTGCCCGGCACCGCTTCCGCCCTGCCCAGCTTCACCAGCCGGCGCAGATGCGCCTCCGCCTCCGAGACCGCGATGTTGCGGGAGCCGTAGGGGATCTGCTCCCAGGGGCGGTTCCACTCCATGGATTCGGCGAGCTGCCACGGGGTGAGCGGGGTGGTGAGCAGGTCCAGCAGCCCGGCCAGCCGCTCCTCGTGGTGGCTCAGCAGCGCGCGCACCCGCGCCGCGGCGTCGGTGAAGGCGTACTGATGGGCGGGGAGCACCTCGGCCGGGGCGAGGGCGGCGACGCGTTCGAGGGAGTCGAGGTAGTCGCCGAGGGGGTCGATGACGGTCGTGTCGTCGGGGTCCTCGTAGAGCCCGATATGGGGGGTGATCTCGGGCAGCAGATGGTCACCGGAGAAGAGGCGGCCATGGCCGGGCATGCCCTCGCCGGCCGCCGGGTGGGCCTCTTCGAGGTGGAGGCAGACATGGCCGGGGGTGTGGCCGGGGGTCCAGACGGCGCGCAGCCGGCGGCCGGGCAGATCGAGGAGCTCACCGGGGACGATCTCGCGGTCGGGGAGGGCGGCCCGCTGCCCCGGGAGGCCCGCGCGGCCGGACGCGCGGGTGGCGCGCAGCGGGGCCAGATGCTCCTCGGGCGCCCCGGCCGCGCTGAGCTTCTCCTCCAGATAGACGAGCCAGCGCGAGGGCTCGGCCTCGCGGGTGCGCCGGACGACCTGGGCGTCGGCGGCGTGCATCGCGATCCACGCGCCGGACGCCTCCCGCACCTGGCCGGACAGCCCGTGGTGGTCGGGGTGGTGATGGGTGACGAGGACGCCGTGGACTTCGGAGACGGAGGTGCCGCATGCGGCGAGCCCGGCGGTGAGGGTGTCCCAGGCCGTGGGGTCGTCCCAGCCGGTGTCGATCAGGACCGGGCCGCGGTCGGTGTCGAGAAGGTGGACCAGGGTGTGCCCGAGCGGATTGTCGGGGATCGGGACCGGGATGCTCCACACCCCGCCGCCATGCTCGGTCACCCGCGTCACCTGCGCCATCGGCTCCCCCTCTCCTCGACACAAGCATTGCTCACTATAGCTGGAACTGGTATCAGTTCTGATGCAGCGTCAGATATTGGCGGCCCCGGGTTCGGGCGAGTTTTTCGGCCCCGGACCGGGCGAGCCAGTGGCGGTCCGCGATCGGGCCAGCTGGTGGCGGCCCCGCGATCGGGCGAGCTGGTGGCGGCCCCGAGTGCGGGCCGGCTGTCGGCGGCCCCGGGCGCGGGCCAGCCGGACGTACCCCTCAGTCATCGGCCGGAGGCAAACGATGGGCGATCTCATCGAGCACGGGCAGCTCTTCATCGGCGGCACGCTGACCGACCCGGCGGGCGAGGACACCATCGAGGTCGTCTCGCCCCACACCGAGGAGGTCATCGGCCGGGTGCCACACGCCGCGCGCGGCGATGTGGACCGGGCGGTCGCGGTGGCGCGGACGGCGTTCGACGAGGGTCCCTGGCCCCGGATGGACGTGGCCGAGCGGATCGCGGTGGTCACCCGGATCAAGGACGCCATCGCCGTACGCCATGAGGAGATCGCCCGGGTCATCAGCGCGCAGAACGGCTCCCCGTACTCGTGGAGCGTCCTCGCCCAGGCGCTCGGCGCGATGATGGTGTGGGACGCGGCCATCGCCGTGGCCCGCGACTTCGGCTACGAGGAGCGGCGGGCCGGGGTGCTCGGCCCGCTGCTGGTGCGTCGGGAGCCGGTCGGGGTGGTCGCGGCCGTGGTGCCGTGGAACGTGCCGCAGTTCGTGGCGGCCGCGAAGCTGGCGCCCGCGCTGCTCGCGGGGTGCTCGGTGATCCTCAAGCCGTCCCCCGAGACGCCGCTGGACTCCTACATCCTGGCGGAGATCGCGGCCGAGGCGGGGCTGCCCGAGGGGGTGCTGTCGATCCTTCCGGCCGACCGCGAGGTCAGCGAGTACCTGGTCGGCCACCCGGGCGTGGACAAGGTGTCGTTCACCGGGTCGGTCGCGGCCGGCAAGCGGGTGATGGAGGTCGCCTCGCGCCATCTCACCCGGGTCACGCTGGAGTTGGGCGGCAAGTCGGCCGCGGTGATCCTGCCGGACGCGGACCTGGAGGCGGCCGTCGCCGGGATCGTGCCCAATGCCTGGATGAACAACGGCCAGGCGTGTGTGGCCCAGACCCGGATCCTCGCGCCGCGCGGCCACTACGACGAGATCGCCGAGCGGTTCGCGGCCGCCGCCTCCGCCCTGGTCGTCGGCGACCCCCTGGACCCGGCCACCCAGGTCGGGCCGCTGGTGGCGCGGCGGCAGCAGAAGCGGTCGCTGGACTACATCGCGCTGGGGCAGCGGGAGGGCGCCAAGGTGCTGACGGGCGGTGGCCGTCCGGAGGCCCTGGACACCGGCTGGTATGTGGAGCCCACGCTCTTCGGCGATGTCGGCAACGGCATGCGGATCGCCCGTGAGGAGATCTTCGGGCCGGTGATCTGTCTGCTGCCGTACGGGGACGAGGAGGAGGCGGCCCGGATCGCCAATGACTCCGACTACGGGCTGTCCGGCTCCGTGTGGACGGCGGACGTCGGGCACGGCATCGACTTCGCCCGGCGCATCCGCACCGGCACCTACTCGGTCAACACCTTCAGCCTCGACATGCTCGGGCCGTTCGGCGGCTACAAGAACTCCGGTCTGGGCCGGGAGTTCGGCCCGGAGGGGTTCTCCGCGTATCTGGAGCACAAGATGATCCACCTGCCCCAGGGCTGGGACGGGGAGACGGACTGATGGGGGACCGCTGGCGGATCGAGGTGGACCGGGGCGTGTGCATCGGCTCGGGGATGTGCGTGAGCACCGCGCCGGGCGGCTTCCGGCTCGACGGGGCGCGGCAGTCGCATCCCGTCGAGACGGAGGCCGATGCTTCCGAGGCGGTGCTCGCGGCGGCCGAGGGCTGCCCGGTCGAGGCGATCGCCCTGCGCCTGTCGGACACCGGTGAACAGGTCTTTCCCCCTGACGAGTAGCGGCTCCCCCAACCGCCGTCGGCAGAGGTCAGACCCAGCCCTCGCACTGGGATATCCGTATGGCGTCCACACGGTTGCGCGCCCCGGTCTTCCGGGTGATCGCGGCCAGGTAGTTGCGGATCGTTCCGGTGGACAGATGGAGCGTACGGGCGATCTCCGAGATGGAGGCGCCGTCGGCGGCCAGGGACAGCACGCCCAGCTCGCGCTCGGTCAGTGGGATCT
The DNA here is from genome assembly GCF_042868035.1 of Streptomyces sp. NPDC007875. Taxonomy (NCBI): domain Bacteria; kingdom Bacillati; phylum Actinomycetota; class Actinomycetes; order Kitasatosporales; family Streptomycetaceae; genus Streptomyces; species Streptomyces sp. NPDC007875. The sequence continues at coordinate 33,868 of NZ_JBIADZ010000018.1, read as the reverse complement.
TGGCCGCCTGGAGGAAGCCGTAGCCCAGCGCGTCGTCGACATAGCGCTCCTTCCGTGCCACCCGCCGGATGGCCTCGATCAGCCGCTGTGGTGGGGCGTCCTTGTCGACGTACCCCAGTGCCCGGGCCTCATGGGCGCGGCGCAGTGGGCCCGGCCGCTCCGAGTTGACCAGCACCAGAAGCCCGCAGTCCCCGCCCTCCCCAGAGGCGGAGGCGACGAACCTCCCCCATTCGCCCTTGCGTGCCGCCTTGTCGGCCGCTGGGCAGTCCGTGTCCACCACGCACACCTGTGGCGCCATGGAACGGGCTCTGCTACGCGCGTCACGCCAGGCGCACGCGGCCGCCTCGATGTCTGGTTCGGCCCCTATGACCGAGGCCAGGGCCGATCTCAGCAGCCCTGACTCGTGTACCAGAAGTAACCTGATCACGAACTTCTCCACCCCCCACGATGCGTTCTCTCGTCGCGCGCCGTTGTCGCTCTGTCGCGCGCCGTTCATGAATACCGGGATTGGGCAGGGCGTGAACGCGGAATTTGAGCCAAGAGGGGGCGCGAGGGCGCACAAACCATTTCCGGGAGCTCGAAGGGGCGCAAGAATTAGCCCATGCGCCCCTGGCGTGCGGTACGCCCGGTTACCCGGCCGGGGCGGGGGCCGTGAGGTCGATCAGACGGCAGACGGTCTCGATGTCGATCTTGACCTGGGCGATCGAGGCGCGCCCCGAGAGCCAGGTGATCAGCGCCGAATGCCAGGTGTGCTCGATGACACGGACCGCGGAGAGCTGCTCGGGCGTCGGGGAGTCGTCCAGGCCCATGGCGTCCAGGATGATCGCGGTGGTGAGCCGGGAGACCGTGTCCACCTCCGGGCTGACCGACCGGTCGGCGAAGGTGAGGGCACGCACCATCGCGTCGGCCAGATGGGGCTCGCGCTGCAGGGCGCGGAAGGCGCGCATCAGCGTCTGGGCGACCCGGGCGGCCGGCTCCTCCTCGGTCGGCGGCCTCTTGCGCAACGTCTCATGCATATGCTGCAGCTGGTCCTGCATCGTCGCGACCAGCAGATGGACCTTGGAGGGGAAGTAGCGGTAGAGGGTGCCGAGCGCCACCCCGGAGTTCTCCGCGACCTCGCGCATCTGGACCGCGTCGAAGCCGCCTCGGCTGGCCAACCGGGCGCTGGCGTGCAGGATGCGTCGGCGGCGCGCCTCCTGTCGCTCGGTCAGCTGCAGGGCGGCTGGCTTGACTTCTGCGGTCATGTGTCCCACTTCGAATGTGTTGCGTGTGCGGGTCGGCGGCAAGCGGACATCGTGCATGATGGCAGGGCGGGCCCGGGGCCTGCGAGTCACTGGAACTCGTTCTAGGCTAGCGCGGGTCCTCCCCTAAGCGCCCGTGTCCGCGCAGTTGAGGCAGGTTGCTGTCGCGGCAGTTGGGACGGGTTGTCGCCGCGTGGCACTCGCGGCCGGGTCGGCGGGCGGCCCGCCCGGTGCACACGCCCGTCGTCAACTTCTCCCCGGCGCCCTGGCTACCGAGTGGTAGGGATCACCTGCCCCGGCCCTGGAGCGGCCATGTGGGGCAGGTATCTTCGTGACTCCTCAGGGGATGCGCTAGTGAAACTTGTTCTAGATAAACGGAAGCGGATACGCTCCCGCTGAACTGCACCAAGGAGGGGGCGCGAGTGACCGCAGAGGCCGCGCAGGAGACCGGGCCCGACCCGCTTCGAGCAGCGCCCCCCACCGCCACCGACGAACGGCCGCTGCGCATCGCCCTGCTCAGCTACAAGGGGAATCCATTCTGCGGGGGTCAGGGCGTCTATGTGCGCCATCTCTCCCGGGAGCTCGCCCGGCTCGGCCACACCGTCGAGGTCATCGGCGCCCAGCCGTATCCGGTGCTGGACGCCGTGGAGGGCGTCACCCTCACCGAGCTGCCCAGCCTCGACCTCTACCGCCAGCCCGACCCGTTCCGTACGCCCCGGCGCGAGGAGTACCGGGACTGGGTCGACGCCCTGGAGGTCTCCACCATGTGGACCGGCGGCTTCCCCGAGCCGCTCACCTTCAGCCTGCGCGCCCGCCGGCATCTCGCCGCGCGCCTCGGCCAGTTCGACATCGTCCACGACAACCAGACCCTGGGATACGGGCTGCTGGGCCTGGACCGGCTGGGCTTCCCGCTGGTCACCACCATCCACCACCCGATCACCGTCGACCGGCAGCTGGAGCTGGACGCCGCCGACGGCTGGAAGCGCCGGTTCTCCGTGCGCCGCTGGTACGGCTTCACCCGCATGCAGAAGCGGGTGGCCCGGCGGCTGCCCTCGGTGCTCACCGTCTCCGGCTCCTCCCGCCGGGAGATCGTCGAGGACCTCGGGGTGCGGCCGGACCGGATCCATGTGGTGCACATCGGCGCGGACACCGGGCTCTTCTCGCCCGACCCCGCCGTCCCCGTGACCCCCGGGCGCATCGTCACCACATCGAGCGCGGATGTGCCGCTCAAGGGCCTGGTGTATCTGATCGAGGCACTCGCCAAGGTCCGCGCCGAGAACCCCGAGGCCCATCTGGTCGTCGTCGGCAAACGGCCGCAGGAGGGGCCGGTGGCCGCCACCATGGCGCGCCACGGACTCGAAGACGCCGTCGAGTTCGTCAAGGGCATCAGCGACGCCGAACTGGTGGACCTGGTGCGCGGCGCCCAGATCGCCTGTGTGCCCTCGCTGTACGAGGGGTTCTCGCTGCCCGCCGCAGAGGCCATGGCCACCGGCACCCCGCTGGTCGCCACCACCGGCGGCGCGATCCCCGAGGTCGCCGGACCCGACGGCGAGACCTGCCTGGCCGTACCGCCCGGCGACGCCGACGCGCTCGCCGCGGCCCTGATCCGGCTGCTGGGCGATGCCGACCTCCGACGACGGCTGGGCGCCGCGGGCCGTGAACGGGTGCTGCGCCGCTTCACCTGGGAACAGGCCGCGCGCGGCACCGTCGAGCAGTACCGCCGGGCCATCGGCGTATCCGCGCCGGCCACCCGCCGCTGAGCCCCGCCCCCTGCCCCTCCCGCCCCACGAACCCGCCGGACGAAAGCAGACCCCCGTGCTGACCGTCGATTTCTCCCGCTTCCCCCTCGCCGCCGGCGATCGCGTCCTCGACCTCGGCTGCGGCGCCGGCCGGCACGCCTTCGAGTGCTACCGGCGCGGCGCCCAGGTCGTCGCGCTCGACCAGAACGGCGAGGAGATACGCGAGGTCGCCAAGTGGTTCGCCGCCATGAAGGAGGCCGGTGAGGCCCCGGCGGGCGCCACGGCCACCGCCATGGAGGGCGACGCCCTCGCCCTGCCCTTCCCCGACGACAGCTTCGACGTGGTCATCATCTCCGAGGTGATGGAGCACATACCCGACGACAAGGGCGTGCTCGCCGAGATGGTGCGAGTGCTCAGGCCCGGCGGCCGGATCGCCGTCACCGTGCCCCGCTATGGCCCCGAGAAGGTCTGCTGGGCGCTGTCGGACGCCTACCACGAGGTCGAGGGCGGCCATATCCGCATCTACCGCGCCGATGAGCTGCTGGAGAAGATGCGCGAGGCCGGGCTGCGGCCGTACGGCACCCATCACGCACACGCGCTGCACAGCCCGTACTGGTGGCTCAAGTGCGCGTTCGGGGTGGACAACGACAAGGCACTGCCGGTGCGCGCGTACCACAAGCTGCTGGTGTGGGACATCATGAAGAAGCCGCTGGCCACCCGGGTCGCCGAGCGCGCGCTGAACCCGATCGTCGGCAAGAGCTTCGTGGCCTACGCGACCAAGCCCCACGCACCGCGTGAGGAGCAGGCGTGACGGCGCTCGGACCGCGACCCGGCCCCCGGACCGAACGGCTCGCGCTGCCCGGGGTGCTCAGCCCCGAGCAGGTGCTGCGCACGGTCGAGGGCATCGCCGCCGTCCAGCACGCGGACGGCGCCATACCGTGGTTCCGCGGCCACCACCTCGACCCCTGGGACCACATCGAGGCCGCGATGGCGCTGGACGCGGCGGGCGAGCACGAGCGCGCCACGGCCGCCTACGGCTGGCTGGTCCGGCACCAGAACCCCGACGGCTCCTGGTACGCGGCCTACCCCGACACCCCGGACGGCGTGGCCGCCGCCGACCCCACCGACCGCGGCCGGGAGAGCAACTTCTGCGCCTACGTCGCGGTCGGCGCCTGGCACCACTACCTCTCCACCGGCGACGACGCCTTCCTCGACGGGATCTGGCCCACCGTCTTCGCCGCCGTCGAGTGTGTCCTCGGGATGCAGCAGAGCGGCGGCCAGATCGGCTGGCGGCGCGGCACCGACGGCACCATCGACCCCGACGCCCTGCTGACCGGCTCCTCCTCCGTCTACCAGGCGCTGCGCTGCGCCCTGGCCATCGCGGAGCACCGCGAGGAGCCCCAGCCCGACTGGGAGCTGTCGGCGGGGCTGCTCGGCCACGCCATCCGCCACCACCCCGAGCGGTTCCTCGACAAGCGCCGCTACTCGATGGACTGGTACTACCCGGTCCTCGGCGGCGCCCTCACCGGCGCCGCCGCCAAGGAGCGCATCGAGGAGGGCTGGGACCGCTTCGTGGTCCCGGGGCTCGGGGTGCGCTGTGTCTCGACCAACCCCTGGGTCACCGGCGGCGAGAGCTGCGAACTGGCGCTCGCGCTCTGGGCGATGGGGGAGTCCGACCACGCGGTGGACATCCTGAGGTGGATCCAGCGGCCGCTGCGGGCCGAGGACGGGATGTACTGGACGGGCTACGTCTTCGAGGACGACGCGGTCTGGCCGGAGGAGCGCACCACCTGGACCGCCGGGTCGCTGCTGCTCGCCGTGGCGGCCCTGGGCGGCGACGAGGCGACCACAGCGGTCTTCGGCGGCGAGGGCCTGCCGCGCGGCCTGGACTCGGACTGCTGCGCCTAGGCCGTGGCCGGCGGATCGTGACGCCTGTGGCGGGCTGCTCCCCTCCCCTTCCCGCAGCACCGATATGCGCCCCACGGGGTGCGGGGAACTGCGCGATCAGCCACGACGATGCGGCAGGCGATCGACGGCACCTCAGGGTGCTCCCGGCGAAGCGCCGGACACATCCGGTCAGCGCTCCGCTGGAAGTGCCCCGACCTGCCTCGATCGGCCGCGGCGCCGTCGTGGCCGGTCGCGCCCGCGCGGCGGAGCCGCATATCGGCACAGCCCCGCGCCCCTGAGGGGCGCTTCGACATGCGGCTCCGCCGCGTGCGAGGCCTCACCCCTGGAACCCGGGGTCTGGGGCGGAGCCCCAGTTGGGGGAAGGGGCGGGGAGGGGGAGCGGCCCGCCGCAGGCGTCACGGACCGTCGGAACCCCTTAGCCCCGCCGGAGCCGTCCCGCGATGGCATGGCCGATGAAGAGGTACACCACGGCCGGCAGGCCGTAGTTGAGGACGGTCCGGAGCCAGTCGGTGTCCATGGTGAACAGGTCATGGGACCAGCTCGCGAGCCAGCTCGCCGCGTCATGGACCACCGTGACGAGGTCATTGGCGCGGTTGGCGTCGAGAAGGGCGAACAGAATCCAGAGGCCGAGGATGACGGCCATGACGTCCGCGACGACCGCCACGACGGTCGCCGCCTGGTTGCTTCCGTGGCGATAACTTCGTGACATGCCTCACGTGTTGCCCGCCTCCGCCAAGCCAAACTACGGCGTGGCCGCACACCCGTACGACGCGCTCAGCCCGCCAGCTCCGCCAGCACCCGCAGCGTCTGCGGATCCGGTGCCAGCGCCAGCAGATCCGTGATCGGGCCCTTGCGCCACAACTCCAGTCGCTCCGCGATCCGCTCACGCGGCCCGACCAGCGAGATCTCATCGGCGAACGCGTCCGGCACCGCCTCGATCGCCTCCGCGCGCCGGCCCGCCAGGAACAGCTCCTGCACCCGGCGCGCCTCGGCCTCGTAGCCGAAACGGGCCATCAGATCGGCGTGAAAATTGCGGGCCGCGTGGCCCATCCCGCCGATGTAGAAGCCGAGCATCGCCTTCACCGGCTTGAGCCCCTCCGCCACATCGGTGCACACCCGCACCTGTGTCATCGGCGCCACCATGAAGCCGTCCCGGGCGTCGGCCAGTGCCTCCTGATAGAGCTCCGTCCGCGACGGCGACCAGTACAGCGGCAGCCAGCCGTCGGCGATGCGCACCGTCTGGGCGATGTTCTTCGGCCCCTCCGCCCCGAGCAGCACCGGCAGATCGGCACGGAGCGGATGGACGATGGGCTTCAGCGGTTTGCCGAGACCGGTGGCGTCCGGGCCCGCGTACGGATGCGGATGGTAGCGCCCGTCGAGCCGCACCGGCGCCGCACGGCCCAGCACCTGCCGGATGACCTCGACATACTCACGGGTCGCCGTCAGCGGGCTCCTGGGGAACGGGCGTCCGTACCAGCCCTCGACCACCTGCGGTCCGGACAGCCCCAGGCCCAGCATCATCCGGCCGCCGGAGAGATGGTCCAGGGTGAGCGCCTGCATCGCGGTGGCGGTGGGGGTGCGGGCGGCCATCTGGGCGACCGCCGTGCCGAGCGCGATCCGGGTGGTGTGCGCGGCGAGCCAGGTGAGCGGGGTGAAGGCGTCCGAGCCCCAGGACTCGGCGGTCCACACCGAGTGGTAGCCCAGCCGCTCCGCCTCCTGGGCGAGTTCCAGATGACGGGGGTCGGGGCCACGGCCCCAGTAGCCGAGCGCCAGACCGAGCCGCATGGAAGCCCCCTCGTTCCGCCGGACAGGGTGGACGCGACTGACGGCAGGTCAGCCGCACCGGCCGGACTGTACGGGCCGGGGGCGCACATGGCAACGGCCCCTCGCCCGAGCGTTACGGGCGAGGGGCCGTTGCGCGTCATGCGCGACGCGCACGGGGCGCGTCATGGAACGCGCGGCTCAACTCGGCTCAGCCGCGCTGGATCCCCGTGGTGTCCTGCAGCACGCCGCGACGGCCGTCCTGCGTCTGGGCGACCAGCGCCTGACCGCGCTGCTCCACCGCGAGGTACCAGGTGCCGGGGGCCAGTTCGGCGATGGTGCTCGACGAACCGTCCTCGGCGTACAGCGGGCGGGCCACCGGCACCGCGAACCAGAACGGGGCGAAGTCCCCGCCGCCCGAGGGCGCCGGGGCCGGGGCCGGGGCCGGCTGGCCGCCGAAGGACTGGCCGGGCTGCGGCTGCCCCGGCTGCGGCTGACCGGGCTGGGCGCCGTACGGCGCGGGGGCGCCGGGCTGGGCACCACCCGGGTACCCGTACCCCGGCTGCGGGCCCTGGGCACCGTACGGGGACGGGGCCGGGCCGGAGGAGGCGTTCAACAGCGGGGCCTTCAGAGCCGGGACGCGCTGGGTGAGCAGCGCGACCGCCGCCATCGCCAGCGTGCCGATCAGGCCGAGGATCTGTCCGACGCCCTTGTCGACCCCCTCCGGGCCACCGATGATCGTCCACAGCGAGCTCCAGGCCGCGAAGACCGCGAGCGCCGTGCCCCACTGGTCGAGCGAGAGCCCGAAGAGGTTGCGGCCCGCGGGCTGGAAACGAGCGGAGACGATGAGCACCGCGGCGATCACCCCGGCAAGGAAGATCGATGGCAGTACGGGGAAGAAGTCGGACTTCCATCCGTTCTCACCGGCGTCCTTGCAGAAGCTGCTGCCGCCGCAGTCGATGGTGTAGAAGTCGAGGAAGGAGGCGATGAACAGCAGCACCGCTGCTCCGATCACCACGCCGTCGCCTCGAGTGAGCGAGCGGATGTTCAACGTGAGGTCCTTTGTCGGTTTCGTCTTAACGTAGCGCTGCCGCCAGGCGCGTGGCGCGAAGGCGTCGGGGGTGGGCCCCATCGTACGGGTGAATCTGCCTGCGGAGACCGGAGGTGTCCCATCGGTATCCCGCTCGTGACCTCCCGTTCGGTTGTGGAAGCGCTACTCGTTCAAGAAGTCCGTAATGCCCTGTGCGACACCGTCCGCCGCGCGCTCGCGCCAGGCCTTGTCGGTCAGTTCGGCGGCGTCCTGGGAGTCGCGCATATTGCCGCACTCGATGAACACCTTGGGGACGGTGGAGAGGTTGAGCCCGCCCAGATCGCCCCGGACGTCCAGCCCGCTGCCGTCGCCGATGTACTGCGCGGGCTCGCTGCCGGTGGCCTTGGCGAACCGGCTGAGCAGCCGCTCGCCGAGCCGGCGGGAGGGGGCGGTGATGGCGGAGGTGTCCGCGCCGCCGCCCCGGACGGACTTGGGCAGGATCACATGGAAGCCGCGCTCCCCGGCGGCCGCACCGTCCGCGTGCACGGAGACCACGGCGTCGGCGTGGGCCTTGTTCCCGATCTCCGCACGCTCGTCCACGCACGGCCCGTACGACCGGTCGCCGTCCTGGGTGAACCGCACCGTGGCGCCGCGTGCTTCGAGCAGGGCGCGGGCGCGGCGCGCCACATCGAGGGTGAAGGACGCCTCGGCATAGCCGGAGTTGGTGGCCGTGCCGGTGGTGTCGCACTCCTTCTCGTCGGTGCCGATGTCCACGAGCCGGGCGATCTGCGAGGGGTGGTCGCGGTTGTTCGGATTGTGGCCGGGGTCGATGACCACGACCTTGCCCTCGAGGGGCTTTCCGGACGCGTTTTCGGACGGCGTCGGCGACGAGGGCGCGCCGGACGACGGGGGCGAGGGGGAGGACGTCGAGGAGGTCGTGGGCGCGCCCGCCCCGTCCGCGCCGTCGTCCTTCGAACCGCCCAGCGAACTCCACAGCAGCCAGCCGGCGAAGCAGGCAGGTATCAGCGCCACCAGAACGATGGCGAGGGTGCCGCCGCGACGACCGGGCTCAGGAGGAAAGCTGCCGTTGGACACGCGGGCGATGGTAGTCGTGCCACCGCCGTATCTCAGGCGCGGGGACGACGGCGGCCGTCCGCCCCAGGCCGCACGCCGCATGGCGTGCGGCGGCGGGCGGGCCTTCCAGCAGGTCCCGGGGGCGGCGGGCGCGTTGGCCGCGGCGTACGACGCGGATGCCCTCCGGCGGGGGGACGGGGTCATCTGCCGCCGGGCCGGGGTGTACGACCAGGAGGCCGGGGGCCGCGTTACGCGGCTCAGGCGGCCGGGGCGGTCGCGGTGCGGCGCAGTACGCGCAGCGAGCGGGTCGCGGAGACCTCGGTGAACGCGCCGGAGTCGAGCGCGCGGCGGTAGATCCGGTACGGCGCCTGGCCGCCGTCGGCCGGGTCCGGGAAGACGTCGTGGATCACCAGCAGCCCGCCCGGCGCGAGATGCGGCGCCCAGCCCTCGTAGTCGGCGCTCGCGTGCTCGTCGGTGTGCCCGCCGTCGATGAACACCAACCCCACCGGCCGCCCCCACACCGCCGCGACCCGCGGCGACCGCCCGACCACGGCGATGACATGGTCTTCCAGCCCCGCCTGGTGGAGGGTGCGGCGGAAGGTGGGCAGCGTGTCCATCCGCCCCACCTCCGGGTCGACCACCTCCGGATCGTGGTATTCCCACCCCGGCTGCTGCTCCTCCGAGCCCCGGTGATGGTCCACGGTCACGACGACCGTCCCCGCCGCGCGGGCGGCGTCGGCCAGCAGAAGGGTGGAGCGCCCGCAATACGTGCCGACTTCGAGCAGCGGCAGCCCGAGCCGACCGGCGGCGTCGGCCGCGGCCGCGTGCAGCGCCAGCCCCTCGTCCAGCGGCATGAAGCCCTTTGCCCCCTCGAAGGCGTCGAGCACGGTGCGGTCGGGAACCGCGGACGCGGCGGCGGCAGCAGACTGAGTCACCGGCCCATCCTCCCGTACGACCTCCCAGGCGGGAGGGGAGGGGTCGGCCGGTGCGCGGAGCTCACAGCCAGCCGTTCTGGCGGGCGGCGCGGACGGCTTCCATGCGGTTGCGGGTCTGCGTCTTGCCGATGGCCGAGGAGAGGTAGTTGCGCACGGTGGCCGGGGACAGGTGGACCTTGGCCGCGATGTCCGCGACCGTCGCCCCGTCCACCGCCGCCGAGAGCACATCGCGCTCGCGCTGGGTCAGCGGGTTGGGGCCCGCGCTGAGGGCGGCGGCGGCCAGGCCCGGGTCGATGACGCGCTGACCGGCCAGTACCCGGCGGATCGCCACCGCCAGCTCCTCGACCGGGCCGTCCTTGACCAGGAACCCGGCCGCGCCCGCCTCCATCGCCCGGCGCAGATAGCCGGGGCGGCCGAAGGTGGTGAGGATCAGCACCTGGCACTCCGGGAGCGCCTCGCGCAGCGCGGCGGCGGCGTCCAGACCGCTGCGGCCGGGGAGTTCGATGTCGAGCAGCGCCACATCGGGCCGGGCCTCCAGGGCCCGGGGCACGATCTCGTCGCCGTTCCCGAGCTGCGCGACGATCTCGAAGTCCTCCTCCAGCCCGAGCAGCAGGGCGAGCGCGCCCCGCATCATCCCCTGGTCCTCGGCGAGCAGGAGCTTGATCACGCCCTTCGCCTCGTTCACGCCCTGCGCACCCTGCGTGTCGCTCACACCGTCCGCGTCGTTCACGCCGTCCCGGCCTCCTTGACCTCGGGCTCCATCGGGTCCTCCGTATCCACCGGCAGTTCGGCGACGAGCCGGAAGCCACGGCGCCCGCCGGGGCCGGACTCCAGAGAGCCGCCCGCCGCGGACAGCCGTTCGGCCAGGCCCTTGAGGCCCGTACCGCCGATTGCGCCCTCTGCCGTTCCGCCGCCCGCCGTGCTCATCGCGCTCGCACCGGTGGCACGGGAGCCTACGCCGCCCCCGTCGTCCGTGATCTCCAGCCGTATCCGGTCCATGCCGCCGCGCACCTCGATCTCGCACCGGGCCGCCCCGCTGTGCCGCACCACATTGGTGACGCCCTCGCGGACCACCCACCCCAGCAGCGCCTCGGTCTGCGGGGCCAGCGGCGGCCCGGAGCGGCGGACGGCGGCCTCGATACCGGCGGCGTCCAGCGCCGAGCGGGCCCGGTCCAGCTCGGTGGCCAGGCTGCCCTCGCGATAGCCGGTGACGGCCTCGCGGATCTCGGTGAGCGCCTGCCGCCCGACCGCCTCGATGTCCGCGGCCTGCCCCAGCGCGGCCTCCAGGTCCTTCGGGGCGAGCCGGCGCACCGCCTCCGCCTTGACCACGACGACCGACATGGTGTGGCCCAGCAGATCGTGCAGATCGCGGGAGAACCGCAGCCGCTCCTTCTCCACTGCCGTACGAGCCAGCTCCTGGCGGGTGGCACGGAGCTGGGCGACGGTCTCGAAGAGCGACAGGATGGCCGCTGTCACCAGGCCGGACAGGATCGTCCCGTACGAGACGGTGAGCGAGTCCGAGGCGCCGCCGCGGATCCCGGCGATGATCCCGGCGGAGCCGGACAGGACGAGGATGACCGGTCCCAGCGGCCGCCTCCCCCCGCGCAGCACGATCCCGGCGGCCAGTGACAGCAGCGGGAAGCACAGCAGCCAGTCCCCGGCGTAGCCGATGCCCAGCGCGTAGGTGACCGTCGCCAGCCCGGCGAGCGCCAGCAGCGGGGCCCGGGTGTGGCGGCGGCGCTCGTCCAGGCTGGTGTAGACGGCGGTCACGTAGAGCGCGACGAAGGCCGCCGCCCCGGCGCCGCCGAGCCAGGGCAGGGGGGTCTTCCCCTTGAAGAGCGCCTGCACATCCCCCGAGAGCATGAAAAGCCAGGGCAGAAAGGCGCGGCGGCCCGGCGGCTTGAGGCGCTCGATGCGCGCGGCGGTGGCATACATGCGTCCGACCTTACGGAAGCCGCTATGAGCTGGGCAGATGCGGATGTCGGGGGATGGCCGTGACATTTGTCCCGGGACCTTCGTCACCCCGGACAGCGGTCATCCGAAGGTCATCCGACGACGGTCCGATAGCGGTCCGATGGCGATCTGATGGGCCGTCAGCACTCTTCCCCCTTCGGAGCGATTGGGCTATACAGGGTGCCATCGGCTAGAACGCGTTCTACATGTCCATGCGAGCGACGCGACCCGGCCGACCAGCGACGACCCCGGCACGGCCGACGGTGCGGACGGGCGGGCCGGGGTCTTCGGACCGTGGCCGAGCGAGCGGACCAAGGAGTGCTGTCGCCCTATGCCCATCGATGCCGCCAAGGCCATCTCGGCCGAACCCCGCAGCACCGCTCTCACTTGGGGGCACAAGGACATCCAGCTCTACCACCTGGGCATCGGCGCCGGAATCCCCGCCACCGATCCCGAAGAGCTCCGCTACACCCTGGAGAGCAGGCTCCATGTGCTCCCCAGCTTCGCGACCGTCGCGGGCGGCGGCATGGCGGTCGCCGGGGGCATGGGCGCACCCGGGATCGACGTCGACCTCGCCGCCGTGCTGCACGGCGGTCAGACCGTCGAACTGCACCGGCCGATCCCGGTCAGCGGGGACGCCACCCAGACCTCGAAGGTCGCCGCGGTCTACGACAAGGGCAAGGCGGCCGTCATCGTGCTGCGCTCCGACGTCGCCGACGCGGACGGCCCGCTGTGGACCTGCGACACCCGGATCTTCGCCCGGGGCGAGGGCGGTTTCGGCGGCGAGCGCGGCCCCTCCGACCGCGTGGAGCCGCCCGCCCGGGAGCCGGACCGCACCGTGGAGCGGGCCATCCGCGAGGACCAGGCGCTGCTCTACCGGCTCTCCGGGGACTGGAACCCGCTGCACGCCGATCCCGCGTTCGCCGAGGTCGCGGGGTTCGAGAGGCCCATCCTGCACGGGCTGTGCTCGTACGGGATGGTGCTCAAGGCGGTCGTGGACACGGCGCTGGACGGGGACGTCGCCCGGGTGCGCTCGTACACCACCCGCTTCGCCGGGGTGGTGTACCCGGGCGAGACCCTGCGCGTGCGGATGTGGCGGGACGAGGGGCGCGTCCAGGTGACGGCGACCGCCGTCGAGCGGGACGACGCGCCGGTCCTCACCGACACCATCGTCGACCACGTTTGATCCGGCTCGAGCGGGCTCGATCCGGCTTGCCCAGCGTTCCGGCGTGAACGGGCTCGATCCGGCTTGAGCCGGCGTGATCCCAGTGTGATCCCCAAGGAGGCGTCGTGCGTGCGGCCGTATTGCATGAGACGGGACAGGACAAGCTCGAAGTCCTCGACGACATCGAGGCGGTGGGCTTCGGCCCCGGGAAGGTCCGGCTGCGGCTGAGGGCCACCGGGCTGTGCCACTCCGACCTCTCCGCGATGGCCGGGGTGCTGCCGCAGCCCGCGCCGTTCATCCCCGGACACGAGGGCGCGGGCGAGGTCCTCGACGTGGGCGACGGGGTGACCGGGCTGAGCGCCGGGGACCGGGTGCTGGTGTGCTGGCTGCCCGCCTGCGGCGACTGTCCGGCCTGTCAGCGCGGTCAGACCGAGCTGTGCCTGACCGGGTTCATGAACGCCGGAACCCCCAACTTCCGGCGCTCCGGCGGCAGTCCGCAGGAGCTCTTCGGCATGTCCGGGACCGGCACCTTCGCCGAGGAGATCGTCCTCCCCGCCGCCTGTGCCGTGCCGATCCCCGACGACGTCCCGTACGACATCGCGGCCCTCATCGGCTGCGGGGTGACCACCGGGCTCGGGGCCGTCTTCAACACCGCCCAGGTGGCGGCCGGTGCGTCGGTCGCGGTCATCGGCTGCGGCGGGGTGGGCATCAGCGTCATCCAGGGGGCCAGGGCGTCGGGGGCCGCGCAGATCGTCGCCGTCGACCCGGTGGAGTCGCGGCGCGAGGCCGCGCTGCGCTTCGGCGCCACCGAGGCGGTGGCGCCGGACGGCCTCGACGCCGCCAAGAACAGCGTCACGGCGGGCGAGGGCTTCGACTACGTCTTCGAGGTCGTGGGCCGCTCCGCCACCGCCCGCCGGGCCTACGAGATCACCCGGCGCGGCGGCACGCTGTGCGTGGTCGGGGCCGGGGCGCTGGACGACTTCCTGCAGTTCAACATGTTCGAGCTGTTCTTCGACGAGAAGCGGATCCTGCCCTCCCTCTATGGCGGCGGCGATGTGCTCCGTTCCTACCGGCGCACCATCGACCTGTGGCGGGCGGGCCGGATCGACCTCGAAGGGCTGATCACCCACCGGGTGCGGCTCGGCGAGATCAACGAGGCCATCGGCCAGATGCGGACCGGGGAGGCACTGCGCACATGCATCGAGATCTGACGGGCCCCCTGGCGGGGAGTCCACTGACCGGGAGCCCACTGGCCGGGAAGACCGCGATCGTCACCGGCGCCGGGCGCGGCCTCGGCCGCGCCGAGGCCCTGGAACTGGCCCGGCTGGGCGCCAGTGTCGTCGTCAACGACTACGGACAGGGCGGACGCGACGGCTCGGGCGAGGCATCGGCCGGCCCCGCCGAGCAGGTCGCCGAGGAGATCCGCGCGGCCGGCGGCCGGGCCACGGCCCATGCGGGCGATGTGGCCGACTTCGCGCAGGCGGGCGAGCTGGTCCAGCTCGCGATCGACACCTACGGCGCGCTGGACATCCTGGTCAACAACGCGGGCATCCTGCGCGACCGGATGGTCTTCTCGATGAGTGAGAACGAATGGGACTCGGTGATCCGGGTCCATCTCAAGGGCCACTTCAACACCATCCGCTTCGCCGCCGCGCACTGGCGCGAGCGGTCCAAGGCGGCAGAGGGCGGCCCGGTCCACGGCCGGATCATCAACACCTCCTCGGAGGCGTTCCTCGCCGGTTCGCCGGGCCAGCCGAACTACGCGGCGGCGAAGGGCGGCATCGTCGGGCTGACCACCTCCACGGCGGTGGCGCTCGCCAAGTACGGGGTGACGGCCAACGTCATCTGCCCGCGCGCCCGCACCCGGATGACCGAGGACGTCTTCGCGGACTTCGAGCTTCCGGAGGACGGCCGGCTCGACGCCCTCGCCCCCGAACACGCGGCCCCGCTGGTCGGCTATCTCGCCTCACCGGGCGCGGCGAAGGTGAACGGCCAGGTGTTCGTGGTGCACGGCGGCATGGTGGCGATCCTGGAGCGGCCGAAGGTGGCGGCGAAGCTGGACGCCAAGGGGGACGCCTTCGGCTTCGAGGAGCTGGACGAGGTGTTGACGCCGTACTTCGCGCAGCGGGGCGGGGAGAGCTTCGCGGCGGTGGAGGTGCTGGGCCTCAAGCGGGGGTGACGGGAGGCGGCCCGGTCCGGGGGGGTGGGGGCCGGGCCGGGGCGCCCCACGATCGCCGGACGGGCTGGACTTCCGCGGGAAATCCAGCCCGTCCCGCGATCGGAGACGCTCCCCGGAGGGCCCGGCTGCCCTGCGTCAGGACGAGCCTGAGGTTCTCCCGACGATCCTGGGAATCTCAGATCCTGAGAATCTCAGGCGGCGTTCCCGTTCGGGCGTCGGTGGCGGCCGTTGGCCGGTGCCTGGGACTCCTCGGACGCTGCCTGCCCCCGGTGCTTGCCCTGAGAGCCATCGGCCTGGGCCGCGGCGGCGTCCCGCGGGCGCGCCTGGGTCGTGTCGATGTGGGTTTCGGACATGGTGGGTACGTCACCCCGTCAGATCGCTTTGTACTGTGCGAAGGGGGCTCACCACGATGTCGCACGCCCTTCCATGCGCATCGCCCGGGGCGCCCCGCGCGTGACGGAACGCGGGGACGCGCAGCCCCCGCCCGAGTTTAACCACGGCGGTGGTCCCGGACCCAGCGGGGTGGCCGGGGCTGCGGGGGCCGGGCGAGCGGGGCCTGCTGCAGCGGTACGGGCCGCAGGGCGGGGTCCGCACCGGAGCCGGGATCGGGGTCCGGCTCGGGCCCCATCTCCTGCTCGACCCCGGCCCATGAACCGGTCCCGCCCCAGGGCTCGACACCCGATCCGCCCTCGGGCTCCGGCAGCCGCACCGGCATCGGCGACCGCTCCCGCACCGGAACCGGCACGGGCATGGGCATCGGCTCGGGTGTCCGCGACGGTGTCGGTCCGGCCGTTCGCGAGGGTCTCAGCTCAGGCGCCGGTCCGGCGTTTCGCGAGGGTCTCAGCTCAGGCGTCAGCCCGGCCGTTCGCGACGGTCTCAACTCCGGTGCCGGTCCAGGTGGCCGCAGCGGCGTCAGCCCAGGCACTCGCGCGGGGTCCGCGCCGCCGGGGCCGCCGACCCGGGTCCACGGTGTGATCCGGGTCGCGATCTCGGCTGCGGGGGACGCCGTCCGCGGCGTCTGTACGTCCCGTGCCCCCGCCCCGGCCGGGGCGGGATGCGGGAGCCCCTCGGCCCCCCGGCCGGAGGACTCGGCCACCCGCCCGGAGGGCTCGGACAACACCCGTGTCACCCGCGCGATCCGCCGCGCCCCCGTCGCCTCGTCCGGCCGCCACGATCCCGTCGCGTTGTCCCGTGGCCACGACCCCGTCGCGTCGTCCGGTCGCCGCGCCCCCATCGCGTCGTCCGATCGCCACGGTCCCGTCGAATCGTCCCGTCGCCACGGTCCCGTCGCGCTGTCCGGTGGCCACGGCGACTCAGGCGTCCCGGACAGCTCCGGTGCCTCGGACGGTTCCGCCGCGCGCGGGGCGCTCGAGGCACCGCCCGACGCACCGATCGCGGCACCCGCCGTGCCCGCCCCGCCCGATGTACCGCCGGAGGCCCCGCCCGAGACACCACTCGGGCCACCCGCCCCCTCCGGGACGTCCGCCACCCGCGCCGCCCCCGCCCCACCCGTCGCCCCCGTTGGTACCCAGGACCCCCCCGACAGCCTCGGCGGCACCGCCCCCGGCACGCCCGACGGCCGCACCCGGGCCAGCCCGCAAGGCACCTGCGGGGTCGCGTACGGCAGCCGCAGCTCGCCGTCCCGGGTCCACAGACCCGCGCCCGGAAGCCAGCCCTCCGGCGCGGAGAACTCGCGTAGCCGCCGATCGGCCGGGCGCCATACGCCCACCCACGGCCGTCCGGACGCGCCCCGTCCGTCGACGCGGAAGGCCACCGCGCACGCCTCCGGCGTCAGCACCTGCCCCGGCTGCACCGCGAACGGCGTGGCCTGCGACCACCCCGCGGGCCGCAGACAGTCCGGGAACCGCACCGGCCGGGTGCTGCCCAGCACCCCCCACCCCAGCCGCTCCTCCCCGGGCGCGTCGGACCGTACGAGCAGCAGACCGCTGTCGGGGTCGGCGAGCAGCAGCCGGTCGTCACTGCGCTCGGTGATCTGCAGCAGCGGGCTGGTCTCACCGCCGCGCCGCAGATCGACCACCACGGTCTTCGTCCGGCCGTCGAGTTCACGGTCGAGCGCCAGCAGCCGGCCCGTACGGTCCAGCCAACTGCCGCCCGTACAGCGGCCGGGCACCTCGGCCAGATGCTGGGGGACGAGCACGCCGCCTCCGGCCACCAGCCAGATGGAGGTGGACCGCGGCCCGCGCCCCAGCGCGAACGCGCACAGGCCGCCGGGCGCGGGCGGCAGCAGCGAGACCTCGGCGCGGTCGATGCCGCCGAGCGAGCGCTCGCCGGTACCGGGACCGGCCGGGTAGAGCAGCGAGAAGGCGTGGTGTCCGGCCACCCGGCGGTGGATGAGCACCTGCCCGTCGGCCAGTGGCAGCAGTTCGCTGTCCGGCTCCTCGGGCTGGGCGGCGGGCAGCGGCACGGCGTAGGGCTCCGGGCCGTCCAGCGTCCAGCGCTCGGGGTACCAGCAGCACGCCTCGTCGCTGAGCGCGAGCCGCGCGCCGTACGAGCGGTCCGAGGCGATGGTGAAGCCCCCTCGTGGCCGGTCGCCGACGCCCCCGGCGAGGGCGGTGTCGAAGGCACAGGCAGTCATCGATCAGTCACCTCCGGCCACTGAACGTAGTTTTCGTACCCCCTACCGAAGGCCGTAATGGGTGCGCTCCACCCATAAGTGTGGCTCTTGCCCGATTCGCCTGAGGGGTCGGGGGTGAATGTGCTGTAAGCGACGGGAGGATGGTTTGTGATTAAAGTAAGGCACACCTAAGTGCGTCCGGCGCGCTCGTGAGAACGGCGCGCCCCTGCAATCCCAGGAGCTCCGTCATGTCCCTGCGCGTCCGCGGCAGTGCCGCCCTCGCCCTCGCCCTGGCCGCGGCGCTGTCCCTCGCCGCCTGTGGATCGTCGGACGACGGGGACGGCACCAAGCGCAACGGCGGGGGCGGCAAGTCCGTCGCCCAGGGCGGCAAGGACTTCGGCACGGCGGCCGAGCAGACCGCGAAGATGGGCACGGACGCCGAGCCCGGCGCGTTTCCCCGCACCATCACCCACGCGATGGGCAAGACCGAGCTCAAGAGCAAGCCGAAGCGGATCGTGGTGCTCGACGTCGGCGAGCTCGACAATGTCGTCTCGCTGGGGCTGAAGCCGGTCGGCTACGCCCCCTCCGAGGGCGACCAGGCCATACCCGACTACCTCAAGAAGGACGCCGGGAACCCGAAGAACGTCGGCACCATCAACAACCTCAACCTCGAGGCCATCAACGCCCTCCACCCCGATCTGATCCTCGGCAGCAAGCTGCGCGCCGAGCCGCTCTACGACGAGCTGAAGCAGATCGCCCCGACCGTCTTCGCCATCCGCCCCGGCTTCACCTGGAAGGAGAACTACCTCCTCAACGCCGCGGCGCTGGACCGGACCGCCGACGCCAAGCGCGCACTGGGCGCGTACGAGCAGAAGGCGAAGAGGCTCGGCGAGGACATCGGCCCCGACAAGCCGACCATCACCATGCTCCGCTTCATGCCGCAGGCCACCCGGCTCTACGCCAAGGCGTCCTTCATCGGCACCATCCTCAAGGACGTCGGCCTGCCGCGCCCGAAGAACCAGCAGATCAACGACCTCGCCGCCGAGATCGGTCCGGAGCGGATCGACGACGCCGACGCCGACTGGATCTTCACCGGTGTCTACGGCGACCCCAAGGCGACCAAGCGCGACCAGGCGCAGTCCAACCCGCTGTGGAAGAAGCTGAAGGCGGTCAAGGACGGCCAGGCCAAGAACGTCGACGAGGAGACCTGGTATTTGGGCCTCGGCGTCACCGCCGCCGACCGGGTCCTCGACGACCTCCGCGGCTACCTCGTCCACGGATGAGCGTGTCCGCTCGGAATTCGCGGTGCCACCCCGGGAGCGAGCCCCGCTCCCGGGGCGGCGTCGAGCAGGGTGGGCATGACGTCCAGGACGTGCCGGGCAGGCTCGGCGGAGGACCGGTGCGGGCGGCCCGCCGCCGGCGCCCGCGCCAGGTCGGCCAGGCCCGTAGTCCCGGGCGGAGCCCGCGTGGCGATCGTCGTCGCGCTGGGTGAAGGCCGGGGCAGGGCTCAGCCCTGATCCGGGAGGTAGCCTTGCCCCGTGCCCGCACTCAACGACGTCATCGCCGCACTCGACGCCCTCTGGCCGCCCGAGCGGGCGGAGCAGTGGGATGCCGTCGGCACGGTGTGCGGTGACCCCGAGGCCGAGGTCACCCGCGTGCTGTTCGCCGTCGACCCGGTCCAGGAGGTGGCCGACGAGGCGGTGGACCTCGGCGCCGATCTGCTGATCACTCACCATCCGCTCTATCTGCGGGGGACGACCACGGTCGCCGCCTCCAGCTTCAAGGGCCGGGTGGTGCACACGCTGATCAAATGCGACATCGCCCTCCACGTGGCGCACACCAACGCCGACACCGCCGACCCCGGCGTCTCCGACGCCCTCGCCGGCGCGCTCGACCTGCGGATCGTCGGCCCGCTGGTGCCCGACGCCACCGACCCCGAGGGCCGCCGCGGTCTGGGCCGGGTCTGCGAGCTCGACCACCCCGAGACGCTGCGGGAGTTCACCGAGCGCGCCGCCGCCCGGCTGCCCGCCACCGCGCAGGGCATCCGCGCCGCGGGCGACCCGGACCGTACGATCCGCCGGGTCGCCGTCAGCGGCGGCTCCGGCGACAGCCTCTTCGACGCGGTGCGCGCGGCCGGGGTCGACGCGTTCCTCACCGCCGATCTGCGCCACCACCCGTCCTCGGAGGCACGGGAGCACAGCGATCTCGCCCTGGTGGACGCCGCGCACTGGGCCACCGAGTGGCCCTGGACCGAACAGGCCGCGGCCCAGTTGGACGAGATCTCCGACCGGCACGGCTGGGGCCTGCGTACGCATGTCTCCCGTATCGTCACCGATCCCTGGACGGCCCACGCCACGGCCCCCGCCGTCCGCGCGGCCGCTCCGTCCTTCTCCGCTTGACCCTGGACCGCTCGACCCTGCTCCGCTCAACGCCCGCTCGCAGTTTCCGCCCCTTGAACCTCTTGACCCCCTTGACCTCGTTTTCCGTTCCACTCGACTCCCCTGGAGCCCCACGCTGAATGCCGCGCCCGCCGATCAGATCCGCCTCCTCGACGTCCAGGCGCTCGACGTCCGGCTGTCGCAACTCGCGCACAAGCGCAGGACGCTGCCCGAGCACGCCGAGATCGAGACGCTGAACGCCGATCACACCCAGCTGCGCGACCTGCTCATCGCCGCGCAGACCGAGGAGAGCGACACCGCCCGCGAGCAGACCAAGGCGGAGCAGGACGTGGACCAGGTGCGCCAGCGCGCCGCCCGCGACCAGAAGCGCCTGGACTCCGGTGCCGTCACCTCGCCGAAGGATCTGGAGAACCTCCAGCACGAGATCGCCTCCCTCGCCAAGCGCCAGGGCAACCTGGAGGACGTCGTCCTGGAGGTCATGGAGCGCCGGGAGTCCGTCCAGGAGCGGATCGCCGAGCTGACCGAGCGGGTGGAGTCCCTCCAGTCCAAGATCGGCGACGCCCAGTCGCGCCGGGACGCGGCGGCCGAGGGGATCGACGCCGAGATCGCGACCGCCACCAAGGAGCGCGAGGTGATCGCCGGGACCATCCCCGCCGATCTGCTGAAGCTCTACGACAAGCTGCGCGAGCAGCAGGGCGGTGTCGGCGCGGCCCGGCTCTACCAGCGCAGCTGTGACGGCTGCCGCCAGGAGCTCGCCATCACCGAGCTCAACGAGGTGCGCTCGGCGGCCCCCGACACGGTGCTGCGGTGCGAGAACTGCCGCCGGATCCTGATCCGTACGCCCGAGTCGGGGCTGTAGGGCGATGGCGCGGCGCTTCGTCGTCGAGGCGGACGGCGGGTCCCGGGGCAACCCGGGGCCGGCCGGCTACGGCGCGGTCGTGCTCGACGCGGAGACCGGTGAGCCGCTCGCCGAGGTGGCCGAGTACATCGGCACGGCGACCAACAACGTCGCCGAGTACAAGGGCCTGATCGCCGGGTTGCGGGCGGCGTACGCCCTGGACCCGGCGGCCGAGGTCCGGGTGCGGATGGACTCCAAGCTGGTCATCGAGCAGATGTCGGGCCGCTGGAAGATCAAGCACCCCGATATGCGGCCGCTCGCCGCCGAGGCCAAGGCGATCATGCCGCCCGGCCAGGTGGCGTACGAGTGGATCCCGCGCGAGCAGAACAAGCACGCGGACCGGCTCGCCAACGAGGCGATGGACGCGGGCAAGCGGGGCGAGCAGTGGCAGCCGAACGTGCCGCCCGGCGGCACGCCGACGGCGGGCGCGCCGGAGTCCGCGGCCCCCGCCGACGACGCCCTCGCCGAGCCCGCCGCCACCGGCGCCCCGGCGGTGGGCTGGGGCTCGGCGGATCTGGGCACCCCCGCCACGTTCGTCCTGCTCCGGCACGGGGAGACCCCGCTCACCCCCGAGAAGCGCTTCTCCGGCAGCGGCGGCACCGACCCCGGACTCTCCGACGTGGGCCGCCACCAGGCCGAGCGGGTGGCGGCGGCGCTCGCCGCGCGCGGCACCATCCAGGCCATCGTCACCTCACCGCTGCGGCGCTGCCGGGAGACCGCCGACGCGGTGGCCCGGCGCCTGGGCCTGGACGTCCGGGTCGAGGAGGGGCTGCGGGAGACGGACTTCGGCGCGTGGGAGGGCCTGACCTTCGCGGAGGTCAAGGAGCGCCACCCGGAGGACCTGGAGGCATGGCTGGCCTCCAGCAAGGTGGCCCCGACCGGCGGCGGCGAGAGCTTCGCGGCGGTCACGCGCAGAGTCGCGCTCTCCCGTGACAAGCTGATCGCCCGTTACACGGGCCGTACGGTGCTGCTGGTCACCCATGTCACACCGATCAAAACCCTGGTCCGGCTGGCCCTGGGCGCCCCGCCGGAGACCCTGTTCCGCATGGAGCTCTCGGCGGCCTCGCTGTCGGCGGTGGCGTACTACGCGGACGGGAACGCGTCGTTGAGACTGCTGAACGAGACGGCGCATCTGCGGTAGGGGGGGCACGGGGAAGCTGCACCAGGGGCGCCGACCGCAGCGGCTGTCACCCTCGCAGTGCCGCGGCTTCCCGGGCCAGGGACTCGACGCGCCCCCAGTCGCCCGCCGCCAGCGCGTCTGCGGGCAGCATCCATGTGCCGCCCACGCAGCCGACGTTGGGGAGGGCCAGGTACTCGGGGGCGTTCGAGGCGTTGACGCCGCCGGTCGGGCAGAAGCGGGCCTGGGGGAGCGGTGAGGCGAGCGCCTTGAGATACGGCGTGCCCCCGGCCGCCTGCGCCGGGAAGAACTTCATCTCCTCGACCCCGCGCTCCAGCAGCGCCACGACCTCCGAGGTGGTCGAGACCCCCGGCAGATACGGCAGACCGGACGCGTCCAGTGCGCCCAGCAGCCGGTCCGTCCAGCCGGGCGTGACCAGGAAGCGCGACCCGGCGGCGACGGCCGTCTCCACCTGCTCCGGGCTCAGGACGGTCCCGGCGCCGACGACCGCGTCCGGGACCTCCTCGGCGATCGCCCGGATCGCGTCCGCGGCGGCGGGCGTCCGGAAGGTCACCTCGATCACCGGCAGCCCGCCCGCCACCAGGGCACGGGCCAGCGGGACCGCCTGGGCCGCGTCGTGGACGACGACCACGGGGATGACGGGGGCGAGGTCGAGCAGCGAGGAGTCCGGAAAACCGGGGGAGGGCACGGTGCTAGTCACGGCGCCCATCCTGCCCATGGTGCGCGCACTGCGCAATGGCGGTTGCACATGCCGCAACACCAATGCCACCCGGGCGGCTCCCAGGCCCTACAGCTCGGTCACCACCACGTCCAGCCCCCACGCCTGCCCCGCCCGCTCCGGCGGCGCGGCCTCCACCACGTACCCGAGCCCCCGCAGCGCTTCCACCAGCTCACCGGGCCCGCTCGGCGCGAGCCCGGCGGTCAGCAGGTCCCGTACCATCCGGCCCTTCGTCGCCTTGTTGAAGTGGCTGACGACGGACCGCTTCTCGACCCCGTTCACGATCTTCGACTGGAGCACCCGCACCGTCGCCGTACGCTCGGCCAGCGCCCCCTTGGGCTTCCACGCCGCCGCGTACGCCGCCGACCTGAGGTCCAGCACCAGCCCGCGCCCGGCGGCCTGCGGAATCACCTCGGCCATCGGGGTCCGGTTCCGCCAGTACGTGCCCAGTGCGCCGAGCCCCGGCAGCTTCACCCCCATCGAGCAGCGGTAGGAGGGGATACGGTCGCCGATCCGCACCGCGCCCCAGAGCCCGGAGAACACCAGCAGCGACCGGCCCGCGCGGCGCCGGGCGGCGGCGGGCAGGGTGGCCAGGCCGAGCGCGTCGTACAGCACCCCGGTGTAGATCTCGCCCGCGGGCCGGGTCCCGGCCTCCCGCAGCGCCGCGTTCTTCGCGACTTCGCCGCGCAGCCCCTCACTCAGCCCCAGCACCTCGGCGGCCTTCGTCTCGTCGCCCGAACACAGCGACACCAGCTCGTCCAGGACCTCCGCCCGCGCCTCACCCAGTTCGGGCAGCGACAGCGCTCCCAGGTCCAGCGGGGAGCGGGAGCCCCCCGTGGCCTTTCCCTCGGACGGCGGCAGCAGGACGAGCACGGCGGATCTCCTCGAACGGGTCGTTGGCGGCAGGAGCGACGGGTCGTTGGACGGCAGGGCGCGGGACGGCCCCGGAGAACCACGCCCGGCCCCGCCCGAGCCTACGACCTCCGGCCAGCGCAGCCAGACCGTCGCCGGCCGGGCGGAGGTGCCGGGTATCATGGTCATCACGGCGGACGAGCCGGCCGGGCGGTCGCGTCGGGGTCCTTCGGGCCCCGCCGAGGAACGTCCGGGCTCCACACGGCAAGGTGGTGGGTAACGCCCACCCGGGGTGACCCGCGGGACAGTGCCACAGAAAACAGACCGCCGAGGGCTTCGGCCCCCGGTAAGGGTGAAACGGTGGTGTAAGAGACCACCAGCGTCCGAGGTGACTCGGACGGCTCGGTAAACCCCACCTGGAGCAAGGTCAAGAGGAGCCGCCACACGGCGGCTCTGCGCGGACGATCGAGGGCTGCCCGCCCGAGTCCGCGGGTAGACCGCACGAGACCGGCGGCAACGCCGGTCCTAGATGGATGGCCGCCTCCCCGGGGTCCGCAAGGTCCCCGGGAGACAGAACCCGGCGTACAGGCCGACTCGTCCGCCATCAGCCGCCTGGCCGCGTCGGCTGTATCGCGGCCCGTCCCTGTTCCTCCAGGGACTTCCGGGAAGTTCTCGCGCGAATGCGCACTCCTCGAGCACCGGCCCCGCCTGAGTCGGCTACTCGAACTGAATACCCGCTTCTCGTGCCAGGCTCGGGGCCGATTCCAGCGACCCTGGGCCTGACACAGTGGCGCCCTGGCGGCTACGACCTTGACCTTCGAATGGCCCGGACTCGCGGTGCGGACACCGCGTCGGCCGTACTCGTGCCTGCGCTGTGTCTGCTCGTCTACCTGCAGTCGACCCCGATACTCGGGTGGCTCGTGCCGTGACTCGCGGGGCAGGCGCTTCCACAGTGGCCCCGCCCACCTCGGGATGGCAAGGCAAGGCCGTGACGTGAGGTGCTTCACGGAAGCGGGTGACGTAGCGAGGGGCGGGGCTGGGTACGCGCCCGCGTGATCACCGCTTGAGATACCGATGCGATCGGTACATATAGGGCGAAAGCATCGTTGGAGAGGAGGCGACATGTCGTCGAAGCGACGTCGCAAGAAGAAGGCCCGTCGTAAGAACGGAGCCAACCACGGCAGCCGGCCCCAGTCCTGATCATCCTGATCTGAGGCGCTCTGCCGAGTGACACCGAAACGGGGCTCCCCGAGCACGTGGCGCGGCCGCGCCCGGGCACGGGGAGCCCCGTCGTCAGTGCGGCCGGGGCACGCCGGTACCGCGTCCCGAGCTACCGGCTCCCGCAGAGCGCCGTCTGGACGGCGGCCTGCATGTCGTCGTCCTGTGCGTCCGAGCCGCCCGGGTCGACGTTCACCATGACCGTCGCCTGCCTGCCCTCGACCGTGGCGCCGCCCATCGTCCCGTACCCGAGCATGTCGCCGGTGTGCCCCCAGGAGAGGCCGCCGCAGGGCAGGGGCCTGCTCTCCAGTCCGAGGCCGTACGCCCGGCCGTCCGGGTTGCCGGTCGGGCGGGTGTTCATCATCTGCCGCAGCTGGGCCGGGCGCAGCAGCCTGCCGCCGACGAGGGCGGCCAGGAACCGGCTGAGGTCGGTGCCGCTGGAGATCATGCTGCCGCCCGGGCCCGCGACCGAAGGGTTGACCGCGGTGACGTCCACGAGCGGGGCGTCCTCGCCCGGCCGCGCATACCCGCGCGGATGCGGTCCGGGGATCGCCGGGTCGTCGCCCGGTACGTACGTCTCGCGCAGCCCGAGCGGCGCGATGATGCGGCGGTGGATCTCCTCGCCGTAGCTGTGGCCGGTCACCTTCTCGATGATCATCCCGGCGAGCAGATAGCCCGTGTTGGAGTAACGCCAGCCGGTGCCGGGCTTGAAGGTCGGCGGATGGGCGAGCGCGATGTTCACGAGGTCGCGGATGTCGTGGTGGGCGAGCGGGTCCTCGAGGATCTCCTGCGGGGTGAGGTAGGCGAGGTAGTCGGGCAGGCCGCTGGTGTGCTGGAGCAACTGGCGGACGGTGATCCGCCGCCCGTCGTTCCCGTGTCCGCGGACGACCCCGGGCAGATAGCGCTCCACCGGCGCGTCGAGGACGACGCGACGCTCGCCCACCAGCTGGAGCACGACGGTCGCCACGAACGACTTGGTCATGCTGCCGACCCGGAACCTGCTGTCGCGGTGTATCGGCGCATGGCTTCTCACGTCCGCGACGCCGCTGGTCAGCACCGAGCTGCCGCCGCGCCGGTTCCGCACCTCCACGAGCGCTCCGGGCGCGCCGTCGACCGTGGTCAGCCGCCGCAGGAGTGTGCGCAGCCGGGTGTGGTCGGCGGCGTTGGCGGACGTGGCAGTGGTGGATGTGGTGGCAGTGGATTCGGCCGCGGTCGATTCGGCCACCGTGGCCGTGGCGGCCGTGTTCCGCCACGGCGTATCGGCCGGTGTCACCGCCGCGACACTTATCGCCACCGCCAGCGTGAGGAATCCACCCCGCACCCGCCTGCGCTTGATCACGTTCATTCGATGTCCCCCTCCGAGCCCCCGCGCGACCGAATGGCCACGCTAGAGGCCGCCGGGCCCGGGAGCGATCCGGTCAGCCACCCGGATCGCCCTGGGGCCAGCCCCACCCCGGGCGCGTCAGACCAGTTCGAGCAGGGCGTCGGTGAATTCCTCCGTGGTGGCCGTGCCGCCCAGGTCCGGGGTGCGGACGGGGGTCTTCGCCAGAACGGTCGCGATGGCGTCGGTGATGCGGGTGGCCGCCTCGGGGTGACCGAGGTGGTCGAGCATCATGGCGGCGGACCAGATCGCGCCGAGCGGGTTGGCGATACCGCGTCCGGCGATGTCGGGGGCGGAGCCGTGGACGGGTTCGAACATGGACGGGAAGTCGCGTTCGGGGTTGAGGTTGGCCGCGGGGGCGATGCCGATACTGCCGGCGACCGCGGCGGCCAGGTCGCTGAGGATGTCGCCGAAGAGGTTGGAGGCCACGACGACGTCGAAGCGCCGCGGGTCGAGGACGAACTTGGCGGCGAGGGCGTCGATGTGCTCCTGGCTCCAGGCCACCTCCGGGTACGCGGCGGCGCGTTCGGCCACGAGCTCGTCCCAGAACGGCATGGTATGGATGATGCCGTTGGACTTGGTGGCCGAGGTGAGGTGGCCGCCGCGCCGCTCGGCGAGCGAGAAGGCGTAGTCCAGGACACGGGTGACGCCCTTACGGGTGAACACCGCCTCCTGGACGGCCATTTCCTCCGGGAGCCCCCGCCCCAGGCGGCCGCCGATCTCGCCGTACTCGCCCTCGACGTTCTCCCGGACGACGACGAGGTCCACATCGCCGGGCCCCGCCTCGCGCAGCGGGCTGGGCACGCCTTCGAAGACGCGGATGGGGCGCAGATTGACGTACTGCTGGAAGCCCCGGCGGATGGGGATCAGCAGACCCCACAGCGAGACATGGTCGGGGACGCCGGGGTAGCCGACCGCGCCGAGCAGGATCGCGTCATGGCCGCGCAGTCGCTCCAGACCGTCGTCGGGCATCATCGCGCCCTGGTTGACATAGCGCTCGCAGGACCAGTCGAACGTCTCGTAGCTGAAGCCGAGGCCGTGCCGGGCGGCCACGGTGTCCAGGACGCGGCGGGCGGCCGGGATGACCTCGTTGCCGATGCCGTCGCCGGGGATCAGGGCGATGCGGTGGGTGGTCGTGCGGCGGTTCGTCATGGAGGGGATTGCAGCAGGGGAGCGTCTTCCGCGTCCAAGACGCAGATTCCATGTGTCTTATAGGTCCGCCTTATGGACGCCCCGTGGCTGTTCCTCCCTGGCCCGTGGCGGTTCTTACGAACGCCTCCGCCGCCGGCGTCAGCGGGGCCCGCCGGCTGACCAGGGCGATATGCAGGCTGGTGCTCGGCTCGAGGTCCAGGACCAGCGCCCCCGCCCGCTCGGCGAGGCCGCGCCAGGCGTCGGCGACCACGGCCAGGCCGACGCCCCGCAGGACCAGCGGCAGGATCGCCACCCGGTGCTCGGTCTCGACCACGACGGTCAGCGCGACGCCCTCGGCCCGGAGGTCGTCGACGAAACGGCGCATCCCGGTGCCCTTCTGGCCCACGATCAGCCGATGTCCGGCCAGCTGCTCATGGCGCACCGGCACACCGGGGCGGAACGGCCCGTCCGGGGGTGTCAGGAGGACGAAGCGCTGTTCGAGCAGTGGATAGGTGCGCACATCGCCCTGGGGCGCGGCGTCGGGGGAGGCCAGCAGCCCCAGCTCGCACACGCCGGTGCGCACCATCTCCGTCACATCGCGCGGGGTGAACGCGGCCTGCACCCGTACGGACACCGCGGGATGGGCGCGGGTGAAGCGGTCGATCAGCCCCGTCAGCGGCTCGACGGCCTGTGAGGGCGGGGCCGCGATGTCCACCCGGCCGCCGCGCAGCCCGTGCACCGACTCCACACTGGCCCGCGCGAGCTGCAGGCTGCGCACCGCTTCCCGGGCCGGTGCGATCAGCGCCGTGCCCGCGTCGGTGAGGACCGCCCGGCGGCCGATGCGGTGGAAGAGGTCGCTGCCCAGGTCGCGCTCCAGGGCGCGGATGGCCTGGGACAGGGAGGGCTGGGACAGATACAGCGCGGAGGCCGCCCGGTTGAATCCGCCGTGGTCCACCACGGCCAGGAAGTACTCCAACTGCCGCACATCCACCGCGCCGCCTCCCCGCGCCTTGCCGCCCTCATGGGTCCGCCCGCCACCCTCACAGGCCGCTCACCGCGTTCATAGGTCCGCTTGCCACCCTCACCGGACCATAGGTGGCGCCTATAAGGATTGTCGTCAACGGGTCTTGGACGCGCACCGCGGCGGCTGCTGGGATCGGATCATGAGCGATCAGCTGCTGGGCGACTTCGACCGCCGCACCCTTGACGTCGAGGGTGTGGGAATCAACGTGCGCACGGCCGGGGACGGGCCGCCCGTCCTGCTCCTGCACGGCTATCCGCAGACCCATATGATCTGGCACCACATCGCCCCGGCGCTCGCGGCCACCCACCGCGTGGTCCTGACCGATCTGCGCGGCTACGGGGACAGCCACAAGCCCGTGTCCGACGCCGAGCACACCACGTATTCCAAGCGGGCCATGGCGCGCGACCAGCTACTGGTGATGCGGGAGCTGGGCTTCGACCGCTTCGCGGTCGTCGGCCATGACCGGGGCGGCCGGGTCGGCCACCGGCTGGCCCTCGACCACCCAGCGGCGGTCTCCGCGCTCGCGGTGCTCGACATCGTGCCCACGCGGTACGTCTTCCAGCACGCCGACAAGGACTTCGGGCTCGGGTACTACCACTGGTTCTTCCTGGCGGCGCAGAACGGCATCCCGGAACACCTCATCGGCCAGGACCCCGCGTTCTGGATCCGTACCCGGATGGGGGCCCGCCACGGTGGCGGAACCCCGTTCGACGAGGCGGCCCAGGCCGAGTACATCCGCTGCTTCTCGGATCCCGCGGCCATCCACGCCAGCTGCGAGGACTACCGCGCCGCCGCCTCCATCGACCTGGTCCACGACGACGCGGACGCCGCCGCGGGCCGACGGGTCACCGCACCGCTGCTGGCTCTGTGGGGCGCGCACGGTTTCGTCGGCCGTCACTACGACGTACCGGAGATCTGGCGCGGTTACGCGGACGATGTGCGCGGGCAGGCCCTGCCGTGCGACCACTACCTTCCCGAGGAGGCTCCGGACGAGACGCTGCGCCGGCTGCGGACGTTCCTCGAGGACCCCGGCAGCGCCTGACCCGCCGGCGCGTGCCCCGGCAGCGCCTGACCCGGCGGCCGCAGCGCCCGCCCCGGGGTGTCACGGTGCCGTCCGGACGTCCTGCTTCCGTGCGGCCGCCTCCTCGGTCGGTTCGGCGGCCCCGCGCGTCTCCCGCGCCAGTGCCACCGTGGCCACGGTGAGCGCGCTCATCAGGGCGATGAAGACGACCACGCCGGTGACGCTGTGGTCGAACCAGAGCAGCAGGGCGGACGCGAGCATCGGGGCGAGGCCGCCGGTGAGCACCGCGTCATGGATCCGCGGGAGGTCACCGACTGGTGGTCCACCGCCGTCAGCCGCATCCGGCCGGGCGAGATCCTGCTGCGCGGCTACCCGGTCGAGCAGCTGATCGGCCAGGTGTCCTTCGCGGAGACCATCTGGCTGATGCTGCGCGGCGAGCTGCCCACCCCGCCCCAGGGCCGGCTGCTGGAGGCCGCGCTCGTCGCCGCCGTCGACCACGGGCCCCAGGCCCCGTCGATCGCCGCCGCCCGGATGGCGGCCACCTGCGGCCTGGGGTTGAACAACGCGGTGGCCACCGGGGTGAACCTCCTGGGAGACGTCCACGGCGGGGCCGGTCAGCAGTGCATGCGGGTGCTGACCGAGCTGGAGCGGGCCGTGGCCGAGGGGGCGGACGTCGATGACGCCGCGAAGGACCTGGTGGCGGAGTACCGTGCCACGGGCTCCCATGTCCCCGGATTCGGCCACCGGTTCCACCCGTACGACCCGCGCCGCACCCCCCTGCTCGACCTGGTGGGTGCGGCAGTGGCGGACGGCGAGGCCCCGGGCTGGGCGCTGCGCGCCGGGACGGCCCTGGAGCGGGCGCTCGCGGAGGGCCGCAGCCGTCCCGTGCCGATGAACATCGACGGCGCCACCGCCATCGTCTACAGCGAACTCGGCTTTCCGCCCGAGCTCGGACGCGGGCTGTTCGTGCTCTCCCGCGGCGTGGGCATCCTCTCCCACGCCTGGGAGGAGACGTCCGGTGGGGCCAGGATCAAGGGTCCTCTTCCCCGGCGGCTGCTGCCCTCCTACGAGGGCCCGGCCCCCCGGGACCTCATCCGGCCGGAGAGCGAGGGGAGCCCAGGCAGCACAAGGAACACAGGGCGTGCGGAGGGCGCGTGAGCGTCAGCCGCTCTCGCCGAGGAACCGCAGCTCCGACAGCCGCCTCGCGGCCTCGGTCAGCGCCGGGCGGAACGACTCGACGCGCTCCTCGGTGAAGCGGCTGGTGGGGCCGCCGAGGCCCACCGCGGCGACGACCTGCCCGGCCGCGTCGGTGACGGGGGCGGCCACGGCGGACACCCCGTCCTCGCGCTCGCCGTGGCTGACCGCCCAGCCCCGCTGCGCGGCGAGGCGCGCCCGTTCGGCCAGGACGGAGGCGAAGTCGGGGTCGCGCCCGGCCGCCGAGGCCACCCGGCTCAGGGTCCGGGGCGAGCCGCCGATGAGCAGGACATGCCCGGAGGCACCGGCCCACAGGGGCATCTCCTCGCCGATGCGCACCACATGGCGCAGCTGCTGGGTGCCCTCGTGCTGGGCCACACACACCCTGGAGGCCCCCTGGCGGATGTAGATCCGCGAGGACTCGCCGCCGGACCGCGCCGAGAGGACGCGCAGGCACTCCACCGCCTCCGGGGGCAGCCGCCAGGCGTCCTGTGCGAGCGCCGCCCAGCGCAGCAGGCCCGCACCGGGGGTGAGCCGGCCGTCCCCCCGGCTCCACAGCAGCCCGCGCTGCTCAAGGGTGGCCACCAGACGGACCACGGTGGACTTGGCCAGTCCGGTGGCGTCGGTCAACTCCCGTACGCTGCGGGAGCGGTGGGACTCGTCGAACAGGGCGAGCAGATCCAGTGCGCGCAGTACACTCCGTACTCCCTCGCCGCCCTCTCCGGCTGCCGTCCCCATCGCCCGTCCTCCTCGCCGCACTACGCATAGACCGTCTAACGGTGCGACAGTACCACCAGGTGGTTCATGTTAGGCCGGGATGACGGTGACCAGGTCGGCGGGCATCCGGGCCCGCAGATCGTGCCATTCGCCCTCGCTGATATGGCGCTGCAGGGTCTCCAGGACGGTGTGCACCAGCTGTTCGATATCGCCCTGGATCGAGTACGGGAAGTCGTGCCGGATCCGCCGGTAGAACTCCTCGCTGTGCATCTTCACGGGCGTCTCCGCGGGTCTCCACCCCTCGTAGTAGATGCCGCGCACCAGCATCGGGAGCTGTGCGCCGAACTGCACGGCCTCGTCCACCGTCAGCC
Source organism: Streptomyces sp. NPDC007875 (assembly GCF_042868035.1). Classification (NCBI taxonomy): domain Bacteria; kingdom Bacillati; phylum Actinomycetota; class Actinomycetes; order Kitasatosporales; family Streptomycetaceae; genus Streptomyces; species Streptomyces sp. NPDC007875. Next base: position 2,246 of record NZ_JBIADZ010000018.1, on the reverse strand, counting down.
GGTCCCGCAGCTGGTGCAGGACCGTGCGCAGGGCGGCGTAGGACTGCTTGCGGCGCTCCTTGGGCCAGCCGTACGCGTCCTCGATCTCCTTGAGGAGCCGGTTGGTCTTGTCGACCGTCGTGTCGAAGGAGGCAAAGCCTGTGGCAACCATGGTGTTCGTCCTCCGGTCAGGTGGAGCGGCTGCGCGGGTGTTGCGGTGCGCAGGTGAAGCGGACACGTGCGGATCACCGCCCGGCGCGGCGGACCGGCCGGACGGAGCTGGAGGGGCGGCGCTCGGGTGGGCGGGCCCGGCGGCGGTGCGGGCGAGGCGGTCATGGACGTGGTGGATGGCCATCGCCCCCTCGCCGGCCGCCGAGGCCACCCGCTTGACCGAGCCGCTGCGCACATCACCGGCGGCGAAGACCCCCTGCAGCGTGGTCTCCAGGCTCAGACAGCCGCGGCCGGGGCCCTCCCGGACGCCGTGGGCCGCCCGGGCCTCGGCCTCGTCGCCGGTGAGCACGAAACCCTGGTCGTCCAGGGCCAGGACGCCGGTGAGCCAGTCGGTGCACGGCTTGGCCCCGATGAAGACGAACAGGGCGCAGGCGTCCAGGGTGCGGCGCTCCCGGGTGCGGCGGTGCTCGACCACGATCGTCCGCAGGGCGTCGTCGCCGCGCACCTCGCGGAGCTCGCTGTCCAGCACCACGTTCACCCGCGGATGGCGCTCGATCTGGTCGACCAGATAGCGGGACATCCGGGCGCCCAGATACGAGCCCCTGATCAGCAGGTGCACCTGGGGCACCCATTCGGCGAGGAAGAGCGATGCCTGGCCCGCGGAGTTGCCGCCGCCGACCACGGCGACGGGGGCCGCGCCGCACTGCCGCGCCTCGTAGACGGTGGCCGCGTAGTAGACGCTCGTCCGCTCCAGCCGCTCCATCCCGGGGACGTCCAGTCGGCGGTACCGGGCGCCGGTGGCCAGGACGACGGTACGGCACAGCGTTTCGCTGCCGTCGGCGAAGGTGACGCGGTAGTGGCCGTGGCCCGGTTCGAGGGAGGTCGCCTCCGCCGGGATCCGTACCTGCGTCCCGAACTTGCGCGCCTGGAGCATGCCCCGCTCGGCGAGTTCCGAGCCGGGGATCCCGGCCGGGAAGCCGAAGTAGTTCTCGATCAGGGACGTGGTGCCGGCCTGGCCGCCGGGGGCCACCGTGTCCACGACCGTGGTGGTCAGCCCGTCGGAGGAGCCGTAGACGGCGGCGGCGATCCCGGCCGGGCCGGAGCCGACGACCAGCAGATCGCAGTGGCTGTGGGCGGTCATCGGTGGGGAGAGGCCGATGAGCTGGGCCAGTTCGGCGTTGCTGGGGTTGCGCAGCACGTGGTGCTCGCGCCAGATGATGACCGGGGTGTCCTCCGGGCTGACCGAGACGCGGCGCAGCAGCGCCTCGGCCTCCTGGTCCGCCTCCAGGTCGATCCAGCGGTGCGGCAGCCGGTTGCGGGCCGCGAACTCGCGCAGCCGCCGGGTGTCGGGCGAGTAGCGCGAGCCGAGGATGCGGAAACCGACGCCGCCCCCGACCAGCTGGGCGCGGCGGCCCAGATAGGCGCGGAGGACGAGGTTGCCGAGGCAGGGGTCGCGGGCCAGCAGCGCCCGCAGCCGGTCCACCGGGAGGGCCAGCACCTCCCCGGCCTCCCGGGCGTGAGCGGTGTAGAAGGCCACCTGCCCCTGGAGCAGGCCCAGTTCGCCGAGGAAGCGCCCCGGGCCGTGCACCCTCAGGAGCCGCTCGTCCGGGGTGCCGCGGTGCTCGGTGATCGCGACCGAGCCGCTGAGGACGACGAAGAAATCCGGGGGCCGCCCGCCGTCGCGGATGAGCACCTGACCGGGCACCACGGACCGGCGGGTGCCGTGCCGGGAGAGGAAGGCGATCTGCTCGTCCGTCAGCCGCGGATACGCGCCGTAAGCGTCCGGGGTCTCGTCCGGTACGGCTTCCTCCGGTGCGGCCCCCCGGGACCGGTCCTCGTCCGTCATCACATCAGGCCATGGCCTCGTGGGCGTAGCACCACCGCCATGTCTCGCCAGCTTCCAGGGGCTCGACGATCGGGTGTTGTTCGGCGTACGCGTGCGAACGTGCGTGCTTGAGCGGCGAGGAGTCGCAGCACCCGACGTGTCCGCAGGTCAGACAGAGCCGCAGATGGACCCAGGGGGACCCCAGGCGCAGGCACTCCTCGCACCCCTCGGGGCTGCGCGGGGAGACCGGGCGCACCATCGACAGGTGCGG